>NZ_JBIBBY010000005.1:47500-346467 GCF_042900905.1 Streptomyces sp. NPDC012827 | reverse complement strand
CGGGCGGGGGGGGGGGGGGGGGGCCCCCCCCCCGGGGGGGGGGGTGGGGGGGGGGGGGGGGCGGGGGGGGGTGGGGGGGGGGGGGGGGGGCCCCCGCCCCGCGGGGGGGCCCCCCCCCCACGTCCGGGCGACCGGTGGTCGCGAGGTACATCAGTGGCAGCGGTAGGTCGGGGCGGAGTCCTTGACCTGGTTGTCCACTCCGACGAACTGCCAGGTGTAGGTGGTGTCGGTGAGGTCCAGCTTCAGCACGCCGTAGGGGCCGCTGATCCGCTTCTGGCTGTGGGGCTGGACGGTCTCGATCGGGTACGGGGAGGCGCCGCCCATGCCGCCGACGATCTCGACGATGCCGTCGGCGGTGGCCCGGCCGTCGGGGTCCTGCGGGGCGAAGCGCTCGTAGTGGTGGTCGTGCCCGTTGAGGACCAGGTCGGCCTTGGCGTCGTAGAGGATCCTCCAGACCGGCCGGGAGACGGGGTCGTTGCCGTGGCCGCCGGAGGAGTAGAGCGGGTGGTGGAAGTAGGCGGCGACGCAGCCCTTGGTGGTGCGGGCGAGGTCGTCCTTGAGCCACTGGATCTGGGCGGGGTCGTCGAAGGAGTTGGAGTCGAGGGCGACGAAGTGCCAGTTGCCGTGGTCGTAGCTGTAGTACGGCTTGCCCTGCGGGTAGGCGATCGCGCCGAAGTAGGACTTGTAGCCGGCGAGGGGTCCGGCCGGGTCGTAGGTCTCGTGGTTGCCGGGGACGGGCCGGGTCTTGGCCTTGAAGGCGCCCCAGGTCTTGTCGTAGTAGGCGCGGAAGTCGGAGAGCATCGCGTCGTCGTACTGGTTGTCGCCCATCGTCACGTGGAAGGCGGGCGCGAGGCGCTGCGCCAGCGCGGCCGTCTTGGGGTGGGCGCAGGAACTGCTGGACGCGGTGCACCGGTCCGCGATGTCCCCGGCGGCGACGACGGTGAAGGCGCCGGTGGGCGGGGGCGTGCCGCCGCCGGTGCCGTACACCTCCAGTTCGTACAGGGAGTAGCCGTACGGGGTGCCGCGCGAGGTGCCGTACACGCGCAGGTAGCGCCCCTGCCCGGTGAGGCCGGTCCAGTCGTCGGTGCCGCCGTTGCCCGCGCTCTCGGTGGCGAGGGTGGTCCAGGCGACGTTGTCGGCGGAGATCTCGACGCGGTAGGTCCGGGCGTACGCGACCTCCCACACGAGGCGGACCCGGGAGACGGTGGCGGAGGGGCCGAGGTCGACGGTGATCCACTGCGGGTCGGAGCCCTCGGCGCTGGCCCAGCGGGTGGTGGCGACGCCGTCGACGGCCTTCTCGGGGCCGAAGGTGGCGTCCTCGATCGAGGAGGAGGTGGCGGGCCGTCCCTGGGAGATCAGCGGGTCGGCGGCGGCTCCCGCCCGGCCGGGCTGGGCGAGGAGGAGACCGCCGACGAGTGCCAGGAGGGCGGCGAGGAGGAACGGCGGACGGACGGTCGTGAGGAGGGTGGGGCGGGGACGGAGGGGGGCTGAGACGGACGGGCGCATACCCGGACTCCCTGGCCTGAGGGTGGCGAGAGCTGGACACCGGTGCGGAGCACGGCCGGGCGCGCGGGGGCGCGGACGCCGGCCCCCGGGCGGGCCCGTGGGGCGCGGCGTCCGGCCCGTGAGGCGCGCGGGGCACCCCACGGCGAGCCGTGCACGGCGGCCGGGTCAGAGCTCTCGCTGAGCGCGTCACGTCCCGGGGAGGGGCCGCCGCGCCGAGCCGCCGCCGGGGATGCTATCGGACAGGAAGGTTTCCTTCCAGACCTTGGACAGGCCTCCGCCCGACCGGAGTTGCACGCGGGACGGGTGGGACGGAAGGGGCGACGGGAAGGTGAAGGGCTGTCACCGGCCCGTCGCGCACGGCGGGTCAGAGACTGATGTGGTACGCCTTGCGGAGCGTCTCGTGCACCGTCCAGGTGGTCCGGTCGCCCTCGCGCAGCACGCAGGCGTCGCCCGGGCCGATCTCCAGGGTCCGCCCGCCCTCGACCTCGACCGTCGCCCGCCCGCTGACCACCACGAACAACTCGTCGGCCTCCGTGTCCGTGACGACCCCGGGCGTGATCTGCCAGATGCCGCGCACCTGCGTGCCGTCGGCCGACTCCCACAGCACCTTCCCCGAGACCTCCGGGGCCCCGGAGACGATCTGCGCGGGATCGAGCGGCTCGGGTTCGAGTACGGCGTCCGGAATGTGCACGGCGAAGGACGGCAGGTCATGAGTGGTCGTCATGGGCGGTGACTGTAGCGGCCGGGGCGGACGGGCCGGGAGGGTGTCCGGTGTGCGCCACCGAGGTTTGCCGGACGCGCGCCCGCGCCAGGGATGGAGCATGCCCACACAGGTGTCCGAAGAGGTACGGGAGGCGCTCCACGAGGGCCGTCCCGTCGTCGCGCTGGAATCGACGATCATCGCCCACGGTCTGCCGCGCCCGCGCAACCTGGCCGTGGCCGTGGAACTGGAGGAGGCGGTACGGGCCGGGGGCGCCGTCCCCGCGACGGTGGCCGTCGTCGACGGCACGGCCCGGGTCGGCCTGGACCGGGCCGAGCTGACCCGGATCGCGGAGGATCCGGCGGTGCGGAAGCTGGGGCACCGGGACCTGGGCCCCGCCCTCGCGACGGGTGCGACCGGCGCGACGACGGTCTCGGCGACGGCCCTCCTGGCGGACGCGGCCGGCATACGCGTCTTCGCCACCGGAGGACTCGGCGGGGTCCACCGCGAGTGGCGCGAGACCCAGGACGAGTCCGCCGACCTGCGGCTGCTCGCCCGGGTCGGGATCACCGTGGTGTGCGCGGGCGTGAAGTCGATCCTCGACGTGCCGGCGACGCTCCAGCGGCTGGAGACCCTGGGCGTGACGGTCGTCGGGTACGGCACGGACACCTTCCCCGGCTTCTACCTGGCCTCCTCCGGCGAACCGGTCGACTGGACGCTGCGCAGCCCCGGGGAGGTGGCGGAGGTCATGCGGGCGCGGGACGGCCTCGGCGCCCCCTGGTCGGCGCTCGTGGTGGCCAACCCGGTGCCGGAGGCGGAACAGCTGGACCCGGCACTGCACGACCGGGTGCTCGCGCGGGGGCTCGCCGAGCTGAGGGAGAAGGGCGTCACGGGCCAGGCGGTGACGCCCTTCCTCCTGGAGTACCTGACGACCCACACGGACGGCGCGTCCCTGGAGGCCAACCTGGCGGCGGTGCGGGGCAACGTCCGGCTCGCGGCGCGCATCGCGGAGGCGTACGCCGCGGGCGGGCGGTGAGCGCCTCGGGCGGTGCGCTCCTGGTCGTCGGGGACGTGGTCACGGACGTCGTCGCCCGGCACCGGACCCCGCTGGCACCCGCCACGGACACGGCGGCGGAGATCCGCACCCTGCCGGGCGGGGCCGGCGCCAACGCCGCCTGCTGGGCAGCCCGTTCGGCGGCCGAGGTGCGGCTGCTCGGCCGGGTCGGTACGGACGCGGCCGACTGGCACGAGCGGGCCCTGCGGCGCGCGGGCGTGCGGCCGGTCCTCGTACGCGACCCGGAGGCGGCGACGGCGACCGTGATCGCCCTGGTGGACACCTCGGCGGAGCGCACGTTCCTGACCGACAGCGGAGCCGCCCTGCGCCTCTCCCCCGGCGACTGGTCGGCGGGGCTCCTGGAAGGGGTCGCCCGGCTCCACCTCTCCGGCTACCTGTTCTTCGCCGCCCCGAGCCGGGAGGTGGCCCGGCGGGCGCTGCGGGACGCCCGGTCGGCGGGGGTGCCGGTGAGCGTGGACCCGGCGTCGGCGGGCTTCCTCGCCGGGCTCGGCCCGGACCGGTTCCTGGCCAGGGCCGCGGGCGCGGAGACCCTGCTGCCCAATGCCGGCGAGGCCCGCCTGCTCGCCGGCCGCTCCTCGCCCGCCACGGCGGCGGCCACGCTCAGCCGGCGCTTTCCCCTGGTGGTCGTCACCCTCGGCGCGGGCGGAGCGCTGATCGCCGAGGGCGGCGCGGTCACGGCCCGCGTCCCGGCGCCCCCGGTCGGCCCGGACCGACTGGTCGACTCGACCGGCGCCGGCGACGCGTTCACCGGCGCCTTCCTGGCCGCCCGCCTCGCGGGCGCGACCCCCGCCGAAGCGGCGGAAGCGGGCTGCCGCGCGGGCGCGGAGGCGGTCACCCGGGTGGGCGGCCGGCCGGAGGACGTGGCGGAGGGCGAGGGCAGGGTCGACGGCACGGCGTGAGCGATGGCACGGCGCGGTACGGCTCCCGTGCCGCGCCCCCGGCAGCACGGCACGGCTCCGGCACCACTCCGGCCACGGAAGCACGGCACCCCTACCGGTCGATCCCCGTCCACGCCGGGTGGCGCGGGTCGTCGGCGCGCACGACGACGTCGGCGGTGCCGGCCGGGTCGACCTCGGCGGCGTACCGGGCGAAGGCCGGCAGGGTCCAGGCCTCCTCGGTGCGCCGGGCGAGTGCGGCGGGCGAGAGGCGCAGGTGGACGGTGAGGTCGAAGGGGAACCAGTGCCCGAGGAGGAACGGCCCGTGCACGATCAGCACCCCGCCGGGCGGCAGCGTCACGTACGGGCTGCGGGTGGCGCGGTCCCGCGCCGGGTCCCAGAGGTCGGGCAGCACCCGTCCGGTGCCGCCCGGCTCCAGGGGCGTGAAGACCTCCCGCCAGAGGGCCCCGGTGTCGACCCATTCGCCGTAGTACGCGTCGGGGTCCTGCTTGCCGTGCTCGTACCGGAGGGAGGCGGGCCGCAGGAAGCCGTCGGTCGCGACGACGTGGACGGCCCGGCCGCGTGCCCTCAGCTGTTCGGCGAGGTTCGCGGCCAGTTCGCCTCCGGGCGCGGCCGGCGGTCCGTCGAGCCCGACCTTCAGCCAGTCGCTTCCGTCGCGGGGGGTCGCCCGGTCGAGGTGGGCGCCGAGCCGGCCCGCCAGCCGGCCCCAGGTGATCGGCTCGTATCGCATTCCGCTCATCCTGCCCGCTCCTCTCCCGCCGTCCGCCACCGCCCCGCGCGCGACCGCGTTTGACCTTGCCACTGGCGTCAGGGTTCGACCACCGGGTCCATGAACACCACCTCACCCACCAGGGTCGTCGTCGTCACCGGCGCGGGTACCGGCATCGGCCGGGCCACCGCGCGCGCCTTCGCCGGGCAGGGAGCGGCCGTCGTCGCCGTGGGGCGCAGGCCGGAACCGTTGCGCGAGACGGCCGACGGCCATCCCCGCATCCACCCGCTGCCTCTCGACGTGACGGCGGAAGGCTCGCCGGAGGAGATCGTCCGCACCGCGCTCACCGGTCACGGCCGCCTCGACGTCCTCGTGAACAACGCCGGGATCGCGGCCGGCGGCCCGCTCGGCACCCTCGACCGGACCACCCTGGCGCCGCTCCTGGAGACGAACCTCCTCGCCCCGGTCCTGCTCACCCAGGCGGCCGTCCCGGCGCTCCGGGAGTCGCGCGGCGTGGTCGTCAACGTGACGACGGCGATCGGGCAGCGCGGCTGGCCGGGCAGCTCCGTCTACCCGGCGACCAAGAGCGCCCTGGAGACCCTCACCCGTTGCTGGGCGCTGGACCTCGCGCCCGACGGCGTCCGGGTGGTGGCGGTCGCCCCCGGTGCGATCGAGACACCGATCGGGGAGCACATGGGGCTGTCACCGGAACGCCTCCGGGCGGTACGGGAGTGGCAGCTCGCCCATACGCCGCTGCGGCGGCTCGGCCGGCCGGAGGAGGTCGCGTGGGCGATCACCGCGCTCGCCGCGCCCGAGGCCGCCTATCTGACCGGGACCGTCCTGCCCGTCGACGGCGGCGCCCTGGTGACCTGAGTCATGGCCCCACCGCCCGCGTGTCCGCCCGGTGGTAGAACAACGCGGGAGGTGGTGCGCGTGCGCATCGGTGAACTGGCCCGCAGGACGGGTGTCTCGGCGCGGGCCCTGCGCCACTACGAGCAGGCGGGTCTCCTCGTCTCCGCCCGGGCGGCCAACGGCTACCGGGTGTACGAGGAGTCGGCGGTGGGCCGGGTGGCCAACATCCGCCATCTGCTGGACGCCGGGCTCACCCTGGAGGACGTCGCCGCCTTCCGCGAGTGCCTCGACGGGGACCTCGCCTCGGCCCCGCCGTCCGAGGGGGGCCTGCGGATCGCCCGTCAACGGCTGGCCGTCCTGGACGCGCGGATCGCGGCGCAGACGGCGGCCCGGGACCGTCTCGCCGCCGCCCTGGCCGCCGTCCGGACCTGACCGCGGCCCCCGCCGTCCACTTCCTGGGGGTCCCGCTCAGCGCACGTCCGACGTGGCCGGTTCGGCGGCGGACCCGCTCCGGCGCAGTTCGGCCCGGCCGCTGTCCAGGGCCTCGGCCGGCGTGAGCCGCCCCGCCGCGAGCGCCCGGCAGGTCGCCGCGTCCGTACGGAGTCGTACGTCGGGGTCGCCGGCCGCCCCGTCCCCGTACGCGAGGCTGCCGTCGGCCCCGATCCGTACGTGGAACTCGCCTTCGTCCAGGGTCACCTGCACGAGTCCGGGGCCCAGTTCCGCGAGCGGTCCGAGGAGCGGGACGGCGAACCAGTGGGCCCGGACGGCGTCGGTCGGGCGCGGTTCGGCGAGGTCCTGCGCGCCCCAGTCGGCCAGGGCGCGCAGGACGGGGAGAAGGTCCCGTCCGCGCGGGGTGAGTTCGTACACCGAGGCCGAGGCGGGGGGCGGCAGACGGCGGCGGGTGACGAGTCCGGTGGCCTCCATGTCCTTGAGGCGGCCGGCGAGCATGTCGGTGCTGACGCCGGGGAGATCGGCGTGCAGGTCGGTGTAGCGGCGCGGTCCGGCGAGGAGTTCACGGACGACGAGCAGGGTCCAGCGGTCGCCGACCAGGTCGAGGGCGTGGGCGGCGGCACAGTGCTGGTCGTAGCTGCGGCGGCGTGGCTGACGTGGCATGTCCCGCAGTCTAGACATGTTGTTGGACTTTCCAAGCTCGAACTTGGTAAAACCAAGCACCAACAGTTTCCGGGGACCTGGGGAGTGCGGACATGGAGTTCCGGCAGTCGAGCAAGCTGAACGAGGTCTGCTACGAGATCCGCGGCCCGGTCATCGAGCACGCCAACGCGCTGGAGGAGGCGGGCCACAGCGTCCTGCGCCTCAACACCGGCAATCCGGCCCTCTTCGGCTTCGAGGCCCCGGAGGAGATCGTCCAGGACATGATCCGGATGCTCCCCCGGGCCCACGGCTACACGGACTCGCGCGGCATCCTCTCCGCCCGCCGGGCCGTCGCCCAGCGCTACCAGGAGATGGGCGTGCCCGGGGTCGACGTGGACGACGTCTTCCTCGGCAACGGCGTCTCCGAACTCGTCTCCATGGCCGTCCAGGCCCTGGTGGAGGACGGCGACGAGGTCCTGATCCCGGCCCCGGACTTCCCGCTCTGGACGGCGGTCACCACGCTCTCCGGCGGCAAGGCCGTGCACTACCTGTGCGACGAGTCCTCCGACTGGTACCCGGACCTCGAGGACATGGCGTCGAAGATCACCGACCGGACCCGGGCCGTGGTCGTCATCAACCCCAACAACCCCACGGGCGCGGTCTATCCGAAGGAGGTCGTGGAGGGCATCCTCGACCTGGCCCGCCGCCACGGGCTGATGGTGTTCGCCGACGAGATCTACGACCGGATCGTCTACGACGACGCCGTCCACCACCCGGCCGCCTCCCTCGCTCCCGACCTCGTCGTCCTGACCTTCGGCGGTCTGTCCAAGACCTACCGGGTGGCCGGCTTCCGCTCCGGCTGGCTCGTCGTCAGCGGCCCGAAGCAGCACGCGAGGAACTACCTGGAGGGCCTCACCATGCTGGCCTCCATGCGGCTCTGCGCCAACGCCCCCGCCCAGTACGCCATCCAGGCCGCGCTCGGCGGCCGGCAGTCGATCGACGAGCTGACCGCCCCGGGCGGCCGGCTGCGCGAACAGCGCGACCGGGCCTGGGAGAAGCTCAACGAGATCCCCGGCGTCTCCTGCGTGAAGCCGAAGGGCGCCCTGTACGCCTTCCCGCGCCTCGACCCGGCCGTGCACCGGATCCACGACGACGAGAAGTTCGTGCTCGACCTGCTGCTGCGCGAGAAGATCCAGGTCGTGCAGGGGACGGGATTCAACTGGCCGAGCCCGGACCACTTCCGCATTCTGACCCTGCCGCACGCCGACGTCCTCGACGCCGCGATCAGCCGCATCGGGCGCTTCCTCAACGGCTACCGGCAGTGACGCCCGGCCCTCCGGCTGTCATGATCGGAGGGTGGGGGGATCTACGGATCCGTGTCGGCGCGGGAGGGACGACCGGTCATGGACGCGGCACTGACAGCCGTGGCGGGAACACTTCTGGGTGTGATCGCGACGCACTGGTTCCAGGGGCGGGCCACCGAGCGCACGGCCGCGCTCGCCCGGAGCGAGCAGCTCCGGCAGGAGCGGATCGCCACCTTCAGCGCGTTCGCGGGCGCGCTGGTCGACTACCGGCACAGCCAGAACGACCGTTGGTTCCGGGCGGCGGAGGAGCCGGGCTCCGAGGAGGCCGAGGAGTCCCGCTTCGCCTCCTACCGGCAGCGGACCGCGGCCCGGCAGGCCCTGTTCCGGGTGCAGCTGGTCTGCGAAGACCCCGATGTCCGGCGTCTCGCGGAGGCCGCCTTCAAGGAGACCCACTGCATGCACGAGGCGGCTGACGCGCAGGAGCGCGCCCGCCGCTCGGACCGGGCGCAGCAGGCACTGGCCCGGTTCGTCACGGCCGCCGCCCCCGGCGTGCGCTGAGGGAGACCGGCCGTGGACCTGGTCGCTCCCGTCGTCGTCGAGCCGCTGCGCGGACGCCGCTGCTCCGAGTGCCGGCAAGGACCTCTGCCGCGGATGATCCTGGAGTTCAACGCACCGGTGTGCCTGGACTGCGCGGACCTGGGGCACCTGGTCTTCCTGCCGCGCGGTGACACGGCCCTCACCCGGCGCGCCCGGGAGAACAGCGCCCTGTGGGCGGTGGTCGTCCGGCACAACCGGCGCCGTACGCGGTACGAGCGGCAGGGGCTGCTCGTCGAGGAGGAGGCGCTCGCCCGGGCCGAGGCGGCCTGCCTGGCGGACGCGGAGGCGCGGGCCAGGCGGCGGGCCCGGGACGCGGAGCGGCGCGCGGTCCGCGACGCCGGGATCACGGCGGCCCTGGAGGCGGAGATCCTGCGGCTGTTCCCGTCGATCCCGGCGGAGCGGGCGCGGGAGGTCGCGGTGCACGCCTCGGTGAAGGGCAGCGGCCGGGTGGGACGCACGGCGGCGGGCCGGGCCCTGGACCCGGGCGCCGTCACGGCCGCGGTGCGGGCGTCCGTACGGCACGTCGACACCCCCTACGACACGCTACTCATGCGGGGCGTGCCCCGTCACCAGGCCCGGACGAGGGTGGCACCCGCCATCGAGGCGGTGCTCCGGGCCTGGCGGTACGGCGGGGAGGACGGCCACGGCCGCGACCGGGGCTGACGGCTGGTGAGCCGACGGACCCGCGGCCGGGGCGGGCGTCCCGGACGGTCAGGCCCGGCCGGCCGTCTCGGTGTCGCCGGCGCGGCGGGCGCGGCGGTACAGCAGGGCGCCGCCGAGGAGCAGCGCGGCGCTCGCCGGGAGCACGTAGCCGAGGGCGTCGGCGCCGGTGGCGGCCAGCGCGGGGCCGCTCGCCTCGCCCTGCGGCGCGGGCGCGGGCGCGGGGCGCGGGGCCTCGTCGTCCTGCGGCACCGGCACGTTCCGCACGGGGGCGGGGGTCTGGGGACGCGGCGTCGGGTTCTCGACCGGCTGCTCGGGCAGCTCCGGCTTCGGCGGCGTCACCGGGCCGTTGACCGAGGTGTTGCCGAAGGCCGGGTTGCCGATGCCGATCACGTTGACGGAGTTGCCGCTGACGTTGACCGGGACGTGGACGGGGGCCTGGACGACGTTCCCGGAGAGCACACCGGGCGAACCCTGGGCCGTGCCCTCGGCGGTGGCCCCACCGCCGTTGGAGGATCCGCCGCCGTGGGAACCGCCACCGTGGGAGCCGCCCTGCTCCCCGCCGCGCGGGGTGCCGGGCAGGTCCTTGTGCGCGCGGCCGCCGCTGTCCTCGCCGTAGCCCGCGGGCTCGGCGGAGTGGTTCGCACAGCTGTTGCCGAAGGCCGGGTTGAGCAGTCCGACGACGTTCACCGTGTTGCCGCAGACGTTGACCGGTACGTGCACCGGCGCCTGCACCGTGTTGCCGGACGCCACTCCCGGCGAGCCGACCGCGGCGCCCTGTGCGCCGGAGTCGGCGTGGGAGACGCCCGCCGAGAGAGCGAGCGCCCCACCCGTGACCATCAGTGTGGCCAGACCACTTCGGCGAATCTGCCTCATGGCTTCCTGCCTTCCGGAGGTGTACACGGGCGAGTGCCCGTACCGGAATAAACGCACCGAACACGTGCGCCGGATCCTCTCGTTGGCGTGATTCACTCCAACGAGTGGGGTTGGGTTCACCTGTCCGTCACCCGCCGAGAAGGTCCGTGAGGGCTCCGACCGGGTCGGCGTCGGGGGCGCCGCGCGGCCACCAGTCGTCGCGGCCGGGGTCCGACTCGTACCCGTACCAGAGACCGTCACGGCCGAGACGGAGCTGGAGGGCGTCGGTGCTCAGCCGGTTGCGCCAGGGGCGGAAGGCGGGGAAGTCGGCGGCGAGCAGGGCGGGTCTGGCCCGGTCGAAGGGTCCGGCCGGCGGGTCCCAGGGCTCCTCCAGGACGGCGAGGCCCTCGGCGCCGCCCTGCCGCCAGGCGGCGACGGCGCGCGCGAGGTCCGTGGAGGTGCGGCCGAGGGCGTGGGCGAGGTCGCGGTAGAGCGCGCGGGTCGAGGCGGTGAGCCCGGAACCAGGGTGCGCGGCGGCCAGCCGTACGGCGTCCTGCCAGGGCGTCAGCGCGGCGACCGGGTCGGTGCCGGTGAGGAGGAAGGTGTGGGCGCGGGCCGCGGCCTCGGTGGCGAGGAGGTCGAGGGCGAGCGGGTCGGGAGCCGCGGGGTCCGGCGGGAAGACGGCGGGGCGGCCGGGCCGGTCGGGGACCGGCAGCGGCGGGGGCAGCGGCGGGAGTCCGGTTCCGGCCGCGGCGTCGAGGGCCTCGCGCGCGGGCACGGTGGGCAGGGGCGGCGCCGCGGAGGAGGCCTCCGCGGCGGACAGGGCCGCGTTGCGCCGGGTGAACTCGGCGAGGAGTTCCCGCTCCCCGCGTCCCCGCATGAGGAAGAGGACGAACGGGTCCTCGTCGAGCAGCCGGGCGGCCTGGTAGCAGAGGGCGGCGGCGTGCTTGCAGGGGTAGCCGTCGTCCGGGCAGGAGCAGTCCGGGACCAGGTCGCCGGGGGCGGGCAGGAGTCCGGTGACGGCCTCCAGGGCGTGCGGCACGTCCTTGTCGAGGAGCGCGGCGATGTGTTCGGGGCGGGCGGTGACCTCGTCGAGGAAGCGTTCCCAGCCGTCGTCGCCGAGGGTGCGCATCCGGATCTCGGTCCGGTACGGGCGGGGCCGGCTGCCGTGGACGTAGGCGACGACCCGGCCGGGGGTGACGGTGATCGCGTCGACGTGGCCGCGCCCGGCGTAGGCCTTGCCCCGGGCCAGGCGGGCCGTGTCCAGGGCGGTGTTCTCCAGGGCCTCCACCCAGGCGTTGCCCCACCAGGTGGCGGCGAACCGGCCGTCGTCCCCGGTCCGGGGCGCGAGCTGCGGGAACGAGCGGCGCCGGTCGTCGTGGCGGGCGGCCGCCTCGCGCGCGGCACCGGCCCGTCCGGGGCCTCGGCCTCCGGTGCGGTTCACGAGGGCCTCCTCAGGGACACCAGGTCCGCGAGTTCCCGGTCGGTGAGTTCGGTGAGAGCGGCCTCCCCGGAGCCGAGGACGGCGTCGGCCAGGGCCCGCTTGGCGCGGAGCATCTCGGCGATGCGGTCCTCCACCGTGCCCTCGGCGACCAGCCGGTGGACCTGGACGGGCTGGGTCTGGCCGATCCGGTAGGCCCGGTCGGTGGCCTGCTCCTCGACGGCCGGGTTCCACCAGCGGTCGTAGTGCACGACGTGACCGGCCCGCGTGAGGTTGAGGCCGGTGCCGGCCGCCTTGAGGGAGAGCAGGAAGACGGGTACCTCGCCGGACTGGAAGCGGTCGACCATCCGCTCGCGCTCGGCCACCGGTGTGCCGCCGTGCAGCAGTTGGGCGGGGACCCCCCGGGCGGCCAGGTGGTCGGCGAGGAGTCGGGCCATCGTCACGTACTGGGTGAAGACGAGCACGGACCCGTTCTCGGCGAGGATCGTGTCGAGGAGCTCGTCGAGGAGTGCCAGCTTGCCGGAGCGGCCGGCCAGCCGGGCGGTGCCGGCGCCGCGCGGCGCCTCCTCCTTGAGGTACTGGGCCGGGTGGTTGCAGATCTGCTTGAGGGAGGTCAGCAGTTTCATGATCAGCCCGCGGCGGGCCATGCCCTCGGCCTCCCCGATGAGCGTCATCGTCTCGCGGACGACGGCCTCGTAGAGACTGGCCTGTTCACGGGTGAGGGGCACGGGGTGGTCCGACTCCGTCTTCGGCGGCAGTTCGGGGACGATGCCGGGGTCGGACTTGCGGCGGCGCAGCAGGAAGGGCCGCACGAGCCGGGCGAGCCGCCGCACCGCCTCGTCGTTGTCGATCTCCTCGCTGTTCTCCACGGCGCGGGCGTGACGGGAGCGGAAGGCCTTGAGCGGGCCGAGGAGGCCGGGGGTGGTCCAGTCGAGGATCGCCCAGAGTTCGGAGAGGTTGTTCTCCACGGGGGTGCCGGTGAGGGCGACCCGGGCGGGGGCGGGGATGGTGCGCAGGGCCCGGGCGGTGGCGGAGAACGGGTTCTTGACGTGCTGGGCCTCGTCGGCGACGACCATCCCCCAGCGCTGCGCGGCCAGTTCGGCGGCGCTGGTGCGCATGGTGCCGTAGGTGGTGAGGACGAATCCGCCGTCGGCTCCGTCGAGGCTGCGCTCCGCGCCGTGGAAGCGGCGGACGGGCACGCCGGGCGCGAACTTGCGGACCTCCCGCTGCCAGTTGCCGAGGAGGGAGGCCGGACAGACGACCAGGGTGGGCGCGGGGTGGGCGCGGCGCAGATGGAGCGCGATGAGGGTGACCGTCTTGCCGAGGCCCATGTCGTCGGCGAGGCAGCCGCCGAGACCGAGCGAGGTCATGAGGTCGAGCCAGGCGAGTCCGCGGAGCTGGTAGTCCCGCAGGGTGGCCGTCAGGCCGGGCGGGGCCTGCACGGCCTCGGGGCCGGCGACGAGCCGGTCGCGGAGGGTGGCGAGCGCGCCGACGGGGACGGCGGGGACGGTCTCGCCGTCCACCTCCGCCGTGCCGGTGAGGGCCACGGCGAGGGCGTCCACCGGCTCCAGGAGGCCCAGCTCCCGCTTGCGGGCCTTGCGGACGAGGGCGGGGTCGACGACCACCCACTGGTCACGGAGCCGGACGACGGGCCGGTGGGCCTCGGCGAGGAGGTCCATCTCGCGCTCGGTCAGCGGATCGCCGTCGAGGGCGAGCTGCCAGTTGAAGCGGAGCAGTTCCTCGCTGTCGAAGAAGGAGGTGCCGTCGGTCGCGGAGCCGGGGGCCTGGCGGGCGGGGCGGACGACGGCGGAGGCGCTGAGGGAGCGGGCGAGTTCCCGCGGCCAGTGGACGGCGACCCCGGCGTCGGCGAGCCGGGCGGCGGCCGGGCCGAGGAGCTCGTACAGCTCGTCCTCGGTGAGGGCGAGGACGTCGGGCACGTCCCGCTCCAGGAGCCGGGCGAGCGGCGGCCAGACCCGGGCGGCCCGGCGCAGCGCGAGGAGGGCGTCGATGCGGGCGCGCGGTCCGAAGTGCTCGCCCTCCCCCGCCCAGAGACCGGCGGCGTCGATGACGAGGGTCGGGTCGGCGAGGCTGTGCACCTGGAGGAGGGCCGCGGCGGCCTGGCGCTCCCCGCCGTCGGCGCCGTCCTCGGCCGGTGTCCCGTCGGCGATGTCGAAGAGTTCGTACCCGGACAGGTCGAGGCGGAGCGAGACGCGTACGCCCGCGTCCATGCCGGCCGCCGCCTCGGCCGCCCAGGCACGCGCGCGGGGAAGGTGCTGGGGTTCCCGTGCGGCGAAGGGGGCGCCGACCGCGTGGGCGGCGGCGGGGGTGCGGGGCAGGGTGTCGGCGACGGCGTCGAGGAAGGCGCGGACGAGCGCCTCCGGCTCGGGCAGCCGCAGCGGACCCCGGCCGGGGACGGGCACGGGGTGCGCCTCGTACGGCATGGCGGCGGCCACGGCCCGCAGGTGGGCGATGTCGTCGGCGTCCAGGGGGCCGGCCCGCCAGGCGTCCAGGTCGTCGGCGGTGAGACCGGGCAGCGTACGGCCCCGGGCCGCGACGTGCAGGGCGTGCAGCGCGGCGGCGCCCCAGCAGGCGGTGGCGGGGTGGGCGGCCGGGTGGTGGCGGGCAGCGGTGAGGAGGGGCAGGGCGGTGTCGACGGGCAGGGTCACGGAGGGGACGGTCACGGCGCGGGCTCCCGCGCCGTGCCGCCGGACCACGGTCAGCTCGGCGGCCTCCGCCCCGGGGACGCCGGAGAGGTCGGGCAGGGCGGCGCCGTCCGGGGCCCAGTACGCGACGCGGCCCTCGCGCGGGAGGGCGGCGGGCAGGAACACGGCGGCGGCGGTCGTCCACGTGTGGGTCATGCCGGGTCCCTCCTTCCCGCTCCTCGGTGCCGGGTGCGTACGGCCCGGTGGCGGCGTCGGTCGTACGCCTCGGTCACGACCTTACGGGTGGGGTCCGACAACGGGCTCGTCCGCCGCTTCGCCCGGGCGGCCCAGCAGCGGATGCCGGGAGCGCGGGCGGGCGGCAGGGTGGCGGCACCAGGGGTCGCGTGCGCCCGCCGCGCGCGCCGGCCGCCGGGACCGTCGCCCGACAGAAGAGGAACCGCCATGTCCGTTCGCCGGCGTCTCACGACCACCACCGGGGCCGTCCTGCTCACCTTCGCGGTCGCGGGCTGCTCCGGCCTCGGCCGCAGCGCCGTGGGCACCCTCACGTACGAGACCGGGAACGGGGCGAAGGTCATGGTGACGAGCCCCTCGGTGAAGGGCTGCCACCGGCTGGCGCCGGCGGGGGCGACGGACGTCGACAACGAGACGCTGGTCGACATCATCCTCTACCAGGCACGGGACTGCCGGGGGCGGGAGTCCACGTACCTCCCCAGCAACAGCGGCAACTCGATCACTCCGGGCTCGCGGCCCTGGCACAGCTACAGCGTGGTCCACTGACCCCGCGCGCCGGGGGCCGCTCCCGCCGGGGGCCCGGCCGGTTTCCTCCCCGTCCGCGCGGAGGGATCCTGGAGGTGTCCGCGGGGGAACCGACGGGAGAGCCGGCCGTCATGCGTACCGGAAGTGAGCCGGTGACCGCGCGCAGCGCCCTGCGCCTGCGGTTCTGGCTGAGCGCCTGGGGTCTGGTGTGGGCCGTCCTCGGAACGGTCGTGTTCGCGCTGGTGGGGCGCCCTGGCTGGGCCGCCGCGTGCGGGGTCCTGTGCGTGGTCGTCACGGTGGACCTCGTCCTGGTGCTGCGCCATCTGCGGCAGGGCCCGCACTGGCAGCCGGGCCGGGACGTCCCGCCCTACGAGCCGGACCACGGCGGGCCGGACGGGCGGCGCCGCTGAAGCGGGCCGCTCCCGCCCGTCACTCCTGCGGGCCGAACCCGGCGGCCTGCAGGTATTCGGGCTTCGGGTCGAGCGCGGCGGCGAGGCGGAAGTGCCGGGTGGCCTGAGCGGGCTGCCCGGAGCGCTCCAGGGTGCGGGCGAGGGCGAAGTGGGCGAAGGCGTTGTCCGGCTCCCGCTCCAGGACCAGCTCGAACTCCAACTGGGCGGGCCGCAGCTGGGCGGCGGCGAAGAAGGCCCGGGCCCGCAGGAGGCGCGCGGCGGTGTTCTCGGGGTGGGCGGCGATCACCGAGTCGAGCAGCTTCACGGCTCCGCGCGGGTCCCGCGCGGCGAGCAGCTGCTCGGCGGCGCGGAAGTCGATGACGTGCGTTTCCGGGTTCCTGTCGGCCACGATGGCATCCTTCCCTCGATCGGATGCTTGAACACCGGACGTCCCGGCCGCATTCCGGGCCCGCGGCGGAGCCCGGCCCGTCCTACCGGACGGCCTCGGCGGCCCGGCGCCTCAGCTCGTCCCAGACGTCGCGCACCTGGGGTTCGAGGGCGTCGAGGGGGCCGTCGTTGTCGATCACGAGGTCCGCGATCGCGCGCCGCTGCTCCCGCGTGGCCTGGGCGGCCATCCGGGCCCTGGCGTCCTGTTCGGCCATGCCCCGGAGCCGTACGAGCCGGTCGAGCTGGGTCTCGGGGGAGGCGTCGACCACGACGACCAGGTCGAAGAGGGGCGCGAGCCCGTTCTCGGTCAGGAGGGGTACGTCGTGCACGACGACGTCCCCGGCTGCGGCCGCGGCCTCCAGCTCGGCCGACCGGTCCCGGACCAGCGGGTGGACGATCGCGTTCAGGGTCGCGAGGCGCTCGGCGTCGGCGAACACGAGGGATCCGAGCCCGGGCCGGTCGAGCGTCCCGTCCTCGGTCAGGATCCCCTCCCCGAAGGCGTCCACGACGGCCGCGAGGCCCGGCGTGCCGGGCTCGACGACCTCGCGGGCGATCCGGTCCGCGTCGATCAGCACGGCCCCGTACGAGACGAGCAGCCGGGACACCTCACTCTTGCCGGCGCCGATCCCGCCGGTCAGGCCCACCTTCAGCATGAGCGGCAGCTTAGGGGGTGGTGCCGGGGCACTACACGTCGCCCTCCCGCTCGGCGAGGAAGCGCTCGAACTCGCGGCCCAGTTCGTCGGCGGACGGCAGGTCGACGGGCTCCGCGACCAGGCTGCCGCGGGTCTCGGCGCCGGCGACGGCGTCGTACTGGTGCTCGAGTCCCTGGACGAGCGAGACGAGTTCCTCGTCGCCCTCACGGATCTGGCGGTCGATCTCGGTCTGGGTGCGGCGGGCCTCCGAGCGGAGGGCGTGGGCGACGCCGGGCAGCACCAGGCCGGTGGCGGCCGTGACCGCCTCCAGGACGGTCAGGGCGGCGTCCGGGTACGGCGAACGGGCCACGTAGTGCGGGACGTGGGCGGCGACGCCCAGCGTGTCGTGGCCGGCCTCCATGAGCCGGTACTCGAGCAGGGCCTCGGCGCTGCCGGGCACCTGTGCCTCGTCGAAGGGGCTGCGGTACCCCGGCATGAGGTCGGTGCGGCTGCCGTGCGGCGTCAGGCCGACGGGGCGGGTGTGCGGCACGCCCATGGGGATGCCGTGGAAGTTGACGGAGAGGCGGACGCCGAGGCGCTCCACGATCTGGCGGACGGCGGCGGCGAACCGCTCCCACTCGACGTCCGGCTCGGGGCCGGAGAGGACGAGGAAGGGGGCGCCGGTGGCGTCCTGGACGAGGCGGACCTCGATGGACGGCGTCTCGTACGCGGTCCATCGGTCGCGCCGGAAGGTCAGCAGGGGCCGGCGGGCACGGTAGTCCACGAGCCGGTCGTGGTCGAAGCGCGCCACCAGCTGGTGCGGAAGGGTGTCGAGCATGCGGCCGATGATCTGCTCACCGGTCTCGCCGGCGTCGATGTAGCCGTCGAAGTGGTAGAGCATGACCAGCCCGGCCGATTCCTGAGCCAGGGCCACGTCCACCACGGCCAGGCCCTTCGGGTCCCATACGTACAAATCCTGGGGATCAAGCACGATTACCGCTCCTCCTCGTGTCCTTCTGGGGAACGCGGGGCGCGGCGCGGTGATTCCCGTCGGAGCGATCTTCCACCGGACCGATGGCCTCCGGTACCGGCGGCGCCGCCCTTCGGCGGGCTCCCACCTCCGCGACTGGTCCAGACCTTGACAGCCGGAAGGCCCCTCCCTACCGTCTCGGGACAGCACCGTTCAGCATCTCGACCTCTGTGCACATACTCGAACCAGCCCCCTTCCGGAAGGCAGCCCATGCGCACGAGAACGCTGCTCCTCTCCCTGCTCCCGGCCCTCCTCGCCGTCCCGCTCCTCCCCTCCCCCGCCGCCGCGGCGACCGTCGACGTCTCGACCGCCGCCCAGCTCAGAACGGCGCTCACCAACGCGCGCCCCGGCACCACGATCCGCCTCGCGGACGGCACGTACACGGGGAATTTCAAGGCCACGACGCCCGGCACCGCCTCGGCACGGATCGTCCTCACCGGCTCCTCCCGGGCGGTGCTCACCGCCGGCGGCGGCTACGGGCTGCATCTCGACGGCGCCTCGTACTGGACGGTCGCCGGGATCACGGTCACCGGTGGCCAGAAGGGAATCATGACCGACGCGGCGGACGGGGTGGTGATCGACGGGGTCACCGTGCACGGCCTGGACATGGAGGGGGTGCACTTCCGCAACTCCAGCCGGAACGCGGTCCTGAAGAACTCGCGCATTTACGACACCGGGAACGACGGGCGCGGCATGGGCGAGGGGGTGTACGTCGGCAGTGCCAACACGCTCACCGACCGCAGCGACAACGCCCTGATCATCGACAACGTTGATCGGGCCGGACGTCGGCGGCGAGAGCGTCGACATCAAGGAGGGGACGACCGGGGCCCGGATCATCGGCAACACCTTCGACGGGCGCGGGCTGACCGGTGTCCATTACGACGACTCGTGGGTCGACGTGAAGGGCAACAACGTGCTGGTCGAGGGCAACCGCGGGGTGAACACGACCAACAACGGCTTCGAGACGCACAGCCAGCAGAGCGGCTGGGGATGCGGGACCGTCTTCCGCGACAACCACGCGGACCTGACGGGCGCCACCGGCCCGAAGCGGCTGGCGATCCACGTGACCCATCAGAGCGGCGGCTGCCGGACGACGGTGTACGCCTCCAACACGGTGACCGGCGGGTACGGGCTGACGAACATCGCCGTCACGCCCTGAGAACCGGTCCGGGGTCGCGTACCCCTGAGCACGAGACCCCGCCATGAGAACGACCGAGGCCCGCTCCCCCGGAGGGGAACGGGCCTCGGTGCGCTAGCTGCTAGCGCTGCTCAGCGGTGAGCCTGTTCAGCTCTGGCCGCCGGCCAGCTTCTCGCGCAGGGCGGCGAGAGCCTCGTCCGACGCCAGGGCGCCGGAGTTGTCGTCCGACTCCGAGGAGTAGGAGCCACCCGACACGCCCGCCGGGGCACCGGCCGGAGCGGCGGCGCCACCCTCGGCAGCGGCGGCCTCGTCGGCCTCGCGGGACTTGATGACCTGAGCCTGGTGCTGCTCGAAGCGAGCCTGCGCCTCGGCGTACTGGGTCTCCCAGGCTTCGCGCTGAGCCTCGTAGCCCTCGAGCCAGTCGTTGGTCTCGGGGTCGAAGCCCTCGGGGTAGATGTAGTTGCCCTGGTCGTCGTAGGACGCGGCCATGCCGTACAGGGTCGGGTCGAACTCGACCGAGGCCGGGTCGGCACCGAAGGACTCGTTGGCCTGCTTCAGCGAGAGGCTGATGCGACGGCGCTCGAGGTCGATGTCGATGACCTTGACGAAGATCTCGTCGTTGACCTGGACGACCTGCTCCGGGATCTCCACGTGGCGCTCGGCCAGCTCGGAGATGTGGACCAGACCCTCGATGCCCTCGTCCACGCGGACGAACGCACCGAAGGGAACCAGCTTGGTGACCTTGCCGGGAACGACCTGGCCGATCTGGTGCGTGCGGGCGAACTGCTGCCACGGGTCCTCCTGCGTCGCCTTCAGCGACAGGGAGACACGCTCGCGGTCCATGTCCACGTCGAGAACCTCGACGGTGACCTCCTGGCCGACCTCGACAACCTCGGACGGGTGGTCGATGTGCTTCCAGGACAGCTCGGAGACGTGGACCAGACCGTCGACGCCACCCAGGTCCACGAAGGCACCGAAGTTGACGATCGAGGACACGACGCCGGAACGGACCTGACCCTTCTGGAGGGTCGTCAGGAAGGTCTGGCGGACCTCGGACTGGGTCTGCTCCAGCCAGGCGCGGCGGGACAGGACCACGTTGTTGCGGTTCTTGTCCAGCTCGATGATCTTCGCCTCGAGCTCCTTGCCCACGTAGGGCTGGAGGTCGCGGACACGGCGCATCTCGACCAGGGAGGCCGGGAGGAAGCCGCGGAGGCCGATGTCGAGGATGAGACCACCCTTGACGACCTCGATGACGGTACCGGTGACGATGCCGTCCTCTTCCTTGATCTTCTCGATGGTGCCCCAGGCACGCTCGTACTGGGCGCGCTTCTTCGAGAGGATCAGGCGGCCTTCCTTGTCCTCCTTCTGGAGAACCAGGGCCTCGATCTCGTCGCCGACCTTGACGACCTCGTTCGGGTCGACGTCGTGCTTGATCGAGAGCTCGCGGCTCGGGATGACACCTTCGGTCTTGTAACCGATGTCGAGCAGGACCTCGTCCCGGTCGACCTTCACGATGACGCCGTCGACGATGTCGCCGTCGTTGAAGTACTTGATCGTCTCGTCGATCGCGGCGAGGAAGGCTTCCTCGTTACCGATGTCGTTGACCGCAACCTGCGGGGTGGTGGCGGTGGTCTCGGTGCTGCTCGTCATGTGGGAAAGGGCTCCGGTACGGACATTGAAGTCGTAGGTACTGCTACGCCGAGAGCCCGTATCGCAGCTGCAGAAGCCGGACAGCCAAAGAAGCGCGTCTCCGGGAACCGGAAGCGCCTCGAAAACCGAGGGGACATACAACAGATGCGAGCGCGGCCTGCTCCGTCTGAGGCGCGCAGGCCCGCAGCGCAACCTTTAGCATACGGGGGCGGCCGGACAGGGTCAATGTGCGAAGCGCGCAGCCGGGGCAGAACGCCGCATCCCGGGGCCACTTTCGTCCGCCCGCACGGCGTCGGCGGGTCCGCCGTACGGCGGTACTGAGCGCAAACTACATCGACGGGCGAGATGAACCAAGAGTACGAGCAGGAAGACCCGCACGGCACGGCCGAGGACGCGGCCGAGGCGACCCGGCGTGACGCCGGGGAGGCGGAGAGCAGCCGCGCGAGCCGGGGCTGGTGGGACCGGAACGCCGACGAGTACCAGAGCGAGCACGGCGCCTTCCTCGGTGACGACCGCTTCGTCTGGGGCCCCGAGGGGCTCGACGAGGCGGAGGCGCAGCTGCTCGGTCCTGCCGCCTCGCTGAAGGGGCGCGACGTCCTGGAGATCGGCGCGGGCGCCGCGCAGTGCTCGCGCTGGCTGGCGGCGCGGGGCGCCCGGCCGGTGGCGCTGGACCTCTCGCACCGGCAGCTCCAGCACGCCCTGCGGATCGGCGGGGACGTGCCGCTGGTGGAGGCGGACGCCGGGGCGCTGCCCTTCCGGGACGGTTCCTTCGACCTGGCGTGCTCGGCGTACGGCGCGGTGCCGTTCGTCGCCGATCCGGTCCGGGTCTTCCGCGAGGTGCGGCGGGTGCTGCGGCCGGGCGGGCGCTGGGTGTTCTCGGTGACGCATCCGATCCGCTGGGCGTTCCCCGACGAGCCGGGGCCGGAGGGCCTGTCGGTGTCGGCCTCGTACTTCGACCGGACGCCGTACGTGGAGCAGGACGAGGAGGGCCGGGCGGTGTACGTGGAGCACCACCGGACCCTCGGGGACCGGGTGCGCGACGTGGTGGCCGGCGGGTTCCGGCTGGTGGACCTGGTGGAGCCGGAGTGGCCGTCCTGGAACGGTCACGAGTGGGGCGGCTGGTCGCCGCTGCGCGGGAATCTGATCCCGGGCACGGCGATCTTCGTCTGCGAGCGGCTCGACGAGGAGTGACCGAGAAAGTCGGATGATCGGATCGAGGGCGGGGCCTGTGGACAGCGGGCTCCGCCCTTCCGCGTTCCCGTACGAGACTGAGTGCGTGATCCGAAACGACGCACTCGACCTGCTCCCCGTCCGTCATGCCGTGCCCGAGCTGCTGACCGCGCTCGAGGAGCGCGGCACGGCGGTGCTGCACGCGCCTCCGGGCACCGGCAAGACGACCCTGGTGCCCCTCGCGCTCGCGGGACTCATAGGGGACGGGCCGCGGCGGCGGGTGCTGGTGGCCGAGCCGCGCCGGATGGCGGTGCGGGCGGCGGCGCGGCGCATGGCGTGGCTGCTGGGCCAGGAGGTCGGGGAGGCCGTCGGGTTCTCGGTGCGCGGGGAGCGGCGGGCCGGGCCGGCGACCCGGGTGGAGGTGGTGACCACGGGCGTGCTCCTCCAGCGGCTCCAGCGGGACCCGGAGCTGGCGGGGGTGGACGTGGTGCTCCTCGACGAGTGCCACGAGCGCCATCTGGACGCGGACACGGCGATGGCGTTCCTGGTCGACGTGCGGGCGACGCTGCGCCCGGAGCTCGGGCTGATCGCGGCCTCGGCGACGAGCGACGCGGAGGCGTGGGCGCATCTCCTCACGGTGCAGGACGGGAGCGGCGGACCGGCGCCCGTGGTGCGGGCCCGGGGCCAGAGGCACGCCTCCGTCATCTCCTTCGTCCCCCCGCCCGCCGGCATCCGGCCCCCGCACGGGACGTGGGTGGACCCCGCCTTTCTGCGGCACGTGGCCGCGACGGTCCGGCTCGCACTGGGGCGGGGCGAGGGGGACCTGCTGTGCTTCCTGCCCGGCACGGGGGAGATCGCGCGGACGGCGGGGCTGCTCGCCGACGTGGACGCCGACGTGCTCCAGCTGCACGGGCGGGCACCGGCGGCGGTGCAGGACGCGGTGCTGCGCGGGCCGGAGCCGGGCGGCAGGCGGCGGGTGATCCTGTCGACCTCGGTGGCCGAGTCCAGCCTGACCGTGCCGGGGGTACGGATCGTCGTGGACTCCGGCCTGGTGCGCGAGCCGAGGACGGACCACGCGCGGGGGCTGGGCTCGCTGGCGACGGTGCCCGTGTCGGTCGCGGTGGCGACCCAGCGGACGGGCCGCGCGGGGCGTGAGGCGCCCGGCTCGGTGTACCGGTGCTGGTCGGCGATCGACGACGCCCGGCAGGTCCGCCACCCCTCCCCGGAGATCGCGGTCGCCGATCTGACGGGCTTCGCGCTGCAGGTGGCGTGCTGGGGCGATCCCTCGGCGGCCGGCCTCGCGCTGCTCGACGCGCCCCCGCCCGGGGCGATGGCGGCGGCGCGGGCGGTGCTGACGGCGATCGGCGCGGTGGACGCCGAGGGCCGGGCGACCGGGCGCGGTGTCCGGATGGCCCGGCTCGGACTGCCTCCCCGGCTGGCCCGCGCCCTCATGGACGCGGCTCCCGAGGTGGGCCTCCGGCGTGCGGCGGAGGTGGTGGCGCTGCTGAGCGAGGAGCCGCCCCGGGAGTACGGGGACGACCTGGCGGCGGCCTGGCGGGAGGCCCGGAGGGCCGGCGACGGGTACGGGGCGCGGTGGCGGGCGGAGGTCCGGCGCCTGGAGCGGTCGGCGGGCGAGGCGGGCGGCGGCGCGGCAGCCGTGGAGTCCGCGGGGGCGGGCGAGGACGCGGTGGCGGGCCTGGTGACCGCGCTGGCCTTTCCGGAGCGGGTGGCCCGGCGCCGTGAGCAGGACGGCTTCCTGATGGTGTCGGGGAGCGGGGCCCGGCTCCCGGAGGGCTCCCGGCTGGGCGCGGCGCCCTGGCTGGCGGTGGCGGTCGCGGACCGGACGGTGCGGGACGCGACGGCACGGGTGCGGCTGGCGGCCGTGCTGGACGAGGGGACGGCCCGCCGGGCCGCGGCACATCTGTGGAGCGAGGGTGAGGAGGTCCGCTGGGAGGACGGGGACGTGGTGGCGCGCGGGGTGGAGCGGCTGGGCGCCGTCGAGCTGACGGTCCGGCCGCTCGGGCGGACCGCCGGCGCCGGGCTCGTGCGGGAGGCGCTGCTCGACGGGCTGCGCCGTGAGGGGCTCGGGTTGCTGCGCTGGTCGCGGGAGGCGGTGGAGCTGCGCGAGCGGCTGGCGTTCCTGCGCGGCGCGGTGGGTGAGCCGTGGCCGGACGTGTCGGACGAGGCGCTGATCGAGCGGGCCGGGGAGTGGCTGGAGCCGGAGCTGTCCCGGGCGCGGCGCCGTGCCGATCTCGCACGGCTCGACGCGGGGGCGGCGCTGCGCACGCTGCTGCCGTGGGCGACGGGCGAGGCCGGCCGGCTGGACGAGCTGGCT
Source organism: Streptomyces sp. NPDC012827 (assembly GCF_042900905.1). Taxonomy (NCBI): domain Bacteria; kingdom Bacillati; phylum Actinomycetota; class Actinomycetes; order Kitasatosporales; family Streptomycetaceae; genus Streptomyces; species Streptomyces sp. NPDC012827. The sequence goes on along the minus strand of NZ_JBIBBY010000005.1, from coordinate 322,570 downwards.
CCGGAACGCATCGAGGTGCCGAGCGGTTCGCGGATACGCGTGGACTACTCCGGCGGGCGGCCGGTGCTCGCGGTGAAGCTCCAGGAGATGTTCGGCCTGGCGCGGACCCCGCGAGTGGCGGGGGTCCCGGTGCTCGTGCACCTCCTCTCCCCCGCCGGGCGCCCCGCCGCCGTGACCGCCGACCTGGCCTCGTTCTGGCACGAGGGCTACCGCTCGGTGCGCTCGGAGCTGCGCGGACGGTACCCGAAGCATCCCTGGCCCGAGGACCCCTCGACCGCGGAACCGACCCGGCACACGAACGCGCGGCTGAGGCGGGAGGGGTGAGACGGAGAGGTCGCCGCACGCGGGACCGCCCCCCGTCCCGGGGGACGAGGGGCGGCGCGGCCGGAGCGGGCGGCCGACCCGGGCGGGTCAGGGCGTGGGGGTCGGCGAGGAGGTGGCCGGCGAGGTGGTGCCGGTGCTTCCCGAGGGTGCCGGGGAGGCCGCCGACTCCTCCGGGGCCGGAGTCGGCGTGGGCGTCGGGGTCGGGGTGGGCGTGGGGGTCGGCGTCGGAGCGGGCGCGGTCACGGTGAGGGTGATCCGCTGCGTGCCGCCGCCGGGAGCGGTCAGCAGCAGGACGTACTCGCCCGCCTTGTCCCCCGCGAGGATCCCGGAGAGGGAGAGCAGCCCGTTGGCGTCCGTCTTGAGGACGCGGGTGCGCACCGGGTTGCCGGCGGCGTCCTTGGCGAAGTACGGGCCGTCGGCGCTCTGCGCCGTGCCGGTCGCGGAGGCCGTGATCACGGCGGTGACGGTGACCCCGGGCGCGAGGGCGCCCTTCTCGGTGGCCTTGACCTGGAGCCGCTGGGTGAAGGAGGTGCCGGCCGTGGCCGTGAGGGGGTCGCCCGCGAGGCGGACGAGGGCGTCCGCCTTCCGCACGGTGACCGTCGCGGTGAACTCGGCGGCGGGCAGGGCACGGCCGACGACGGTGGCGCGGACGGTGAACGTGCCGGTCGTCCCGCCCGCGCGGAGGGCGGGGGCGACGGCCACGCCGGACGCGCCGGTGGTGACGGTGGCGGTGGTGCCGCCTCCCGCGAAGCGGCTGTCGGTGGTCCCCGTGATCGAGAACCGGATGCTCACTCCGGCGACCGGGCGGCCGGCGGCGTCGATCGCCACGGCCTTGGGGGCGGTGGCGAAGACGCTCTCGGTGCGGGCCGTCAGGGTCGCGCCCGCCACGGCCTTGACCCGCGCGACCTCGGCCGGGCGGGCCGGGTCGCTGGTCGGCGGCTCGGCCGGGGTCGTCGGCGTCGGTCGGGTGGGCGTGGTGGGCCTCGCCGGGGTGGTCGGCCCGGTCGTCGGCGGTGTGGTCCTCGGCGGCGTGACCGGGGTGCCGGTGCCGGGCCGGGGGCTGCCGGTGCCGGGTGCCGGGTGGAGCGGCGCGGGAAGGAACGGCGTGCTGGGCGAGGGGCGGTGGCGCTGGTCGCGGCCGTCGCTGCGGTCGATCGGCAGGACGCCGGTGCCGTCCGGGACGGTGTGCGTGCCGCGCTTGTAGTACTCGAACCAGGAGAGGACCGTGTTCAGGTACTCGGTGGAGCGGTTGTAGCTGAGGACGGCCCGGTCGAGGTCGGCCTTGAGCGCCAGGTTCCGATCGTTCGCGCAGAGGTAGAGGCCGGCCGCCTGAGCGGCGTCGTAGATGTTGTTCGGGTCCTTCTTCCCGTCGCCGTTGGCGTCCTGGCCCCAGATGGCCCAGGTGGTCGGGATGAACTGCATGGGACCGACGGCACGGTCGTGGACGCGGTCGCCGTCGTAGGCGCCCCGGTCGGTGTCGCTGATGTCGGCGAATCCGACACCGTTGAGGGCGGGCCCGAGGATCGGCGCGAAGGTGGTGCCGTTGGGGTCGACGCGGCCGCCGCGGGCCTGGCCCGATTCGACCTTGCCGATGCCGGCGAGCAGTTGCCATGGCAGGTTGCAGCCGGGATCGGTCGCCCGTATGGACTGCTCGGCCCGCTTGTAGGCGGAGAGGACGGAGGCGGGTATGCCGGCCTCGGCCGGGCCGGTGACGACCGGCGGCAGCTTGGGGGTGACGCCCGGCTTGTTGGGCGTGTTCAGCGGCGGCAGGTCGGTGAAGTAGACGGAGTCGCCGGTGGCCGAGTCCTCACCGGGCGGCGCGGTGGTCTCCCCGGCGCCGATCGCGTGGTCACCGCCCGCGTTGTCCGTGGCGGGCGGCGCCAGTTCCGGTGCCTGCGACGCGGCGAGTGCCGCGACCGCCGCGGCGACCACCGCACCGCTCGTGGCGCTCCTCCTCAGCCGGCGGCCGAATTGCGCTGCCATCCCTGTGGTCCCCTCCCCGTCGACGCTTTCGCGCTCCCCGCGCGCAAACCTCCGGCGACTTTATGCCAACTCCGTACCGGCGGGTACCACACCCCTCCCGGGTTTCACGCTTTCGTCACCTCTCGGCCGCCCGGCACCGGGCCGGCGGAACCGGAAGGGCCGTCACCGCCCTCTTGGGGACCGGGCGTCCGCGCTCCTGGCCGAAGCGTCCGGCCGGAACAGCCGCGAACCCCGGCCGTCTCTGCCCTCGCACCGCACCGCCAAGGAGTCCCCGTTGCCGTTCACGCTGAGCCACGCCGCCGCCGTGCTGCCCGCGCTACGGCGGAACGGGGTCGCGCGCGGTCCGCTGGTCGCCTCCGCCCTCGTGACCGGCTCCTTCGCGCCCGACATGACCTACTTCGCGGCCACGGCGGTGCCCGAGGCGATGGTCTTCGGTGAGGTGACCCACTCCCCCGCCGGGATCGTCACGGTCGACGTGCTGATCGCGGCGGTCCTCGTCACGCTCTGGCTGGCGGTGCGCGAACCGCTCGTGGCACTCCTCCCCGAGCGGTGGCGCGGGCGGGTGTACGGGGCGGTGCGCGGCGCCGTCCGGCGGGAGCGCCGTCCGGCGGTGTTCGCGGCCTGGTTCGCCCTCTCCGCCGCGCTGGGCGCGACGACGCACGTGGTGTGGGACACCTTCACCCACGTCGACCGCTGGGGGACGCGGGCGATCCCCTTCCTCGGCGAGGTCGTGGCCGGGTTCCCCGTCTACACCTACGCCCAGTACGGGAGTTCGGCGCTGGCCCTCGGGGTGCTGGGCTGGTTCGCGGTGCGGGCCGTGCGGGAGGCGCCGGAGCTTCCGCTTCCGGCGGGGGTGCCGGTCCCGGGCCGGCGTGGACGGCTCCTCGCGCTCGGTCTGCTGGGCGGCTGTGTCCTGGCCGGGGTCGCCCACCGGGTTCTGCGCTGGGCGGCGTACTGGGGCTGGGACCGCATCGAGACACCGCTGGACGTCGTCCCGACCGCCTGTTTCGGTGCGGGCGCGGGGCTCGCCGTAGGACTGGTGCTGTACGGCCTGTACGGAACGGTGGTGCGGCTGCTGCGGCCCGCGCGGCCGGGCTCGGAGCGTACGGCGTCGTCCGCCGGCGGGGCGGCCCCACGGGAGGAGGTCCCGGTGGGCGGCGCGGAACATTCCGGTCCGGGAGCACGCTGACGTGCCGCACCCGGCGGAACGCCCGTGCGCGTGCACGGAACCGCCCGGCCCCGCGCCCTGAGCGGTCCGGTCCGCCTCCCCCGCACACGGAAAGGCCGCCGCGGGTGCGTACGGGGACGCCCGTACGCACCCGCGGCAGCCGGGTGTCAGTGCGCGGCGGAGTCCCAGTCGGGGCCGACGCCGACGGAGACGTCCAGCGGGGCGCGCAGGTCCGCCGCGGCGGACATCTGCTCGCGGACCAGGGCCTCGACCTGCTCGCGCTCGCCGGGCGCGATCTCCAGGACGATTTCGTCGTGGACCTGGAGGAGCATCCGGGAGGAGAGGCGCGCCTCGGTCAGCGCCCGGTCGACCCGCAGCATGGCGACCTTCACGATGTCGGCGGCCGTGCCCTGGATGGGGGCGTTGAGCGCCATCCGCTCGGCGGACTCGCGGCGCTGCCGGTTGTCGCTGTTGAGGTCGGGCAGGTAGCGGCGGCGGCCGAGCATGGTCTCGGTGTAGCCGGTGGCGCGGGCCTCGTCGACGACCCGGCGGAGGTAGTCGCGCACCCCGCCGAAGCGCTCGAAGTAGGTGTCCATGAGGCCGCGGGCCTCGCCCGGGTCGATGCCGAGCTGCTGGGAGAGGCCGAAGGCGGAGAGGCCGTAGGCCAGGCCGTACGACATGGCCTTGATCTTCCGGCGCATCTCGGCGTCGACGGCGGTCCGCTCCACGTTGAAGACCTGGGAGGCGACGGTGGTGTGCAGGTCCTCGCCGGAGGTGAAGGCCTCGATCAGGCCCTCGTCCTCGGAGAGGTGGGCCATGACCCGCAGCTCGATCTGGCTGTAGTCGGCGGTCATGAGGGCTTCGAAGCCCTCGCCGACGACGAAGCCGTGGCGGATGGCGCGGCCCTCGTCGGTGCGCACCGGCACGTTCTGCAGGTTGGGGTCGGTGGAGGAGAGACGGCCGGTGGCGGCGACGGTCTGGCTGAAGGTGGTATGGATCCGGCCGTCGGCGGCGATCGTCTTGATCAGGCCCTCGACGGTGGAGCGCAGCCGGGCCTGCTCGCGGTGGCGGAGCATGATCACGGGCAGTTCGTGCTCGGTCTGGGCGGCGAGCCAGGCGAGCGCGTCGGCGTCCGTCGTGTAGCCGGTCTTGGTCTTCTTGGTCTTCGGGAGGTTGAGCTCGCCGAAGAAGACCTCCTGGAGCTGCTTGGGCGAGCCGAGGTTGAACTCGTGGCCGACGGAGGCGTGGGCCTCCTTCACGGCCTGCTGGACGGCTCCGGCGAACTGCTGCTCCATGGCCTCCAGGTGCTCGCGGTCGGCGGCGATGCCGTGCCGCTCCAGGCGCGCGAGCAGGGCGGAGGTGGGCAGCTCGACCTCGTGGAGGAGGTCGCGGGCGCCGACCTCGGCGAGCTTCTCGTCGAAGGCGGCGGCCAGGTCGAGCACGGCACGGGCCTGGCTCATGAGCGCCTCGGCCTCGGCGGTGTCGTCGGCGCCGAAGGCGAGCTGTCCGTCCGCGGTGGCGGCCGGGGCCAGCTCACGGCCGAGGTACTCGACGGAGAGGGCGTCCAGGGCGAAGGAGCGGCGGCCGGGCTTGACCAGGTAGGCGGCGAGGGCGGTGTCCATGGTGACGCCGGCGACGGTCCAGCCGTGTTCGGGGAAGACCCGCATGGCGCTCTTGGCGTTGTGCAGCGCCTTGGGGCGGTCGGGGTCGGAGATCCACTCGGCCCAGGCCCGCTCGTCGGCCTCGTCGAGGGTGCTCGGGTCGAACCAGGCGGCCGCGCCGCCGGCGGCGGCGAGGGCGATCTCGGACACGTTGCCCGTGCCCAGGGCCCAGCTGTCGACGGTGGCGACGCCGAGGGGCTGGTCGCCGTGGGCGGCGAGCCACGGGGCCAGCTCGCCCGCGCCGAGGACGGTGAAGTCGAGGTCGAGGCCGGCGGCCGGCGCCGGGGCGGTCTCCTCCGCGGTGCCGGGGTCGACGGCGAGGAGCCGCTCGCGCAGCGAGGGGTTGCGGATCTCGAGGGTGTCGAGGACGAGGGCGACGGCCGTGCGGTCGTACGGCTCGCGGGCGAGGTCCGCCACGGTCCTCGGCAGCTCGACGTCCCGGACCATCTCGGTGAGGCGGCGGTTGAGCTTGACCGACTCCAGGTGGTCGCGGAAGTTCTGGCCGGCCTTGCCCTTGACCTCGTCGGCGCGCTCGACCAGCTCGGCGAAGGAGCCGAACTGGTTGATCCACTTGGCGGCGGTCTTCTCGCCGACGCCGGGGATGCCGGGGAGGTTGTCGGACGGGTCGCCGCGCAGGGCGGCGAAGTCCGGGTACTGGGAGGGGGAGAGTCCGTACTTCTCCTGGACCTTCTCCGGGGTGAAGCGGGTCAGCTCGGAGACGCCCTTGGTGGGGTAGAGCACGGTGGTGTGGTCGCTGACCAGCTGGAAGGAGTCGCGGTCGCCGGTGACGATGAGGACCTCGAAGCCCTCGGCCTCGGCCTGGGTGGCGAGGGTCGCGATGACGTCGTCGGCCTCGTACCCGTCGACGGCGAAGCGGGGGGCGCGCATGGCGTCGAGCAGCTCGCCGATCAGCTCGACCTGCCCCTTGAACTCGTCGGGGGTCTTCGAGCGGTTCGCCTTGTACTCGGGGAACTCCTCGGCGCGCCAGGTCTTGCGCGACACGTCGAACGCGACGGCGAAGTGCGTGGGCTCCTCGTCGCGCAGGGTGTTCGCCAGCATCGACGCGAATCCGTAGATCGCGTTCGTCGGCTGTCCCGTCGCGGTCGTGAAGTTCTCCGCGGGCAGTGCGAAGAACGCCCGGTACGCCAGCGAGTGCCCGTCCATGAGCATGAGCCGGGGGCGCTTCTCTTCGGTCTTCTCGGTCTTCTTCGATGCTGTCTCGGCCACGGGACGATCCTCCCACGGACCACTGACATTCCCGTCCAGCGCCCGGTGGGCCGCGGGCCGGGCACCGGCTGTCGGTGGCACGTGACAGGATCGGAGACGTACGCCACAGGACGACCGCTCAAGGGAGAGCGCGATGGTCAGCAAGCCGCCCGCCGGTGACCCGGTCCAGGACGCGCCGCGCGTCGGCCCGCCGCAGCACGCCGCCGCCGGCCTGCCCGCCGTCGGGCACACGCTGCGGATCGCCCAGGAGCAGATGGGGCCGCTGCGTACGGCCCGGACCCTGCTCAAGGTCAATCAGAAGGACGGCTTCGACTGTCCCGGCTGCGCCTGGCCGGAGGGCGAGAAGCGCCATGTGGCCGAGTTCTGCGAGAACGGGGCGAAGGCCGTCGCCGAGGAGGCGACGCTGCGCCGGGTGACCCCCGCGTTCTTCGCCGCGCATCCGGTGGCGGAGCTGGCCTCCCGCAGCGGTTACTGGCTGGGGCAGCAGGGCCGGATCACCGAGCCGGTGTATCTGCCCGAGGGAGGCGACCGGTACGAGCCGGTGACCTGGGAGCGCGCGTTCGCGATCATCGCCGAGGAGCTGCGGGCGCTCGGTTCCCCGGACGAGGCGCTGTTCTACACCTCGGGGCGCACGAGCAACGAGGCGGCGTTCCTGCTCCAGCTGTTCGCGCGCGAATTCGGCACGAACAACCTGCCGGACTGCTCCAACATGTGCCACGAGTCGTCCGGGTCGGCCCTGACGGAGACGCTCGGCGTCGGCAAGGGCAGCGTCTCGCTGGAGGACCTGCACCGGGCGGACCTGATCGTCGTCGCCGGGCAGAACCCGGGCACGAACCACCCCCGCATGCTGTCGGCGCTGGAGAAGGCGAAGGCGGCGGGGGCGCGGATCATCTCGGTCAACCCGCTGCCGGAGGCGGGTCTGGAGCGGTTCAAGAACCCGCAGACCCCGCAGGGCATGCTGAAGGGCGCGGCGCTCACGGACCTCTTCCTCCAGATCCGGATCGGCGGCGACCAGGCCCTGTTCCGGCTGCTGAACCGGCTGGTCCTGGAGACGCCCGGCGCGGTGGACGAGGCGTTCGTGCGGGAGTGCACGCACGGGTTCGAGGAGTTCGCGGCGACCGCCCGGGAGGCGGACTGGGAGGAGACGCTCACCGCGACGGGACTGACCCGTGCGGAGATCGAGAAGACCCTGGAGATGATCCTCGCCTCGAAGCGGACCATCGTCTGCTGGGCGATGGGGCTCACCCAGCACAAGCACGCGGTGCCGACCATCCGGGAGGTGGTCAACCTGCTGCTGCTGCGCGGGGCCGTGGGGCGGCCGGGTGCCGGTGTCTGCCCGGTCCGCGGCCATTCGAACGTGCAGGGCGACCGCACGATGGGCATTTTCGAGCGGCCCGCGCCCGCGTTCCTGGACGCCCTGGACAAGGAGTTCGGGATCGTCTCCCCGCGCCACCACGGCTTCGACGTGGTCCGTTCCATCCAGGCGCTGCGGGACGGCCGGGCGAAGGTGTTCTTCGCCATGGGCGGCAACTTCGTGGGGGCGTCCCCGGACACCGAGGTCACCGAGGCGGCGATGCGCAACGCGCGGCTGACCGTCCACGTCTCGACCAAGCTGAACCGCTCGCACGCGGTGACGGGCCGGCGGGCGCTGATCCTGCCGACGCTCGGCCGTACCGATAAGGACGTGCAGCGGTCGGGACGGCAGGTCGTGACGGTCGAGGACTCGATGGGCCTGGTGCACGCCTCGCGGGGCAATCTGCCTCCGGCGAGTCCGCATCTGCTCTCCGAGCCGGCGATCGTGGCCCGGATGGCGAGGGCCGTGCTGGGGGCGGAATCGGCCACCCCGTGGGAGGAGTTCGAGGCCGACTACGGGGCGATCCGGGACCGGATCGCGCGCGTGGTGCCCGGTTTCGAGGACTTCAACGCCCGGCTCGCGGCGCACCCGGGCGGTTTCGCGCTGCCGCACGCGCCGCGTGACGAGCGCCGGTTCCCGACGGCGACCGGCAAGGCCAACTTCACGGCCGCGCCCGTGGAGTACCCGAGGGTGCCGGAGGGCCGGCTGCTGCTCCAGACGCTGCGCTCGCACGACCAGTACAACACCACGATCTACGGTCTGGACGACCGCTACCGGGGGATCAAGGGGGGCCGCCGGGTCGTCCTGGTGCACCCGGACGACGCGGCGGCGCTGGGCCTGGCGGACGGGGCGTTCGCGGACCTGGTGAGCGAGTGGACGGACGGCGTGGAGCGGCGGGCCCCCGGCTTCCGGGTGGTGCACTACCCGACCGCGCGGGGCTGCGCGGCGGCGTACTACCCGGAGACGAACGTGCTGGTGCCGCTGGAGGCCACGGCGGATGTGAGCAACACCCCCACGAGCAAGTCGGTGATCGTGCGTCTGGAAGAATCGGCCCCCGCCTAAGCGTTCGCTCAGGCGGATCGAGCCGTACGAGGACGAACGGAGCCGGGCATGGGTGAGCAGCAGCACGTGAAGTTCCCGCAGGAGGTCATCGAGGAGTACGCCGCGCTCGGCGTGGACCTGCCGGCCCTGTTCTCGGCCGGACACCTGGGGAACCGGATGGGTGTGCAGATCCTGGAGGCCTCGGCCGAGCGGGTCGTCGGCACCATGCCCGTGGAGGGCAACACCCAGCCGTACGGGCTGCTGCACGGCGGCGCGTCCGCGGTGCTGGCCGAGACCCTGGGGTCGATCGGCTCCATGCTGCACGGCGGCGTGTCGAAGATCGCCGTGGGTGTGGACCTCAACTGCACCCACCACCGCGGGGTGCGCAGCGGGCTCGTGACGGGGGTCGCGACGCCGGTGCACCGGGGCCGGTCCACCGCCACGTACGAGATCGTGATCACCGACGAGCAGGACAAGCGGGTCTGCTCGGCCCGGCTCACCTGCATGCTGCGGGAGGTCACCCCGAAGGACGCGGGGGACCTCCCGGAGGCCGGCCGGGCCTGATCCCGCGCCGCGCGGTCCGGCGCGTGACCCGGTGGGGCGCCGTCCGGAGCCCCACCGGCCCGCCGCCCGTGCCGGCCTGGTACGCCCCGGGTCCCACCGGCCCGCCGGCCGTACCGGCCGCGCCCGCGGACCCGGCCGTACGTACGCCCGGAGGGGGCGGTGCCGTGGAGCACCGCCCCCTCCGGCGTTCCGGCGTTCAACTCCGCCCCGTTCCCGCCCTCTTGCCCGGCGCGGCGGCAGGCGCTTCACTGGCGAACCTCCCCCCACAGGAGAACACCGGTTCCACTCATCCACCGAGGGGTTCTTCGTGACCGCCGTTCGCACCACCTCCGCGATGACCGCCGTCACCGCCGCCGCCTGCGCGGCCGTGATCGCCACCGCGATCCCGTCCGCCGCGATCAACTCGTACAACGCGGCTCCCGCTCCCGAACGCACCGAGGTCGGCGCGCTCGTCGCGACCTGGGACGACGACGGGAATCCGGCGACGCCGGACCGGGTCGACTGGGTCTGCTCGGGCACCATGATCGACGCGGACACCTTCTTGACCGCCGCGCACTGCACGACCGACTGGCCGGACAACGTCCGCTTCCACGTCTCCCTGGACCAGGACGTCCAGGCGGGTCTGGACCGGGCGGCCGCCCAGCATCCCGGCGACCCGGCTGCGGTCGCACGCAGCGTGGCCGTCGAGGGCACCGCCCACAACCACCCGGGCTACCCGGGTCCGGCCTCGGACACCCACGACATCTCCGTGATCGAGGTCCCCGCCCGGGCCATGAAGGCCCGCTGGTCCTTCACCCCGGCGAGCCTGCCGAAGGCCGGCGCGCTCGACGCGCTCGGCGCGCAGGGGTTGAACTCCACCTCCTTCCTCGTGGCCGGGTACGGCACGCGGGAGTCCGAGCGCGGACCGGGCGGGCACACCCACCCGGGCGGCGGCGTCCGGATGAAGGCGCCGGTCACCTTCAACGCGCTCAACGAGGCATGGCTGCGGCTCGGCATGACGGCCCCGCAGGGCAACGGCGGTGCCTGTTACGGCGATTCGGGTGGCCCCAACTTCGCGACGCTGGGCGGGCGGCTGACCCTGGTCGCCACCACGATCACCGGTGACACGCCCTGTTACGCCACGAACGTCACGTACCGGCTGGACTCCGCCGGTGCCCGTTCCTTCCTGAAGCCGTTCGTCCAACTCCCGTGATACAGGCGGCCCTTCGGCCGGCCAGGGCCGCGATCGCCGCGGTCCTGGCCGGCTGCCTGCTCCCGCCGGCCGCCGGCTGCGGCGCGCCGCGGGAGCCGGCGCCGCGGGCGAGCTCCCCGGCGGACGTGTGCGCGCGGCTGATCGCGTACTGGGTGCGGGAAGCGCTGGCGGGCAGCCCGTGGGCGGGGCTCGACTGGGAACAGAAGGGCCTGTCGAACGAGCAGTACGCGATCCACGACGAGGTGCTCGTGGCGGCACGGGCCGAGGAGCGGCGGTCCGGGCGCGCGGCGGCACAGGGCCTCGCCGAACGCGAGGCGCGCCGTCGCTGCGAGGCGGCCGGCGGGGCGACGGGAAGCTCGGAGAACTGGCGACCGCCCGGCACGGCGAGCACGCGGGGGGAATGATCCCGGCCGGATCACCGGCCCCGCGATGATCACCCTCCGTAACATTTCCGCAATGCGCGGCCGGGGTGTTCCCGTCCACCCGTCCGTCCGCTGGCGCCGGGCCCCGTGTCCGATATCCGGAGACCCTTCTCGGGCTGCCGTCAGGAGCAAGATCCGCTCAAGCCCCTTAGCGGAACTGCGGGTTCTCAGTATGTGAACACTGCGCTACCGACCGCTGTGCCCGCATTTGCCCACCACTTGCACACGGCATCCGCCCGTCGGCATAACAAGACAGTCACATCATGACCTCGGCGCTCCCCGCCGTTCCCCAGCTGCGCCTAGAGTCACGGCCAGTCACCGCGCCGCCGGGCGCTTCCACTGCACGGCCCGGCTCGACCCCGTACGGCCCGGCATCGAAAACGGCACCTCCAGCTTCACGCTTCACGGCACCGCCTCAGCTCGAGGGGGCCGCGCCAGGGAAAGGATTCTTCGTGCGACACCGTTCACTGCTCATCCTCACCAGCGTTCTCACCACCGGAGCGCTCACCCTCACCGCCTGCGGTTCGCGCGACGACAAGGGCGGCTCCGGCAGCGGTGACGGCAACGGCGGCGGTGGCACGACCGTCGTCATCGGCGTCGACGCACCGCTGACCGGCTCGCTCTCCGCGCTGGGCCAGGGCATCAAGAACTCGGTGGACCTGGCGGTCAAGACCGCCAACAAGAACAACGAGGTCCCCGGCGTCACGTTCAAGATCGAGGCCCTGGACGACCAGGCCGTCCCCGCCTCCGGCCAGGCCAACGCCACGAAGCTGGTCGGCAACAAGGACGTCCTCGGCGTCGTCGGCCCGCTGAACTCCGGCGTCTCCCAGCAGATGCAGGGCGTCTTCGCCGCCGCCAACCTGGCCCAGGTCTCCCCGGCCAACACCAACCCGGCGCTCAGCCAGGGCGACAACTGGGGCAAGGGCGAGTTCAAGCGCCCCTTCAAGACCTACTTCCGTACCGCCGCCACCGACGTGGTCCAGGGCAAGTTCGCCGCCCAGTACCTCTTCAAGGACGCCGGCAAGAAGAAGGTCTTCGTCGTCGACGACAAGCAGACCTACGGTGCCGGTCTCGCGGCGATCTTCTCCGCCGAGTTCAAGCGCCTCGGCGGCCAGGTCGTCGGCACGGACCACGTGACGGTCAAGGAGACCGACTTCTCCTCCACCGCCGACAAGGTCAAGTCCTCCGGCGCCGACTCCGTCTACTTCGGCGGCCAGTACCCCGAGGGCGGCCTGCTCTCGGACCAGATCAAGAAGACCGGCGCCAAGATCCCCGTCATGGGCGGCGACGGCATCTACGACCCGGCCTTCATCAGCGCCTCCGCCGAGGCCAACGACGGTGACCTGGCCACCTCGATCGGCTACCCGGTCGAGAAGCTCGACACCGCCAAGAAGTTCATCGCGGACTACAACGCGGGCGGCTACAAGGACCCGTACGCGGCCTACGGCGGCTACTCCTACGACGCCGGCTGGGCGATCGTCCAGGCCGTCAAGTCCGTCGTCCAGTCCAACGGCGGCAAGCTGCCGTCCGACGCCCGCGCCAAGGTCACCGACGCCCTGGGCAAGGTCTCCTTCGACGGTGTGACCGGCAAGGTCTCCTTCGACGAGTACGGCGACACCACCAACAAGCAGCTCACGGTCTACAAGGTCCAGGGCGGCAAGTGGATCGACGTCAAGAGCGACACCTTCAACCAGTAGTCATCGCCCCGGCGGCCGGCCGGGAACCCCGTTCCGCCTGATCCACGCCGCGCGAGGGCGCAAACAGCGCCCTCGCGCGGAGTCTTATCCGACAAGCTCATCGGAGGCCTGCGGTGCACGAACTGCCGCAACAGCTGGCCAACGGCCTGGCCCTCGGTGCTCTCTATGGTCTCATCGCCATCGGGTACACCATGGTCTACGGCATCGTCCAGCTCATCAACTTCGCCCACGGCGAGATCTTCATGATCGGGGGCTTCGGAGCCCTCACCACCTACACCGCTCTCCCGAGCGGAACGTCCCTGCTGGTGGCGATACCGCTCATGATCGTCGGTGGCGCGATAGCCTCCGTGGCCGTCGCCACCGCCGCCGAGCGGTTCGCCTACCGGCCGCTGCGCGGTGCGCCCCGGCTCGCGCCGCTCATCACCGCGATCGGCCTGTCCATCGCGCTCCAGCAGCTGGTCTGGCAGTTCTACCCGGACGCCAAGAAGGCCGTGAGCTTCCCCGAGTTCACGGGTGAGTCCTTCCAGATCTTCGGGAACCTCGCGATCCAGCGCGCCGACGCCTTCGTGCTCGTCCTCGCCCCGCTGTGCATGCTCGCCCTCGGCCTCTTCGTCTCCAAGAGCCGCAGCGGCCGCGCCATGCAGGCCACCGCGCAGGACCCGGACACCGCGAAGCTGATGGGCATCAACACCGACCGCATCATCGTCATGGCCTTCGCCATCGGTGCCGCGTTCGCCGCCGTCGCCGCCGTCGCGTACGGCGTCGACAAGGGCCAGATCAACTTCGAGATGGGCTTCATCCTCGGCCTCAAGGCCTTCACCGCGGCCGTCCTCGGCGGCATCGGCAACATCTACGGAGCGATGATCGGCGGCGTCGTCCTCGGCATCGCCGAGTCCCTCTCGATCGCCTACATCGAGGACATCCCCGGCATGCAGCAGCTCGGCGGCGGCGCCTGGGCCAACGTGTGGGCCTTCGTCCTCCTCATCCTCGTGCTCCTCGTGCGGCCGCAGGGCCTGCTGGGCGAGCGCGTCGCGGACAGGGCGTGAGCACCATGACCGAGAACCCGACCAAGACCCCCGCCGCGGCCCTGTCCCCCGCGCTGCTCTGGACGATCACCGGCGGCAGCCTCGCCACCGTCGCCAGCACCTTCCTCGCCTGGACGTGGACCACCGCCTTCCCCGGCAACCTCACGCTGTACGGCTACCCGGCACCGCTCCAGATGCTGACGCTCGTCGGTGCCGTGCTCACCGCCCTCCACGCGCTCTCCGCGCTGGGCGTCAAGGGCCTCGGCTGGCTGACCCCGGCCGGCGCCCGCAAGGCCCTGTGGATCCTGGCCCTCGGCACCTTCGCCACCACCCTCTTCACCGCGCTCGCGATCATCGTGGAGCTCGGCGCCCTGGTGGACCTGGAGCCCGGCGCCGGTGTGGCCGTCCTGGCCTCGGCCGTCCCCGCGGCCGTCGCGTACAAGCTGCCGGACGACACCCGCAAGCCCGCCCCCGCCAAGCCGCTGCCCTCCTGGGCCGAGATCCTGGTCATCGTCGCGGTCTTCGCGCTCGGCCTCTTCGTCGTCACCTTCGGCATCGACACCGAGGACTCCGAGCCGCAGCTGTTCATCGCGTACCTGATCATCGTCGGTTTCGCCGCCACGGCGCTGATGAAGTCCGGTCTCTTCGCGCGGCTCTCGGCGATCACCGCCCGCAACCGCCAGGTCGCGGTCACCGCCAGCCTCGTCGCCGCCATCGCCTTCCCGTTCATCCAGCAGAGCGGCGACACGTACACGCTGATCGCGGTCAACATCCTCATCTTCGCGACGGTCGCCCTCGGCCTGAACATCGTCGTCGGCCTCGCGGGCCTGCTCGACCTCGGTTACGTCGCCTTCCTCGGCGTCGGCGCGTACACCGCGGCCCTCGTCTCCGGCGCGACCTCCTCCGCCTTCGGCGTCCAGTTCCCCTTCTGGGCGGCGGCGCTCACCGGCATGGCGGCCTCGCTGGTCTTCGGTGTGGTCATCGGTGCTCCGACCCTGCGGCTGCGCGGCGACTACCTCGCCATCGTGACCCTCGGCTTCGGCGAGATCTTCCGCATCGCCATGGGCAACCTCGACGGCACCTCGGGCCCCCAGATCACCAACGGCCCCAACGGCATCCCGAACATCCCGCAGCTGGAGTTCTTCGGCTACAACTTCGGTGAGTCGCACACGGTCCTCGGGGTGGAACTCGGCGCCTACGCCAACTACTACCTGCTGATGATCCTGGTCATGGTCCTGGTCGTCATCGTCTTCGCCCGCGCCGCCAACAGCCGCATCGGCCGTGCCTGGGTCGCCATCCGCGAGGACGAGACCGCCGCCACCGCCATGGGCATCAACGGCTTCCGGGTCAAGCTGATCGCCTTCGCCCTCGGCGCGGCCCTGGCCGGCCTGGCGGGCACCGTCCAGGCCCACGTCAACACCACGGTGGTCCCCGAGAACTACGTCTTCGCCGGTCCCGTGCCGCCGAACTCGGCGTTCCTCCTCGCCGCCGTCATCCTCGGCGGCATGGGCACCATCACCGGGCCCATCCTCGGCTCCGCGCTCCTCTTCCTGATCCCGGCCAAGCTGCAGTTCCTCCAGGACTACCAGCTCCTCGGCTTCGGCATCGCGCTGATCCTGCTGATGCGCTTCCGCCCCGAGGGCCTGATCGCCAACAAGCGGGCGCAGCTGGAATTCCACGAGAACGACGAGCAGCCCGGCGTACCGGAGCCGCGGCCCGCCGCCGATCCGATCGCCGGAACCTCGAAGGCGGGGGCGTGAACGCCATGACGACCACCACCAAGGAAACCGCCACCGGCACCGCCACGGCCGCCCCCGTCCTGGAGGCGAGCGGGGTCACCATGCGCTTCGGCGGCCTGACCGCCGTGCGCGATGTGGACCTCACGGTCCGCGAGGGCGAGATCGTCGGTCTGATCGGCCCGAACGGTGCCGGCAAGACCACCTTCTTCAACTGCCTGACCGGTCTGTACGTCCCCACCGAGGGCCAGGTCAGCTACAAGGGCACCGTCCTGCCGCCGAAGCCGCACCTGGTCACCCAGGCCGGCATCGCCCGTACCTTCCAGAACATCCGCCTCTTCTCCAACATGACGGTCCTGGAGAACGTCCTCGTCGGCCGGCACACCCGGACCAAGGAGGGCCTGTGGTCCGCGCTGCTGCGCGGTCCCGGCTTCAGGAAGGCGGAGGCCGCCTCGCGCGAACGGGCCATGGAACTCCTGGAGTTCGTGGGTCTGGCGAGCAAGGCCGAGCACCTGGCGCGCAACCTCCCGTACGGCGAGCAGCGCAAGCTGGAGATCGCCCGCGCGCTCGCCAGCGACCCCGGTCTGCTGCTGCTCGACGAGCCGACGGCCGGCATGAACCAGAGCGAGACCCGCACCACCGAGGAGCTGGTCTTCGCGATCCGCGACCGCGGCATCGCGGTCCTCGTCATCGAGCACGACATGAAGTTCATCTTCAAGCTGTGCGACCGGGTGGCGGTCCTCGTCCAGGGCGAGAAGCTCGTCGAGGGCACCTCCGAGGTGGTCCAGGGCGACGAGCGCGTCGTCGCCGCGTACCTCGGTACGCCGTACGAGGGCGCCCCGGGCGCCGAGGAGGCGGCGGAGGTCGAGGCGGCCGAGGCCCACGCGGCCGCGGAGGCCCGGGAAACCGAAGAGGCCCAGGAAGCCGAGGAGGCCGGGAACGCCGCCGCCCCGGAGGTCACCGAGACCGACGAGGACACGGCGCCGGAGGACACCGCGCCCTCCGACGACACCCCCGCCGCCGGGACCGGCAAGGCCTCCGGCGCGGACAGCACCACCGAAGGAGACTCCAAGTGACCGCGCTTCTGGAGGTCGAGGACCTCAGGGTCGCCTACGGCAAGATCGAGGCCGTCAAGGGCATCTCCTTCTCCGTCGAGGCGGGCCAGGTCGTCGCCCTGATCGGCACCAACGGCGCCGGCAAGACCACGACGCTGCGCACCCTCTCGGGTCTGCTCAAGCCCACCGCGGGCAAGATCGTCTTCGACGGCCAGGTGCTCAACGGCATCCCGGCCCACAAGGTGGTCGCCCTGGGCCTGGCGCACTCCCCCGAGGGCCGGCACATCTTCCCCCGGCTCACCATCGAGGAGAACCTGCAGCTGGGCGCGTTCCTGCGCAGCGACAAGGACGGCATCGCGCAGGACATCCAGAAGTCCTACGACCTCTTCCCGATCCTGGGAGAGCGCCGCAAGCAGGCCGCGGGCACCCTGTCCGGCGGTGAGCAGCAGATGCTGGCGATGGGCCGTGCCCTGATGTCCCGGCCCAAGCTGCTCATGCTGGACGAGCCCTCCATGGGTCTGTCGCCGATCATGATGCAGAAGATCATGGAGACGATCGCGACCCTGAAGTCCGAGGGCATGACGATCCTGCTCATCGAGCAGAACGCGCAGGCGGCCCTGTCCCTGGCGGACCAGGGCTACGTCCTGGAGGTCGGCACGATCAAGCTGTCCGGCACCGGCCGCGACCTGCTGGTCGACGACGACGTCCGCAAGACGTACCTCGGCGAGGAGTAACCGCCCGCAGGAGACGAGAAGGCCCGCCCCGCAGCGTCGCGGGGCGGGCCTTCTCCGTACGTCCGGTGCGCTACTGGCCCTTGGCGGCCTTCTTCTCCTCGGCGTCCTCGATGACGGCCTCGGCGACCTGCTGCATCGACATGCGGCGGTCCATGGAGGTCTTCTGGATCCAGCGGAAGGCGGCCGGCTCGGTGAGGCCGTACTGGGTCTGGAGGATCGACTTGGCCCGGTCGACCAGCTTGCGGGTCTCCAGGCGCTGCGAGAGGTCCGCGACCTCCTTCTCCAGGGCGCGCAGCTCGGCGAAGCGGGAGACGGCCATCTCGATGGCGGGCACCACGTCGCTCTTGCTGAAGGGCTTCACCAGGTACGCCATGGCTCCGGCGTCCCGGGCCCGCTCGACGAGCTCGCGCTGCGAGAAGGCGGTGAGCATGAGGACCGGGGCGATGGACTCGCCGGCGATCTTCTCGGCGGCGGAGATGCCGTCGAGGACGGGCATCTTCACGTCGAGGATGACGAGGTCGGGCCGGTGCTCGCGGGCGAGCTCGACGGCGGTGGCTCCGTCACCGGCCTCGCCGACGACCGTGTAGCCCTCTTCCTCGAGCATCTCTTTGAGGTCGAGGCGGATGAGCGCCTCGTCCTCGGCGATGACGACGCGGGTCGTCAGCGGCGGGACGTGGGACGCCTCGGCGTCGTCGGCGGGCTGGGGCGACTCGGGGGCGGTCACGCGGGCTCCTCGTTCGATGGCCTCGTTCCGGAGGCGGATACAGCTCCCCATGAGCCTACCCACCTCCTGTAAGGTAGGGGCACGGCGGGTGATCATCTGCCTTTGTTTCAAAGGGAGCCCCGGTAGCCCAGCGGTAGAGGCAGTGGTCTCAAACACCATCCAGCGTGGGTTCGAATCCCACCCGGGGCACATTACCTTCGATTCCTAGGACTGAGATCCTCCGCGGACCGACCCGGACGGGCCGGTCGGCAGCGGGCCGTCCCGTCACTTCAGCGGTTCGCCGATGTGATGCACCCGGACCAGGTTGGTCGAGCCCGGGACACCGGGCGGGGAGCCCGCCGTGATCACCACGATGTCGCCCTTCCGGCAGCGGCCGATCCGCAGCAGTTCCTCGTCCACCTGCGCCACCATCGCGTCCGTGGAGTCGACGTGCGGACCGAGGAAGGTCTCCACGCCCCAGGTCAGGGTGAGCTGGGAGCGGGTGGCCGGGTCCGGGGTGAAGGCGAGCAGGGGGATCGGGGAGCGGTAGCGGGAGAGGCGTTTGACCGTGTCGCCGGACTGGGTGAAGGCGACGAGGAACTTGGCTCCGAGGAAGTCGCCCATCTCCGCCGCCGCGCGGGCGACGGCCCCGCCCTGGGTCCGGGGCTTGTTGCGCTCGGTCAGCGCGGGGAGGCCCTTGGCGAGGACGTCCTCCTCGGCGGCCTCCACGATCCGGCTCATGGTGCGGACGGTCTCGACCGGGAAGCGGCCGACGCTGGTCTCGCCGGAGAGCATCACGGCGTCGGTGCCGTCGATGACCGCGTTGGCCACGTCGGAGGCCTCGGCGCGGGTGGGCCGGGAGTTGTCGATCATCGAGTCCAGCATCTGCGTGGCGACGATGACCGGCTTGGCGTTGCGCTTGGCCAGCTTGATCGCCCGCTTCTGGACGATGGGCACCTGCTCCAGGGGCATCTCGACGCCGAGGTCGCCGCGGGCCACCATGATGCCGTCGAAGGCGGCGACGATCTCCTCGATGTTCTCGACCGCCTGCGGCTTCTCGACCTTGGCGATGACGGGGAGCCTGCGGCCCTCCTCGTCCATGATCCGGTGGACGTCCTCGATGTCCCGGGCGCTGCGGACGAAGGAGAGGGCGATGACGTCCGCGCCGGTGCGCAGGGCCCAGCGCAGGTCCTCCACGTCCTTCTCGGACAGGGCGGGGACGGAGACGGCGACACCGGGCAGGTTGAGGCCCTTGTGGTCGGAGACCATGCCGCCCTCGACGACACGGGTGCGGACGCGGGGGCCGTCGACGGAGGTGACCTCCAGGGTCACCCGGCCGTCGTCGACGAGGATGCGCTCGCCGGCGGTGACGTCCTCGGCGAGTCCGGCGTAGGTCGTGCCGCAGAGGTGGCGGTCGCCCTCCATCGCTTCGACGGTGATGGTGAACTCGTCGCCGCGTTCAAGGAGTACGGGCCCCTCGCGGAAGCGGCCGAGCCGGATCTTCGGGCCTTGAAGGTCGGCGAGGACGCCGACGCTGCGGCCGGACTCGTCGGCGGCCTTGCGGACGCGCTGGTAACGCTCCTCGTGCTCGGCGTAGGTGCCGTGGCTGAGGTTGAGTCGGGCCACGTCCATGCCGGCCTCGATCAACGCCTTGATCTGGTCGTATGTGTCGGTGGCGGGCCCAAGGGTACAAACGATTTTCGCTCGGCGCATGAGTCGAGCCTAGGGCTTACCGACCGGTAGGGAATGGGGGCGGCATGACGACTCAACAACCTTTCCATGAAAGGTTGTTGACAAGACTTGAATCTGTGCGGCGAGGTGCTCCGATGAGCGTTTTCCGGGCTCCGGGACCGCTCGTCTCACAGTGCGGGCGGCGCCATGGTGAAGCGGGCGACCACCCCGGCCGTCACCGTCTGCCGCTGCGGTTCGAGGTCCAGTGGCGGGGGCCCGTCGGGCGCCCCCGCCGCGTACCCGACCATCTCCGGCCCGAAGGCGGCGCGGCCCGCGAAGGAGGGTTCCGCGAGCCCGGCGTCCGAGAGTTCGAGGAGTGAGGCGAGCGAGGTGCCGAGCGCCTCCGCGTAGGCCCGTGCCCGCTGGACCGCCTCGGTCACCGCGAGCCGGCGCGCCTCCGCGTACACCGGGGAGGCCGGGCGCAGCCCCCACCAGGGTCCTTCGACGGCCGTCTGCTCCAGGTCCGCGAGCCGGGTCACCAGTTCCCCGAGGACGGTGAAGTCGGACAGTTCGGCGGTGATCCGCACCCGGCCCCGGTAGGCGTGGACGCGCTCGCCTCGTCCCTTGCGGGCGGTCTCGGGGGCGATCGAGAGGCTGCCCGTCTCCACCTTCTCCACGGCCGGGCCCTGACCCTTGACCAGGTCGAGCACCTGGGCGTTGCGCCGGGTGAGGTCCGTGAGCGCCGCCTGCCGGTCGGGCCCACGGGCCGTCACGGTCACCCAGATCCGGGCCACCTCCGGGTCGACCTCCAGGCGTCCCTCACCGCGCACCGTCACCTGCGGCGCCTCCGGGGTCGCGTGCCGTTCCGTCACGTTGTGCCTCCTCCGCCTCGGCGACGGTCGCCCGCCGCACACTTTCCCACTCCGTAACCCGAAAGGCCTGTCGCACGCCAGGACGACTGGGTCAGAATCTACGCGCGTTGTGCGTCATCGAGCCGACGCCCGCGCCGTACCAGTCAAGGAGAGCACATGCCGTTGAACCGCCGGACCTTCCTGGAGAGCTCCGTCGCCGTGGGGGCCACGGCCGCCCTCACGGCCGGGGTCACCGCCCCCGCCGAGGCCCACGGCCCCCGCCCCAGGCCGGCCAAGCGGTACTCCTTCACCGTCATGGGCACCACCGACCTGCACGGCAACGTCTTCAACTGGGACTACTTCACGGACAAGGAGTTCGACGACAAGGCGCACAACGACGTCGGCCTCGCCAAGATCTCGACCCTGGTCAAGCAGGTCCGCGCGGAGAAGGGACACCGCAACACCCTCCTCATCGACGCCGGTGACACCATCCAGGGCACCCAGCTGTCCTACTACTACGCCAAGGTCGACCCCATCACCCGCGCCGGCGGCCCCGTCCACCCCATGGCGCAGGCGATGAACGCCATCGGGTACGACGCCGTCGCCCTCGGCAACCACGAGTTCAACTACGGCATCCCGGTGTTGCGGAAGTTCGAGGAGCAGTGCGACTTCCCGCTGCTCGGCGCCAACGCGCTCGACGCGAAGACGCTGCGCCCGGCCTTCCCGCCGTACAGCATGCACCGGCTGCGCACGCCGCACGGCAGGGACGTCCGCGTCGCGGTGCTCGGGCTGACCAACCCGGGCATCGCCCTCTGGGACAAGGCCAACGTGCAGGGCCGGATGGTCTTCCCGGGCCTGGAGGAGCAGGCGGCGAAGTGGGTGCCGAAGCTGCGCTCGATGGGCGCCGACGTCGTGATCGTCTCCGCGCACTCCGGCTCCAGCGGCACCTCCTCGTACGGTGACCAGCTGCCGTACGTCGAGAACGCCGCCGGGCTCGTCGCCGAGCAGGTGCCCGGCATCGACGCGATCCTCGTCGGCCACGCCCACACCGAGATACCCGAGTACCGGGTGGCGAACAAGGAGACCGGGAAGGACGTGGTCCTCTCCGAGCCGCTGAAGTGGGGCCAGCGGCTGACCCTCTTCGACTTCGACCTGGTGTGGGAGAAGGGCCGCTGGACCGTCGCCGAGGTCGGCGCCCGCGTACTGAACTCCAACACCGTGGAGGAGGACCCGGAGATCACCGGGCTCCTCGCCGACGAGCACGCCAAGGTCGTCGCCTACGTCAACCAGGTCATCGGCACCTCCACCGCCGCCATGTCCACGGCCGAGGCGCCGTGGAAGGACGAGCCGGTGATCGACCTGATCAACGCGGTGCAGGCGGAGACGGTGAAGGCGGCCCTCGCGGGCGGCCCCCACGCGGACCTGCCGGTGCTGTCGCAGGCCTCCTGCTTCTCGCGGAGCGCCCGCATCCCGGCCGGCCGGATCACCATCAAGGACGCGGCGGGCCTGTACCCCTTCGAGAACACCCTGGAGGCCCGTCTGATGACGGGCGCCCAGCTCAAGGAGTACCTGGAGTACTCGGCGAGGTACTACGTCCAGACCCCGGCGGGCGCGCCCGTGGACACCGCGAAGCTGACCAACGCGGCCGGGACGCCGGACTACAACTACGACGCCGTCTCCGGTCTCACCTACGAGATCGACATCGCCAGGCCGGTGGGGCAGCGGATCGTGAACCTGTCCTTCGAGGGCAGGCCGCTCGACCCGGCGGCCCGCTTCGTCCTCGCCGTCAACAACTACCGGGCCAGCGGCGGCGGCGCGTTCCCGCACGTCGCCCAGGCGCCGCAGCTGTGGGCGAACTCGGAGGAGATCCGCAACACCCTCATCCAGTGGGTGCGGACGAAGGGGACGGTCGATCCGGGGCAGTTCGCGTCGGTCGACTGGCGGCTGACCCGGGACGGTGTGCCCGTCTTCTGATCCCCGCTCCCCCGTCAGTTCTGTACGAGAGGCGTCAGCTTCCGGTCCTGGGCCGGAACGCCGGGCGCCTCTCGCGCTTCCAGGCCGAAGCTGGTGAACGCGGTGCGGCGGGGCAGCGGGTACGGCTCCTTGCCGGTGAGCGTGTTGAGGATGACGGCGCTGCGCCAGGCGGCGAGGCCGAGGTCGGGGGCGCCGACACCGTGGGTGTGCCGCTCCGCGTTCTGGACGAAGACGGCGCCGGTGACCGAGGGGTCGAGCACCAGCCGGTACGAGGCGTCGATCCGTGCCCGGCCCGCCGCGTCGTGCCGCAGGTACGGGTCGAGCCCGGCGAGCATCCGGTCCACCGGGCGCTCGCGGTAGCCGGTGGCGAGCACGACGGCGTCGGTGGTGAGGCGGGAGCGGGCGCCCTGCTGGACGTGCTCCAGGTGCAGCTCGACCCGGGTGGTGGCGACGCGTCCGGCGGTGCGGACCCGGACGCCGGGGGTGAGGACGGCGTCGGGCCAGCCGCCGTGGAGGGTCCTGCGGTACAGCTCGTCGTGGATGGCGGCGATGGTCTCGGCGTCGATGCCCTTGTGGAGCTGCCACTGGCGGGGCACGAGTTCGCCGCGTACCGGTTCGGGCAGGGCGTGGAAGTAGCGGGTGTAGTCGGGGGTGAAGTGCTCCAGGCCCAGCTTGGAGTACTCCATGGGGGCGAAGGCCTCGGTGCGGGCGAGCCAGTGGATCCGCTCGGCGCCGGCGGGCCGGGAGCGGAGCAGGTCGAGGAAGATCTCGGCGCCGGACTGGCCGGAGCCGATGACCGTGACGTGCCCGGCGCGCAGCAGCGTCTCGCGGTGGGCCAGGTAGTCGGCGGAGTGGAGGACCGGCACGCCGGGAGCGTCGGTGAGGGGCCGCAGCGGCTCGGGGACGTACGGCTCGGTCCCGACGCCCAGGACGACGTTCCGGGTGTACGCGCGGCCCAGGGCCTCGGCCCCGCCGGCCGGGTCGACCTGGGTGAAGTCGACCTCGAACAGGCGCCGTTCGGCGTTCCAGCGGACGGAGTCGACCTGGTGGCCGAAGTGCAGGCCGGGGAGCCGCTCGCTGACCCAGCGGCAGTAGGCGTCGTACTCGGCGCGCTGGATGTGGAACTTCTCCGCGAAGTAGAAGGGGAAGAGGCGCTCGCGGTGGCGGAGGTAGCTGAGGAAGCTCCAGGGGCTCGCCGGGTCGGCGAGGGTGACCAGGTCGGCGAGGAAGGGGACCTGGAGCGTGGCGCCCTCGATGAGGAGGCCGGGGTGCCACTGGAAGGCGGGGCGCTGTTCGTAGAAGGCGGTGGCCAGGCCACCGGGGACGCCGTGGGCGAGGGCGGCGAGGGAGAGGTTGAAGGGGCCGATGCCGACGCCCACGAGGTCGTGGGGGCGGTCGGGGTCGTGCGGGGCGGGGGTGCTGCCGGTCATCGCGGTGTGCTGCCTTCCACGAGGGCGACGAGCCGTGCCAGGTCGTCGGGGGTGGTGTGGGGATTGAGGAGGGTGGCCTTCAGCCAGAGGCGGCCGTCGGCCGTGGCCCGTCCGAGGACCGCGCGGCCTTCGGTGAGGAGGGTGCGGCGGAGGCCGGCGACGGCGGTGTCGTCGGCTCCGGTGGGCCGGAGGAGGACGGTGGTGAGGACGGGGCGGGCCCGCAGGTCGAGTCCGGGGGCCTTCTCCACCAGGTCGGCGAGGTGCCGCGCCTGCTCCAGGCAGCGGTCGACCAGGCCGCCGAGCCCGTCGCGGCCGAGCGCGCGGAGGGTGACGGCGGCCTTGAGGACGTCGGGGCGGCGGGTGGTGCGCAGCGAGCGGCCGAGCAGGTCGGGGAGGCCGGCGTCGGTGTCGTCGCCGGCGTTGAGGTAGTCGGCGGTGTGGCCGAGGGCGGCGAGGTCGGCGGGGTCGCGGACGGCGAGGAGGCCGGCGGCGGCGGGCTGCCAGCCGAGTTTGTGGAGGTCGGCGGTGACGGTCCGGGCCCGGTCGAGCCCGTCGAGGAGGTGGCGGTGGGTGCGGCTGAAGAGGACGGGGCCGCCGTAGGCGGCGTCGACGTGGAGGTCGGCGCCGTGGGCGGCGCACACGTCGGCGAGGGCGGGGAGCGGGTCGATCATGCCCTCGTCGGTGGTCCCGGCGGTGGCGGCGACGAGCACGGGGCCGCGGAGGCCGGTGAGGGCTTCGGTGAGGGCGGCCGGTTCGAGGACACCGCGCGGGGTGGGGACGGTGACCGGCTCCGGCAGGCCGAGGAGCCAGGCGGCGCGGCGCAGCGAGTGGTGCGCGTTGGCGCCGGCGACGAGGCGTACGGCGCCGTGGCGTTCGCGGGCGAGGAGCAGGGCGAGCTGGTTGGACTCGGTGCCGCCGGTGGTGACGAGCGCGTCGGGCCGGTCGGCGGCCGGGAAGACCTCGGCGGCGAGGGCGGCGGTGACCTGGGCCTCCAGGACGGAGGCGGCGGGCGCCTGGTCCCAGGAGTCGAGGGACGGGTTGAGCGCGGAGGCGGCGAGGTCGGCGGCGGCGGCGAGCGCGAGGGGCGGGGTGTGGAGGTGCGCGGCGCAGAGGGGGTGGGCGGGGTCGGCGGCGCCCTCGGCCAGGACCCGGACCAGGGTGCGGAGCGCCTCGTCGGCGCCGGTGCCGGTGTCGGGGAGGGCCTCCCCCACGGCGGCGCGCACCCGCTCGGCCACGGCCCGGGGGCCGCCCGCGGGGAGCGGCCCGCCGCGTGCCTCCGCTCCTTCACGCAGGGCGTCGAGGGCGATGCCCAGGAGACGGCTCAGGGGCGTGGGGGCGGAGGCGAGGGGTGGGGGTGCGGCACGCATGGACGACAGCGTGCCGGGGCGGGGCCGGACATGTCCGGCGAGCACCCGCGCGTGACCCGAAAGGGGGACACGGGGTGGCGGCGGGCCGGGGCGGGGGGTATCGGGCGCGGGACGGGACCGGGGTACGGGGGGTTCCGCGGGTACGTCGCCGGGGTGACGGGCGCCGGGAACGGGCGCCGGGGACCGCCGGGTACGGGGGCCGGGCCGGTACGAGGGCCCGGTCGGGCCCCCGTACCGTGCCGGGTGGGTCAGGCCTCGCGGACGCGCAGGGCGCGGCGGAGGTCGTCCAGCTGGTCCACGAGCTTGCGGCGGAGGGCCGGGGTCATGGTGTCGCCGGCGAGGTGGGACTCGCCGAGGGCCAGCGCCGCCGCGTCGACCGCGTGCGCCGGGAAGGCGTAGCGGCCCGCGGCCTCGGCCATGGCGGCGCCCCGGCGGTCGGCGAGCGCGACGGCGTCGGGGTAGAAGCGGGTCACGTACTCCCGTACCAGTTCGGCCTGTTCGGGCTGCCAGAAGCCCTGCGCGGTGGCGGTGAACAGGTAGTTGGACAGGTCGTCCGTGTCGAACATGGCGGACCAGGCGGCCGCCTTGGCCCCGGCGTCGGGGAACGCGGCCCGGCAGCGGGCCGCGCCCTCCTGGCCGGTGGCGCTGGGGTCGCGCTCCAGCTCGGCGGCGACGGCGGCCTCGTCGGTGGCGCCGAGGACGGCGAGCCGTGCCAGGATGCGCCAGCGCAGCTCGGGGTCGAGCTCGGGGCCGCCGTGGACCGTGCCCTCGTCCAGCCAGGAGGCGATCTGGTCGGGGGTCGTGGCGCTGTCGATCAGGGTGCGGACGGCGGTGAGGCGCAGGCCCGGCGAGTCGCCGTCCTCGGTGCGGCGCAGCAGGGCGCGGGCGATCTCGCGGAGGGTGGCCAGAGCGGCGGGACGCTCCTCCGCGGAGACGTACCGGTCGGCGATCTGGGTGCGGGCGAAGCCCAGGACGCCCTGGACGAGGGCGAGTTCGCTCTCCTCGGTGAGGTGGGCGCGGGCGGTCTCCAGGTACTCGCCGGGGGTGAGGACACCGTCGCGGACCATGTCGCGCAGGGCGTTCCAGACCACGGCCCGGGTGAGCGGGTCGGGGATCCGGGAGAGGCCGCGCAGGACGGACTCCTCGGAGACCTTGTCGAAGCGGAGCTTGGCGTAGGTGAGGTCGCCGTCGTTGAGGACGACGAGGGCGGGGCGGGGGCCGTTCAGTTCGGCCGGCCCGCCCTGGGGGACGTCGAGGGCGCGGCGTTCGCGCAGGACGAGCGCGCCCGACGGGTCGCGGTCGTAGACACCGGCGTCCAGTCGGTGCGGGCGGCTGCCGTCGCGCTCGGCGGTGAGCTGCCAGCGGGCGCCCTCGCCGGTGAGGCGGGGGGTGAGGACGTCGACGCCGGTGGTGCGGAGCCACTGCTCGGCCCAGCCGTGGACGTCGCGGTCGGTGGCGGCGGCCAGGTTGTCGATGAAGTCGGCGAGGGTGGCGTTGCCGAACTTGTGGCGCTTGAAGTGGATGTTGATGCCGGCGAGGAAGTCGCTCTCGCCGAGCCAGGCGACGAGCTGGCGCAGGGCGGAGGCGCCCTTGGCGTAGGAGATGCCGTCGAAGTTGAGGAGCGCGGAGGCGGTGTCCGGGACGGCGTCGGGGTCGGGGGCGACGGGGTGGGTGGAGGGGCGCTGGTCGGCCTCGTACCCCCAGGCCTTGCGGGTGACGCCGAAGTCGATCCAGGTGTCGGCGAAGAGGTCCGAGCAGGCCTCGTTGACGGTCTGGTAGCCCATGTACTCGGCGAAGGACTCGTTCAGCCAGATGTCGTCCCACCAGCGCAGGGTGACGAGGTCGCCGAACCACATGTGGGCCATCTCGTGGGCGATGACCATGGCGCGGGTCATCCGCTCGGTGTCGGTGACGGCGGAGCGGAAGACGAACTCGTCGCGGAAGGTGACGAGACCGGGGTTCTCCATGGCGCCGGCGTTGAACTCGGGGACGAAGGCCTGGTCGTACGAGTCGAAGGGGTACGGCTCGTCGAACTTTTCGTGGTACCGGTCGTAGCAGGCCCTGGTGACGGCGAGGATCTCCTCGGCGTCGGCGTCGAGGTGGGCGGCGAGGCTGCGGCGGCAGTGGATGCCGAAGGGCAGTCCGGCGTGCTCGGTGCGGACGCTGTGCCAGGGGCCGGCGGCGACGCAGACGAAGTAGGTGGAGAGCAGCGGGGTGGGGGCGGCCTTCCAGCGGCCGTCTTCCTGCCGTTCGGTGAGGCTGTTGGCGAGGACGGTCCACCCTTCGGGGGCGGTGACGGTGAGTTCGAAGACGGCCTTCAGGTCGGGCTGGTCGAAGGCGGCGAAGACGCGCTGCACGTCCTCCATGAACAGCTGGGTGTAGACGTACGACTCGCCGTCGGTGGGGTCCGTGAAGCGGTGCATGCCCTCGCCCGTGCGGGAGTAGCGCATGGTGGTGCGGACGCGCAGCTCGTGCTCGCCCTCGGTGAGGGTGAGCGGCAGCCTGTTGCCGTCGAGGGAGGCGGGGTCCAGCGGCTTCCCGTCGAGGGTGGCGGCGTGCAGGGTGACGGGCTTGAGCTCGACGAAGGTGTCCCCGGCGGTGCGGGCGGTGAACCTGACGAGGCTGGTGGACTCGAAGGTCTCGTCGCCGGTGGTGAGGTCGAGGTCCACGGTGTAGTGGTGGACGTCGAGGAGCTGGGCACGGGTCTGCGCTTCGTCGCGCGTCAGTACGGACATGGGCCCTATGCTGCCCGATCGCTCCGGCTCGGGGCAGGGGGTGGTCCGGGATGGGCGGGGGCGGTCCGCCCTGCCGCGGGGGTACGGGGCGGGGGCCGGCGGTCAGGCGAGGCCGGAGCCGTCGAGGTGGGCGAAGGCGGCGGCGATACGGGGCCGGTCGTACCCGGCGGGTCCCGCCGCGCCGCCGGAGAGGAGGGCGTGGAGCAGGATCCGGGCCTTGGGAGGGTCGAGCGGCCCGGCCGGGATCAGCCCGTGGCCGATCAGGTCGTGCTCGGAGCCGGGGCCCCGGTAGGTGCGGGCCAGGGTGGTGCCGGAGCCGGTGCGGGAGGCGAGGACGACCGGGATGCGGCGGGCGAGCGCGGCGAGCGGTTCGACCAGCCAGGCGGGGGCGTGACCGGCGCCGAAGGCGGCGACGACGAGTCCCTGGAAGCGCTCGTCCACGGCGTCGAGGAGTTCGCCCCGGTCGCCCTGGGAGAGGGTGACGAGGGCGACCCGGACGGCGGGGTCGAGGGTCAGCGGGCGGGGCGTGGCGGGCACGGCCGGGCGGAGCAGGACGCGGGGTTCGCCCTCGACGACGGCGCCGAGGGGGCCGGCGCCGGGCGAGGCGAGGGTGGTGACGGAGGTGGTGTGGGTCTTGCGGGCGTGGCGGGCGGCGTGGATCTCGTCGGCGAGGACGACGAGGACGCCGAGGTTCCGGCAGGCTGGGTCGGCGGCGACGGCGAGGGCAGCGGCCAGGTTGGCGGGGCCGTCGGCGCCGGGCAGGTCGGCGCGGCGCAGGGCACCGGTGACGACGACCGGCCGCTCGGTGGTGCAGAGCAGGTCGAGGAGGAACGCGGTCTCCTCCAGGGTGTCCGTGCCCTGGACGACGACGACCCCGCTGCCGGCGGCGACGGCCGCGCGGACCTCGGCGGCGAGGGCGGCCAGGTCCTCGTGGGTGAGGGAGGAGCTGGGGACGCGCCGGAAGTCGCGCAGCTCGATGTCCTCGGGGGTGAGCCGGGCGGGGGCCGGGTGCGCGGGGGCCCCGAGCCCGGCGAGGACCTCGGCGCCGGTCAGGCGGGCGGCGCCGTCGCCCCGCGCGGAGATGGTCCCGCCGAGGGTGAGGACCGTGACCCGGGTCATCGCGGGGTGCCGCCGGCGTCGGCGGGGGTGGACGGGGCGGCGGGCGCGGACCCGGCGGTCCCGTTCGCGGCGTCACCGCCCGCGATCGGCCCGCCCGCTCCGTCGGCGATCGTCTCGTGGTGGCGGATGACCTCGGCGATGATGAAGTTGAGGAGCTTCTCCGCGAACGCCGGGTCCAGTCTGGCGTTCTCCGCGAGCTGTCGCAGGCGGGCGATCTGGCGGGCCTCGCGGGCCGGGTCGGCGGGCGGCAGCTGGTGCTTCGCCTTGAGGACGCCGACCTGCTGGGTGCACTTGAAGCGTTCGGCGAGCATGTGGACGACCGCCGCGTCGATGTTGTCGATGCTCTCGCGCAGGCGGGTCAGCTCGGCCCGTACGGCCCCGTCGATGTCGGTGGTGTCGCTCATGGTCAGCGAGCCTATCCGGACCTCGGCGGAATCGTCGGCGGGTGTTCGGGATCCGGAACGCGGGTGCTCCAGCCGCCGTGCACGGCCCGTCCCTGCTGTGCGCGGAAGCGGATGGGCGCGGTGCCGACCCGGCGGGTGAAGAGGCGGGAGAAGTAGGCGGGGTCGTCGTAGCCGACGCGGCGGGCGATGGCCGCCACGGGCAGTTCGGTGGTGGCGAGCAGTTCCTTGGCGCGGCCGAGGCGGACGGTGAGCAGGTAGTCCTTGGGGCTGCACCCGGCGGCGCGGCGGACGGCGGTGCGCAGCTCGGCCGCGGTCATGCCGTGCCGGGCGGCGTGTTCGGCGACGGTCAGCGGCCGGCAGGCGTCGCGGGCGAGGGCGGCGAGGACGGGGTCGCCGTCGGTGTTGGTGTCGGCGCGGGCGCGGCGCAGGGCGACGAGGAGTTCGTGGACGGCGGCGCCGGTCTCGACCTCCAGGAACGGGTTGCCGGGGCGGGCGGCGCGGGCGATGCGGCCGATGGCGGCGCGGGCGGGAGCGGCGTCGGAGAGGGGGACGACGGGCCGGTCGGGCTCGATGTAGCCGAGTTCGGTGTACGTGGCGGTGGCGGGTCCCGCGAAGTCGACGAAGGCCTCGTCCCAGCCGGTGCCGGTGTCGGCGGCGTAGTGGTGCGGGGTGCCGGGGGTGAGCCAGATCAGGGCGGGGGCGGTGACGGTGGTGCGCCGTCCGTCGGCGCCCCGGTACCAGCCGCCGCCCGCGGAGACGACGACGGCCACGTGGTGGTCGAGGGTGCGGGGCCCGACGGTCGGCAGGGTGCCGTGCTGGAGTCCGACGCCGAGGCAGACAAGGCCGAGGCGGTGGTGGACCGGGCCGGGCGTGAAGTAGCGCATCCAGGTGTGGTACATGGACCGGCCCTCCCCGGCGTGCGGATCCTGATGTCCAAACTGCGACGATCTTTGTCCATGGACCGGCCCGCCGCCAGAGGGCGAGGGTGAGGTCATGAGCGCGTTCGCTGTGGGTGACGAGGACTTTCTGCTCGACGGGCGGCCGGTGCGGCTGCTGTCGGGGGCGCTGCACTACTTCCGGGTGCACGAGGGCCACTGGGAGCACCGGCTGGGGATGCTGCGCGCGATGGGCCTCGGCTGTGTGGAGACGTACGTGCCGTGGAATCTGCACGAGCCGGAGCCGGGGCGGTACGCGGACGTGGAGGCGCTCGGCCGGTTCCTGGACGCGGTGGCGCGGGCGGGGATGCGGGCGATCGTGCGCCCGGGGCCGTACATCTGCGCCGAGTGGGAGAACGGCGGACTGCCGCACTGGGTGACCGGTCCGCTGGGGCGGCGGGTGCGGACGCGGGACCCGGAGTTCCTGGCGCCGGTGGAGTCCTGGTTCCGGCGGCTGCTTCCGCAGGTGGTGGAGCGTCAGGTGGACCGGGGCGGGCCGGTGGTGCTGGTGCAGGTGGAGAACGAGTACGGCAGTTACGGCAGTGACCGGGGTTATCCGGTGTGGCTGGCGGAGCTGTTGCGGGAGTGCGGGGTGAGCGTGCCGCTGTTCACCTCGGACGGGCCCGAGGACCACATGCTGACCGGTGGATCGGTGCCGGGGGTGCTGGTGACGGCCAACTTCGGTGCGGGGGCGCGGGAGGGTTTCGCGGCGCTGCGGCGGCACCGGCCGGCGGGGCCGTTGATGTGCATGGAGTTCTGGTGCGGCTGGTTCGACCACTGGGGGACGGAGCACGCGGTGCGGGACGCGGGGGAGGCGGCGGAGGCGCTGCGGGAGATCCTGGAGTGCGGGGCCTCGGTCAACGTGTACATGGCGCACGGCGGTTCGAACTTCGGGGGGTGGGCGGGCGCGAATCGCGCGGGTGACCTGCACGACGGGCCGCTGCTGCCGACGGTGACCTCCTACGACTACGACGCGCCGGTGGACGAGGCGGGGCGGCCCACGGAGAAGTTCTGGCGGTTCCGCGAGGTGCTCGCGCCGTACGCGGAGGGTCCGCTGCCCGGGGTTCCCGAGCCGCCGGCCCGGCTCGCGGCGCCGGTGCGGGCCGGTCTGGGCGGCTGGGCGCCGCTGCGCGCGGTCCTGGAGGCACTCGGCGGGCCGGAGGTGGTGGCGCCGGTGCCGCCGTCCTTCGAGGAGCTGGGTGTGGACCGGGGCCTGGTCCGCTACCGGGTGGAGGTGCCGGGGCCGCGGCAGCCGTATCCGCTGTCGGTCACGGGGCTCCGGGACCGGGCGGTGGTGGAGGTCGACGGGGCCGCGGCGGGGGTGCTCGCGGCGGAGGAGTCGGAGCTTCCGGAGCCGGTGGCGGGCCCGGCGGTGGTGGACCTGTGGGTGGAGTCCCTCGGGCGGGTCAACTACGGGCCCCGGCAGGGCGAGGAGAAGGGCCTCACCGGCGGGGTGCGGCACGAGCGGCAGTACCTGCACGGGATCGGGGCACGGGGGTTGCGGCTGGACGCGTTCGAGGCGGCGGCGGTCGGCGCGGTGCCGTTCGGCCCGGTGCCCGAGGACGGCGGCGGGCGGGGCCTGTACCGGGGCGCGGTGACGGTGGCGGGTGCGGGGGACGCGTGGCTGCGGCTCGGCGGCGGCACCCGGGGCTTCGTATGGGTGAACGGTTTCTGCCTCGGCCGGTACTGGACGGTCGGCCCGCAGGACGCGCTGTTCCTGCCGGGGCCGGTACTGCGGGAGGGCGCGAACGAGGTGTGGGTCCTGGAGCTGGAGGGCGGCGGGGTGACCGGCGTCGAGCTGCTGCCGGACCGGCCCTGACCCTCCGTGTGCCGGAGGGCCCCGGGGCGGTCGGCGCCCCGGGGCCCTCCTCGGCGGTCGTACGGCCGGTTCCGCGGGGGAACCGGCCGTCGAGCGCTTGCTCGCCCCGTGGGTCAGAGCGTGGCCGCGGCCGACTTGATCGCGGCGGCGAAGGTGGAGACCTCCGTGTAGACGCCGGGGTAGCCGGGCCGCGCACAGCCCTCGCCCCAGCTCACGATGCCGACCTGGATCCAGGCGCCGGTGTTGTCCTTGCGGAACATCGGGCCGCCGGAGTCGCCCTGGCAGGTGTCGACCCCGCCCTCGTTGTAGCCGGCGCAGATCTCCTCACCGGGGACGAGGGAGCTGCCGTACGCGCGCTGGCACTCGGCGTCCGAGACGAAGGGCACGGTCGCCTTGCGCAGGTAGCGCTGCTGGCCGCCGCCCTCGTAGGTGGCGCCCCAGCCGGCCACGGTGAAGGTGCCGCTGTTGTACGCGGTGGTCTCGGCGATCTTCAGGGTGGGCAGGGTGGTGATCGGGCTGGCCAGCTTGATCAGGGCCCAGTCCTTGCCCTGGCCGTTGTAGCCGGGGGCCTGGAGGACCTTGGTGGAGCGGACCTTGATGGCGCTGCCGGACTGGAGGTCCACGACGCCGGCGGTGGCGGTGATGCTGGTGGTGTTGCCGGAGCCGCTGACGCAGTGGGCGGCGGTGAGGACGATCTGCGGGGTGAGCAGGGAGCCGCCGCAGCCCATGGAGAGCCGGACCATCCAGGGGAACTCGCCCTGGGCGGCGCGGGTGCCGCCGACGACGGGCGCCGGGGCGGCGGAGGCCGTGGTGGGCTGGAGGCTGACGGCCGCCAGGACGACGGCGCCGGCCGCGGCCAGTTTCTGGAGCGCGCGGACCAGTCGGTTCTTCTTCACGTGTCTGCCTTCTTTCATGGGGGGTTGGCCCTGACGCCACGGCATGCAGTCATGACATGCGCCCGTCAAAGCATGCCGGGAATTATGGGCACCGCCCCACTGCCGTCACAAGGAAGCCTTTTCGGCCAGAGCCGTTGGGGGACCGTAGGACCGTACAGTGAACGGCAGGGGGGATCCGGCATGCCGAACCGTCAGGGAGCCGACCGTGTCGGCCGTACACCCGCTCAGGGGGACCCGTACGGAGTCGTCCACGGCTTCCCGCACCGCGCGTCCGTGCACGCCGCGCTCACCGCCCTGCACCGGCGCCTCTCCCCCGCCCAACTGCGGTGCTACGCCGCGAGCGTGCCCGCCGCCGCGGTGGCCCTCGGCCCCGGCGAGGAGCTCACCACCGGGGTGCGGCGGGTGGCCGCCGCCCTCGCCGGCCACCTGCGGCTGCCCGAGGCGCGGCCCGTCGTGCGGTTCCGCCGGATGGAGCACGCGGCGAGCGTCGCGCCGACCGCGGGGCCCGAGTACGCCGTGGAGCTCAACGACCGCTTCCGGACCCGCCGGGCCGACATCGGCGCGGCCCTCGCCCACGAGCTCACCCACGTCCTGCTCCACCGGCTCGGCCTGCGCTTTCCCGGCACGGAGGCGAACGAGATCCTCACCGACGTGGCGGCCACCTACCTGGGCGCCGGATGGCTGCTTCTCGACGCCTACCGGCAGGACGGCGCGGGGAGCCAGAAGCTCGGCTACCTCACCCCTGAGGAGTTCGGGTACGTCCTCGCCCTGCGGTCCGCCCGCTTCGGTGAGGACCCGTCACCGTGGTTCACCAGCGCGGTGGCGTACGAGGCGTGGGTACGGGGCCGGGCCGAGGCGGCCCGTGAGCGACGGCTGCCGCCGCTGGCCGGCGCCTCCTGGACCGCCCGGCGCCGCTACGCCGGGGAGCGGCGCCTCGGCCGGGCGGCCCCCGGCGCCCCGTACGCCTTCGACGGCGGCGCCCCCGCCACGCACGTCACCTTCCCCTGCCCCGTCTGCCGGCGGCGCCTCCGCCTCCCGGCCGGGCGCTTTCTCCGCGCCCGGTGCCGCCTCTGCGGCACGGTCCTGGAATGCGTGGGGTGACCGGCCGGGTGCCCGTCGCCCCGGCGCCGGCGCCGCGGTCCCCTTGCCCGCGTGAACCGGTCATGATTTGCCCCCGGCCCGGACCTCGGGTCAGGGTCGCGGTATGAGCACGTTGTTCGAGCTTGTCCTGGACGGTGACGAGGACGGGGTGGTACGGGCCCTGCGGAACGGGGCCGACCCCGAGGCCCTGGACGAGGGGGAGACCGCGCTGTACCGCGCGGCGGTCGCCGACGAACCGGGGATCGTACGGCTGCTCCTCGCCGCCGGGGCCGACCCCGGCCGGGCGAGCGGCGCCGACGGCGGCGACCTGCCGCTGTGCGGGGCGGCCTGCGGCGGGCACACCGAGGTGGTCAGGGCGCTGCTGGCGGGCGGCGCCCGGCCCGACCAGGAGGAGGCGTACGGGTGGACCGCGCCCGCCTGGGCGGTACGGCTCGGTCACGCCGGCACCCTCCGGGCGCTCCTGGAGCACGGTGCCGATCCCGACCGGCCGGGCCCCGACGGGCTCGTCCCGCTCGTCGCCGCCGCCCGGCGCGGCTCCACCGGCTGCGTGCGGGCGCTCCTCGACCACGGGGCGCGGGCCCTGGAACCGGCGCTGCGGGAGGCGCGGCGGTGGATCGGCGCCGACATCGCGGCCGAGCTGCGGCGTGGGCTGGTCGCCGGGAACGAGGGCGGTGAGACGTACGAGGCGGTGGTCCGGCGGGTCCGGGAGGACGGCGGGGTGACCGTGGTGGTGGAGCTGCTGCGCGAGGACGGCCGGCCGGGGCGCGGCGACGAGCGGCAGACCGGCCACGCGGCGGTCGCCACCCTTCTGGAGGCGGCGCTCGGTCGGCGCACCCCGCACGAGGAGCTGGCGGCGCGGGCGCTGCGCTGCGGTGACCCGGAGCTGGACGACTGGACGACGGTGGTGGCCGAACTGGCCGGGCGGGCCGACGAGGAGACCTTCGTGTCGGCGTCGGCCTGGTGCGCCTACCGGGACCCGCTGCGGCGGGCGCTCGGGGCACGGGTCCTGGGCGCCCTGCCGGGCTTCGGGCCGGGCGCCGTACCGGTGCTGCGGCGGCTGGCCTCGGAGGGTGTCGCCGGTGGTGGCCGGGAACCGCTGCTGTCGGTGGTGACGGCGCTGGGCGAGTGCGGTGACCCGGCGGCGGTGCCCGAGCTGCTCGCGGCGGCCGGGCACCCGGACGCGGTGGTGCGCCGGACGGTCGCCTCGGCGCTGGCCGGGATCGTGCCGGCCGGGCACGGCGAGGCCGTGCGGGTGCTGCTGGCGCTGAGCCGGGACGCGGACGCCCGCGTGCGGGACTGGGCGACGCTGGCCCTGGCCGAACTCCCCGAGGACTCCCCGCTCGTCCGTGAGGGCCTGGCGGAGCGGCTCCGCGACGAGGATCCGGAGACGGCGGCGGAGGCGGCCCGCGGCCTGGCGATCCGTCAGGACCCGCGGGCCATCGAGGCGCTGGCGTCGATCCTGGCGGACGGCGACCCGGACGGGGCGCCGCGCGAGACGGCGCTCGCCGCCCTGGAGTTCGTCCGCGACCCGCGGGTCCGGGCCCGCCTGGAGTGGACGGCCCCGCGCCGCCGCTGACCCGGTGGCGCCCGGGTCGAAGGCCGTCAGCAGGCGTGGTCGATCAGGTCGAACGAGGCGTAGTGATCGGCGGTGTAGTAGTCCTCCCGCTCCGCGCTGCCGGTGACGATCCGGCGGGCGCCGCGCGTGGACGTGCCCGGGGTCTTCACCGTGTACTCGTGGTAGTAGCCGGAGCCCTGGGCCGGGAGGAGCCGCTCCCGGTTCTGGAAGACGGAGCCGTCCTGCCGGTACGGGAAGGGGCCGCCCGCCTCGATGAGCCGGAGGGTGTCGTGGGCCTGCGCGGGCAGGTCGGAGGAGCAGACGGTGCCGTAGGCCGCCGCCGTGAGGGGCGCGGCGACGGGCGCGGGAACCGGGGCGGACGCGGCGCCTGCGGGGGCGCCCAGCAGAAGGGAGGAGAGGAGGGCGGCCGCGACGCCGCCGGCCAGGCCGATCCGAGGGGGAATACGCATGCCTGCGATGCTGACGCGCGGGGAGCGCGGGCCGGAACCCCGGCCGCCCTCAATTCGCCGGACGTTCACCGCCGCTCACCGGCCGTTCGCACGTCTGCGCGAACTCACCACAGGGTGTCCTCCCCCGGCGCGTTTCCGCCGGACGACCGGGGCGAGCGGGCGGGGGCCGCGGAGGTCCTCCGCGGCCCGGGCTCTCCGGACCGGGCGCCCGTCAGCCGTCCGAGGACCTCGGCTGCCGGGTGGAGCGGGAGCGGGTGGCGCCGCCACGGGAACGCCCGCCGCCGGCACCCCGCGACGCGCCGGTACGGGACCCCGTGCCGGAGGCCGTACGGGAGCCGGAGCCGCCGGCGCCGGAGGCCGTGCGGGAGCCGGAGCCGGCCGTGCGGGCCGAGGCGGTACCGGTCGCCCGGCCCTTCGACGCGCCCGTGCCCGAGCCCGTGGCCGCACCCCTGCCCGTACCGCTCGACGCGGAGGCGGACGACGGCCTGCGACGGCGGCGGCCCGTGCCGGTGCCCGGCTGCTGGACGGGCTGCGGGGTCTCGATGACGACGGGGACGCCCGAGGGCTCCTTGGCGCCGGTGAGCCGCACCAGCTCCTCGTCGCTGGACTTGATCTGCGCCGTGCGGGGACGGATCCCGGCGTTCGACATCAGCTTGCCCATGTCCCGCTTCTGCTCGGGCAGGACCAGGGTGACGACGCTGCCGGACTCGCCGGCGCGGGCGGTGCGGCCGCCGCGGTGGAGGTAGTCCTTGTGGTCGACCGGCGGGTCGACGTTGACGACCAGGTCGAGGTCGTCCACGTGGATGCCCCGGGCCGCCACGTTCGTCGCGACGAGCGCGGTGACCTGCCCGCTCTTGAACTGGTCGAGGGTCCGGTTGCGCTGCGGCTGGGAACGCCCGCCGTGCAGGCCGGAGGCCCGTACGCCCTGGGCGAGGAGCCGCTTGACCAGCCGGTCCACGGACCGCTTGGTGTCGAGGAAGAGGATCGTGCGGCCGTCACGGGCGGCGATCCGCATCGTGACGGCCTTCTTGTCCGTCTCGTCCAGGACGTAGAGGACGTGGTGCTCCATGGTGGTCACGGCGCCCGCCGACGGGTCGACCGAGTGGACGACCGGGTCGTGGAGGAACATCCGTACGAGCCGGTCGATGTTCTGGTCCAGGGTCGCCGAGAACAGCAGCCGCTGGCCGCCCTCCTCGACCTGCTTGAGCAGCTTGGTGACCTGCGGCAGGAAGCCCATGTCGGCCATCTGGTCGGCCTCGTCGAGGACGGTGACTGCGACCTGGTCGAGGCGGCAGTCGCCACGGCCGATGAGGTCGTCGAGGCGGCCGGGGGTGGCGATGAGCACCTCGGCGCCGCGCCGCAGCGCGGAGGCCTGCCGGGTGATCGACATGCCGCCGACGACCGTGGTGATCCGCAGGCGCAGGGCGGCGGCGTACGGGGTGAGGGCGTCGGTGACCTGCTGGGCGAGTTCCCGGGTGGGGACGAGGACCAGGGCGAGCGGCGCGGTCGGCTCGGCGCGGCGGCCCGCGGTGCGGGCGAGGACGGCGAGGCCGAAGGCGAGGGTCTTGCCGGAGCCGGTACGGCCCCGCCCGAGGACGTCGCGCCCGGCGAGCGAGTTCGGCAGGGTCGCGGCCTGGATGGGGAAGGGCTCGGTGACGCCCTGCTCGGCGAGCGTCTTCACCAGCGCGGCCGGCATGTCGAGGTCCTCGAAGGAGGCCACGGGCGGCAGGGCGGGTGTCACCGTTTCCGGCGGGGTGAACTCCCGGGGCGGCGGGGGCGTGGCGGGGCGGCCTCCGCGGGAGCCCTTGGGCTGCGAGGCGGACGTCGCCCGGGCGGTGCGGGGGCCGCGCTTGTAGGGGCGTTCGGAGCGGGTCATTCGTGCCTTCCTGGCTGCGCGGCACGGCCGGGGCCCGCACCCTGCGAGGGTGCGGGCCCCGGCCGTTTCTCTTCGGAACAATAGTGCGCCCCGGAACCTTCCCGCCTCCGGCCGCCCGCCGGGTTGGCCGGCGGACGCCTCCGGGTGAGCGGAGTCACAGAACGGGACCCGTGACGGTCCCGTAGGGGTTCTCGGGACGTACGGCGGCCCCGATCGGGTGCACGGGGAGGTGCGGTCCGGTGTGGCGCAGGACCGGCAGGTCAGGCGGATGCCGAG
This sequence comes from Streptomyces sp. NPDC012827, assembly GCF_042900905.1. NCBI lineage: Bacteria > Bacillati > Actinomycetota > Actinomycetes > Kitasatosporales > Streptomycetaceae > Streptomyces > Streptomyces sp. NPDC012827. The sequence goes on along the minus strand of NZ_JBIBBY010000005.1, from coordinate 284,205 downwards.
GTGGGCGCGGAACGCCCCTCGGGGTACTCCCCGCTCCAGGGTACCGAGCCGGACCGCGTGCGCGGCGGCGCCCCGGGTACCGGCCGGGCCCCGGGGGGCCGGGCCGGGCCGCCCGGCCCGCGCGGGTCCTGCCCCGCGGCCCCGGTCAGGGCGCCGGGCGGGGCGGCTCGTCGCCGTTGCCGCGCCGGACGGTCCGGACGCCGCGCGCCGGTGTCCAGGAGGTGACGACGAGGTCCTCCCCGTCCACCCGGGTCCGTACGACCTCGGTGAGCTCCGCCCGGAAGAGGTGGAAGGGCGGCGGGGCGCCCGCCTCGCGGGCGTACCACCGGAAGGTGTCCTGGTCGGTGATCTCGACGGCCCGCCCGGAGACCCGCACGTCGCCCCCGCCCATGCCGGTCCCGGAGCCCGGGTTGGCGAGGAGCGAGAAGCGCGCGTCCCGGAGCAGGTCCAGGGCCTTGCGGGAGCGGGGCATCATGCCGAGCCACAGTTCGCCCGCGCGGAAGTCGGCCTCGATGCCGCTCAGCCGGGGCGAGCCGTCGCGCCGGAGGGTGGCGAGGACGTGGTGGGTGTACTGGCCGAAACGCTCCCGTACGGTCGTGGCGAGGGCGGGCTCGGCGGCCTCGAAGGCCGACCAGAGGTGCCCGGCGCGGTCCGCCCGTCCCGTGTCCGCGCCGCCTCCGGTGTTCCGGGTGTGTCCGTTGTCTCCCATGGTTCCAGGGAACACCGGATACCCGACATCTTCTGTCGGGATTACTCCGCGCGCCGACCCGGCGCCTCGTCCCCGCTCTCGCCCTAGCCGGCTCGTTCGGCCGCGCTGCGCTCCACGCAGAACTCGTTGCCCTCCGGGTCGGCCAGCGTGGCCCAGCCGGTGCCGTCCGGGTTGCGCCGGTCGTCCAGGAGCGTCGCGCCGAGGGCGAGAAGGCGCTCGACCTCCTCGTCGCGCGTGCGGTCCTGCGGCTGGAGGTCGAGGTGGACCCGGTTCTTCACGGCCTTGGGCTCGGGGACCTGGATGAAGAGGAGGCCGGCGCCGGGGGAGTCGACCAGCGCCTCCTCGTCACCGGGCTTGTCGTCGTCGGAGACCTTGGCGTCGAGCGCCGCCGCCCAGAAGGTGGCGAGCGCGTAGGCGTCGGTGCAGTCGATGGTCACATGGCGCACGAGAGAGCTCATGGCGTCATGATCCCCCGCGCCCCTCGCCCGGGGCCACCGGATTCCCGCCGTCCCCGGTCAGCCCATGCCGCCTTCCGCCGCGGCGAGTTGGCGGCCCTCGGTGGCCGCCACGAGCGCGGCGAGGGAGGAACGGGCGCCCTGGAGGTTCTCGATCCGGGCGTCGATCTCGTCCAGCCGGGCGACGAGCAGGGGGCTCAGGCACGGCTCGATCTCGGCCTCGCTGCCGCAGACGCAGGCGAGGACCTCGGCGATGACCCGGGTGGGCAGTCCCGCGGCGAGCAGCGCCCGGATGCGGCGGACGACGGCAGGCGCGTCGGAGCCGTACACCCGCTGACCGCCGGGGGTGCGCGCGGAGGCGAGCAGGCCCTGCTCCTCGTAGTAGCGCAGCAGCCGCACGGTGACGCCGGTCTCCCGCGCCAGCTCGCCGATTCTCATCGTCCCCATGTGATCCCCCTCACTTCCCCGCCCGCCGGGCTTGAAGCTCACACCGGTGTCAGCTCCTACCGTTCCCGACATGACGCAGACCGATGACACGACTGACACGACCCGAACCGATGACATGACGATATTCCAGCTCGGCGGCGACCTTCCGGTCCGGCGCGTGGGGTACGGCGCGATGCGGCTGGCCGACGGGCCGGACGATCCGACGGGTCCCGAGGCGCGGATCTGGAGGGCCCCGGCCGACCGGGCGGCCGCGGTGCGGCTGCTGCGGACGGCGGCGGAGGCCGGGGTCACCCTCTTCGACACGGCCGACGCCTACGCCCTCGGCGCGGGCGAGGAGCTGCTGGCCGAGGCGCTCCATCCGTACGGCGACGGGATCGCCGTGGCCACCAAGGTCGGCGTGGTACGCCCCTCCCCCACCGAGTGGGTGCCGCTCGGCCACCCCGCCTATCTGCGCCAGCAGGCGGAGCTGAGCCTGCGCCGGCTGCAAACCGAGCGGATCGACCTCCTCTACCTGCACCGGATCGACGAGCACTACCCGCTCGCCGAGCAGGTCGGCGCCCTGCGCCTCCTCCAGGAGGAGGGCAAGGTGCGGCACATCGGCCTCTCCGAGGTGACGGTGGCTCAGCTGGAGGAGGCGGAGACGGTCGCCCCGGTCGCCGCCGTGCAGAACCTCTACAACCTGGCGGACCGCGGCCACGAGGCGGTGCTCGACCACACGGCCGGGCGCGGGATCGCCTTCGTCCCCTTCTTCCCGATCGCGATGGGCGGCCACGCGGCCCCGGACGGGCCGGTGGCGGCGGTCGCGCGGGAGGTCGGCGCGACCCCGTCCCAGACGGCCCTGGCCTGGCTCCTCCACCGGGCCCCCCACGTCCTGCCGATCCCGGGAACCACCTCGGAGCACCATCTGCGGGAGAACCTGGGCGCGCTCGGCGTCCGTCTCACCCCGGAGCAGTACGCGCGCCTGGACGGCTCCTGAGGGGCCGTAGGCCGCTCCGTCCGGAACCCTCCGGCGCGGGGGTGTGGACGCACCGCGGCGCCCGCCCGGTCCTTGGTCGGGGACGGTGGGCGAGCGCCGCGGTCAGTTCCGCACGTCGTTGTACGGGACGTTCGGGGGGATCCGGCGGGTCAGGCCGTCAGGGCGCGGTCCGTCGGGCGGATCGGGGCCGGCAGGGAGCTGGCGCCGGTCAGGTAGCGGTCCACGCCGCGGGCGGCGGAGCGGCCCTCGGCGATGGCCCAGACGATGAGCGACTGGCCGCGGCCGGCGTCGCCGGCGACGTAGACGCCGTCGACGTTGGTGGCGAAGTCGGCGTCGCGGGCGATGTTGCCGCGCTCGTCCAGCGCCAGGCCGAACTGGGCGACCAGGCCGTTCTCCACGTCGGTGCCGGTGAAGCCCATGGCGAGGGTGACGAGCTGGGCGGGGATCTTCCGCTCGGTGCCCGGCTTCTGGGTGAGCTTGCCGTCCACGAACTCGACCTCGACCAGGTGCAGGAACTGGACGTTGCCGTCCTCGTCCCCCTCGAAGTGGGTGGTGGAGACGGAGTAGACCCGCTCGCCGCCCTCCTCGTGCGCGGAGGTGACCTTGTAGAGCATGGGGAAGGTCGGCCACGGCTGGTGGGCGGCCCGCTCCTCGCCCGGCCGGGGCATGATCTCCAGCTGTGTGACGGAGGCCGCGCCCTGGCGGTGGGCGGTGCCGACGCAGTCCGCGCCGGTGTCGCCGCCGCCGATGACCACGACGTGCTTGCCCTCGGCGGAGATCGGCGAGGCCACGAAGTCGCCCTCGACCACCTTGTTGGCGAGCGGCAGGTACTCCATCGCCTGGTGGATGCCCTTGAGCTCGCGGCCCGGCACGGGCAGGTCGCGGGCGGTGGTGGCACCGGCGGCGACGACGACCGCGTCGAACCGCTTGCGCAGGTCCGTCGCCGTGAGGTCGCGGCCGATCTCGATGCCGGTGCGGAACTTGGTGCCCTCCGCGCGCATCTGCTCGATGCGGCGGTTGATGTGGCGCTTCTCCATCTTGAACTCGGGGATGCCGTACCGCAGCAGGCCGCCGATGCGGTCGGCCCGCTCGTACACGACCACGGTGTGGCCGGCCCGGGTGAGCTGCTGGGCGGCGGCGAGACCCGCGGGGCCGGAGCCGATCACGGCGACGGTCTTGCCCGACAGGCGCTCGGGGATCTGCGGGCGGACGTCGCCGCCGTCCCACGCCTTGTCGATGATGGAGACCTCGACGTTCTTGATGGTGACGGCCGGCTGGTTGATGCCGAGCACGCACGCCGCCTCGCACGGAGCCGGGCACAGGCGGCCGGTGAACTCCGGGAAGTTGTTGGTGGCGTGCAGGCGCTCGGACGCCGCCGACCAGTCCTCGCGGTAGGCGTAGTCGTTCCACTCGGGGATGAGGTTCCCCAGCGGACAGCCGTTGTGGCAGAACGGGATGCCGCAGTCCATGCAGCGGCCGGCCTGCTTGCTGATGATCGGCAGCAGGGAGCCGGGGACGTAGACCTCGTTCCAGTCCTTGACTCGCTCGCCCACCGGCCGGGTCTTGGCGACCTCGCGCCCGGTGGTCAGGAAGCCCTTGGGGTCAGCCATGGGTCGCCGCCTCCATCATCTTCTCGGTGGTCTCGGACTCGGAGAGACCGGCGAGCTCAGCGGCGTCCTTGGCGGCGAGCACTGCCTTGTACGTGGTGGGGATGATCTTGCTGAACCGGGCCGCCGCGGCGTCCCAGTCGGCGAGCAGCTTCTCGGCGACCGTGGAGCCGGTCTCCTCGTGGTGGCGGCGCACGACGTCGTGCAGCCAGGCCTTGTCGGCGTCCGACGGAGCCTCGATTGCGCCCACGTTGCCGGAGTTGACGTTGTCCCGGTCGAGGTCGACGACGTACGCGACGCCACCGGACATGCCGGCCGCGAAGTTGCGGCCCGTCTCGCCGAGGACGACCGCCGTGCCGCCGGTCATGTACTCGCAGCCGTGGTCGCCCACGCCCTCGGAGACGACCAGGGCGCCGGAGTTGCGGACGCAGAAGCGTTCGCCGGTGCGGCCGCGGAGGAAGAGTTCGCCACCGGTGGCTCCGTACGCGATGGTGTTGCCCGCGATGGTGGAGAACTCGGCCAGGTGGTCGGCGCGCCGGTCGGGGCGGACGATCACGCGGCCGCCGGAGAGGCCCTTGCCGACGTAGTCGTTGGCGTCGCCCTCCAGGCGGAGGGTGACTCCGCGCGGCAGGAAGGCGCCGAAGGACTGGCCGGCGGAGCCGGTGAAGGTGATGTCGATGGTGTCGTCGGGCAGGCCCGCGCCGCCGAACCGCTTGGTGACGTGGTGGCCGAGCATGGTGCCGACCGTGCGGTTGATGTTGCGGATGGCGACCTGGGCGCGGACCGGCTGGGCCTCCTCGGCGGAGGGGGCGTTCAGGGCCTCGGCGGCGAGCTGGATCAGCTCGTTGTCGAGGGCCTTCTCCAGGCCGTGGTCCTGCTCGATCAGGGCGTGGCGGACGGCGCCGGCGGGCAGATCGGGCACGTGGAACAGCGGCTCGAGGTCGAGGCCCTGCGCCTTCCAGTGGTGGACGGCGCGGCTGGTGTCGAGCAGCTCGGCGTGGCCGACGGCCTCCTCCAGGGTGCGGAAGCCCAGCTCGGCGAGGAGCTCGCGGACCTCCTCGGCGATGAACTCGAAGAAGTTGACGACGTACTCGGCCTTGCCGGAGAAGCGGTCGCGCAGGACCGGGTTCTGGGTGGCGATGCCGACCGGGCAGGTGTCGAGGTGGCAGACGCGCATCATGACGCAGCCGGAGACGACGAGCGGCGCGGTCGCGAAACCGAACTCCTCGGCGCCGAGCAGCGCGGCGATGACGACGTCGCGGCCGGTCTTGAGCTGGCCGTCGGTCTGGACGACGATCCGGTCGCGCAGACCGTTGAGCAGCAGCGTCTGCTGGGTCTCGGCGAGGCCGAGCTCCCAGGGGCCGCCCGCGTGCTTGAGCGAGGTGAGCGGCGAGGCGCCCGTACCGCCGTCGTGGCCGGAGATGAGCACGACGTCCGCGTGGGCCTTGGAGACACCGGCGGCGACCGTGCCGACGCCGACCTCGGACACCAGCTTCACGTGGATGCGCGCGGCCGGGTTGGCGTTCTTGAGGTCGTGGATCAGCTGGGCCAGATCCTCGATGGAGTAGATGTCGTGGTGCGGCGGCGGCGAGATGAGCCCCACGCCGGGCGTCGAGTGACGCGTCCTGGCGACCCACGGGTAGACCTTGTGGCCGGGCAGCTGGCCGCCCTCGCCGGGCTTGGCGCCCTGCGCCATCTTGATCTGGATGTCGTCGGCGTTCACCAGGTACTCGGAGGTGACGCCGAAGCGGCCGGAGGCGACCTGCTTGATCGCGGAGCGGCGCGCCGGGTCGTACAGGCGGTCCGGGTCCTCGCCGCCCTCACCGGTGTTGGACTTGCCGCCCAGCCGGTTCATGGCGATGGCGAGGGTCTCGTGCGCCTCCTGGGAGATGGAGCCGTACGACATGGCGCCGGTGGAGAAGCGCTTGACGATCTCGGAGACCGGCTCGACCTCGTCGATCGGGATCGAGGGGCGGTCGGAGGAGAAGCCGAAGAGGCCGCGGAGCGTCATGAGCCGCTCGGACTGCTCGTTGACCCGCTCCGTGTACTTCTTGAAGATGTCGTACCGCTTGTTGCGCGTGGCGTGCTGGAGCCGGAAGACCGTCTCGGGGTCGAAGAGGTGCGGCTCGCCCTCGCGGCGCCACTGGTACTCGCCGCCGATGTCCAGCGCGCGGTGCGCGGAGGCGACGCCGGAGACCGGGTACGCCTTGGCGTGGCGGGCCGCGACCTCCTGGGCGATGACGCCGAGGCCGGCGCCGCCGATCTTGGTGGCGGTGCCGTTGAAGTAGGTGGCGACGAACTCCTCGTCGAGGCCGACGGCCTCGAAGACCTGCGCGCCCCGGTAGGAGGCGACGGTGGAGATGCCCATCTTCGACATGACCTTCAGGACGCCCTTGCCGAGGGCGTAGATCAGGTTGCGGATGGCCTGCTCGGGCTCCAGGCCCTCGATGAAGGTGCCGGCGCGGACCAGGTCCTCGACGGTCTCCATGGCGAGGTACGGGTTCACGGCCGCGGCGCCGTAGCCGATGAGCAGGGCCACGTGGTGGACCTCGCGGACGTCGCCGGCCTCGACCAGCAGGCCCACCTTGGTGCGCTGCTTGGTGCGGATGAGGTGGTGGTGGACGGCCGCGGTCAGGAGCAGTGAGGGGATCGGGGCGTGCTCGGCGTCGGAGTGCCGGTCGGAGAGCACGATGAGGCGGGCGCCGCCCTCGATGGCGGTGTCGGCCTCGGCGCAGATCGCCTCGATGCGGGCGGCGAGGGCCTCGCCGCCGCCGGAGACCCGGTAGAGGCCGGAGAGGGTCACGGCCTTCATGCCGGGCATGTCGCCGTCGGCGTTGATGTGGATGAGCTTGGCCAGCTCGTCGTTGTCGATCACCGGGAAGGGCAGGGTGACGCTGCGGCAGGAGGCTGCGGTCGGGTCGAGCAGGTTGCCCTGGGGCCCGAGCGAGGAGCGCAGGCTGGTGACGAGTTCTTCGCGGATGGCGTCCAGCGGCGGGTTGGTGACCTGCGCGAACAGCTGCGTGAAGTAGTCGAAGAGGAGACGGGGCCGCTCGGAGAGGGCCGCGATGGGCGAGTCGGTGCCCATGGAGCCGATCGGCTCGGCGCCGGTGCGGGCCATCGGGGCGAGGATGACGCGCAGCTCCTCCTCCGTGTAGCCGAAGGTCTGCTGGCGGCGGGTGACCGAGGCGTGGGTGTGCACGATGTGCTCGCGCTCGGGGAGGTCGGAGAGTTCGATCTCACCGGTCTCCAGCCACTGCGCGTAGGGCTTCTCGGCGGCGAGGGCGGCCTTGATCTCGTCGTCCTCGATGATGCGGTGCTCGGCGGTGTCGACGAGGAACATCTTGCCGGGCTGGAGGCGGCCCTTGCGGACGACGCGGGCGGGGTCGATGTCGAGGACGCCGACCTCGGAGGAGAGGACGACGAGGCCCTCGTCGGTGACCCAGTAGCGGCCGGGGCGCAGACCGTTGCGGTCGAGGACCGCGCCGACCTGGACGCCGTCGGTGAAGGTGACGCAGGCGGGGCCGTCCCAGGGCTCCATCATCGTGGAGTGGTACTGGTAGAAGGCGCGGCGGGCCGGGTCCATGGAGTCGTGGTTCTCCCACGCCTCGGGGACCATCATCAGGACCGCGTGCGGCAGGGAGCGGCCGCCGAGGTGGAGCAGCTCCAGGACCTCGTCGAAGGAGGCGGAGTCGGAGGCGTCCGGGGTGCAGATCGGGAAGATCCGCTCCAGGGCGCCCTCGCCGAAGACGTCCGAGACGAGCTGGGCCTCGCGGGCGGTCATCCAGTTCCGGTTGCCCTTGACGGTGTTGATCTCACCGTTGTGGGCGACGAAGCGGTACGGGTGGGCGAGCGGCCAGCTCGGGAAGGTGTTGGTGGAGAAGCGGGAGTGGACCAGGGCGACGGCGGAGGCGCAGCGGCGGTCGGAGAGGTCCGGGAAGAAGGGTTCCAGCTGGCCGGTGGTCAGCATGCCCTTGTAGACGAGGGTGCGGGCGGAGAGCGACGGGAAGTAGGTCGCGACCTCGCGCTCGGCGCGCTTGCGCAGGACGAACGCCTTGCGGTCCAGGGCGATGCCGGTGGCCTCGCCGGCGCCGTCCGCGACGAACAGCTGGCGGAAGACCGGCATGGTGGAGCGGGCGGAGGCGCCGAGCAGCTCGGGGGCGACGGGGACCTCGCGCCAGCCGAGGACGGTGAGGCCCTCCTCGGCGGCGATCGTCCCGATCCGCGCGACGGTCTCGTCCGTGCCGTCCTCGGGGAGGAAGGCGATGCCGACGGCGTACGCGCCGGCCTCGGGGAGCTCGAATCCGGCGACCTCGCGGAGGAAGGCGTCGGGGACCTGGAGGAGGATGCCGGCGCCGTCACCGGAGTCGGGCTCCGAGCCGGTGGCGCCGCGGTGCTCGAGGTTGCGCAGTACGGTCAGCGCCTGCTCGACCAGCTCGTGGCTGGCTACACCGGTGAGGGTGGCCACGAACCCGACACCGCAGGCGTCGTGTTCGTTACGGGGGTCGTACATGCCCTGGGGGGCGGGGCGACCGTCCATGGGCGACCAGGCGTCGGAACGCATCGGCTCTCCCGTCGTCGTCGTGGCAAGTGGAGCTGCCGAGGGACGACGTTGGCCCTCCGCGAAATTTCGTGCAGGTTACATGATGGCTGGCTTCTCGCGAAGCGGATAGCTCATTCCAGCATGCGGACACCTCCGACACGGAGCGGTGGTGCGTTCTACCTGTGGGGTGCGGGGGTCGGACGCCCCCGCGGGGGACGGAACGCGGGTCCGGGAAGTGAACCGGTGGGCCCGGCGGGCCGTCGTGAGGGGGTGGGCTTCATTGCCCAAAGACGCTCATGCCTCATTCCCGTGGGACACGGGTTCGAAACCGCCGGGTAATCGGCTACTTATGTGGCGTCCCGCATAGTGTCTCATCGCGACCGGGAATCGGACCAGGGATCTACGTCACAGCCGGAATGCGCCTTTCGGGGTGGAAACAGACCCTGAAATGCCGGAAAGGCCCCTTGCGGGGCCCTGCGGTGATCGGTGAGGGGTACGGAATCCGTCGGCTCAGGGCGGGTCCGGCAGGCCCGGCGGGTGAACCGGAGCGGGTGACCGGCCCGTCGACTCCGCAAGGGCGGGCGCCCGGCGGGTCAGCCCGAGCGGGTGACGCGCCGGGCTCCGCCGCCGGCCGGAAGGCCGGTCTTTCCGGCCGGACCGCCGTCGTCACCGCGCCCGCGCCCACGGCCACGGCCCACGGCCACCGCGGCGAGGACGAGGCCGACCGCCAGGACGACGAGCCCCCTCGTCCACACCTGGGCCTCGATCTGGGTCGCGAGCAGGACGCAGGAGGCGATGCCGAGGACCGGGAGGACGGTCGGGGCCCGGAAGTGGTCCCCGTCGCCCGGGTCCCGGCGCAGCACGAGGACGGCGGTGTTGACGATGAGGAACACGACGAGGAGCAGCAGCACCAGCGTGGACGCCAGGTCGGCGACGCCCCCGGTCAGAGCGAGCAGCATCGCCGCGCCGGTGGTGACCGCGATCGCCACCCAGGGCGTGCCGCGGCGCGGCAGCACCCTGGCCAGCGAGGCCGGCAGCAGCCCGTCCCGCGCCATGCCGTAGGCCAGACGGGACGACATGATGCCGGTGAGCAGCGCGCCGTTGGCGACCGCGACGAGCGCGATGGCGCTGAACAGCCACAGCGGGACCCCGCCCGCCGCCTTGACCACCTCGAGCAGCGGCCCGCTCGACGCCACCAGCTTCTCCGTCGGCACGGCCACCGACGCCGCCACGCCCACCAGCGCGTACACGACGCCCGCCGCGACGAGCGCGCCGAACAGGGCGCGCGGATAGGAGCGGCGGGGGTCGCGCGTCTCCTCCGCGACGTTCACGGACGTCTCGAACCCGACGAAGGAGTAGTACGCCAGCACGGAACCGCTCAGGACGGCCGCCGCGGCACCCTTCTCGGGCGTACCGAGCCGGAGGAGCCGCCCGGGATCCGCGTCACCCCGCAGCAGCAGCCAGCCGCCCAGCGCGACGACGACGAGCAGGCCGCCGACCTCGATGACGGTGGCGACGACGTTGGCCCGGGTGGATTCCTTGATGCCCCGCGCGTTGACCAGCGCGAGGACGATCAGGAACAGGACGGCGACGACCCCGACCGGCAGCGTCACGAACGCCGACAGGTACTCGCCGCCGAAGCCCCGGGCGAGCGCGGCGACCGAGACGATCCCGGCGGTGAGCATGCAGAATCCGGCGACGAATCCGACGAACGGACCGAACGCCCGAGTGGCGTAGTGGGAGGCCCCTCCCGAGCGGGGGTACTTCGTCGCCAGTTCGGCGTAGGAGGCGGCGGTGAGCAGCGCCAGCAGCAGCGCCACGACGAGAGGCACCCATACGGCGCCGCCCGCGTCGGCGGCGACCTGGCCCACCAGGACGTAGACGCCGGCGCCGAGGACGTCCCCGAGGATGAAGAAGAAGAGCAGGGGCGTGGTCAGTGTCTTCTTGAGCCCGCCCTGGGGAGCGCGGTCCGTTTCGCGTGGATTGCCTCTCGACATGTCGATTCGTATCCCCACGCCTCAGTGGTCCACACCTCCTGCCCCCCGGGTGGCCGCCTGCCCCAGGCGTCACAGGAGTGCCCGGGCCTCGGGAATGCGCAGGGCCGGGACACGGCACCGCGCTGCGCGCCCCGGGCGAGGGGCGCACAGCGCGATGCCGAGCGAGGGGCGGCGGCACGGCCCCCGCGAAGCTAGAGCGCGGCTCCGAAGAGCATGCCCAGGCCGTACGTGACGGCGGCCGCGGCCCCGCCGAGCACGAGCTGGCGCAGTCCGCTGAACCACCAGCTGCGGGCGGTGACCCGGGCCACGAGCGCCCCGCAGGCGAAGAGGCCGAGGAGGGCGAGGAGCACCGCCGGCCAGAGCGCGGTCGCCCCGAGGAGGTAGGGCAGCACGGGCAGCAGCGCACCGAGCGCGAAGGAGCCGAAGGACGACACGGCGGCCACCGCCGGCGACGGCAGGTCGTCGGGGTCGATGCCGAGCTCCTCGCGGGCGTGGATCTCCAGCGCCTGCTCGGGGTCCTTCGACAGCTGCATGGCGACCTCGCGGGCGAGGGCGGGCTCGACGCCGCGCGAGACGTAGAGCGCGGCGAGCTCCTCCATCTCGTCCACCGGGTGCTTGCGCAACTGGCGGCGTTCCACGTCGAGTTCGGCCTGCACGAGTTCGCGCTGGGAGGCGACGGAGGTGTACTCGCCCGCCGCCATGGAGAACGCGCCCGCCGCCAGGCCGGCGAGGCCGGTGATCACGATGGTCTGCGACGAGACCGCGCCGCCGGCCACACCGGTCATCAGGGCGAGGTTGGACACGAGTCCGTCCATGGCCCCGAAGACCGCCGGACGCAGCCAACCGCCGTTCACGTCGCGGTGGGTGTGGTTGTCGCGGTGGGCCTCGTGCAGTGGTGCCTGGGCTTCGATGATGGACATGGTTCTCCCCTCGGTTCCGGCGGGCCGGGTCGCACCCGCCGCCCCCAACACCCTCGAAAATACGCGCGATGTAAGGGGCGTGCCAGCAAGGCAGGCCGTACTTAGTAAGGGGCGCCTCACCCGGTGAGCCGTGTTCTGGCGAGGCGTCAGGCGGGTGACAGAGACGTTTCTGCGGCGAGTTCGCGGCCCGGGGTGGCAGAGATCCAGGGATCGGGACACCACCGGCGTCCCACCACCGAGGAAGGGGCGCGAGATGGTGACCACGGCATGCGACACGCGCGAGAGGGCGCGGGGGGCGCTCCTCGGGCTCGCCGTCGGCGACGCGCTCGGCGCGCCCGCCGAGAACCTGCGGCCCTCCGAGATCCGGCGCCGCTGGGGCCGTGTCGAGGGGTTCGTGACGGACCGGCCGGCCGGGACCGACGACACCGAGTACGCCATCTTCTCGGCGCTGCTCCTCGCCCGGCACGGCTCCGCCCTCACGGTGCGGCACGTGGAGGAGGCCTGGCACCACTGGATCGCCGACCTCGACGAGGGCCCCTTCCGCGGGGCCGGGTTCTCCGAGCGCGGCACCCTGGAGAATCTCCGCCGGGGACTCGCCGCGCCGATCTCGGCCCAGCACCGGCACGCCTGGAGCGACGGGCTCGCCATGCGGGCCGCGCCCTTCGGCGTCTTCGCGGCGGGCCGCCCCGAGGAGGCGGCCCGGCTCGTCGCCATCGACGGGAGCGTGAGCCACGAGGGCGAGGGCATCTACGGGGGCCAGGCCGTCGCGGCGGGTGTCGCGGCGGCGATGACGGGCGCGGGCGTGACCCCGGTGATCGCGGCGGCCCTCTCGGTGATCCCCATGGACTCCTGGACCGCCCGCTCACTGCGGCGCGCGGTCGTCGCCGCGCAGCGCGTCCAGCCGGACCCGGCCGTCCGCGAGCGCCAGGTCCGCTCGGCGGTGGTCATCGGCGGCTACCCGTGGACGGACCTCGCCCCGGAGGCGGTGGGTCTCGCCTTCGGTGCCTTCGCGGCGGCTCGCGGCGACTTCCGTACGGCGGTCCTGACGGCCGTCAACATGGGCCGCGACGCCGACACGACGGCGGCCCTGGCGGGCGCCCTGGCCGGCGCGTCGGGCGGGCTGCGCGCCATTCCCGAGGAGTGGGCCTCGGCCATCGGCCCGGTGACGGGCAGCTGCCTCCCCTCGATGCGCGGCCGTCACGTCCTGGACACCGCGGACCTGCTGACCCCGGAGGAGCCCCCCAGATGACCACGCACCCGACGCCCCCCGCACCCCCGGCGCCCACCCCGGACGAAGCCCCACGCCCGAACACCCCGACCCCGGCCGCCACCGCCCCGGACACCCGCGACGCGCACCCCGCCACCCCGACCACCGGGGACGAAGCCCCGTACCCGGCCCCGCCCCGGGCCGCCACCGCCCCGGACACGCGCGCCGCGGACACCCCGGCACCGGCCACCGCCCCGGACGCGCCCGTCGCGCACCCCGGCACCCCGACCCCCACCGCTCTGGGCGCACGCCCAGGCCCGGCGGGCCCCGCACCGGCGACCACCGCTGCGGACACGCGTCGCCCGGCCCCCGGCACCCCCGCCGCTGTGGGCACGCGTCCCGCGGGGCGGGACGGGTGGGCACAGCCCCCGGTGCCGGGCACCGGCTCCCTCCCCGGCGCCCACGAGCACCCGGCGGCGCCCCCGGAACGGACCGCGCGGAACGGGACCCCGGACGGCACCGCCCGCCAGGCCACCCGGAATCCGGCCACCCCCGTACGTACCGCGCAGATCACCCGGCACTCCGCCACCCCCGGCCACCGGCCGGCCCCGCCGCTCTCCCGGCACGGGAGGATCGAGGGCCTGCTCCTCGGCATCGCGGCGGGCGACGCCGCCGGCTGGCCCGCCGCCCGCCACCGCGCCGCCCGGATGCCGGAGTGGACCCGCCGCCTGACCCGCGAGCTCGACACCTTCGCGGAGCAGAACGCGACGACCACCCTGCCCGTCCCCCTCGCCCTCAACCAGCCGCCCGAACCCCTCCGTCTCGGCCCCTCCGACGACGCCGAATGGGCGGTCTTCACCGCCGAGTCGGTCCTCGCCGCCGCCGGCCCGGCGTTCGCCGCGCTCCCCCCGGAGCGCCGGCTCCGCGCCGCCGTCGACCGGGCGTGGAACGCCCTCGCGGCCCAGGTCTCCGCCGCCGCGGCCCGCGCGCCGGAGGTCGAGTCCGCCGTCCTCCCGCTGCGCGCCCGGATCTCGGTCCGGGCGGGTCTCGGCAACCTCGCCACCGGTCTGCGCCCGCCCGCGACCGGCCACGACAACCCGCACCACTTCGACGACGCCGCCTGTGTCCGCGCCGCCGTCCTCGCCGCCGTCCACCCGGGCGATCCGCGCGCCGCCGCCGCGCTGGCCGAGTTCGACGCCCGGTACACCCAGGACGGCGACGGCGTGCACGGCGCCCGGGCGACGGCGGCGGCCGTGGCGGCGGCGCTCGGCGGGGCGGCGGCGGACGAGGCCGTCGCGGCGGCCCTCGCGGAGCTGCCCCACGCCACGGAGATCGGCCGCAACGCCCGGCACGCCCTGGCCCTCGCGGCGACCGTCGACTCGGCCTTCGCGCTGGTCCCGCTCCTGGAGCACCAGATCGTGGACCACGTCTACAGCTACGGCATCGCCGCCGCCGAGACCGTCCCCGTCGCGCTGGCCCTGGTGACCGCCGCACGGGGCGAGCTGGCGGCCGCCGTCCCGGCCGCCGCCTGCCTGTCCCGGGTCGCGGACTCGGCCCCGGCGCTCGTGGGCGCGCTCACCGGCGCGCTGGGCGGCGGCCGTTCGGTGCCGGGGACGTGGCGGGAGGCCTGCCGGACGCTGGCGGGCTGTGCGCTGCCCCGCCTGGCGGGGGCGGACCTGGTGGAACTCGCCGGACTGCTGGGAGCCACGGAACCGGCCCTCCCAGGGGGACAATCCCGGCATGACACCCACACTGGATGACCGGATCACCGGCAGTCTCCTCGGCGCCGCCGTCGGCGACGCGCTCGGTGGTCCCGTCGAGGGGTACACCCCCGCCCAGATCCTGGAACGCCACGGCGGGCGCGTCACGGGCATCGTCGGTCCGTGGCACGGCGACGAGTGGCGCACCGCCCGGCCCGTCGCCCCGTACCACAAGGGCGACGGGCACGTCACCGACGACACCTTGATGACCCACGCCCTGATCCGCGTCTACGCCAAGGTCCGCGACCATCTCGACGCGTACGCGGTCGCGGACCATCTCGTCCCGGAACTCATGGGTACGCCCGTCTGGATCCCGGAGCTGGAGGCCGAGGCGCTCCCGCTCCAGCGGATCTTCCTCGCCGAGAAGTGGATCGTCACCCGCCTCCACTACGGCCATGCCGACCCGCGCGAGGCGGGCACCGGAAACATCGTCAACTGCGGTGCCGCGATGTACATGGCGCCGGTCGGCCTGGTCAACGCCGCCCACCCGGCCGCCGCGTACGCCGAGGCCCTGGACGTGGCCGGTGCGCACCAGTCCTCGTACGGCCGGGAGGCGGCGGGCGTCTTCGCGGCGGCGGTCGCGGCGGCCTGCGCGCCGGGGGCCACGCCCCGCACCGTCGTGGAGACGGCGCTGTCGCTCGCGAAGGACGGCACCCGGGCGGCGATCGAGGCGGTCGCCGAGGCCGCGGACCGCCACCGGGACTTCGAGTCGGCACTCGCCGCGCTGCGGGCGGCGGTCGCTCCCTTCGACTCGGTGGGCCCCGACTACCGCTCTCCCTCGCTCGGTGCCCGCCGCCCCTCCCGGCTGCACGCGATCGAGGAGCTGCCGATCGCCCTCGGCATGCTCCTGGTCGGGGAGGGCGACTACCGCCGTACGGTGCTCGGCGCGGTCAACTACGGCCGTGACTGCGACTCGATCGCCACGATGGCGGGGGCGATCGTGGGCGCCCTGCACGGTGAGCCGGCCGTGCCCGCCGACTGGGCGAAGGAGGTGGCGGAGGCGAGCCGCCTCGACCTGCACGCCCCGGCGGCGGCCCTGGCGGCCGTGGCCCATGAGGTCTTCGCCCGCGACCTGGCCCGCCGCCGCGCGCACGAGGCGGCGTACGCGGAGCTGACGGGCGCCCCGCGGTGACCACCCCGCCCCCCGGAGCACCCGCCGCCCCACCCGGACCGGCCACCCCCGGCGCGGCCCCCGGAGCTCCGGCCGCCGGCTCCGGTGCCGGTGTCCCTCGCCGCGCACCCGAGGTCACCGCCTCCGCCGATACGTTCCCGGGCGCGGGCCCGGCGACGGCGGCGGCCGAGCCGCCGGCTCTCCTGCGCCTGACGTGGGTGCAGCCGGAGGACCTCGTGGGGCACGAGCTGCGGCAGGCGGCCGAGGAGGGGCGGGACGTCCGGGTGTTCGCCGCGCGCTGGGCCGCGGCCGGTGGTGAGCCCGCGCCCGCCACCGCCGGCGCCTCGCCCGTCCCCCGGCCGCACCTGCGCGCGCCGGCCGGGGAACTGCTCGACGCCCTGGCCGCGCTGCCCTCACCGCTCGCCGCCGACGAACCCGACCGCCTCGACGCGATCCTGCCGGACCGCCCCGCCGGCCGGGCGGCCACCGCGACCGCCCCCGGCCTCCGGGCCCGGCTGCACGCGGCCTGGCTCGGCCGGGCCGCCGGGTGCCTGCTCGGCAAGCCCGTCGAGAAGCTGCCGCTGCCCGCCCTCCGCGCCCTGGCCCGCGCCGGCGGCAACTGGCCGCTCGACGGCTGGTTCACGGCCCGCGGCGTCCCCGCCGCACTCCTCGCCGCGCACCCCTGGAACCGCCGCTCGGCCGGCACCTCCCTCGCCGAGAACATCGACGGGATGCCCGAGGACGACGACCTCAACTACCCCCTGCTCAACCTGCTGCTCCTCCAGCGGTACGGCCGGGGGTTCACCACCGCCGATGTCGCCCGTCTCTGGCTGGACGAATTGCCCGCCGGCCGCGCCTTCACGGCCGAGCGGATCGCCTACCGCAATCTCCTCGACGGCGTCGAACCCCCGCTGACCGCCGTCCACCGCAACCCCTTCCGCGAGTGGATCGGGGCCCAGATCCGGGCCGATGTGCACGGCTGGACCCACCCCGGCGACCCGGAGGCCGCCGCCGCGCAGGCGTACCGGGACGCGGTGCTCACCCACACCGCCAACGGTGTGTACGGCGCGATGTTCGTCGCCGGCACGGTGGCCGCCGCCGCCTCCGGCACGGGCGACGTGCACCAGGCCCTCGCCGCCGGTCTCGGCGTGGTTCCGCCGCGCTCCCGCCTGGCCCGCGCGGTCCGCCTCGGCATCGCGACGGCCCGTGCCACCGCCTGCTTCGACACGGTCGTCGACCAGTTGCACGCCGCTCTCGGCGGGTACCACTGGGTGCATGCCGTCCCGAACGCCGCCCTGCTCGCCGCCGCGCTCACCCACGCCGACGGCGACTTCTCGCGCTCGATCTGCGCGGCGGTCTCCGGCGGCTGGGACACCGACTCCAACGGCGCGACCGCCGGCTCCGTCGCCGGTCTGCTGGCCGGACACCCCGACCGGCTTCCCGCCCGCTGGACCTCCCCCCTCAAGAACCGGCTCTCGACCTCGGTCGCGGGCTTCGACGGCATCGGCTTCGACGCCCTGGCCGAACTGACCCACCTGGAGGCAACACGCCCATGACCAGCATCGTCGTACTCGGCAGCACCAACATGGACCTCGTCGCGTACGTCCCGAGGGCCCCGGCCCGCGGCGAGACCGTCACCGGCCGCGCGTTCCGTACGATCCCCGGCGGCAAGGGCGCCAACCAGGCCGTCGCCGCCGCCCGGGCGGGCGCCGAGGTCGCGATGATCGGGGCGGTCGGCGCGGACGACTTCGGGGCCCGTCTCCGGGCCAATCTGGAGCACTGCGCGGTCGACACCGACCTGGTGCGCACCACCGACGGTCCCTCGGGAACCGCCCACATCGTCGTGGACGACGAGGGCGGCAACGCGATCGTCGTCGTCCCCGGGGCCAACGCCACCGTCACCTCCCTCACCCACGGCGACGAGGCGCTGATCGGCACCGCCGACGCCCTGCTGCTCCAGCTCGAACTCCCCCTCTCCGTCGTCGCGGAGGGCGCGAGCACCGCCCGCCGGCTCGGCGTCCGCACCGTCCTCACCCCCTCCCCCGCCCAGGCCCTGCCCCCCGAACTCCTCGCGACGACCGACCTGTTGGTGCCCAACGAGCACGAGGCCACCGCGCTCACCGGTCTCTCCGACCCCGTCGCCGCCGCCCGGGCCCTGCTGCGGGACGTGCCCGAGGTGGTCGTCACCCTCGGCGCCTCGGGCTGTCTCTACGCGGCGCGCGGCGCCGAGCCCGTCACCGTGCCCGCCCCACGGGTCCGGGCCGTGGACACCACCGCCGCCGGTGACACCTTCGTCGGCGCCCTCGCGGTCGCCCTCGGCGAGGGCCGTCCCGTCCCCGAGGCGCTGGCGTGGAGCCAGGCCGCCGCCGCGCTCTCCGTCCGGCGCGAGGGAGCGTCGACGTCGATGCCGTACCGGGCGGAGATCGAGGCGGCGTTCCTCTCCCCCGACTCCCTGGAGGCCGACCCCGTATGACCGCCGCCACGCCCACCCCCGCCCCCGCTCCTCCGCCCACCCCGCGCGCTCCCCTGCACGGGCTGCGCGTCCTCGACCTCGCGACCCTCTTCGCCGGGCCGCTCGCGGCCACGATGCTGGGCGACTTCGGCGCCGACGTCGTCAAGGTCGAGCACCCGCGCACGCCCGATCCCTCCCGGGGCCACGGTCCCGCCAAGGACGGGGTGGGCCTGTGGTGGAAGGTCCTCGGCCGCAACAAGCGGACGATCACCCTCGATCTGTCGAGCCCCGGCGGCCGGGACACGCTGCTGCGGCTCGCCGCCGACGCCGACGTGATCGTGGAGAACTTCCGGCCCGGCACGCTGGAACGCTGGGGCCTGGGCTGGGAGGAGCTCTCCGCCGCCAATCCCCGGCTGGTCCTCGCCCGGGTCACCGGCTTCGGCCAGTTCGGCCCGTACGCCCACCGCCCCGGCTTCGGCACCCTCGCCGAGGCGATGAGCGGCTTCGCCGCCCTCACCGGCGAGCCCGACGGCCCGCCCACCCTGCCCCCCTTCGGCCTGGCCGACTCGATCGCCGCCCTCGCCACCGCGTACGCGGTGATGACCGCGCTCACGGCCAGGACGGCCACCGGGCGCGGCCAGGTCGTCGACATGGCGATCATCGAACCGATGCTCTCCGTCATCGGGCCCCACTCCCTCTGGTACGACCAGCTCGGGTACGTCCAGCCCCGGACCGGCAACCGCTCCCGCAACAACGCCCCGCGCAACACCTACCGGACCGCCGACGGCTCCTGGGTCGCCGTCTCGACCTCCGCCCGGTCCATCGCCGAGCGGGTGCTGCGTCTGGTCGGCCGGCCCGAACTGGTCGACGAGCCCTGGTTCGCCGACGGCACCGGCCGGGCCGCGCACGCGGACGAGCTGGACGAGGCGGTCGGCGCCTGGATCGCCCGCCGCACCCGGGACGAGGCCCTGGCGGCCTTCGAGAAGGCTGAGGCCGCCATCGCGCCCGTCCACGACGTGCGGGACGTCGTGGAGGACCCGCAGTACCGGGCGCTCGGCACCTTCACCGAGGTCGAGGATCCCGAACTGGGCACGATCCGCATGCAGAACGTCCTCTTCCGGCTGTCCGAGACCCCCGGCGCGATCCGCTGGCCGGGCCGCCCCCACGGCGCGGACACCGCCGACGTCCTCGCCGAACTCGGCCTCCCCCCTGCCGAGATCGGCGCCCTGCGCGACCAGGGAGCGGTATGAGCGGCACGGTCCGCACCCCCGGCACGGGCCGCGCCGCGGACCCGGGCGGGACGGTGACGGATTGCGCCCGCACACCGCTGACCTGGCTGTACGCCCCCGGTGACCGGCCCGCCGTGGTGGCCAAGGCCCTGGTCTCCGGCGCGGACGTGGTGATCGTGGACCTGGAGGACGCGGTGGCCCCGCACCGCAAGGCGTACGCCCTGGACGCCACGGCGGATCTGCTCGCCGACGTCCCTCCCGTACCGGTCCACGTCCGCGTCCACTCCCCGCACGACATCTCCACGCTGGCCTCCCTTCCCGGCCTCGGCGGTCTGCGTCTTCCCAAGGTGACACACGCCACTGACATCCACCGGGTCGCGGAGCTCGCCCCCGGAGTCCCGCTCCACGCGCTCCTGGAGAGCGCCCTGGCCGTGGAGCACGCCCACGCCATCGCCTCGGCGCATCCCGCCGTCCACGGCGTGGCCCTCGGTGAGGCGGACCTCCGCGCGGACCTGGGCGTGCGGGAGGACCGCGGACTCGACTGGTCGCGCGGCCGTCTCGTGGTCGCCGCCCGCGCGGCGGGCCTGCCGCCGCCGGCGCAGTCGGTCCACCCGGACGTCGGTGACCTGGCGGGCCTCGCCGCCGGCTGCGCCCGGGGCCGCGCCCTGGGCTTCCTCGGCCGGGCGGCGATCCACCCGCGTCAGCTGCCGGTGATCGAGCGGGTCTACCTGCCCACCCCGGACGAGGTCGACGCGGCGCGGGAGGTCGTCGAGGCCGCGGCCGCCGAGCACGGGGCCCAGGCCTTGGCGGACGGCCGTTTCGTGGACGCGGCCGTGGTGGCGGTCGCCCGCCGGGTCCTCGCACTGGCCGCCCGCACGGCCTGAGCCCTGGGGCCGGGACGGCAAAAGGCCGCCGGGACCTGTCGGTCCCGGCGGCCCTCGGCGACGGCGGATCAGCTCTTGGCCGCCGATCCGGCGCCCTCGGCACCCTTGCCCGCGCCCTCGGGAGCGTCCTTCCCGGTGTCCCCGGCAGGCGCGTCCGGCGCGTCGTCCTCCTGGTCCTGCTCCCGCTCCCCGTCCTCCGCGCCGGCCGTCTCCTCGGCGGCCTTGGCGGCGGCGGCCCGGGGCTCCACGACCTCCTCGCGTCCGGGGCGGACCCGGGCCGAGACGACCATGTACACCACGGCCAGCAGGAACACGACGATCGCGGTCCACACGTTCAGGCGCAGGCCGAGCACGTGGTGCGCCTCGTCCACCCGCATGTACTCGATCCAGCCCCGGCCGGCGCAGTAGGCGGCGACGTACAGGGCGAAGGCCCGTCCGTGGCCGAGCCGGAAGCGGCGGTCGGCCCAGACGACCAGCAGCGCCACGCCGACGCACCACAGCGACTCGTACAGGAAGGTGGGATGGTAGTAGCCGGCCTCGCGGTTGGCGCTCTCGGTGATCTTCAACGCCCACGGCAGGTCGGTCCGCCGGCCGTACAGCTCCTGGTTGAACCAGTTGCCCCAGCGGCCGATGGCCTGGGCGAGGGCGATGCCGGGCGCGATGGCGTCGGCGTACGCGGGGAGCGGGATGCCCCGCCGGCGGCAGCCGATCCAGGCGCCCACCGCGCCGAGCGCGATGGCGCCCCAGATACCGAGGCCGCCTTCCCAGATCTTGAGGGCGTCGACCCAGTTCTCACCCTCGCTGAAGTACAGCTGGTAGTCGGTGATCACGTGGTAGAGGCGTCCGCCGACGAGGCCGAAGGGCACCGCCCAGACGGCGATGTCGGCCACGGTGCCGGCGGTGCCGCCCCGGGCGATCCAGCGCTTGTTGCCGTACCAGACGGCGACGAAGACACCGATGATGATGCAGAAGGCGTAGCCGCGCAGCGGGATCGGTCCGAGGTTGATCACGCCGGTCGACGGGCTGGGAATGTAGGCAAGGTCCATGGCAGCTCCGACGCTACCCTGCCGGGCGGGCGGGACGGCAGCCCACCCGGCAACGTCTGCGTAACTAACCGGCCGGGAAGGTCAGCCCGCCGACGGGGAGGCCGTGCCCGGCTTCTTGCCCTTGTTGGCCTCGGCGACCCACTTCTTCAGGTTCTCCTTGGAGATCTGCTCGCTCCCCTTGGTCGGGAAGATCGCCTCTCCGTTGAGGAGGACGGACGGGGTGCCCCGGAAGCTGCCCTTCTTGAAGGCCTCGTGGGACGCGGCCACCCAGCCGTCGTGCGTGCCGTTCTCGACGCAGGAGCGGAAGTCGGGGGTGTCGAGCCCGGGCACCTTGGCCGCCAGCTCGATCAGCTTGGCGTTCTTGGCGAAGGCGTCGTCGGGCTCCGGCGGCTGGTTGATGTAGAGCGTGTCGTGGTACGGGGTGAACTTCCCGGCGTCCTGGGCGCAGGCCGCCGCGTTCGCCGCGCGCAGGGAGCCGCTGCCGCCCATGTTGCCGTCGATGAGGGTGGCGAGGTGGTACTCGGTCTTGAGCGCTCCGGAGGCCTCCAGCTCGTGGATGGTGTCCCGGAAGGCGTTCTCGAAGGCGGCGCAGGCCGGGCAGCGGAAGTCCTCCCAGATCGCGAGGGTGGAGGGGGCGTCCGGCCGGCCCGTGACGATGGCCGGTTTCTCGCCGTCGAGGGCGCCGCTGGGGGCGACGACGGGGCCCGCCTTGTCGGAGCCGCCGTCCTTGTCCCCGCCGGCGGCGATCACTCCGACGACCGCGGCGAGGCCCAGGACGCCGACCACCGCCGCGGACACGATCAGGACGCGCCGCTGCTTCTCACGCGCCTTCTCTCGCTCGCGCTGCTCCTTGAGGCGCTCGCGCGCGCTCCCGTTCCTACCGTCAGGGTTCTTCTCGCTCACGCCCCACGCAACGAACCGGGGAGGCACAACCGCGCCTCCCCGGTCCGAGTTCCACCCGAACGGGTTACGAATCCCGGCGGACGCCCCGCGCGAGTTCGCCCGCCAGTTCCCTTACGGCGGTGAGACCGGCGGCCTCGTCGCCGGCGGCGTCGAGGATCCGCTGGACGAAGGCGGACCCGACGATGACGCCGTCGGCGAAGCCGGCGACCTCCTTGGCCTGTTCGGCGTTGGAGACGCCGAGGCCGACGCAGACGGGCAGCCGGCCGGAGCGGTCGGCGGCGCGGGTGCGGCGGACCAGGTCGGCGGCCTGCTCGCCGACCGAGGCGCGCGTGCCGGTGACGCCCATGAGGGAGGCCGCGTAGACGAAGCCGGAGCCGGCCTCGGTGATGGTGCCGAGCCGCTCGTCCCGGCTGCTGGGGGCGACGACGAAGACGGTGGCGAGACCGTGCTTGTCGGCGTGTTCGCGCCAGAGCGCGGACTCCTGGACCGGCAGGTCGGGCAGGATGCAGCCGGCGCCGCCGGCCTCGGCGAGCTCCTCGGTGAAGCGCTCGACGCCGTAGCGGTCGATCGGGTTCCAGTAGGTCATGACGAGGACCGGCTTGCCGGTGGCCTCGTGGGCCTCCTTCACCGTCCGCATGACGTCGGCGATCCTGACGCCGCCGCGCAGGGCGATGTCGTCGGCGGTCTGGATGACCGGGCCGTCGAGAACCGGGTCGCTGTGCGGCAGGCCGACCTCGACCACGTCGGCGCCGCCGTCGAAGACGGCCTTGATCGCGGCGATGCCGCCGTCGACCGTGGGGAAGCCCGCCGGGAGGTAGGCGATGAGCGCGGCCCGGTTCTCGGCCTTCGCCGCGGCGAGGGTGTCGCCGAGCAGCTGGATGTTGCCGGTCACTTCGCGTCCCCCTCGATCTCGGCGGTGCCGGCGGCGTCGGCCGCCACCTCGGCGTCGGTGTCGTACAGCCCGAAGTAGCGGGCCGCGGTGTCCATGTCCTTGTCGCCGCGTCCGGAGAGGTTGACGACGAGCAGGCCGTCCGGGCCGAGCTCGCGGCCGACCTCCAGGGCCCCGGCGAGGGCGTGCGCCGACTCGATGGCCGGGATGATGCCCTCCGTGCGGGAGAGCAGGCGCAACGCCTCCATGGCGGCGGCGTCGGTGACGGCCCGGTACTCACCGCGGCCGCTGTCCTTCAGGTACGCGTGCTCGGGACCGATGCCGGGGTAGTCGAGGCCGGCGGAGATCGAGTACGGCTCGGTGATCTGGCCCTCGTCGTCCTGGAGGACGTACGACCGGGAGCCGTGCAGGATGCCGGGCTCGCCCGCGGTGAGGGTGGCGGCGTGCTCGCCGGTCTCGACGCCGTGGCCGGCCGGTTCGCAGCCGATCAGCCGGACGGCGGCGTCCGGGACGAAGGCGTGGAAGAGGCCGATGGCGTTGGAGCCGCCGCCGACGCAGGCGACGGCCGCGTCGGGCAGGCGTCCGGCGCGCTCCAGGATCTGGCGGCGGGCCTCGACGCCGATGACCCGGTGGAAGTCGCGGACCATGGCCGGGAAGGGGTGCGGTCCGGCGACGGTGCCGAAGAGGTAGTGGGTGCGGTCGACGTTGGCGACCCAGTCCCGGAACGCCTCGTTGATGGCGTCCTTGAGGGTGCGGCTGCCGGACTTCACGGCCACGACCTCGGCGCCGAGCATGCGCATCCGGGCGACGTTGAGCGCCTGCCGCTGGGTGTCGATCTCGCCCATGTAGATGGTGCACTCGAGGCCGAAGAGGGCGCAGGCGGTGGCGGTGGCGACGCCGTGCTGTCCGGCGCCGGTCTCGGCGATGACCCGGGTCTTGCCCATGCGGCGGGTGAGCAGGGCCTGGCCGAGCACGTTGTTGATCTTGTGCGAGCCGGTGTGGTTGAGGTCCTCGCGCTTGAGGAAGATCCGGGCGCCGCCGGCGTGTTCGGCGAAGCGGGGGACCTCGGTGAGGGCGCTGGGGCGGCCGGTGTAGTGGACCATGAGGTCGCCGAGCTCGCGGGCGAACTCGGGGTCGGCCTTGGCCTTCTCGTACTCGACGGCCACCTCGTCGACGGCGGCGACGAGGGCCTCGGGGATGAACTTGCCCCCGTAGGCGCCGAAGTAGCCCTCGGGGGACGGGACCTGACCGTCGGGGTCGGGAATGAAGAACTCGCTGGACATGCGGTTGCTCCTCGCGGGGCGGATGCCCCGGGTACGTGTGCGGTTGAGTTCACGGCATGCGCGCGTCGCACTCACGTCAGGGGCCGTCGCGGGCACCTGTTCCTCCCCGGCACTGGGGGCGGAACGGGTGGGTACGGCGGACGGCGCCCCGTGCGCGGCGCCCGGGTGGTGCGGCCGGGGCACGGGGAGGGGAGCGACCCGCGGGGGCGCGGGGCTCGGGTTACGTGGAGGAGCGCGCGGGGCGCGGGCGCCATCGCATGCCGTTGACCTGGCCGGGCTCGGACCCGATGACGTACCGCACCCGGCGGCCGTGGACACGGCGGGCGGGCGCGCGGCAGCCGCGGGGGCGGCAGCCCCTGGCCAGAGGGGCGTGCGCGGGCGCGGCGGCGGTCCGGAGCCGGGTGCGCATGGCCCGGGTGACACCGGCGGCCGCGCCCGCGCCGAAGCCACCCGGGGCGGCGGGGCCCTGGGTGGTCGGCGTGGCGCGGCGGACGGTCATGGCGGGGTCAGCTCCGGCCGTGGCGCAGGGCCGGGTGGGCGCCGGCGGCGACCAGGTCGGCGACGGCGGCCTTGGGGTCGCGACCGGTGACGAGGGACTCGCCGACGAGGACCGCGTCGGCGCCGGCGTTGGCGTAGGCGATCAGGTCGTGCGGGCCGCGGACGCCGGACTCGGCGACCTTGACGATGCCGGCCGGGATCTCCGGGGCGACGCGCTCGAAGGTGGAGCGGTCGACCTTCAGGGTCTTGAGGTTGCGCGCGTTGACGCCGATGATCCGGGCGCCCGCCTCGACGGCACGCTCGACCTCCTCCTCGTCGTGGACCTCGACGAGCGGGGTGAGCCCGATGGACTCGGCGCGCTCGATGAGGGAGACGAGGGCCTCCTGCTCCAGGGCCGCGACGATGAGGAGCGCGAGGTCGGCTCCGTACGCCCGGGCCTCCCACAGCTGGTAGGCCGTGACGATGAAGTCCTTGCGCAGCACCGGGATGTCGACGCGGGCGCGGACGGCCTCCAGGTCGGCGAGCGAGCCGCCGAAGCGGCGCTGCTCGGTGAGCACGGAGATGACGGCGGCGCCGCCCGCCTCGTAGTCGGCGGCGAGACCGGCCGGGTCGGCGATCGCGGCGAGGGCGCCCTTGGACGGGCTGGAGCGCTTGACCTCGCAGATCACCGTGACACCGTCGCCGCGCAGCGCGGCGACGCCGTCCTTGGCCTGCGGCGCCTTGGCGGCGCGCTCCTTGAGCTCGTCGAGGGAGACCCGCGCCTGCCGCTCCGCGAGGTCGGCGCGGACGCCCTCGATGATCTCGTCGAGCACACTCACGCGAGAGGCCCCCTTCCGGGACGTTGTTGGTGATGATGAACCAGGTTCAGCCACTTCGATCCTATCCGCAGGAGGGCTCGGTGCTCGCATCGACGGGAGCCGCGTCCCACCTGCTGGGACCCGCGGGGCGGCCCGGCGGCCGTCACGGGACCAGCGCGGAGCCGAAGGGCAGGTTCCGGACCAGGGTGAAGAGGGCGAGGACCGCGCCGATCCCCCACCACCAGGCCGGGGAGAGATCGACGCGCACCGGGGTCCCGCGGACGGCGCGGACCAGCCAGACCGCGATCAGGACGGCGAAGAGGCCGTAGCCGGCGACGGCGAGCGCGTTGGCGCCGAGCGCGGTGGGCAGGTCGCCGTGGACGAAGGCGTGGGCGCTGCGGAGACCGCCGCAGCCGGGGCAGTACAGGCCGGTGAAGCGCAGGAGCGGGCAGACGGGGTAGTGCC
This sequence comes from Streptomyces sp. NPDC012827, assembly GCF_042900905.1. Taxonomy (NCBI): domain Bacteria; kingdom Bacillati; phylum Actinomycetota; class Actinomycetes; order Kitasatosporales; family Streptomycetaceae; genus Streptomyces; species Streptomyces sp. NPDC012827. Next base: position 258,030 of record NZ_JBIBBY010000005.1, on the reverse strand, counting down.
CGGGTTCGTTGGGGTCGACGGCCCCGACGTAGGCGAAGGCGGCGGCGACACCGGCGAGCGTCCCGGCGGGGGCGAGCAGACGCAGGGCGAGCGGCCGGTTCCCGCGCGGGGGCGCGGGGGCGTACGCGTACGGGTGGGGGTGGCCGGGCGGCGGCACGGGGCCGCCCCCGGGGGCCGGGGCGGGGTTCCCGGGGGCGGGACCCTCGGGTACGGGGCCGGCGGCCCGGCCGGGGAAGGGCTCGGGCTCCGGGGCCTCCGGTACGGGCCGGGGGCCTTCGGCGCCGTGCTCCTCCCCGGGCCCGCGGGCCGCCGGGCGGTCCGGTGGGGCGGGGGTCTCGTCGGTCACGGCTCCGGCCGTCGGCTGCGGGTCCACGCGGTGATTCTCGCCCCTGACGCGCGAGGGCGCAGCCCGGCACGGCCGGACTGCGCCCTCGATCCGTCGAACGCGTCGTGTCGGGTCAGACGCGGGCCCGGGCGGACTCCGTCGCGGCGGCGCGGGCCGCGGCGACGTCCTCCGACTCCTTCGGCATGCCCAGACCGGCCGCCTTCATGGCACCGCCGACGATGCCGCCGAGCACGATGACGCCCACGCCGGCCCAGAAACCGGGCACGTTGGCCGCCACCATGAAGACCCCGGCGATGCAGAAGCCGATGAAGGAGATGATGACACCGGTCCAGGCGGCCGGGGTGTGTCCGTGGGCGCTGCCCGCCATGAGTTGCTCCTCGTTGCTGTTGCTCGGTGGTGAGGGTCTCGCGTGCGCGGACACTCGGCTCTCATTGTCCCGCACGCGGGCGCGCGAAGGTGAATCGGGGGTGCCGGACGATCACGCGTCGCGCCCGGCGCCTCCCCCGCGTGCGGCGGCCGGGGCTCCGGGCGCCCGGCTCACGCCCCGTGGGTGGGGTCCTCGCCGCGGTCCAGGGCCTTCCACAGCTCCTCGGGCCGTTCCGGGTCGGCCGGGCGCGCCGTGCGGGCGGCGCGGGGTCCGGCGGCCCGCTCGTACCGGCCGCCCATCGCCGGCCAGCTGGTGCCGAAGCGCAGCGCGACGATCCCGGCGAGCAGGATGAGGACGGCTCCGCCGGCGGTGACGTACGGCCAGGCGGTGTGGGTGAGGCCGGCCACGGCGGCGGCGGTGTCGCCGCTGATGCGGGCGGCCTCGGCGTCGAGGGCGGCGCGGTCGGAGGCGCCGAGGAACGCCGCGAGGGCGGCGCCGGCGCCGCTCAGCGCGAGGAGCGCGGCGACCAGGGTGCGGCCGGCGCGGCGGACGGCGAAGACGGCGACCAGCGCGGCGAGGCCGACGATGGCGAGGGCGGTGGGGACGCCGGTGACGGTGCCGCCCTGGGCTTCCACGGGGACGGTGCCGCCGCCGACGGACGCCGTGCCCTCCGCCCAGATCTGGCCCGAGGAGAGCAGTACGACGGTGGCTCCGAGGGCGCCGAGGAGGAGGGCGGCGGCCAGGCTGCGCCTGCTGCCGCCGGGGGTGACGGCCGCGCGGGCGGCTCGGGGCTGGGGTACGGGTACAGCACTCACGTACCCCACTATCCCTTACGTCCCTCCCGGCCGGTTCAGCCGGTGGTGGTCATCCGGTTGGCGGTGTGGACGGCACGGAGGACGGCGGCGGCCTTGTTGCGGCACTCGTTGTCCTCGGCGAGCGGGTCGGAGTCGGCGACCACACCGGCTCCCGCCTGCACGTATGCCGTGCCGCCGCGCAGCAGGGCGGTACGGATGGCGATGGCGGTGTCGGAGTCGCCGGCGAAGTCCAGGTAGCCGACGCACCCGCCGTACAGACCGCGCCGGGACGGTTCCAGTTCCTCGATGATCTGCATCGCGCGCGGCTTGGGCGCCCCGGAGAGCGTGCCGGCCGGGAAGCAGGCGGTGAGCACGTCGAAGGCGGTCCTGCCCTCGGCGACGCGGCCGGTCACCGTCGACACGATGTGCATGACGTGGGAGTAGCGCTCGATCGACATGAAGTCGACGACCTCGACGGAGCCGGGCTCGCAGACCCGGCCGAGGTCGTTGCGGCCGAGGTCGACCAGCATGAGGTGCTCGGCGCGCTCCTTGGGGTCGGCGAGCAGCTCCTCGGCGAGGTCGTGGTCCTCCTGCGGGGTGGCGCCGCGGTGGCGGGTGCCGGCGATGGGGTGGAGCATCGCCTGCCCGTCCTCGACCTTCACCAGGGCCTCGGGGCTGGAGCCCACGACGTCGAAGCCGTTCTCGAAGCGGAAGAGGTACATGTACGGGGACGGGTTGGTGGCCCGCAGGACCCGGTAGACGTCCAGGGCGGAGGCGGTGCAGGGGGTCTCGAAGCGCTGGGAGGGGACCACCTGGAAGGCCTCGCCGGCCCGGATGCGCTCCTTGATGTCCTCGACGGCCTCCTGGTAGGCCGGCCCGCCCCAGAGGGCCGAGACCTCCGGCAGCTCGGAGGCGGGCAGGGTGGCGGGGGTGCTCGCGACGGGGCGGGCCAGGTCGGCCTCCATCGCGTCCAGGCGGGCGACGGCGTGGGCGTAGGCCTCGTCGACGCCGGTCTCCAGGTCGTTGTGGTTGATCGCGTTGGCGATCAGCAGGACCGTGCCGTCCCAGTGGTCGAGGACGGCGAGGTCGCTGGTGAGGAGCATGGTGAGCTCGGGGAGCTCCAGGTCGTCGCGGGCGTGCTCGCCGATGCGCTCCAGGCGGCGCACGATGTCGTAGCCGAGGTAGCCGACCATGCCGCCGGTGAACGGGGGCATGCCGCTCGCGAGGTCGCGCGGGGTGTGGAGGGTCTCGACGGTGGCGCGCAGGGCCTGGAGGGGGTCGCCGTCGACGGGGACGCCGACGGGCGGGATGCCGAGCCAGTGGGCCTCGCCGTCCTTCACCGTGAGGGTGGCGTCGCTGCGGACCCCGATGAAGGAGTAGCGGGACCAGCTGCGGCCGTTCTCCGCGGATTCGAGGAGGAAGGTGCCGGGGCGTTCGGCGGCGAGCTTGCGGTAGAGCCCGACGGGGGTGTCGCCGTCCGCGAGGAGCCTGCGGCTGACGGGGATGACGCGGCGGTCGGCCGCCAGCTTGCGGAAGGTGTCGAGATCCATGGCGCCAGACCCTACTCGGCCGCGAGGAGCACGTCGGTGTCGAAGCAGGTGCGCGTGCCGGTGTGGCAGGCGGCGCCGACCTGGTCGACCTTGACGAGGATCGTGTCGGCGTCGCAGTCCAGCGCGACGGCCTTGACGCGCTGGACGTGGCCGGAGGTGTCGCCCTTGACCCAGTACTCCTGGCGGCTGCGCGACCAGTAGGTGCAGCGGCCTGTGGTGAGGGTGCGGTGGAGGGCCTCGTCGTCCATCCAGCCGAGCATCAGCACCTCGCCGGTGTCGTACTGCTGGGCGATGGCGGGGAGGAGTCCGTCGGGGCTGCGCTTGAGCCGGGCGGCCACGGCCGGGTCGAGATTGCTGCTCATGGCGCCATTGTGCCGTGGCCGGAAGCGGGGTCCGGGCCGGTGTCCACTGGGCGGACGCGGCGGCCGGGCCGTACGCTGGCGGGCATGTCGACGCATGCCACACGGGAACGACTTCTGCTCGCCGACCTGTTGGAGGCGGCGGGCCCGGACGCCCCGACGCTCTGCGAGGGCTGGCGGACCCGGGACCTGGCGGCCCATGTCGTGATGCGGGAGCGCCGGCCGGACGCGGCGGCGGGCTCGCTGGTGCCGGTGCTGCGGGACCGGGCGGAGCGGGTGCGGGAGGAGTTCGCCGCGAAGCCGTACGAGGAACTGGTCCGGCTCCTCAGGTCGGGGCCGCCCCGCTTCTCCCCGTTCACCATCAAGCAGGTGGACGAGGGGGCGAACGTGGTCGAGTTCTACGTCCACGCGGAGGACGTCCGGCGGGCGCAGGACGACTGGCCCGCGCGGGAGCCGGACCCGGTCTTCGCGGACGCGCTCTGGTCGCGTCTGGAGCGCACCGCCCGGCTGCTGGGCCGCAAGGCGCCGGTGGGCCTGGTGCTGCGCCGCCCGAACGGCCAGACGGTCGTCGCCCATCGCGGCACCCCGGTGGTGACCGTCTCCGGGGAGCCGGGCGAGCTGATGATGTACCTGTTCGGGCGGCAGGGCGCCGCGAAGGTGGACCTGGACGGGGAGCCGGAGGCGATCGAGCGGCTGCGGGAGACGAAGCAGCTGGGGATCTGAGCCGGGGGCCGGGCGGTTCGGCGTACGGGCCGGTCCGCGGTCAGCCCCCGGGCAGTTCGGCGCGGCGCAGGGCCGGGACGGCGAGGGTGTACACGCCGGCCAGGGCGCAGATCGAGGCGCTCACCACGAAGACCGGGGCGGCGCCCCACAGGCCGATCGCCGCGCCCGTGACGGGGAAGGTCAGCGGGGCTATGCCCAGACTGGCGAGGCTGGTCACGGCGGTCACCCGGCCGAGGTGGGCGGGGTCGCACTCGGTCTGGACGAGGGCGTTGACCAGTGCCCCCGAGAGGCCGGCGAACAGGCCGACGGACAGGGCTACGGCGGCCGCGACGGGCAGGTACGCCGTGAAGGCGAGGGCACCGATGGAGACGGCACCGACCGTCATGGTCCAGCCGCTGACGGCCCCGGCGCGCGGGACGCGTCCTCGTACGGCCAGGAGCAGGGAGGCGGCGCCCGCGCCCGTACCGAATCCGGCGAGGATCCAGCCGATGCCGGAGGCACCCCAGCCGCGCTGTGCGGACAGGACGGCGAGGCCGACGTTGAGGGGGCCGACGAAGCCGAGGTCGCTGAGGAGCACGACGATCATCAGCGGGCCGAGGACGCGGTGTCCGCGCAGGTAGCGCAGTCCTTCGGCGAGGTCGCGCAGGGCGGTACCGTCGCGGACCGCGTCCTCCCGCGGCAGCGGCCGTAGCCTGAGCGCGCTGAGGAGGGGCAGGGAGAGGGCGAAGAGGAGGCCGGCGACGCCGAAGGCGGTGGCGGAGCCGCCGAGGGCGACGGCGAGCCCGCCGAGCGGGGCACCGAGCACGGCGCCGAGGCGGTACGCGAGGCCGCGCAGTCCTTGGACGCGGGCGAGTTGGTCACGCTCGGCGATCCGGGGCGGCAGGGCTCCGACGGCCGGCAGGAAGAGGGCGTCGACGGCGCCGAAGACGAGGGCGACGGCGGCGAGGAGCCAGAGGCCGGGCGCGGCGAGGAACAGGGTCGCGGCGAGGCCGAAGGTGACGAGGCAGCGGACGGCGTCGGAGGCGAGGACGACCCGGCGCGGGCCGAGGCGGTCGGCGACCACTCCCCCGACGAGCATGAGCAGGGCGCGGGGCACGGCGGAGACGGCCATGACGAGCCCCGCCTGGGCGGGGGTGCCGCTGCTGACGGCGGCCCAGGAGAGGGCGAGGTAGTAGACGCTGTCGCCGAGGGTGGAGGCGGTGAAGGCGCCGAGCCAGCGCAGGACCTGGGGGTCGCGGTGGGCGGGTCGGGCGGATGCCTCGGTGAGGGCGGTCACGGGCGGAAGGGGAAGGCGTGGAGGTGCACGGCGACCTGTTCGCGTCCCTCGGTGTCGCCCGCGGCCTCGGCGGCGCGCGCCTTGTCGTCGTACTTCCGCAGCACGGCTTCGAGTTCCCCGTCGAGGGCGGCGAGTTCGGCGGCGGTGAGGCGGGGCATCCATTCGGCGCTGATGGCGGCGGAGCGCCATTCCTCCGGCCAGGCGAGCCGCTCCTCGATGAAGCGGAGGTGCAGATCGGCGCGCTGGTCGGCGACGAGGCGGCTGAAGGCGATGCCCACGGCGGCCTTCTCGGGGGCGTCGCGGAAGTCCTCGTCGCGGACGGTGATGCCCTGGGAGCTGGTGCGCCACCAGCGTTCACGACCGTCGGTGGACTGGCGGGGGGCCTCCTCGATGAGGCCGTGCTCGGCGAGTTTGCGCAGGTGGTAGCTGACGAGTGAGACGGCTTCGTCCACCTGCTCCGCGAGCTGGGAGGCGGTGGCGGTACGGGCGACGAACAACGCCCGGTACAGACGCATCCGCAGGGGGTGGGCGACGGCCTTGAGCGTGCCGAGGTCGGTGATGCGGCGGTTCTCCGAGCGGGACATGCCGTGATCCTGGACGCGAAAGGAAAACTGCGCAACAGAAATTGCGCAATTTCTCTTTCGCGTCCGGGGGAAGAAAAGGGCCCCCGAAGGGGCCCTTGCCGGAAACGGAACGAGGGATCAGCGCACCTCGTGCCCGGCTTCCCGCAGCGTCTCCTTGACCTGACCGATCCGCAGGTCGCCGAAGTGGAACACGGAGGCCGCGAGGACCGCGTCCGCGCCCGCCGCGACGGCCGGCGGGAAGTCGGACAGCTTGCCCGCTCCCCCGCTGGCGATGACCGGGACGGTGACGTGCTTGCGGACCGCCGCGATCATCTCCGTGTCGTAGCCGTCCTTCGTCCCGTCGGCGTCCATCGAGTTGAGCAGGATCTCGCCCGCGCCCAGCTCGGCGGCCCGGTGGGCCCACTCGACGGCGTCGATGCCGGTGCCCCGGCGCCCGCCGTGCGTGGTGACCTCGAAGGAGCCCGACTCCGTGCGGCGCGCGTCCACCGACAGGACGAGGACCTGCCGGCCGAAGCGCTCCGCGATCTCCTGGATCAGCTCGGGGCGGGCGATGGCGGCGGTGTTGACGCCCACCTTGTCGGCCCCGGCCCGCAGCAGCTTGTCGACGTCCCCGGCGGAGCGGACCCCACCGCCGACGGTGAGCGGGATGAAGACCTGCTCGGCGGTGCGGCGCACCACGTCGTAGGTGGTCTCCCGGTTGCCGGAGGAGGCGGTGATGTCGAGGAAGGTGAGCTCGTCGGCGCCCTCGGCGTCGTACAGCTTGGCCATCTCGACGGGGTCGCCCGCGTCCCGCAGGTTCTGGAAGTTGACGCCCTTGACGACGCGGCCGTTGTCCACGTCCAGGCAGGGGATCACTCGTACGGCGAGGCTCATGCCGCGTTCCTCCTGTACGCCTCGACCTCGACCTCCACGACGAGGCGGGAGTCGACGAAGCCGGAGACGATGAGCATCGTCGCGGCGGGGCGGACGGCGTCGAACAGGTCCTTGTGGGCCCGGCCGACCTCCTCCACGTCACGCGCGTGGGTGAGGTACATCCGGGTCCGCACCACGTCGTCGACGCCGAGGCCGAGCTGCTTCAGGGCACCGAGGGCCACCTGGAAGGAGTTGACGGCCTGGTCGTACGGGCCGCCTCCCTCGGCGATCTGCCCGTCGACCACGGAGGTGCAGCCGGAGACCAGGACCAGGCCGTTCGGGAGCTCGACCGCGCGGGAGTAGCCGAACTGCTCCTCCCACGGGGCGCCGGTGACGACCTTGCGGAGCGCGTCGGTCATGCCGAGGCCACCGCCTCCAGGGCCTCTTCGAGGGTGAAGGCCTTGGCGTAGAGGGCCTTGCCGACGATCGCGCCCTCGACGCCCAGCGGGACGAGAGCGGCCAGGGCCCGCAGGTCGTCCAGGGAGGAGACGCCGCCCGAGGCGACGACCGGCTTGTCGGTGGCCGCGCAGACGTTCTTCAGGAGCTCCAGGTTGGGGCCCTGCAGGGTGCCGTCCTTGGCGATGTCGGTGACGACGTACCGGGCGCAGCCCTCGGAGTCGAGGCGGGCCAGCGTCTCGTACAGGTCGCCGCCGTCGCGGGTCCAGCCGCGGCCGCGCAGGGTGGTGCCGCGCACGTCGAGGCCGACGGCGATCTTGTCGCCGTGCTCGGCGATGACCTTGGCGACCCACTCGGGGGTCTCCAGGGCGGCGGTGCCCAGGTTGACGCGGGTGCAGCCGGTGGCGAGGGCGGCGGCGAGGGAGGCGTCGTCACGGATGCCGCCGGACAGCTCGACCTTGATGTCCATCGCGCCGGCGACCTGGGCGATCAGCTCACGGTTGTCGCCGGTGCCGAAGGCGGCGTCGAGGTCGACCAGGTGCAGCCACTCGGCGCCGGAGTTCTGCCAGGCGAGGGCGGCCTCCAGCGGGGAGCCGTAGGAGGTCTCGGTGCCGGACTCGCCGTGCACGAGACGGACGGCCTGTCCGTCGCGGACGTCGACGGCGGGGAGGAGTTCGAGCACGCTTCCAGACAACACAGTCACAGGGTTCCGATCCAGTTGGTGAGGAGCTGGGCGCCGGCGTCACCGGACTTCTCCGGGTGGAACTGGGTCGCCCTCAGGGCGCCGTTCTCGACCGCGGCGACGAACGGCTCGCCGTGGGTGGCCCAGGTGACCTTCGGGGCGGCGAGGGTGGGGTTGCCGATCTCCAGGGTCCAGTCGCGCACCCCGTAGGAGTGCACGAAGTAGAACCGGGCGTCGGCGTCCAGGCCGGCGAACAGCTCGCTGCCGTCGGCGGCGTCGACCGTGTTCCAGCCCATGTGGGGCACGACCGGGGCGTTCAGGGGCTCGACGCTGCCGGGCCACTCGTCGAGGCCCTCGGTCTCGACGCCGTGCTCGATGCCGCGGGCGAAGAGGATCTGCATGCCGACGCAGATGCCCATGACCGGGCGGCCGCCGGAGAGCCGGCGGCCGATGATCCAGTCGCCGCGGGCCTCCTTGAGCCCTTGCATGCAGGCGGAGAAGGCACCGACGCCGGGGACGAGGAGCCCGTCGGCGTTCATCGCCTTCTCGTAGTCGCGGGTGATCTCGACGTCGGCGCCGACCCGGGCGAGCGCGCGCTCGGCGGAGCGGACGTTGCCGAAGCCGTAGTCGAAGACGACGACCTTCTTCGGGGATGCCGTACTCATGCCCACACGTCCAGACGCATGACACCGGCGGCGAGACACATCGCCGCGCCGAGGGAGAGCAGCACGATCAGGCCCTTGGGCATCTGCTGCTTGACGAAGGAGTAGATGCCGCCGAGGAGGAAGAGCCCGACGACGATCAGGATGGTGGAGAGGCCGTTCACGACTACAGGGCGCCCTTCGTGGAGGGGAGGATGCCGGCGGCGCGCGGGTCGCGCTCGGAGGCGTACCGCAGGGCGCGGGCGAGCGCCTTGAACTGGCACTCCACGATGTGGTGGGCGTTGCGCCCGTACGGGACGTGGACGTGCAGCGCGATCTGGGCCTGGGCCACGAAGGACTCCAGGATGTGGCGCGTCATCGTCGTGTCGTACGAGCCGATCATCGGCGCCATGTTCTCGGGCTCGGTGTGCACGAGGTAGGGGCGGCCGGAGAGGTCGACCGTGACCTGGGCGAGGGACTCGTCCAGCGGCACGGTGCAGTTGCCGAAGCGGTAGATGCCGACCTTGTCGCCGAGGGCCTGCTTGAAGGCGGCGCCGAGGGCGAGGGCGGTGTCCTCGATGGTGTGGTGCGAGTCGATGTGCAGGTCGCCGTCGGTCTTCACGGTCAGGTCGAACAGACCGTGCCGGCCGAGCTGGTCGAGCATGTGGTCGTAGAAGCCGACCCCGGTCGACACGTCGACCTTTCCGGTGCCGTCGAGGTCGATCTCGACGACGACGGAGGTCTCCTTGGTGGTGCGCTCAACGCGGCCTACGCGGCTCATCGCTTCTGCTCCTTCATCAGTTCACGGACCGCGTCGAGGAACGCGTCGTTCTCTTCGGGGGTGCCGGCGGTGACCCGCAGCCAGCCGGGTACGCCGTTGTCCCGGACCAGGACGCCCCGGTCGAGGATGCTCCGCCAGGCCACGTGGGAGCCCTCGGCCCCGTCGAAGCGCCCGAACTGGACGAAGTTGGCGTCGGAGTCGGTGACCTCGTAGCCGATCGCCCGCAGCTCGGTGACGAGCCGGTCCCGCTCGGCCTTGAGCTGCTCGACGTACCCGAGGAGGGTGTCGGTGTGCTCCAGGGCGGCGAGCGCGGTGGCCTGGGTGACGGCGGAGAGGTGGTACGGAAGGCGGACCAGCTGCACCGCGTCGACCACGGCCGGGTGGGCGGCGAGGTAGCCGAGGCGGAGTCCGGCGGCACCGAAGGCCTTGGACATGGTGCGGGAGACCACCAGGTGCGGCCGGCCCTCGATGAGGGGCAGCAGCGAGTCGCGGTGGCTGAACTCCACGTACGCCTCGTCCACGACGACCAGGGAGGGCTTCGCGGCCTGGGCGGCCTCGTAGAGGGCGAGGACCGTGTCGGCCTCGACGGCGGTGCCGGTGGGATTGTTGGGGGAGGTGATGAAGACGACGTCGGGCCGGTGCTCGGCGATCGCCTTCTCGGCGGCCGCCACGTCCACGGTGAAGTCCTCGTCGCGCGGCCCGGAGATCCAGCCGGTGCCGGTGCCCCGGGCGATCAGGGCGTGCATCGAGTACGAGGGCTCGAAGCCGATCGCGGTACGGCCCGGGCCTCCGAAGGTCTGCAGCAGCTGCTGCAGGACCTCGTTGGAGCCGTTGGCGGCCCAGACGTTCCTGAGGGTGACCGGGTGCTTGCCGGTGCGGCTCAGGTAGCGGGCGAGCTCGGTGCGCAGCTCGACCGCGTCCCGGTCGGGGTAGCGGTTGAGACCGCGGGCGGCCTCGGCGACCCGCTCCGCGATCCGGGCCACGAGCGGCTCGGGCAGCGGGTAGGGGTTCTCGTTGGTGTTGAGCTGGACGGGCACGTCGAGCTGCGGCGCGCCGTAGGGGGACTTGCCCTTCAGCTCGTCGCGGATCGGCAGGTCGTCGATCCCGGTGGTGTCGTAGGCGTTCACTTGCTCTCGGGCACCTTCCAGCCGAACCTCGCCTTGATCGCGGCGCCGTGGGCCGGGAGGTCCTCCGCCTCGGCGAGGGTCACCACGTGGTGGGCGACCTCGGCGAGCGCGTCGCGCGTGTAGTCCACGATGTGCACGCCGCGCAGGAAGGACTGCACGGAGAGGCCCGAGGAGTGGCAGGCGCAGCCGCCGGTGGGCAGGACGTGGTTGGAACCGGCGCAGTAGTCGCCGAGGGAGACCGGGGCCCAGGGGCCGACGAAGATCGCGCCGGCGTTGCGGACCCGGTCGGCGACGGCGGCGGCGTCGGCGGTCTGGATCTCCAGGTGTTCGGCGCCGTAGGCGTCGACGACGCGCAGGCCCTCCGCCACGCCGTCGACCAGGACGATCGCGGACTGCTCGCCGGAGAGGGCGGGGGCGATCCGGTCGTCGACGTGCTTGGCGGCGGCGACCTGGGTCTCCAGCTCCTTCTCGACGGCCTCGGCGAGCTCCGGGGAGTCGGTGACGAGGACGGCGGCGGCGAGCGGGTCGTGCTCGGCCTGGCTGATCAGGTCGGAGGCGACGTGGACCGGGTCGGCGGTGGAGTCCGCGAGGACCGCGATCTCGGTGGGGCCGGCCTCGGTGTCGATGCCGATGCGGCCGGTGAAGTAGCGCTTGGCGGCGGCGACCCAGATGTTGCCGGGGCCGGTCACCATGTTCGCGGGCGCGCAGGACTCGGTGCCGTACGCGAACATGGCGACGGCCTGGGCGCCGCCCACGGCGTACACCTCGTCCACGCCGAGGAGGGCGCAGGCGGCGAGGATGGTGGGGTGCGGCAGGCCGCCGAACTCCTTCTGCGGCGGAGACGCCAGCGCGACGGAGGCGACGCCCGCCTCCTGGGCCGGGACCGCGTTCATGATCACGGAGGAGGGGTAGACGGAACGGCCGCCGGGGGCGTAGAGGCCGACGCGCTCGACCGGGATCCACTTCTCGGTGACGGTGCCGCCGGGCACGACCTGGGTGGTGTGGGTGGTGCGGCGCTGGGCGGCGTGGACCAGCCGGGCGCGCCGGATGGACTCCTCCAGGCCGGCGCGGACGGCGGGGTCGAGTTCGTCGAGGGCGCGCCGCAGGGCGGCGGCGGGCACCCGGACCTGGTCGAGCCGGACGCCGTCGAATTTCTCCGCGTAGTCGATCAGCGCCGCGTCGCCCCGATGATGCACGTCCTCGCAGATCGGCCGCACCTTCTCCAGGGCGGCTTCCACGTCGAACTCGGCACGGGGCAGCAGGTCACGCAGGGCGGCTCCCTCGGGGAGGGCCTCGCCGCGCAGATCGATTCGAGAGATCACGGGTCAATTCTCGCAGACGGGCCGAAGGACCCGGTCGGCCGTATCACTGGCTGATACACGTCGCGGCGCCCCGTATCACTGGCTGATACGCGTCCCACTGGCGTCTGGTCGCCACTCCTGACCGTTAGCGTTCAGCCCGTCACTCACCGGGAAGAACGGCTGTACGAATCCACGAATCCGGCAGCGGAATCGTGGACGCGGATCGTGGAAAGCGAGGGGGCGGCATTGACCGAGCCGCACGAGGACGGGGTGCCGGAAGGTCTCACGGGTCCGGAGCAGGCCATGTGGCGGGCGTTCCGGATCGGCAGGACGTGCGACCTGACGGAGGGGATCGCGGAGCGGGACGACCCGTTCGGGCCGCATCTGTGGGGCGAGCAGCGGTGTGTCAGCGCCGAGGTGGTGCAGCGGCTGCTGCTGGACGGGCCGCAGGCGCGGCCGGGGCGGGTGGCCGCGCTGAAGCTGCGCGGGGCGCGGATCACGGGGGTGCTGAATCTGGCCGGCGGCACCATAGGGCCGTACGTGGAGCTGAACGGCTGCCGGTTCGACGGCGAGGTCGTGGTGCCGGAGTCCCGGTTCGGGACGCTGCGGCTGGTCGAGTGCGCCATTCCGCGCCTGGAGGCGGCCCGGCTGCACACCGAGGGGGACCTGCATCTGCCGCGCTGCCGGGTGCGGCGGGGCATCCGGCTGACGGACGCGCAGATCGGCACGGACCTGCTGATCAACCAGATCCAGGTGTGGCCGGACCGGCAGGGCCGGGCCATCGCGGCGGACGGGATGGTGGTGGCACAGGACCTCCAGGCCGAGCTGATCGAGACGTACGGGGAGCTGAGCCTGCGCGGGGCGCAGATCGGGGTCTCGCTGAGTCTGCGGGGCAGTGTGCTGCGCGGCGCGCAGCAGCGCCGGGCGCTGAACGCGCCGCAGCTGACGGTGGAGCGCTCGCTGTATCTGAACGCGGCGTGGGTGTACGAGGGCTCGGGGAACGTGACGGGGACCCCGCCGTACGGGACGGCGCCCTCCCAGGACGCGCGGCGCAAACCGGTGGAGTGCCACGGCGGGGTGCGGCTCGACGACGGCCGGTTCGGGGACGCGGTGGACCTGCACCACGCCCGGTTCGTCCTGAACGGGGCGCGCCGCGAGGAGGTGTCGCTGCGCCGCATCGTCACCCCCGAGCTGCGGTTCAACGGGGAGCGGCCGGAGGAGGGCCGGGTCGTGCTCAACGGGGCCAAGGTGGTCACGCTGATCGACCTGTCGACCAGCTGGCCGGGGCCGGGCGGCCTGGCCATGGGCGGCTTCGTCTACGAGAACCTGGTGCCGTACGGGCACTTCCCGCTGGCCCGGCGCCTGGAATGGGTGGCGGCGGCCACGCCGGAGTACGCCCCCGAGCCGTACGAGCGGCTCGCGACGGTCCTGCGCGCCAGCGGAGAGGACGCGGACGCCCGCGAGGTGCTGCTCGCCAAGCAGCGGCGCAGACGCGAGACGCTGCCGCTGGCGGGGAAGCTGTGGGGCTACCTCCAGGACCTGACGGTGGCCTACGGGTACCGGCCGGGGCGGGCGGCGCTGTGGATGGCGATCCTGTGGGCGGCGGGCACGGTGGCCTTCGCGCGCTACCGCCCCGACCCGCTCAAGAAGGAGGAGTCGCCGGAGTGGAACGCCACGCTGTACGCCCTCGACCTGCTGCTGCCGGTGATCAATCTCGGCCAGGAGGGCTACTGGCGGCTGGAGGGGATCTGGCAGTGGGTGGCCACGGTGCTGATCCTCGTCGGATGGGTCCTGGCGACGACGGTGGCGGCGGGCGCGACCCGGCTGCTGCGGCGCGGCTGACCGGCCGCCCGCACCGGCCGGCTCCGGAGCGCGGCCGACCGGCCGCGCCGGGCGGCTCGCGCCGGGGTGCGGGGAGCCGGTGAGGCGCGGGTGAAGGCCCTGGGCAGGAGGGCGCGGAAGGGCGGCGGCGGATGGGAAAATACGTCGCACCATGTCCTTGTTCCGCGCCCTGATCGGGAGCGTCCGCGCGGCCCGGCACGCCCCCCGGCTCACCGCCGGCCTCGTGCCGGACGACGACGTGCTCCTCGACGCCCCGGACGGGCGCCTCGCCCCGGCGCTCGTCGCCGCCGCGCTCGCCGACCCCGGGCCCGCCGCGAAGCTGCTGGCCACCACGCGGGACAGCGGCGAGTGGGAGGACCGCGACCGGTACGTGACGCGGCTCGCCACCTTCGCGTACAGCAGGGACGGCTGGCTCACCGACTGGCTGGCCGCGGCACCCGGGGACCCGGACGCGCTGCTCGTCACGGCGCAGCTCGCGGTGCGCCGGGCCTGGGAGTCCCCCGCCCGCGCGGAGCGGCTGCGCGAACTGGACCCGCTGATCCGGCGCATCACGGACGAGGCGCCGCACGACCCGGTGCCGTGGCGCCTCGCCCTGGACCACGCGCGGGGCGCGCACGCCGGGCACGCGGTCTTCGAGTCGCTGTGGGAGCGGGCCCTGCACCGTTCCCCGCATCACTACGGCTGCCATGTCGCCGCGCTGAAGTACCTGTCCTCCCAGTGGTACGGCTCGCACCGGGCCTCCTTCGACTTCGCCGAGCAGGCCGCCGACGACGCCGCTCCGGGCTCCCTGGTGCGCGCGCTCCCGGTCCGCGCGGCCTACGACCGGCTGCGGATGGTGCCCGGATCGGGCCGGCCGGTGGACGGCGAGCGCGTGGACCGGGCCGTCGACCGCGGGCTCGGCCTGTCGGCGGTCTTCCCCGAGGCCGACCCGTGGCCCGCCGAGGTACGCAACCTCCTCGCGTACGTGCTCATGGCGCGGGGGCGGTGGGCGGAGGCGCTGGCCGAATTCGGCCGGATCGGCCCGTACGCCACCTCGTTCCCGTGGGGTGCCGGACGGCAGGATCCGCTCCGCGGATTCCTGTCCGCGCGGGACCGGGTGCGCGGCGAGCTGGCGCGCCGGACCCCGCTGTGGGAGGGCGGCCGGGAAATACCCGGACGGGGCGACGCCGGCGGCCGTTAGGCTTGACCGCTGTGACCACCGCTCGCCTGCCACTCTTCCCGCTCAACGCGGTGCTGTTCCCCGGCCTCGTGCTGCCGCTGAACGTTTTCGAGGAGCGTTATCGCGCCATGATGCGGGAGCTGCTCACGGGCGACGAGTCCGAGCCGCGCCGCTTCGCCGTCGTCGCCATCCGGGACGGGCACGAGGTCGCGCCCACCGCGCCCGGCATGCCGGACCCGACGGCGCTGCCGGAGAAGGGCCCCGCCGCGGGCTTCGGCCCCGATCCGATCCTTTCCTTCCACGAGGTGGGCTGTGTCGCCGACGCGGCCTCGATCCGTGAGCGTGCCGACGGCAGCTTCGAGGTGATGGCCACCGGCACGACCCGGGTGCGGCTGCTCTCCGTCGACGCGAGCGGTCCGTTCCTGGTGGCCGAGGTGGAGGAGATCCCCGAGGTGCCCGGCGAGGGTGCCGACAGCCTCGCCGAGGGGGTGCTGCGGGCCTTCCGCGACTACCAGAAGCGGCTGGCCGGGGCGCGGGAGCGCTCGCTGACGACCAGCGAGCTGCCCGACGAGCCCTCGGTGGTGTCGTATCTGGTGGCGGCGGCCGCGGTGCTCGACACCCCGTCGAAGCAGCGGCTCCTGCAGCTCCCGGACACGGCGACCCGGCTGCGCGAGGAGCTGGCGCTGCTGCGCTCGGAGACGGCGGTGCTGCGGCACCTGCCCTCCCTGCCGGCGGTGGATCTGACGATCGCGCCGACGTACCCGAACTGAGTCCTTAAGGGGAGCGCGTGGCGAAGAAGCAGAAGAAGAACGCCGGGGGCACGCCCGCGACGGTGGCCCTGGCCTCGGCCGGCACCCCGTTCACCCTGCACGCGTACGAGCACGACCCGGCGTCCCCCTCGTACGGCGAGGAGGCGGCGCAGGCCCTGGGCGTCTCCCCCGACCGGGTCTTCAAGACGCTGGTGGCGGACGTGGACGGCGAGCTGACCGTGGCGGTGGTCCCGGTCGCGGGACAGCTGGATCTGAAGGCGCTGGCCTCGGCGGTCGGCGGCAAGCGGGCGGCGATGGCCGACCCGGCGGCGGCCGAGCGCACCACCGGCTACGTGCGGGGCGGGATCTCGCCGCTGGGGCAGCGCAAGCGGCTCCGTACGGTTCTCGACTCCTCGGCCTCCGCGCACGCGACGATCTGCGTCTCGGCGGGCCGGCGCGGCCTGGAGGTGGAGCTCTCTCCCACCGACCTGGCGGCGCTCACCTCGGCGGTCCTGGCGCCGATCGGCCGGGACTGATCCGCCGGGAACGGAACGGGCGCGGTCGAGGGCCCGGCGGCCGGTGCCGCCGGGTCTCTCGCTGTCGTACGGGACCGCTCAGGGTCCCCAGGGCCCCTCCGGCTCCGGGTCACGGGGGCCGAAGAGGGCCGTGAGCGCGAGGTGGACGACGGTCGCCGCGAGCGGCCAGGCCAGCATCGCGGCGGCGGCCATGTGGAGTTCGAGCGGCGCGTCGAAGGTGACGTTCGGGCCGACCTGCTTGGCGTGCGCGACCACGTTCGCCGTGGGTCCGAGGGAGGAGCCCAGCCACCAGGCGAGCAGCGAGCCCAGGACACCGCCGGCGGCCAGGCCGAGGACGAGCGGCACCCCGCCCTTGCGGCGCAGCAGGAAGACCAGGACCGCGGCGGCCGCGCCGAAGGCGAGGGCGAGCAGGACGAAGGTGCCGTCCGCGCCGATCGCCGCCTCGCCCTCGGAGTCGCGCAGGTAGACGCCCTTGCCGTCGGAGATCAGCTTCACGTGCGGCGCCTGCCAGAGCCACAGCAGGCCCAGGAGCGCTCCGGCGACCGCCGAGGCGATCGTCACCACCACGCCCTGCACCACTTCGGCCGCCGTGATCGGGTCGCCGGCCGGACCGAGCAGCGGCGGGGGCGGCGGGGGCCAGTCGGGATCGTGCGGCGGAGGCTGAGACGGAGTCAGAGGTGCGGTCACCCCGCCATCGTGCCAGGTGCGGCTGTGCCCCGCCTCAGCGGACCGCGGCCCGGCGGTAGGCCCACGTGGCGACCGCGAGGGACAGCACGCCGACGACTCCGCACACGGCGAGGTCGCGGGCGACGGCCACCCAGTCGGGGTGCGGCGCGAAGGTACGGGCCAGGGCCTCGACGCCGTACGTGGACGGCAGCAGGTCCCGCGCCCAGCCGATCGGCCCGGGCAGCCGCTCCGCCGGCAGGACGCCGAGGAGCAGCGCGGCGGACATGCCGAGCTGGCCGAGGAGGGTGGCCAGCTCCTGGCGGGGGGCGAGGAGGCCGAGCGCCGCCCCGAGCCCGGCGAGCGCCGCCCCGGCGAGGGGGACGACGGCGCCGAGGATCCACAGGTGGCCGAGGGGCAGTCCGAAGAGGACGGAGCCGGTGACGGCGGTGACGACCGTGCCGGGCATGGTGAAGGAGGCGTACGCCCCGGCGGCGCCGAGGACGACGGCGGCGGGCGGCACGGGCAGGGTGGCGTAGTGGTCGAGGCCGCCCGTGGCCCGCAGCTGGCCGAAGTACTGGGCGAGCAGGTTGAGGGCGACGAAGGCGACGACGAGGACGGAGGAGCCGGCGACGACGGCCCGGGCCTCGCTGCCGCCGTCGACGACCCCGCGCATCAGGACCATGATCCCGACGGACTGGAAGGTCGCCACGAAGAGGAGGGGGATGCGGGCGACCCGGGCCCGCGAGAGCTGGGCGCGGTAGACGGCGGCCAGGGAGGGCAGCAGCCGGGCGGCCGGGGCGAGGGGCGCGGCGGCGTCCTCGGCCTCCCCGGTTCCGGCGGGGCGCGCGGCGGTCGGCAGGACCTCGGCGGGCACGGTGCTCACTGCGTACGGCTCCTGACGGTCACGGTCGAAACGCGGGGGTTCACGCCTTCACCAGTCCCTCGGTCCGGCCGCCGAGGGCGAGGTACACGTCCTCCAGGCTGGGGGTGGCGAGGGTGAAGTCGTCGAGCGCGGCGAAGGCGGCCCCGCCGGTGACGGCGGCGACGGCCGCCCGGGCGGCGTCGGGGGCGAGCCGGAGGACCCAGCGGCGCCCGGACTCCTGGGCGAGGCCGCGCAGGGCGGCGACCTCGGGGAGGTGGAGGGGGGCGGCTTCGCGCCACAGCAGGTCGACGCGGACCTCGCCGGCGACGCGCTCCTTGAGGCCGGCCGGGGTGTCGCAGGCGATGACCCGGCCGCGTTCGAGGACGGCGACCCGGTCGAGGACGGTCTCGGCCTCGATGACGTTGTGGGTGACGAGGAGCACGGTGGTGCCGTGTTCGGCGCGCCGCCGGTCGACGGCGGCCCAGACGGCCCGGCGGGCGACCGGGTCCATGCCGGTGGTGGGCTCGTCCAGGACGAGGACGGGGCGGCGGCCGACGAGGACCGCGGCGAAGCAGGCGAGCCGGCGCTGGCCGCCGGAGAGCTTCTTCAGGGGCCGGCCGGCGATCTCGGCGAGGCCGAGCTCGTCCAGGACGGCGTCGCGTTCGGCGCGGGCGTCGTGGGCGGACAGGCCGCGGAGCCGTCCGGTGGTCTCGGCGGCGAGGGAGACGGTCAGCTCGTCGAGGGCGGTGGACTCCTGGCCGAGGTAGGCGAGGAGGCGGGCGGCGCGTCCGGGGTGGCGGACGAGGTCGTGGCCGAGGAGCTCGACGGTGCCGGAGTCGGGGCGCATGAGGCCGGTGAGCTGGCGGACAAGGGTGGACTTGCCGGCGCCGTTGGGGCCGAGCAGCCCGAAGATCTCACCGCCGCGCACGTCCAGGCTGATCCCGTCGGTGGCCCGCACCTCCGGGGTCGCGGGCGTACCGCGCCTGCCGCGCGTGGCGGGGTACGTCTTGACCAGATCCCGCACCACGCACACCGTACTCACGGAGGGAGAGCCTACGGGGTCGCCGGGCCGGCTCCGGGCGCGGGGGCGTGTTCGGCGGCGGCCCGGACGTCGATCTCACGCCAGAATCCGGCCCGGATGGCGTAGCGGTCGTGCTCGTCGATCTGGTCGTCCTTGTGGGCGAGCAGGCCGAAGCGGGCGGCGTAGCGGAGGAGTTCGCCGTCGATGCGGTGCGGGATGCGGGGGTAGAGGGCGGAGAGCTTCTGCACGTGGCCCGGGTCGGTGAGCCGTTCCATCCACCGGCGGGCGAACACCTGTCCGACCTCGAAGGGGTCGCCGCCGACGGTGGTGATGTCCTCCTCGCGGTCGGCCCAGCGCTGCTCGGCGCTGGTGAGCTGGGCGAGAGTGGGCAGGGAGGCCGTCTCCGGCGGCTCCCCGACCCAGGAGGAGCCGGGGCGTTCGATGAGCCCCCGGTCGGAGGACCAGCGCAGGGCGCTCGCCGTCTGGGCGGCGGAGGGGGGGGCCGGGGCCGCCGGGGCGCGCAGTCCGGCGAGGTCCTTGGGGGTCGGGATGCCCTTGCCCTGCCCCGCGGTGGGGGCGTGGCCGTTGTGGCCGACGTGGCCGTTGAGCTCGCCGTGCGCGTCGGCTCCGCGGCCGTCGCGGGAGGTCCCGGGCACCTCGGCGGCGGACCGCTCCCCGTTCCGTACGGCGGAGGCGGCGGCTTCGGCCGCCTCGGCCGCCCGTTCGGCGGAGGCGGCGAGGGCGGACTCGGGCAGCGGCGCGGAGAGGATGGCGGCGATCTCGGGGCGCGGGGCGGGGGCGGGGGCGCAGAGGCCGGTCAGGTCGCGGGCACGGACGGCGCGGGTGATGAAGGCGCGGTCGAGGACCCGCCGCTCGTCGGCCTCGGCGACGAGGTCCTCCGACTGGTTGTAGTCGCCGTCGGCGGCCTGGACGGCCCACAGGTGGACGGCGACGCCGTGCTCCTTGGCGGACATGAGGCCGGGCAGCAGGTCGCCGTCGCCGGTGACGAGCACGATGTCGGAGCAGGCGCGGTTGCGGGCGAGCTCGGTGAGCTCGGTGTGCATGGCCGCGTCGACGCCCTTCTGCGCCCAGCGCCCCTCGCTGCGGGTCAGGGCGCCGAGCCGCACGGTGACCCGCGGCATCACGCGCAGCCTGCGGTGCTCGGGCTGCGGCACCCGGTCGGGCGCGCCGTCGAACCAGTAGATCCGCAGCAGGGGCAGCGCGGTCTCGTCCTCGGCGCGGCGGCGCAGCTGCTGGATGAGCGCGGCGTGGTCGACGCTGATCCGGGAGCGCGCCGGTTCCCCGGCGAGGAGGCTGGCGGCGGCGCCCAGCAGGTAGCCGGCGTCCACCAGGACGACGCAGCGGTCCACGTGTTCCACCCTCTTTCGGGAAACCTCGGGGTCGGACTCGGGATCGGAGGTGCTTCGGGTTCCTTCGAGTCTGCCCGACCGGCGGTGGCTTGACGGCCGGAACTGGATCATCGGCGTGGCGGAGTGGCCTCCGGCGGCCCGTGACGCTCCGCAATGATCCAAAATGCGGCGTTTCGCCCGGTGTGTGAGTCTGACAGCGGCCCTGGCCCCTAGATCCCTTCGAGGAGGCATCATCCCCATGGCCAAGAACCGCAACCAGAACCGCAGTCAGAAGCAGCAGTCGCCGGCCGAGCGCAGTGCCGAGCAGGCGCAGCGGTCGTCGATGGAGTCCCAGGCCGAGCACCGTGCCGCGCAGGTCACCCCCGGTGACATGGCGCGGAAGGGCCGTCAGAAGCGCTTCGGCCACAACTGACGCCTGCCGCGGCAAGGCAAAGGGGCGCGCCCGTGACGACGGGCGCGCCCCTTGCGCGTGCGGGGGTCAGCCCGCCAGGCAGGACGGGCCGAGCAGCACCTTCAGGTCGCCGAAGAGGGCGGGGTCGGGCTGGACCCGGTGGCGGTCGAGCCGCAGGACCGTGGTGGTGCGGGGGCCCTGGAGCTTGATCCGTACCTCGGTGTTGCCCTTGTGGTGCCGGAGGATCTCGCCGAGCCGGCTGACCATCGGCGGGGTGACCTTCAGCGCCGGGATGGTGAGGACGACGGGCGCGTTGGTCCCGGCGTTCGACAGGTCGGGGACCATCAGCTCCATGGCGACCAGCCGGGGCACGTCCTCCCGCTTGTCGAGGCGGCCCTTGACGAAGACGACGGCGTCCTCGACGAGCTGGGTGGAGACCAGCTGGTAGGTGGCGGGGAAGAACATGCACTCGATGGAGCCGGCGAGGTCCTCCACGGTGGCGATGGCCCAGGCGTTGCCCTGCTTGGTCATCTTCCGCTGGAGGCCGGAGATGATGCCGCCGATGGTGACGACCGCGCCGTCGGCGTGCTCGCCGCCGGTGAGCTGGGAGATGCCCGCGTCGGTCTTGTCGGAGAGGACGTGCTCCAGACCGAAGAGGGGGTGGTCGGAGACGTACAGGCCGAGCATCTCGCGCTCCTGGGCGAGCAGGTAGGACTTCTCCCACTCCACCTCGGAGAACTCGACGTCGAGTCCGAAGCCGGGCTCGTCGCTGTTCTCCTCGCCCATGCCGCCGAAGAGGTCGAACTGGCCCTCGGCCTCCTTGCGCTTGACCGCGACCACGGTGTCGATCATCGGTTCGTGCTGGGCGACCAGGCCCTTGCGGGTGTGGCCCATGGTGTCGAAGGCGCCGGCCTTGATCAGCGACTCGACGGTGCGCTTGTTGCAGACGACGGCCTCGACCTTGTCGAGGAAGTCGGGGAAGGAGCTGTACTTCCCCTTCGCCTTGCGGGTCTTGATGATCGACTCGACGACGTTGGCACCGACGTTGCGGACGGCGGTGAGGCCGAAGAGGATCACGTCGTCGCCCTGGGCGGCGAAGTTCGCCTCGGACTCGTTGACGTTCGGCGGGAGCACCTTGATGCCCATGCGCCGGCACTCGTTCAGGTAGACGGCGGACTTGTCCTTGTCGTCCTTGACCGAGGTGAGCAGGGCCGCCATGTACTCGGCCGGGTGGTTGGCCTTGAGGTAGGCGGTCCAATAGGAGACGAGGCCGTACGCGGCGGAGTGGGCCTTGTTGAAGGCGTAGCCGGCGAAGGGGACCAGGACGTCCCAGAGGGCCTTGATGGCCTCGTCGCTGAAGCCCTTCTTCTTGGCACCGGCCTCGAAGATGACGAAGTTCTTCGCCAGCTCCTCGGGCTTCTTCTTGCCCATGACGCGGCGGAGGATGTCGGCCTCGCCGAGCGAGTAGCCGGCGATGATCTGGGCGGCCTTCTGCACCTGCTCCTGGTAGACGATCAGGCCGTAGGTGACGTCCAGGACCTCCTTGAGCGGCTCCTCCAGCTCCGGGTGGATCGGGGTGATCTCCTGCTGGCCGTTCTTGCGCAGCGCGTAGTTCGTGTGCGAGTTCATGCCCATCGGACCCGGGCGGTACAGCGCGGACACGGCGGAGATGTCTTCGAAGTTGTCGGGCTTCATCAGCCGCAGCAGGGACCGCATGGGCCCGCCGTCGAACTGGAAGACGCCGAGGGTGTCGCCGCGCTGGAGCAGCTCGAAGGTCGTGGGGTCGTCGAGCGGCAGGGCGAGGAGATCGATGTCGATCCCCTTGTTGGACTTCACCATCTTGACGGCGTCGTCCATGATCGTGAGGTTGCGCAGGCCGAGGAAGTCCATCTTCAGCAGGCCGAGCGACTCGCAGCTCGGGTAGTCCCACTGGGTGATGGTGACGCCGTCGGTGTGCCGCACCCAGACGGGGACGTGCTCGGTGATGGTCTCGCTGGACATGATGACGCCGGCGGCGTGCACGCCCATCTGCCGGACCAGGCCCTCGACGCCCTTGGCGGTGTCGATGACCTTCTTCACGTCCGGCTCGTTCTCGTACATCGCCCGGACCTCGCCCGCCTCGCTGTAGCGGGGGTGCGAGGGGTTGGTGATGCCGTCGAGGTCGATGCCCTTGCCCAGGACGTCGGCGGGCATGGCCTTGGTGATGCGGTCGCCCATGGCGTACGGGTAGCCGAGGACGCGGGCGGAGTCCTTGATCGCGTTCTTGGCCTTGATCTTGCCGTAGGTGCCGATCATGGCGACCTTGTCGGCGCCGTACTTCTCGGTCACGTACCGGATCACCTCGACGCGCCGGCGCTCGTCGAAGTCGATGTCGACATCGGGCATCGAGATGCGCTCGGGGTTGAGGAAGCGCTCGAAGATCAGACCGTGCGGGATCGGGTCGAGGTCGGTGATGCCGAGGGCGTACGCGACGATGGAACCGGCCGCCGAGCCACGGCCGGGGCCCACCGCGATGCCCTGCTTCTTCGCCCACATGATGAAGTCGGCGACGACGAGGAAGTAGCCGGGGAAGCCCATCGAGATGATCGTGTCCATCTCGTACTCGACCTGCCGCATGCGGTCCTCGGGGATGCCGTCGGGGAAGCGGCGGTGCATGCCCCGCATGGTCTCCTCGCGGAACCAGCTGACCTCGGTGTAGCCCTCCGGGATGTCGAACTTGGGCATGAGGTTCTTGGCCTCGAACATGCCCTCGGTGGTGACCTGCTCCGCGACCAGGCGGGTGTTGCGGCAGCCCTCCTGCCAGGCGTCGGAGGAGTCGATGGCGTACATCTCCTCCGCGGACTTCAGGTAGTAGCCGGTGCCGTCGAACTTGAAGCGGTCCGGGTCGGAGAGGTTCTTGCCGGTCTGGATGCACAGCAGGGCGTCGTGGGCGGTGGCCTCGTGCGCGTAGGTGTAGTGAGAGTCGTTGGTGACCAGCGGCGGGATGCCGAGCTTCTTGCCGATCTCCAGGAGTCCGTCGCGGACCCGGCGCTCGATCTCGATGCCGTGGTCCATCAGCTCCAGGAAGTAGCGGTCCTTGCCGAAGATGTCCTGGTACTCGGAGGCGGACTTCAGGGCCTCGTCGAACTGGCCGAGGCGCAGCCGGGTCTGCAGCTCGCCGGAGGGGCAGCCGGTGGAGGCGATCAGGCCCTCCGACCACTGCGCGATGGTCTCCTTGTCCATACGCGGCCACTTCTGCAGCCAGCCCTCCTTGTACGCGTCGGAGGAGAGCCGGAAGAGGTTGTGCAGGCCGGTGGCGTTCGCCGCCCAGATCGTCTTGTGGGTGTAACCGCCCGAACCGGAGACGTCGTCCTTCTTCTGGTGCGGCTGGCCCCACTGGATCTTCCGCTTGGTACGGCGGGACTCCGGCGCGACATAGGCCTCGATGCCGATGATCGGCGTCACCCCGGCCTTCTTCGCGCTGTGGAAGAAGTCGTAGGCCCCGTGCAAGTTGCCGTGGTCGGACATGGCGATGTGCGTCATGCCCATCTCGTTGCACGCGTTGAACATGTCCTTCAGCCGCGCGGCACCGTCCAGCAGCGAGTACTGGGTGTGGACGTGCAGGTGCGTGAAGGGCGGCTTGGTCACGGCGGGAGGTCTCCGTAGCGGTCACGGGGGTGGCTGGGGGGACCGTGGAAGTCTACGTCGCTCCGACCTCCGCGGGACGGGCACTCGGCGGTACGGTCGCGCGTTGGAACGCCTGGGGCGCGTGTCCCTTATGTCATGAACGGCTTTTTCCAGGAGGCACCCTCGATGTCGGTCCCGCAGCCCACCGCGCAGGAGCGCGGTGAGCACATCCTCGCCGTCTTCGACACCGCCTTCGGCGACCTGCTCGCCGCCGACCCGGCGGCCTTCCGCGTCAAGTTCCGGAAGATGGCCGGCTCCGCCTTCGCCTTCTACCGGGGCACGGCCTGCCTCTTCTACGCCGACCTGGAGGACGAGGCGCGCGGTGGCCCGTACCTGGACGAGCGGACCGGCCGGGTCTGGATCCACGGTGATCTCCACGCCGAGAACTTCGGCACCTACATGGACGCCAACGGCCGGCTGGTCTTCAACGTCAACGACTTCGACGAGGCCTACGTGGGTCCCTTCACCTGGGACCTGAAGCGGCTGGCCGCCTCCCTGGCGCTCCTCGGCTACGCCAAGGCCCTCTCCGACGGGCAGATCACCCACCTGGTGCGGATCTTCGCCGCCGCCTACCGGGAGCGGATCCACGCCCTCGCCACCGGGGCCCGGCACGACGAGCTGCCGCCGTTCACCCTGGACACGGCCGAGGGCGCGCTGCTCGGCGCGCTGCGCGAGGCCCGGGCCATGACCCGGTTCGGGCTGCTGGAGTCCATGACGGAGATCCGCGAGTACGAGCGCAGGTTCGCGCCCGGCGGCGGCTCGATCGAGCTGGACGCGGCGACCCGCTACAAGGTCCTGGCGGCCTTCGACGGCTATCTGGAGACCCTGCCCGAGGCCTCGCTGGTCCGGCCCGACTCCTACCGGGTGAAGGACGTCGTCGGGCGGCGCGGGATCGGCATCGGTTCGGCCGGCCTGCCCTCGTACAACATCCTTCTGGAGGGGCACAGCGACGCCCTGGAGAACGACGTCGTGATCTATCTGAAGCAGGCCCAGACCCCGGCGGTCTCGCGGCACGTGAAGGACGCGGCGGTACGGGACTACTTCCTGCACGAGGGGCACCGGACCGTGATCTCGCAGCGGGCGCTGCAGGCGCACGCCGACCCCTGGCTGGGCTGGACCGAGATCGAGGACGGGCGCCGGCGCACCGGGCAGCTGGTCGCGGAGGTCTCCCCCTACGCGGTGGACCTGGACTGGTCCGACATCGACGACCCGCAGGACATCGCGGCCACGGTGGCGGACCTCGGCCGGGCGACGGCGGCGATGCACGCGGCGGCGGACGACTCCAGCGGGCACTCGCTCGTGCCGTTCTCCACCGAGCGCGCGATCGACGCGGCCATCGCCGCCGATGAGGAGGGCTTCCCGGAACTCCTGGTGGACTTCGCCCACGGCTACGGGGCGAGGGCGAGGGCCGACCACCAGATCTTCGTCGACCTCTTCCGCAACGGCCGGATACCGGGGCTGTAGGACGGCGGACGGCCGTTCACAGCTTCCGTTGAGGGACGCCTTACGGAGCGGCATGGCACACTCCACGACGATGGACATGGCAGGGACGCAGCTGAGGGCGCTGCGGGCGGCGTTCTTCACGGCACTGGCCGTGACGCTGTCCGTGGCGTCGCACGTGCTGCTCTCGGGCGTGCCGCTGCCGCTGGGGACGGTGGTCCCGGTCGCGGGCGGCGTCTTCGCCGTGGCGTACGCGCTGGCCGGCCGGGAGCGCGGCTTCGGCCCGATCGCCGGGCTGCTGGTCCCGCTGGAGCTGGCCGCGGACACCCTCTTCACCAGCGGGCAGACCGTCTGTTACGGGCCCGCCGGCGGCCCGGTCGCCGGTTCGCTGCGCTCGGTGGGCGTGGAGGTCTTCTGCGGCGGGGCCGTCGGGGCGCCGCTGCCCGGCGTGGCGGCGCCCGGGAGCGCGGCGGCCGCGGGTCTGCTGACCTCGCCGAGCCCCGCGCTGCCCTGGCTGCTGCTCGCCGCGCACGTGGGCGTGGGCCTCACCGCCGCCTGGTGGCTGCGCGGTGGGGAGCGGGCGCTGGTCCGGCTGCTCGGCGCGGTGGCGGCCCGCGCGTTCCGGCCGCTGCTGCTGGTGGCGGCCTTCTTCCGTACGGGCGGGCGGGCTCCGCTGAGCGCCGGGCGGCCCGCGGGTCCGGCCCGGTTCTCCCGCACCCGGCTTCTCGTGCACTCGGTGGGGCGGCGGGGGCCGCCGCTGCCGGGCCTCGCCCTCGTCTGAGCGAGCCCCGCGGCTTCCCCGTCCCCTTTTCCTCACCGTCCCACGGAGATCACGATCATGAGTGCACGCAACAGCCACGCCAACAAGGCGGCCGCCCGCGAGCGGCTGCGCGTCGAGCGCGAGCGCCAGGCCAAGAAGGAGCGGACCCGCCGGCAGGTGATCGTCGGCGTCTCGGCCGTGGCCGTCCTGGCCGTCGCCGGCGGCATCGGCTACGCCGTGGTGCAGGCGAACAAGCCCTCCCGGTGGGAGGCGGCGGCGAAGGCCACGACCGTGACCGCCCCGAAGAACACCACGGGCACCGACGGCACGACCGTCGTCATCGGCAAGGCCTCGGCGAAGAAGACCCTGGAGCTGTACGAGGACTCGCGCTGCCCCGTCTGCGCGACCTTCGAGCAGGCGGTGGGCCCGACGGTCGAGAAGGACGTCGAGGCCGGCAAGTACAAGATCAAGTACGTGGGCGCCACCTTCATCGACGACGTGACCCGGGGCGAGGGCTCGAAGAACGCCCTGTCCGCCCTCGGCGCGGCGCTGAACGTGAGCCCCGAGGCCTTCCTGTCGTACAAGGCCGCGCTCTACTCGGCCCAGTTCCACCCGGAGGAGAACCAGGACAAGTTCGCCAAGGACTCCTACCTCCTGGAGGTCGCGGACTCCGTCCCGGCGCTCAAGAACAACGCGGCGTTCGAGAAGGACGTGGAGGACGGCACCTTCGACGCCTGGGCGATGAAGATGTCGAAGGCCTTCGACGCCAGCGGGGTGAAGGGCACCCCCACCCTGAAGATGGACGGCAAGCCGGTCACGGTGGCCGGTTCGGACAACCCGCCGATGACGCCGGAGCAGTTCAGGACGGCTGTCGACGCGGCCCTGAAGGGCTGACGCGTCCCTTCCGGACCTCCGCGCGCCCTGCGCGTGCTCCGGCCCGCCGGGCGGCGGGCCGGGGCACGGCGCCCGGCGGGCCGGCCGCCGGGGTCACGGGCACGGGCGCCCGGCGGGCCGGAGCCGGTCAGGGCGCCGGGGCGAAGGAGAGCATCCGGGGCTCGCGCCGGGCGTCGTCGCCGTCCAGGTTCGCGGGGGTGAGGACGAGCCGGTCGCCCGCGTAGGCCCGCTCCCCCACGACGCCCATGCCGAACTCGTACGGCGCGGTGGCCGCCGGCAGCTTCAGGACGTCCTTGATCGTGTCCACGCCGCCCGGCCCGATCCGGAAGATCCGCCCCGGCCTGCCGCTGGTGCCGAGCTCGTGGACGAACCCGATCCTGCCCGGCACGGCCCGGAGCGGGAAGTAGCCGTACGAGGTCGTGTCCGACTTCACCCCCCATACCAGCTTCCCGGTCGCGAGGTCGTAGGCGCCCACGCGGTCGGTCCCGCCGAGGACCACGAGGCCCGGGCCGACGACGGCCTGCGCGCAGGCCTGGGCGTCACCGCTGGTGTCGACGGAGTCCCCGCAGTGGGTGAAGCCCTGGGGACGGGGGTCGATGGTCCGCAGGGCCTTGCCACCGGGGCCGAGGGGGACGATCCGCCAGTCGCGCGCGCCGTCCTCCTTGGCCGGTGTGGTGATCACCACCGGATCCTCGGAGAGGACCTGGCCGATCACCCGCTCGGGCGCGGTCCGGTACCGCCACCGGACCTTGCCGGTCTCCGGGTCGAGCTCGCGCAGACCGCCATACGCCTTCGTTCCGGCGGTGATCGCGCAGTCGTCGAGCACCAGCAGCCGGATGCCGCCCGCGACCCGGCCCGGACGGCACTTCCCCGGCTGTTCCATGGGGATGTCGTAGAGCTTGCGCCCGTCGTCCACCCGGTACGCGGCCGCCGTCATGCCCTGGACGACGGCCAGGGTGCCGCCGGTGACGGCGGTGTCCACCATGATCGTGTCGTCCGTCCCCCCGGTCTCGACGAGCCTCTTCCGCCAGCCCGCCGTCCCCTTGTTCAGGTCGATCATCTGGAGCCGGTTGCACCGGGTGCCGGTCCAGGCCTCGACGTTCTGCAGGACGATGACGACCTTGCCGTCGGGGGTGGGGTTGACGGGGGTCTCGCAGACGGGGGTCGGCAGGGCGACGCTCCACAGTTCCGCCCCGTCGCTCAGGCGGTGGGCGACGACCTTCTTGTAGACGGCCTGGACGGCGGTGTTCCCGACGATCCACAGGTCCTCGGTCCGGATCTGCCGGCGGGGCAGGTCGGTCCGGTCGTCGACGATCCAGGCGCTCGCCTCTCCGGCCAGACGCCGCCGCGCGATCTCGTCGTTGCCAGGGACGGGGGTCCGCCGGGGAGTGGGCCGCGCCGTCGCCGGCCCGGTCGCCGCCGCGGCGGGGGGCCGGCCCGACGGGGTGGCCGTGGGCGCGGTGGCCGACGGGTCCTGCCCGCCGCCCGCGCCGAGGACGTATCCGCCGACGCCGGTGAGCAGGGCGAGGGCGAGGAGGCCGGCGAGGAGCGGGCCGCGCCGGCGTCTCCGGTACGGCTCCGGGGACGGCGGACCGAACCCAGGGGGTGCGTACGGGTTGTCGGGCGCCGGCCGGGGCGGTGGCCGGTCCTCGTACCAGGGTTGCGACATGGTTCTCCCCCTCCTGTCGCCGGACACTTCCGAGTCAGGTTCTAGAAAGTCGTTCTGATTCGGACTCAGGTTAGCGGGTCGGGCGAGGACCTCGCCGGGGCCCCCGCGTCCGCGCGGCGAAGGCTCGGCGAACTTTCCGGAATTCGCCTGACCACCCGTCAAACCGGTCAGTAATCTGAGCGCCCGTGACCAGTCGTTTCATATCTCCCGCCCCCAGCCGCCGCACGGTCGTCAAGGCCGCCGCGGTCGGCGCCGTCGCCGCCCCCGTCCTCGCGGGCGCGGCCACTCCGGCCCTCGCGGCCACCGGGGCGACCGCCTTCCTCCACGGGGTCGCCTCCGGTGACCCGCTGCCCGACGGCGTCCTGCTCTGGACGCGCGTCACCCCCGCCCCGGAGGCCGTGCCCGGCTCCGGTCTCGGGCCCGACGTCCGGGTCGAATGGGAGCTGGCCGAGGACCGCTCCTTCACCCGGGTCGTCGCCGCCGGCGCCACCACCGCGACCGCCGCCTCCGACCACACGGTCAAGACGGACGTACGGGGCCTGCGCCCGGCCACCGCCTACTGGTTCCGTTTCCGGGTGGGCGACACCCTCTCCCCGGCCGGCCGCACCCGCACCGCCCCCGCCCTCGACGCCGCGGCGCCGGGCGTGCGCTTCGGCGTGGTCTCCTGTGCCAACTGGGAGGCCGGCCACTTCGCCGCGTACCGCCACCTCGCCGCCCGCCCCGACCTGGACGCGATCCTCCACCTGGGCGACTACCTGTACGAGTACGGCAGCGGCGTCTACCCGAAGGCGGCGTACGGGGTCCGGGCGCACGAGCCGCGACACGAGATCGTCTCGCTGGCCGACTACCGCCTCCGCCACGCCACGTACAAGACGGACCCGGACCTCCAGGCGCTGCACGCGGCGCATCCCTTCGTGGCCATCTGGGACGACCACGAATTCGCCAACGACGCCTGGACCGGCGGGGCCGAGAACCACACGCCGGGCGCGGAGGGCGACTGGGCGTCCCGGGTGGCCGCCGCCAAGCAGGCGTACTTCGAGTGGATGCCGGTCCGCACCTCCACGGAGGGCACGGTCTTCCGGCGGCTGCGCTTCGGCAGGCTGGCCGATCTGCACCTGCTCGACCTGCGGTCCTTCCGGTCCGCGCAGGCGAGTACGGGCTCCGGCTCGGTCGACGACCCGGAGCGGACGCTCACCGGGCGGGCCCAGCTGGACTGGCTGAAGGCCGGACTCGCCGGCTCGGACGCGGCCTGGCAGCTGGTCGGCACCTCGGTGATGATCTCGCCGGTCGCCTTCGGCGCGCTCCCGGCGCACCTCCTGGAGCCGATCGCCGAGCTGATGGGCCTGCCGAAGGAGGGGCTCGCGGTCAACGTCGACCAGTGGGACGGCTACACCGACGACCGCAGGGAGCTGCTGTCCCACCTCACCTCGCGGGCGATCCGGAACACCGTCTTCCTGACCGGTGACATTCACATGGCCTGGGCGAACGACGTGCCGGTGAAGGCGGCGACCTACCCCTTCTCGGCGTCGGCGGCCACCGAGTTCGTGGTCACCTCGGTCACCTCGGACAACCTGGACGACCTGCTGCACGTGGCGCCCGGGACGGCTTCGGTGGTGGCCGCGGGTGCCGTCCGGGCCGCCAACCGGCACGTGAAGTGGGTGGACATGGACCATCACGGCTACGGAGTGCTGGACGTGACCGCCGAGCGCGCGCAGATGGACTACTACACGGTCTCCGACAAGCGGGATCCGGCCGCGACCACCTCGTGGGAGCGCTCCTATCGGACGCTCAGCGGAACGCAGCGGGTCGAGCGGGTGTACCAGCCGGTGCGTTGAGGTGAAGACCTGACCGACTGACGGTCCTTCAGGGTCGATTTTCGGCCATGATCGATCGTGTTAACAGAAGATCACATCGTCACGGCGGGTGGCGTGTTTCGGCAGATCGAATCCGGACACACCACCCGCCTTCATGCCTCCGGGTGTTACGTCCACGTCTCAAACTCCGGAACGGGCGCAATTTTTTCTTCCCGATGCCCCTAATTGCGCGATGAATGATTGGGCTTGAACGATCCTGCTGGCGGCCTGACATGAACCCGTAATCTCCCCGCCGTGGCGAGGAAGTACCTCTCCACCACCCCCCGCGAGGAGTCACCGTGCGTGCTCTTGTCCGTATAAAGCCGCGTATGTCACGTCGTATGCTCGGCACCGCCGTCCTGGCCGGAACCCTGGCCCTGGCCCCCTTCTCGGCCCCGTCGACGGCCACCGCCAAGTCGACGGATCTGGCCGCCGGCACCTCGGCCGAGGAGTGTGTGGACACCCACGAGGACCACGGCCACGAGGCCTTCTCCGGCGCCCGCAAGTCGCGCGGGGCCTCCACCCAGGCCATCGAGCCCAACGAGGTCAGCGCCGCCAAGGCCAAGGCCATGGACGCGGATCTGGCCAAGCGGCTGGAAGCCGCCCGTGCCAACGGCCGGGCCACCGCGACGGCCGGTGCCACCGCGGTCACCATCCCCGTCTACTTCCACGTCGTCCACAGCGGCACCACGGGCAAACTGAGCGCCACCGACATCAGCAACCAGATGAACGTGCTCAACTCCGCCTTCGGCGGCCAGGGCACCGGGAACGTGAACACCAACTTCCAGTTCTCGCTGGCCGGCACCACCTACACGGACAACGCCACCTGGTACAACCTCTCCTCCGGCTCCACCGCCGAGAAGCAGATGAAGCAGACCCTCCGCCAGGGCGGTGCCAACGCGCTGAACATCTACACCGCCAACCTCAGCGGCGGCCTGCTCGGCTGGGCGACCTTCCCGTCCTCCTACCAGTCCAACCCCTCGATGGACGGCGTCGTCCTCCTGGACAAGTCCCTGCCCGGCGGCTCGGCCGCCAACTACAACCAGGGCGACACCGCCACCCACGAGGTCGGCCACTGGATGGGCCTCTACCACACCTTCCAGGGCGGCTGCACGGGCAACGGCGACTACGTCGCCGACACCCCGGCCGAGAAGAGCGCTGCCTACGAGTGCCCGACCGGCCGTGACACCTGCGCCTCCAAGGCCGGTGTGGACCCGATCCACAACTTCATGGACTACACGTACGACGCCTGCATGTACCAGTTCACCGCGGGCCAGGTGACCCGCATGAACGACCACTGGGTCGCGTACCGCGCCTGACACCCCGTCGCCACGGCGAAGGCCCCCGGGAATCCCGGGGGCCTTCGCCCGTGTCAGCCGTCCAGCCCTTCGAGGAAGGAGAGCGCGACCGCCCAGGTCCGCCCGGCCGCGTCGGCGTCCCAGTCGGGCAGCTCCGGGTCGGTGTAGAGGTGGCCGGCGCCCCGGTAGCGGTAGATCTCGACGTCCGCCCCGGCCCGGCGCATCTGGAGGTACCAGGCGGAGAGCCAGTCGTCCGTCTCGAACGGGTCCGGCTCGGCCACGTGCAGCTGGACGGGCAGCTCGTCCACGGCCACGTTCGGCGCGAGGTCCGAGGTGCCGTGGAGGAGCAGCAGCCCGCGCGCCTTCTCGTCACCGAGGGCCAGGGTCTGCGCCACCGAGGCGCCGAAGGAGAAGCCCGCGTAGACGAGGCCGCGCTCGGAGTAGGGGGCGGCGGCCAGGATCGCGCGCTTCAGGAGCTCGTCCTTGCCGATCTCGTCCCGCTTCGCCATGCCCTCCTCCACCGACTCGCTCGTCCAGCCGTCGAAGAGGTCCGGCACCCACACCCGGTGCCCGGCGGCCCGCAGCCGGTCGGCCGCGGCCTCGACGGCCGGGCGCAGCCCGTGGACCGAGTGGAAAAGCATGATGTCCATACGCGCCATCCTGCCACCCGCGTCCCGGATCCCCCGCCGGACGGCCCGGGAGCGGGGACTGCGCCACGGGGGAGCACGGTGGCCGGATCCGTACGACGGCAGGACGGCGCGGACCCGGTTGGAGCGGTGGCCGGATCCGTACGCCGGAGAGTGCCCGCCCGGGCGGCCTGCCCGCCGCCTCAGTGCATGCTGCGCACGTCCAGCTGCCGCAGCACCCGGTCCACCACCTCGGGGTCGACCCCCGGTTCGCTGCGGGCGGCGAGCACCTCGTGCCGGGCCGCCGACATCAGCTCCCGCTGGATCCGGTGGACCGCCTTCAGCCGCGCCGCGCGCTCGGCGTACGCGGCCCGCCGCTCCTCGTCCACCATGTCGGGGCTGATGCGCGCCCCGATGTCGAAGGCCCCGCGGTGGAGCCGCTCCCGCACCTCGTCCGGCAGGTTCTCGACCTCCTCGATCTCCTTGAGCCGCCGCTTGGCGGCCCCGGCCGCGCGGACGGCCAGGGCGCGTTCCATCGCCCGGTCGGCGTCCGCGTCGGCCCGCACCCCGAGCCGGCGGACCAGCCAGGGCAGGGTGAGCCCCTGGAAGACCAGGGTGGCGATGATCACGCAGAAGGCGATGAAGACGATCTCGTCCCGGCCGGGGAAGGGCGCCCCGTCCTCCGTGCGGAGGGGAATGGCGAGG
This sequence comes from Streptomyces sp. NPDC012827, assembly GCF_042900905.1. NCBI lineage: Bacteria > Bacillati > Actinomycetota > Actinomycetes > Kitasatosporales > Streptomycetaceae > Streptomyces > Streptomyces sp. NPDC012827. The sequence continues at coordinate 224,684 of NZ_JBIBBY010000005.1, read as the reverse complement.
GCGAGGGCGACGGAGGCCACCCCGCGCATCCCGGCCCACCACATGACGACGGTCTCCCGCCAGCTCACCGGGATCTCCTCGTCCACGTCCCGGCGGGTGTGCAGCCGCTTCGCCAGCCAGGTGGCGGGCAGCAGCCAGAGCAGCCGCACCCCGACCACCACGGCCACGACGGCGGCGCCCCAGCCGAGCATCCGGGGTCCGCGCCCCTCGGCCACCCCGAAGACGTGGATGAGTTCGAGGCCGATGAGCCCGAAGGCGATGCCGGTGACGAGGGTGTCGACGACCTGCCAGAAGGTCTGGCCCGCGAGCCGCCCCATGACGTCGTCCGCGTCGACCGCGTGCTCCGCGAGGAAGAGGGCGGTGACGAGGACCGCGAGGACCCCGGAGCCGTGCAGCTCCTCGGCGAGGACGTAGCCCACGAAGGGGACGAGGAGCGTCAGACCGGTCTGGAGCGTGGGGTCGCCGAGGACGCCGATCAGCTTGTTGGAGAGCCAGCCGAGGCCGAGGCCCACGGCGACCGCGACCACACCGGAGAGCACCAGCTCACCGACCGCCTCCGGCCAGGAGAAGTGGCCGGTGACCACGGCGGTGATCGCCACGTGGTAGAGCACGATCGCGGTGACGTCGTTGAAGAGGCCCTCGCCCTCCAGGATCGACACCAGCCGGCGCGGCAGGCCGAGCGACCCGGCGACGGCGGTGGCCGCGACCGGGTCGGGCGGGGCGACGAGCGCCCCGAGCGCGAGGGCGGCGGCGAGCGGGAGACCGGGGACCAGCGCGTCGGCGACGGCGCCCACGACGGCCGTGGTGACGAAGACGAGGGCCACCGCGAGGAGGAAGATCGGCCGCCTGTTGGCGGCGAACTGACGCCAGGAGGTGCGCTGGACGGAGGCGTAGAGCAGCGGTGGCAGGACCAGCGGGAGGATGTACTGCGGCGGGATCTCGACGTTCGGGACGAAGGGCAGCAGGGCCAGCACGATCCCGACGAGGGTCATCAGGACCGGTGCGGGCAGTCCGAGCCGCTCACCGAGGGGCACGGTGAGGACGGCTCCGAGCAGCAGCAGGAAGAGAAGGGCCAGTTGATCCACGGACCCACCTTGTCACGAACGTCCGTTTTCTCCGCCAAGCCCCCGGGCGCGGGAGCGGCGGGGGCCGACGCTCGCGCGGATCAGGCCCGCAGGGCCTTGCGCATGGCGCGGTGCGGCATCCCGGCGTCCGGGAACTCGGGGCCGTACGCCGCGTACCCGAGCCGCTCGTAGAAACCGAGCGCCCGGGTCTGCGCGTGCAGGTCCACGGCGGCGAGACCGCGCTCGCGCGCCGCCTCCTCGATGGCCGCGACCAGTGCCGCGCCGACGCCGAGGCCACGGGCGGCCCGGGTGACCGCGAGCCGGCCCAGGGAGCCGACCGAGGCGTCCGCGCCGGTCTTCGCCAGCGCGTCCGCGCCGTGCAGCAGACGCCCGGTGCCCAGCGGTACGCCGTCCGCGCGGACCGCGAGGACGTGCACCGCGGTCTCGTCGTACGTGTCGTACTCCAGCTCCGGCGGGACGCCCTGCTCCTCGACGAAGACCTCGCGGCGGACCGCGAAGCAGGCCGCGCGGTCCTCCTCCCCGACGGCCTGCCGGACGGTGAGGCCGCCGGTCACCGGCTCTCCGCCTCGATGCGGTCCAGGGCGGTCCTGAGGTCGGCCGGGTAGGTGCTCTCGAACTCGACCCACTTCCCGTCGCCCGGGTGCTCGAAGCCGAGGCGGACGGCGTGCAGCCACTGCCGGGTGAGGCCGAGCCGCTTGGCCATCGTCGGATCGGCGCCGTAGGTGAGGTCGCCGACGCACGGGTGGCGGTGGGCCGACATGTGCACCCGGATCTGGTGGGTGCGGCCCGTCTCCAGCTTGATGTCGAGCAGCGAGGCCGCCCGGTACGCCTCGATGAGGTCGTAGTGGGTGACGGAGGGCTTGCCGTCGGCGGTGACCGCCCACTTGTAGTCGTGGTTCGGGTGGCGTCCGATCGGGGCGTCGATGGTGCCGCTCATCGGGTCCGGGTGCCCCTGGACCAGCGCGTGGTAACGCTTGTCGACCGTGCGCTCCTTGAACTGGCGCTTGAGCGAGGTGTACGCGTACTCCGACTTGGCGACCACCATGAGGCCCGACGTACCGACGTCGAGGCGGTGCACGATGCCCTGGCGCTCGGCGGCGCCGGAGGTGGAGATGCGGTAGCCGGCGGCGGCGAGACCGCCGATGACGGTGGTGCCGGTCCAGCCGGGGCTGGGGTGCGCGGCCACGCCGATCGGCTTGGTGATCACCACGATGTCGTCGTCGTCGTGGACGATCTCCATGCCCTCGACGGGCTCCGCGACGATCTGCACGGGCGCGGGCGCGCCCGGCATCTCGACCTCGAGCCACGCGCCGCCGCTGACCCGCTCGGACTTGCCGACGACGGCGCCGTCGACCTGGACCTTGCCTGCGGCGGCCAGCTCGGCCGCCTTCGTACGGGAGAACCCGAACATGCGGGCGATGGCGGCGTCGACGCGCTCGCCCTCCAGGCCATCGGGAACGGGCAGGGTGCGGATCTCGGGACTCGTACTCACCCGTCGAGTATGCCTTGTGCCGGGAGTGCTCAGTCCTTGTGGACGGTGCCGTCGGGGTCCAGGCCGCGGAAGGACAGCAGGACGATCAGGATGCCGCCGCACACGATCGCGGAGTCCGCGAGGTTGAAGACGGCGAAGTGCGCCGGGGCGATGAAGTCCACGACCGCGCCCTCGAAGACGCCCGGGGAGCGGAAGATCCGGTCGGTGAGGTTGCCGAGCGCACCGCCGAGGAGCAGGCCGAGGGCGATGGCCCAGGGCAGGCTGTAGAGCTTGCGGGCCAGCCGGATGATCACCACGATCACCACGGCGGCGATGCAGGTGAAGATGATCGTGAAGGCCTCGCCCATGCCGAAGGCGGCGCCCGGGTTCCGGATCGCCTCGAAGCGCAGCAGGTCACCGATCACCTTGATCGGCTCGCGGCCCTCCAGCTTCTCCACGACGACGATCTTGCTGCCGAGGTCGAGGAGGTAGGCCACGACGGCCACCAGGAACAAGGCGAGGATCCGGCGCTTGCCCTTCGGCCGCTCCTCGGGAACGGCCGACTCGTCGGCCCCTGCTGAATCCGGCGTACCGATGACGCTCTCCGCCTCTGCCACTGAGTGAGTCCCTCGAACCTCGATGCCTGACCGTGCACCGAGGGTACGGCACGGGCCCGCGCCACCGGCAGCCCGGACCGCGCCGCACGCGGGGGCCGGGCCCGCCGGCGCCGGAGCTGTCCGGAACGCCCCGGCGGGCCCGCGACTCCCGCAGGGTCCGCCCGGGAGGTGCCCGCAGGCGCGCGCTCCTGTGGCCCCTGGGGCTCGGCAGGCGCCCCCGGCACTGTCGGGCTCACCCGCGTACGCCCGGTACCGGGGCGGTCCTCCCCCGGCCCCTGCGGGCCCGGGGAGCTCCCGACCACCGAACGCCCCTACTTCCCGGACACCCCTAGCCCCGGCGCTCCTGGCGCTGCTTGTCCTCGACGCACAGGGTGGCCCGGGGGAAGGCCTGCATGCGCGCCTTGCCGATGGGCTTCCCGCAGATCTCGCAGAGGCCGTAGGTGCCGGCGTCCAATCGCTCCAGGGCGTGCTCGGTCTGCTCCAGCATCTCGCGGGCGTTGGCCGCGAGGGCCAGCTCGTGCTCCCGGGTGATGTTCTTGGTGCCGGTGTCGGCCTGGTCGTCGCCGGCGCCGTCGCCGGAGTCCCGCATGAGGCCGGTGAGCTCCTGCTGCGAGTGCGCGAGCTCGGTGCGCAGGCGCGTCACCTCCGCCTGGAGCACACCGCGGGCCTCCGCGACCTCCTCCGGCGTCCAGGGATCCTCGCCGGGGCGTACCGCGAGCTCCCCGGCGCGGGCCGGGGGCACCGCCGCCTCGTCCTCGACGGTCGTGACGCCACCCGCGGTCTTCTTCGCTGCCACCGTCCTGGCTCCTGTCTGCTGCTTCGCGGCGCCCGCCGTCCTGGCGGGCGCCTTCCTCGCCTCGGCCTTCCTGGCCGTGGTCCTCTTCACCGGGGCGGCCGGGGCCCCGGGGGCCTCCGGCGTCTCCGGGGGTGCGGCGGTCCCGGCGCCGGCCGGGTCCGGGGTGTCCGGGCCGCCCGGTCCTTCCGGAGCGTCGGGGGGTACGGCGGGAGCGGCCGGCTCGCGGGCCGCCGGGGCCCTCTTCGCGGCCTTCTTCCGCGCGGGGGCCCTCGGGGCGGTCGTACCTCCCGAGTCCCCGGAAGGCGCCTTCTTCGCCGGGGCCTTCTTCGCCGGAGTCCTCCCGGCGGCAGGCGGCGCCGTCTCGGCGGCCTTCTTCGGATCCGTCCGCTTCGCGGCGGCCTTGCGCACCGCCGTCCCCTCCGTGGCCTTCTCCGCCGCGGTCCTCCCGGTCACCGTCCGTTTCCTCGCCGGCTCGGCCGTGGTCCCGTCCACCGCGGACGTCCCGGCCGTCCTCCTGCGCGCGGGGGCCGCCGTGGCCGTCCTCTTCCCGACCGCCGACTTCTTCCCGGCCACGTCCTTGCCGTCCACGCCCGCGCCGGCGGAACCGGCGGCGCCCCGGGCTTCCGCCGGGGCCTGTGAGGCCGTCGGGGACTTCTTCGCGGCGGTCTTCTTCGCCACCATGTCGCGGCCCCTTCACATTTTGTGATCTTGCTCGCGAATCGTGCTGGGACGATAAATCGGCCCACGGTCCGCGGCAACGGGGCACGCCGCCGTTCCCGCCCGCCCCCGTACCCCACGGGACGGGCCTGCCTCCGTTGTGCCCCGCTCACCGCCCGGTAATCCGCCCGCCCCCCTCCCCCACATGGCCGTATCCGAAGTCCGGGGCGCCCCGTGTGGCCATTCGGGTCACCGGGGAGCGGCGAAAAGGACGTGCGGTGGCCCCCGTCGCGCCCCGTACACTGGGGCGTAGCGAGAGGCTTGGATGGGGACGAGTAGCGTCGTACGCAGCCATGAGCGACCCGGGGACGGTGAGAGCCCGGGGGCGAGCCCGATGTGAAGCATCACCCCGGAGCTGCCGGAAGAAAGCCGCGGGTCACCGCGGTGACTAGACCCGGCGTCGCGACCCCAATGAGGGGGCTCAGGGTGTCCGCGCCCGGGGCCAAGGAGGGTGGTACCGCGGGAGCAGTGCTCTCGTCCCTCCGACGGAAGAGAACCGTCCGTCCGGAGGAGAGTCCGCCGCATGACACCGCCGCAGTACCGTCAGGTGCCCGCCCAGGTCGACCTGCCCGCGCTCGAGCACGCCGTGCTCGACTTCTGGCAGGAGAACAAGGTCTTCGAGAAGACCCTGGAGCAGTCCGCAGGCCGCCCCGAGTGGGTGTTCTACGAGGGCCCGCCCACCGCCAACGGCATGCCCGGCGCCCACCACATCGAGGCCCGCGTCTTCAAGGACGTCTTCCCCCGCTTCCGGACCATGCGCGGCTACCACGTGGCCCGCAAGGCCGGCTGGGACTGCCACGGCCTGCCGGTCGAGCTCGCCGTCGAGAAGGAGCTCGGCTTCTCCGGCAAGAAGGACATCGAGGCTTACGGCATCGCCGAGTTCAACGCCAAGTGCCGCGAGTCCGTGACCCGCCACACCGACGCCTTCGCCGAGCTGACGACCCGCATGGGCTACTGGGTCGACCTGGACGACGCCTACCGGACGATGGACCCCTCGTACATCGAGTCGGTCTGGTGGTCGCTGAAGCAGATCTTCGACAAGGGCCTGCTGGTGCAGGACCACCGCGTCGCCCCCTGGTGCCCCCGCTGCGGCACCGGCCTGTCGGACCACGAGCTGGCCCAGGGCTACGAGACGGTCGTCGACCCCTCCGTCTTCGTGCGTTTCCCGCTGACCTCCGGCCCGCTGGCCGGCAAGGCGGCCCTCCTCGTCTGGACGACGACCCCGTGGACCCTGGTGTCCAACACGGCGGTCGCCGCCCACCCCGAGGTCACCTACGTGGTCGCCACCGACGGCGACGAGCGGCTCGTCGTCGCCGAGCCGCTCCTGGAGAAGGCGCTCGGCGAGGGCTGGGTGACCACCGGCGAGTCCTTCACCGGTAAGGACATGGAGCGCTGGACCTACCAGCGGCCCTTCGAGCTGGTGGAGTTCCCGGCCGAGGCCCACTTCGTCGTCAACGCCGACTACGTGACCACCGAGGACGGCACCGGTCTCGTCCACCAGTCCCCCGCCTTCGGTGAGGACGACCTCAAGGTCTGCAAGGCGTACGGTCTGCCGATGGTGAACCCGGTCCGCCAGGACGGCACCTTCGAGGAGGACCTGCCGCTGGTCGGCGGTGTCTTCTTCAAGAAGGCCGACGAGGCGCTCACCGCCGACCTGGACGCCCGCGGCCTCCTCTTCCGCCACGTGCCGTACGAGCACAGCTACCCGCACTGCTGGCGCTGCCACACGGCCCTGCTCTACTACGCGCAGCCGTCCTGGTACATCCGGACGACCGCGGTGAAGGACCGCCTGCTCCAGGAGAACGAGCGGACCAACTGGTTCCCCGAGTCGGTCAAGCACGGCCGCTTCGGCGACTGGCTGAACAACAACATCGACTGGGCGCTCTCCCGGAACCGCTACTGGGGCACCCCGCTGCCGATCTGGCGCTGCGAGGAGGGCCACCTCACCTGCGTGGGTTCGCGCGCCGAGCTGACCGAGCTGACCGGCGCCGACCAGTCCGGGCTCGACCCGCACCGGCCGTTCATCGACGACGTGACCTTCGGCTGCCCTGCCGACGGCTGCGCGCTGGAGGCCGTCCGGGTGCCGGAGGTCATCGACGCCTGGTACGACTCGGGCTCGATGCCGTTCGCCCAGTACGGCTACCCGTACCGCAACAAGGAACTGTTCGAGAGCCGGTACCCGGCGCAGTTCATCTCCGAGGCCATCGACCAGACCCGCGGCTGGTTCTACACCCTGATGGCCGTCGGCACCCTGGTCTTCGACAAGTCCTCGTACGAGAACGTCGTCTGCCTCGGCCACATCCTCGCCGAGGACGGCCGGAAGATGTCCAAGCACCTGGGCAACATCCTCCAGCCGATCCCGCTCATGGACCAGCACGGCGCCGACGCGGTCCGCTGGTTCATGGCGGCCGGCGGTTCCCCGTGGGCGGCCCGCCGGGTCGGCCACGGCACGATCCAGGAGGTCGTCCGCAAGACCCTCCTGACGTACTGGAACACGGTCGCCTTCCAGGCCCTCTACGCCCGTACGTCCGGCTGGGCCCCGTCGGCCGCCGACCCGGCCCCGGCCGAGCGCCCGGTCCTCGACCGCTGGCTGCTCGGCGAGCTGAACACGCTCGTCGCCGAGGCCACCGAGGCCATGGAGTCGTACGACACGCAGCGGACCGGCAAGCTCCTGTCGGCCTTCGTCGACGACCTGTCCAACTGGTACGTGCGCCGCTCGCGGCGCCGGTTCTGGCAGGGCGACGCGTCGGCGCTGCGCACCCTGCACGAGGTCCTGGAGACCGTCACCCGCCTGATGGCCCCGCTGACCCCGTTCATCACCGAGCGGGTCTGGCAGGACCTCGTCGTGCCCGTCACCCCGGACGCCCCCGAGTCGGTCCACCTGGCGAGCTGGCCGGAGGCCGACGCGGCGCTGACCGACCCGGCCCTGTCCGAGCAGATGGCCCTGGTCCGCCGGCTGGTCGAGCTGGGCCGCGCCACGCGCGCCGAGTCCGGCGTGAAGACCCGTCAGCCGCTGTCGCGGGCGCTGGTCGCCGCCTCGGGCTTCGCCGCGCTCTCGCCCGAGCTGCGGGCCCAGATCACGGAGGAGCTGAACGTCTCCTCCCTGGCGTCCCTCTCCGAGGTCGGCGGCAGCCTCGTCGACACCACCGCCAAGGCGAACTTCCGGGCCCTCGGCAAGCGCTTCGGCAAGGGCGTCCAGGACGTGGCGAAGGCGGTGGCCGCGGCCGACGCGGCGGCACTGTCGCTGGCGCTGCGCTCCGGTGAGGCCTCGCTGGAGGTGAACGGCGAGCAGGTGACCCTCTCCCCCGAGGAGGTCATCATCACCGAGACACCGCGCGAGGGCTGGTCGGTCGCGTCCGACGCGGGCGCGACGGTCGCCCTGGACCTGGAGATCACCCCGGAGCTGCGGAAGGCCGGCCTAGCGCGGGACGCGATCCGGCTGATCCAGGAGGCGCGCAAGAACAGCGGCCTGGACGTGGCGGACCGGATCGCGCTGCGGTGGACGTCGGCTTCGGAGGAGACGGTGGAGGCGCTGTCCGCGCACGCCGGGCTGATCGCGGAGGAGGTGCTGGCGACGGAGTACGGGCAGGGTGAGCCCGACGACTCCTTCGGCCCGGCCTTCACGGACGAGCCCCTCGCCCTCACCTTCCACCTCCGCAAGTCCTGACCCACGACCCTCCCGAAGGGCCCGGCTTCCCCGAAGCCGGGCCCTTCCCCGTACTCCCCTCGCGGGGCCGCGGCCCGGCGAGGAGCCCCGCGTACGCCGAAGGGCCGGCTCCCGGGTGGGGAGCCGGCCCTTGGGGCTGCCGACCGGTGCGCGCCTCAGCGCGCGCGGGGCCGCCGCGTCAGTTGTCGTCCTCGTCGATGAGGAACCCGCGCATCGGCGCCGGCGCCTGCTGCATCGGCTGCGGAGCCTGCGGCCGGACCGGAGCCATCGGCTGGGTCATCGCGGGCGACATCTGCTGCTGACCGCCGTAGGACGGGGCGCCGCCCATGGAGGGCGCACCGCCCATCCCGCCGTTGCCACCGTAGGACGGCGCGCTCGCGCCGGCGGAGGCCATGGACGGGGACGGCGGCAGGGAAGCCGTCGCCGGGGTCCGCGGCGGAGCCAGCGAGTCGTCGGCCTGGGTCTCCAGCTGACGCAGCTGGGACTCGAGGTACGACTTCAGGCGCGTACGGTACTCGCGCTCGAAGCCGCGCAGGTCCTCGACCTTGCGCTCCAGCGTGGCGCGGGCGGACTCCAGGGAGCCCATCGCGACGCGGTGCTTCTCCTGCGCGTCCCGCTCAAGAGCGTCCGCCTTGGCGCGGGCGTCCCGCTCCAGGCCCTCGGCGCGCGAGCGCGCCTCGCCGACGATCTTGTTGGCCTCGGAGCGGGCCTCGGCGATCGCCTGGTCGGCGGTCTGCTGGGCCAGCGAGAGGACACGCGCGGCGCTGTCGCCACCCGGGCCCTGGGCCGGCTGCGGCATCTGCTGCTGCTGCGGGTGGCCCATGGGGCCGCCCTGCATCGGGCCGGGACCCATCGGGCCGCCCTGCATCGGGCCGGGGCCCATGGGCCCGCCCTGCATGGGACCCGCGGGAAGCTGGGGAGCACCGGAAGGCAGCTGCGGCGGGCCCATCTGTGGCGGCTGCTGCTGGACCGGCGGTCCCGATATGGCGGCGGGTACCGGGGCCCCGGGACCGACGGGGCGGTCCTGCTGCTCCGGAGGCTTGCGCATGTTCTGCTGCTGCTGGTTCTGCGCGGCGGCGCGCGTCGCGGCGGCCAGCTTGGCGCGCAGGTCCTCGTTCTCGCGGAGCAGGCGGGTCAGCTCGGCTTCGACCTCGTCGAGGAACGCGTCGACCTCGTCCTCGTCATAGCCTTCTCGAAGGCGGACGGTCGTGAACTGCTTGTTCCGCACGTCCTCGGGAGTCAGCGGCATCTCTTCTTCACCTCTACGTAGTCGTCGGCAGTCGGCAGGACCGTATCGTCCACACTCACCTCGCGAAGCTGCTCACGATGGAGATCAGGATGTAGACGATGATCATCAGAACGAAGAAGGACAGGTCGAGTGCCACGCCCCCGAGACGCAGCGGCGGGATGAACCGCCGCAGAAGCTTGAGCGGTGGATCGGTGACAGTGTAGGTGGCCTCCAGAACGACCACCATCGCCTTTCCGGGTTGCCATGAACGGGCGAACTGGAAGACGTAATCCATGACGAGCCGGACGATCAGGAAGACGAGGAAGCACATCAGCACGATGTAGACCACTTGTAGTGCGACGCCCATCCCGCGTTTCCCTCTCCCCTGGCTCTCGTGCTCTCACTTGTTCCGGCCGCTCGCGGCCGGTCCGTCCGGTTTCGTTCCTCAGCTCTGGTTGAAGAATCCGCCCTCTGCGATCCGGGCCTTGTCCTCCGCCGTGACATCGACGTTAGCAGGCGACAACAGGAACACCTTCTGCGTCACGCGCTCAATGCTGCCATGGAGCCCGAAGACGAGACCGGCGGCAAAGTCGACAAGTCGCTTCGCGTCGGTGTCGTCCATCTCGGTGAGGTTCATGATCACAGGGGTGCCCTCGCGGAAGTGTTCCCCGATGGTACGGGCCTCGTTGTAGGTCCGCGGGTGCAGCGTGGTGATGCGGTAGGGCTCCCGCTCGGACACGACCTTGGGCATGATCACCGGTGCGTTCTTCTCCAGGCTCGGGCGTTCGGGTGTGATGGATGCCACGGGGGCAATTCGGGCCGGACGTCCGCTTTCGGCGAGTACCGGGACGGAATGGGCGACCGGTTCACGCGGGGCGGGCGGCGTCGGCACGCGCACCGGCTCCTCCCGCTCGACCTGGCGCGGGGGGGTGTGACGCCGCTCCCGCTCGGGCTCCGGCTCCAGCTCGGGCTCGAAGTCGTCATCGGGGTCGAAGCCCCGGCCGTCGTACCCATCGTCCTCCACGAGGCCGAGGTAGACCGCCATCTTGCGCATCGCGCCGGCCATTCTCCGATTCCTCCGCTCTGTGGTGGATCGGTCCTCGTCACCAAGTGCCCGCGATCCACGTGGCCATCCCGCCGTTCTGCGGAATGACCATATTTTCTGCTGTGGTCCGACTCGCTTCGCGACGTTACCCGAGCTTCGGGCGGACGCCGAGTACCGCCGTACCGACGCGGACGTGTGTCGCACCGGCGGCGACGGCCTCCTCGAGGTCCGCACTCATCCCTGCTGACACCATGTTCGCAGCCGGGCGGGTCGCGCGCAGGGCAGTCGACAAATCCATCAGCCGGTCGAAGGCGGCGCGTTGCCGTCCGGCGTACTCCCCGGCCAGGGGGGCGACGGTCATCAGGCCGTCGAGCCGCAGGCCGGGAGCCGCGTCCACGGCCGCCGCCAACTCCTCGATCCCGTCCGGGGCGACGCCCCCGCGGTCACCGCGCTCGCCGGACCCGGCGTCGAGGGCGACCTGGACGAGGCAGCCGAGCTCGCGGCCGGCCTTCTCCGCGGCGGCGGAGAGGGAGGAGACGAGCTTCACGCGGTCGACGGATTGCACCACATCGGCATAACCCACCACGGAACGGACCTTGTTGGTCTGCAATTGACCCACGAAGTGCCAGGTCAGGTCGAGATCGGCACAGGCGGCCGCCTTGGGGGCGGCGTCCTGGTCCCGGTTCTCGGCGACGTGCCGCACCCCGAGTCCGTGGAGGATTCTCACGTCGCTCGCCGGGTAGGTCTTGGTGACCACGATGAGGGTCACCTCCTCCCGGGCGCGCCCCGCGGCGGCGCAGGCGGCGGCGATCCTCTCCTCCACCCGCGCCAGGTTCTCGGCCAGTTCCGACGTGCGGTCCGTCATGTCTCTTCTCGGTTCAACCAGACAAATCCCGCGAGTCGCCCCGTGGTGCGGTCGCGGCGGTACGAGTAGTGGTCGCGGGACTCCAGGGTGCAGACCCCGGCGTCCTCGACGTCACGGACCCCGAGCCGGGTGAGCTGGGCCCGTACCCCGGCGGCCACGTCGACGGCCGGAGTGCCCCACGAGGTCTCGGCGTACGCCGCGGGTTCGGCGTCCGCGACCTCGGCGCGCATCGCCTCGGGCACCTCGTAGCAGCGCCCGCAGACGGAGGGCCCGGTGCGGGCGACGATCCGTCCCGGGGCCGCGCCGAGCTCCGTCATCGCCCGCACGGCGGCCGGGACGACCCCGGCGATCATGCCGGGCCGCCCGGCGTGGGCGGCGGAGACGACCCCGGCGACGGGGTCGGCGAGGAGGACGGGGACGCAGTCGGCGGTGAGCACGGCGAGGGCGAGCCCCGGCCGGGTGGTCACCGTCGCGTCGACGGACGGAACGCCGTCCCCCGGCCACGGCCCGTCGGCCACGGCGACCTCCGCGCCGTGGACCTGGTTCATGTAGACCACGTCCACCGGCCGGAGGCCGAGCTCGCCGGCAGCCCGGGCCCGGTTGGCCCGTACGGCCGCGGGGTCGTCCCCCACGGCGCCGCCGAGGTTGAGCTCCTCGTACGGAACGGCGCTCACCCCGCCCCACCGGTCGGTGAAGGCGAAGTGCGCGCCGTTCGTCGCGAAGCGGTGTCCTATCACTTCAGGAAGTCCGGGACATCCAGTTCCTCGGCCTGGCTGTCCGCGTAGGGGCGGGCCGGCGGGACCACCGGCGGGACCGGCGGCAGCGGGGCCTCGTTGACCACGGGGGCGGGCTCGGCCGGCGGGGTGGCCGGCTCCTCGCGCGGGGCGACGGTGCCGAGGCCGCCGAGCGGGCGGGGGGTCTCGGTGGCGCGGGGCGCCGGGGCCGGCTCCTCACGCTTGGCCGAGACCGAGCCGATGATGTTGTCCCGGCGGGCGGGCGGCTGGCCGCCGTCGAAGCCGGCCGCGATGACGGTGACCCGCACCTCGTCGCCGAGGGCGTCGTCGATGACGGCGCCGAAGATGATGTTGGCCTCGGGGTGGGCCGCCTCGCTGACCAGCTGGGCGGCCTCGTTGATCTCGAAGAGACCGAGGTCGCTGCCGCCGGAGATGGAGAGCAGCACGCCGCGGGCGCCGTCGATGGAGGCCTCGAGGAGCGGCGAGGAGATCGCCATCTCGGCGGCGGCCACCGCGCGGTCGTCGCCGCGGGCCGAGCCGATGCCCATGAGCGCGGAACCGGCCTCGGACATGACCGACTTGACGTCGGCGAAGTCGAGGTTGATGAGACCGGGGGTCGTGATGAGGTCGGTGATGCCCTGGACACCGCTCAGCAGCACCTGGTCGGCCGACTTGAAGGCGTCGAGCACGGAGACCTGGCGGTCCGAGATCGAGAGCAGCCGGTCGTTCGGGATGACGATGAGGGTGTCGACCTCTTCGCGGAGCTCGGCGATGCCGTCCTCCGCCTGGTTGGCGCGGCGGCGGCCCTCGAAGGTGAACGGGCGGGTGACCACGCCGATCGTCAGGGCGCCGAGCGAGCGTGCGATGTTGGCGACGACGGGTGCGCCGCCGGTGCCGGTGCCGCCGCCTTCGCCGGCGGTGACGAAGACCATGTCGGCCCCCTTGAGGACCTCCTCGATCTCCTCGCGGTGGTCCTCTGCCGCCTTGCGACCGACGGCCGGGTTGGCCCCGGCCCCGAGGCCGCGGGTGAGTTCGCGGCCGACGTCGAGCTTGACGTCGGCGTCGCTCATCAACAGTGCTTGCGCGTCCGTGTTGATGGCGATGAACTCGACGCCCTTGAGACCGACCTCGATCATTCGGTTGATGGCATTGACACCACCGCCGCCGACACCGATGACCTTGATGACTGCGAGGTAGTTCTGCGGTGCTGCCACGTCGAAGGCCTCTCGCCTCGAGTTACGTGTCGCCGCTTCGCGTTGGTGGGCGCCGCGACGACGGATGCCGATTGGGACGGTCCGAAACGCCGACCCAAACCCTAACGTTCAAGTTTAGGGTTACCAGTGTCTCTGTTCCCTGGACTCTTCCGGACAGGACACTAAGTCGACAAGTGGCGCGCGTTCAACGAACACGCCGAACCTCCCGTTTTTCTTTTCACCCTATGTGATCACCCGTAGCGGTGGCCAACCAGGGTGCTGGCCAGCGGTGATGGCCGTCAACTTCCCGACGCCGCAGGGGCCGTGGGGGCACTTACATCGAAGTGCCCCGCTTTGGGCGCCGCCTTCATCAGAGCGGTCAGCACCCGGGCCTTGGCGACGCCGTGTTCGGAGCTTCCCCAGAGCACGGTGCGGTCGCCGGACAGCTCCAGAGTGACGGAGTCGTACGAGGTCACGCGGACGACACGGGTGTCGCGGGCGATGTGCTCGGGGAGTTCGCCCCGCACCCGGACGGCCTCCCGGAGGAGCCGGTCGGGTCCGAAACGGCGCAGGGCGGGCGAGGAGGCCGGGGCCAGGTCGAGCCGGGGCACGCCGCGGGGCGCGGCGGGTACGGTGGCGTACCGAACGCCGTTCTTGTCGACTTCGGTGAACTTTCCGCCCTTTTCCATCAGGAGAACCGGCTGCCGTTCCGTCACGTTCAGACCGATTCCGTGCGGCCAGGAGCGCACGACCTCGACCGCGTCGATGCGCGGCAATTCCTTCCTGAGCCGCGCCTCGATGGCATCGGTGTCGACGGACAGGAGCGGGGCGCCGACCGGGACGGCGGCGACGGCCTCCACCTGGCGCGGGGTCAGGACCCGGGTGCCGGAAGTCTTCACAGCTTCCACACGGAACCAGCTGGAGCCGTACAGCGCCCAGAGCACCCCGGCGGTGAGCGCCAGGCCGCCGATCGCGATCAGCAGCACCCGGAGGCCGGGGAGGCGGGCACCGCGGCTCCGCTCCCCCGGCCCCGGCGGCCGCTCCGACGCCCTCCTGGGCTTGCCCGTGCCGTTCTTCTCGGCGGTCGTCGGTCCGGCTGCCACCTGGCGCTCTCCTGCCCTCAGTGCGCCGCTACGCCTGCCGGCGGGCGGCGATCGCCTCGTACACCATGCCGACGAGCAGGTCGTCGGCGTCCCGGCGGCCGAACTCGGCCGCGGCGCGGGACATCTCGTACAGCCGGTGCGGGTCGGCCAGCACGGGCAGGACGTTGCCCTGCACCCACTGCGGCGTCAGCTCCGCGTCGTCCACGAGGAGTCCGCCGCCCGCCTTGACCACCGGCTGGGCGTTGAGCCGCTGTTCGCCGTTGCCGATGGGCAGCGGGACGTAGGCGGCGGGCAGCCCGACGGCGGAGAGCTCGGCGACGGTCATCGCGCCCGCGCGGCAGAGCATCATGTCGGCCGCGGCGTACGCGAGGTCCATCCGGTCCACGTACGGTACCGGCACGTACGGCGGCATTCCGGGCATGTTGTCGACACGCGGCAGTTCGTTCTTCGGGCCGACCGCGTGCAGGATCTGGATGCCGGAGCGCTGGAGCACCGGGGCGATCTGCTGGATGACCTCGTTGAGCCGCCGGGCGCCCTGCGAGCCGCCGGAGACCAGCAGGGTGGGCAGGTTGGGGTCGAGGCCGAAGGCGGCGCGCGCCTCGGGCCGCACCCGGGCCCGGTCGAGGGTCGCGATGGTGTGGCGCAGCGGGATGCCGATGTAGCGGGCGTTGCGCAGCTTGCTGTCGGGCGTGGCGACGGCGACCCCGGCCGCGTACCGCGAGCCGATCTTGTTGGCGAGGCCGGGCCGGGCGTTGGCCTCGTGGACCACGATCGGCACACCGAGCCGCTTGGCGGCGAGATAACCGGGCAGCGCCACATAGCCGCCGAAGCCGACCACGCAGTCCGCCTTGGTGCGCTC
This sequence comes from Streptomyces sp. NPDC012827, assembly GCF_042900905.1. NCBI lineage: Bacteria > Bacillati > Actinomycetota > Actinomycetes > Kitasatosporales > Streptomycetaceae > Streptomyces > Streptomyces sp. NPDC012827. Next base: position 209,304 of record NZ_JBIBBY010000005.1, on the reverse strand, counting down.
CAGGATCTGCTCGGCGGCCTTGATGGTGCCGCGGAGCCGTCCCGGGACGGTGATCAGCTCGGGGGTGGGTTTGCGGGGCAGCGGTACGGCGGGGATGAGCGCCAACTCGTAGCCCCGCTCGGGGACGAGCCGGGTCTCCAGACCCTTCTCCGTGCCCAGCGCCGTGATGCCCACGGTGGGGTCCTGCCTGCGCAGGGCGTCCGCGAGGGCGAGCGCGGGCTCGATGTGGCCGGCGGTCCCCCCACCGGCGAGTACGACATGCACCGAAATTCACCGCTCTCCGGACGGGCGCTTCTTGACGCGCCGTCGCATCGACTTCCATCTCACCCCGGCCCGTCTGCCCCAGCCGGGGCGGCGCATGGCCAGGGCCGCTTTCGCGGCGGGTTCCTGTCGCGCGAAGGCGATCAGGAGCCCGACGGCGAACATGGTCGGCAGCAGGGCCGACCCCCCGTACGAGAACAGCGGGAGCGGGACTCCGGCGATCGGCAGCAGACCGAGCACCGCACCGACGTTGATCACGGCCTGGGCCGTGATCCAGGTGGTCACGCCTCCCGCGGCAAACCTCACGAAGGGGTCCTCCGTGCGTCCGGCCACGCGGATACCCGCATAGCCTAGGGCCGCGAAGAGGGCCAGCACCGACAGCGTCCCCGCCAGACCCAGTTCCTCACCGGTGACGGCGAAGATGAAGTCCGTGTGCGCTTCGGGCAGTTGACCCCATTTTTCCACACTCGCACCGAGGCCGGAACCGAACCATCCACCCGAGGCCAGAGCATAGATGCCGTGCGCGGCCTGGAGGCAGGGGGCTCCCTCCCCGCCGGGGTCGGTGGCGCCGATGCAGTCGAAGCGCTTCATCCGGTTCGCGCTCGTCTTGATGAGGAGCACGCCGATCGCGCCGGCCACCGTGAGCACCCCGACGAAGAGGCGGGTGGGCGCGCCGGCCGTCCACAGCAGGCCGAAGAGGATCGCGGTGAGGATGATCGCGGTGCCCATGTCGCCGCCGAGCATGATGAGCCCGAGCAGCAGGAAGGCGCCCGGGACGAGCGGCACCAGCATGTGTTTCCACTGGGTGAGCAGCTTCGTGTCCTGTTTCCGGGCGAGCAGGTCCGCCCCCCACAGGATCAGTCCCAGCTTGCCGAACTCGCTGGGCTGGAGCATGAACGGCCCGCCCAGGGAGATCCAGTTCTGGTTGCCGCCGACGGAGTGCCCTATCCCCGGGATCTGCACCAGCACCATCAGGAAGACGGCGCCGGCCAGGATCGGGTAGGCCAGCGCCCGGTGCAGCTTCACCGGCATCCGGGAGGCGAGCAGGAGCAGCCCGGTGCCGAGCAGCGCGGCGAACAGCTGCTTCCGGAAGAAGTAGGAGGGCGCCAGGTCGAAGGTGAGCGCCTTGATCATCGAGGCGGAGTAGACCATGACGAGGCCGAGCGCGGTGATGAGGAGCCCGGCGCCGATGATCACGTAGTACGCGGTGAGGGGCCGGTCCCAGGCCCGTCGCGCCCGCTCGTACAGCCGCCGCGCACCCCCGCCGCGGACCCGCCGCGGGGGTGCGGGGGCCCGGCCTCCGCCGCGTACGGCGGAAGGCCGGCGCGTCCCGGCGATCTTGCTCGGCATGCTCGCTGTCCCCTCCGGTCGTGCCCGGCCCGGCCGGACCCCGCTGGTCGGGTCAGGCGGGCCCGGTGGCGGCGAGGGCCCGGACCGCGTCCGCGAAGGCCTCGCCCCGCTTGTTGTAGTTGGTGAACATGTCCATCGAGGCACAGGCCGGGGCGAGGAGGACCGTGTCCCCGGGGCGGGCCAGCCGGGCCGCCTCCCGGACCGCCTCGGACATCGCACCAGTGTCGGTCCGGTCGAGGTCCACCACCGGGACCTCCGGGGCGTGTCGCGCCAGGGCTTCGCGGATGAGGGCCCGGTCGGCGCCCATCAGCACGGCCCCGCGCAAGCGCTTCGCCGACTTCTGGACGAGCTCGTCGAAGGTGGCGCCCTTGGCCAGGCCGCCGGCGATCCAGACGATCGGGTCGTAGGCCGCCAACGAGGCTTCCGCGGCGTGGGTGTTGGTGGCCTTGGAGTCGTCCACGTACGTGACGCCCCCGACCTCCTCGACCAGCTCGATGCGGTGCGGGTCGGGCCGGAAGGCCCGCAGGCCCTCCCGTACGGCCCGGGCCTCCACGCCGAAGGCGCGGGCGAGGGCCGCCGCGGCCAGCGCGTTGGCGATGTTGTGCGGGGCCGGGGGGCGGACGTCGGAGACCTCGGCCAGCTCCTGGGCCTGCTTCTGCCGGTTCTCCACGAAGGCCCGGTCGACGAGGATGCCCTCGACCACGCCCAGTTCGGAGAGGCCCGGGGTGCCGAGGGTGAAGCCGATCGCGCGGCAGCCCTCCTCGACGTCGGCCTCGCGGACCAGGTCCTCGGTGGCCTTGTCGGCCGTGTTGTAGACGCAGGCGACCTGGTTGCCCTCGTAGATCCGGCCCTTGTCGGCGGCGTACGCCTCCATGGAGCCGTGCCAGTCGAGGTGGTCGGGCGCCAGGTTGAGCACGACGGCCGAGTGGGCGCGCACGGACGGCGCCCAGTGGAGCTGGTAGCTGGAGAGCTCGACGGCGAGCACGTCGTACTCCTCCTCGCCGAGCACCGCGTCGAGGAGGGAGACGCCGATGTTGCCGACGGCGGCGGTGCGCAGGCCCGCCGCCTCCAGGATGGAGGCGAGCATCCGGGTGGTCGTGGTCTTGCCGTTGGTGCCGGTGACCGCGAGCCAGGGGGCCGCCCCCGGCCCGCGCAGGCGCCAGGCCAGCTCGACGTCGCCCCAGACCTCCACACCGGCCTCGGCGGCGGCCGCGAAGATCGGCTTGTCGGGCCGCCAGCCGGGGGTGGTGACGAGGAGCTCGGTGCCGGACGGCAGGGTCGCCCCGTCCCCGAGGCGGACGGTGATGCCCTCCGCCTCCAGTTCGGCGGCCTGCGCCCGGGAGCGCTCGTCGTCGCCGTCGTTGACCACCGTCACGACGGCGCCGCGGCCGTGCAGGACACGGGCGGCCGGGATGCCGGAGACGCCGAGTCCCGCGACGGTGACGTGCTTGCCCTGCCAGTCCAGCTGTTCGCTCACTTTTCGGATGCCCATCCCGCGTAGAAGAGACCGAGGCCGACGATGACGCACATGCCCTGGATGATCCAGAACCGGACGACGACCAGGACCTCGGACCACCCCTTGAGTTCGAAGTGGTGCTGGAGGGGGGCCATCCGGAAGACCCGCTTGCCGGTCATGCGGAACGATCCGACCTGGATGACCACGGACATGGTGATCAGGACGAAGAGGCCGCCGAGCAGGGCGAGCAGGAGCTCCGTGCGGGAGCAGATGGCGAGGCCGGCGAGCGCGCCGCCGAGGGCCAGGGAGCCGGTGTCACCCATGAAGATCTTGGCGGGCGAGGTGTTCCACCACAGGAAGCCGAAGCAGGCGCCCATGAGGGCGGAGGCCACGACCGCGAGGTCGAGCGGGTCGCGGACCTCGAAACAGGCGTTGGGGTTGGTGAGGTCCATGGCGTTGGCGCAGGACTCCTGGAACTGCCAGAGCCCGATGAACGTGTAGGCGCCGAAGACCATCACCGAGGCGCCGGTCGCCAGGCCGTCCAGACCGTCCGTCAGGTTCACGCCGTTGGACATGGCCAGGATCATGAAGAGGGCCCAGACCACGAACAGCACCGGGCCGATCGACCAGCCGAAGTCCGTGATGAACGAGAGCTTCGTGGAGGCCGGGGTGAGCCCGCGCAGGTCGGCGAACTGGAGCGAGAGCACCGCGAAGGCGATGCCCACGATCAGCTGGCCGGCCATCTTCGCCTTGGCCCGCAGGCCGAGCGACCGCTGCTTGACGATCTTGATGTAGTCGTCGAGGAAGCCGACGAGACCCATGCCGGCCATCAGGAACAGCACGAGGACGCCCGAGTACGTCGGGTCCTCGCCGGTGATGACCTTCGCCAGGGCGTACGCGATGAGCGTGGCGAGGATGAAGGAGATGCCGCCCATGGTGGGCGTGCCCTTCTTCCCCAGGTGGCCGCGCGGGCCGTCGTCCCGGATGAACTGGCCGTATCCCTTGCGGGCGAGCAGCTTGATGAGCAGCGGGGTGCCGATCAGGGTCAGGAAGAGACCGATGGCCCCCGCGAAGAGGATCTGCCTCATCGGCCGGCGACCTCACCCTCGGTGTCGAGCAGCGCCAGCGCGACCTGCTCGAGACCGACCGACCTGGATGCCTTCACAAGGACGACGTCCCCCGGGCGCAGCTCACTGCGCAACAGGTCGACAGCCGCCTGCGCGTCGGACACGTGCACCGACTCCTCACCCCACGAACCCTCGTTATATGCGCCCAGTTGCAGCCAGGACGCTTCCCTGTCCCCGACCGCGACGAGCTTGCTGACGTTGAGCCGGACGGCGAGCCGTCCGACCGCGTCGTGCTCGGCCAGCGAGGCGTCGCCGAGCTCGGCCATCTTGCCGAGCACCGCCCACGTACGACCCCCCTGGGCCTGTGCGGCCCGGCCCATGGCCGCGAGCGCGCGCAGGGCGGCTCGCATGGACTCGGGGTTCGCGTTGTAGGCGTCGTTGACGATCGTCACGCCGTCCGGACGCTCGGTGACCTCCATGCGCCAGCGCGACAGGGAACCGGCCTCGGAGAGCGCGGTGGCGATCTCCTCGGCAGGCATGCCCAGCTCGTGCGCGACGGCGGCCGCTGCGAGCGCGTTCGACACGTGGTGCTCACCGTACAGGCGCAAGGTCACGTCGCTGCACCCGGTGGGTGTGTGAAGGCGGAAAGCGGGCTGTCCGGTCGCGGTGAGGCGGACGTTCTCGGCCCGTACGGCCGCTTCGTCCGCTTCGCCGAAGAGGGTCACGCGCGCCTTGGTGCGGCTCGCCATGGCGCGGACGAGCGGGTCGTCGGCGTTGAGGACCGCCACGCCGCCGTCCTCGGCGGACGGGAGGGACTCGACGAGTTCACCCTTGGCCTGGGCGATCTGCTCCCGGCCGCCGAACTCCCCGATGTGGGCGCTGCCCACGTTGAGGACGAGGCCGATACGGGGCGGGGTGAGCTCCGTGAGGTAGCGGATGTGGCCGATGCCGCGGGCGCCCATCTCCAGGACGAGGTGCCGGGTCTCGTCGGTGGCCGTGAGCGCGGTGAGCGGCAGGCCGATCTCGTTGTTCAGGGAGCCGGGCGTCCACACGGTCGGCGCGTGCCGCTCGAGGACCTGGGCGATCAGGTCCTTGGTGGAGGTCTTGCCGGCCGAGCCGGTGAGGGCGACGACATCGGTGCCGAGGCGCTTCACGACCGCGCGGGCGAGGGCTCCGAGCGCGGCCTGGACGTCGTCCACGACGATCGCGGGCACGCCGACGGGGCGGGCGGCGAGCACCGCCGCCGCGCCCGCCTCGACGGCGCGCTGTGCGTAGTCGTGGCCGTCGACACGCTCCCCGGCGAAGGCGGCGAAGAGACTGCCGTCCCGCACCTCACGGGAGTCGATGACGACGGGCCCGGTGATCCGGGCGGCCGGATCCGGTATGTCGTGCGCCTGCCCGCCGACGATTTCGGCGATCTCGGCGAGGGAGAGGGCGATCACTGCTTCATCCCTGACTGTTCTGGTGGCTGGCGGTGGCTCCGCCGGCCGGCGGAGCGGCTTGGGCGTTCTGGTCGAGGATCGCGGCGCGCAGGACCTCGCGGTCGTCGAAGGGCCGGACGACGCCGGCCGTCTCCTGGCCCTGTTCGTGGCCCTTGCCGGCGACGAGGACGGTGTCGCCGGGCTTCGCGCGGGCCACGGCGGCCGCGATGGCGGCGGCGCGGTCCGCGAGGACGAGGACCTCGCCGCGCTCCCCGGCGGGCACCTCGGCGGCGCCCGCGAGCATCGTGGTGAGGATCGCGAGGGGGTCCTCGGAGCGGGGGTTGTCGGAGGTCAGCACGGCCGTGTCGGCGAGCCGGGCCGCGGCGGCGCCCATCGGGCCGCGTTTGGTGGTGTCCCGGTCGCCGCCGCAGCCGATGACCACGTGCAGCCGGCCCTCGGTGACCTCGCGCAGGGAGCGGAGGACCGATTCGACGGCGTCGGTCTTGTGGGCGTAGTCGACGACGGCGAGGTACGGCTGGCCGGCCTCGACGCGCTCCAGCCGGCCGGGGACGCCGGGGACGGCCGCGACGCCGTCGGCCGCGGCCTTCGGGTCAAGGCCGGCGGTGGCGAGGGTCGCGACGGCCGCGAGGGTGTTGGCGACGTTGAACGGGCCGGGCAGCGGGGCGGTGGCGGCGATCCGCTCGCCTCCGGGGCCGACGGCGGTGAACGTCGAGGTGTGGGAGCCGAGGACGAGGTCCTCGGCGCGCCAGTCGGCGTCGGCGCGGCCCTCCGCGGAGAAGGTGACGACCGGGACGGTCGCCTCCTTCGCGAGACGGCGGCCGTACTCGTCGTCGGCGTTCACGACGCCGATCCGGCTGCGCTCGGGGGTGAAGAGGCTCGCCTTGGCCCGGTAGTAGTCCTCCATGTCGGAGTGGAACTCCATGTGTTCCGGGCTGAGGTTGTTGAAGACGGCGACGTCGAAGACGCAGCCGTCGACCCGGCCGAGCACGAGGGCGTGGCTGGAGACCTCCATGGCGACGGCCTCGACGCCCCGTTCGCGCATGACGGCGAAGAGGGCCTGGAGGTCGGTGGCCTCGGGGGTGGTCCGCTCCGACTTGATGCGCTCGTCGCCGATCCGCATCTCGACGGTGCCGACCAGGCCGGTGCGCCGGCCGGAGCCGCGCAGGCCGCCTTCGACGAGGTAGGCGGTGGTCGTCTTGCCGGAGGTGCCCGTGATGCCGATCTGGAGGAGGTCCTCGCCGGGGCGTCCGTAGATCTCGGCGGCGAGTTCGCCCATGTGGCCGCGCGGGTTCTCCACGACCAGGACCGGCAGGCCGGTCGCGGCGGCGCGTTCGGCGCCGGCCGGGTCGGTGAGGATCGCGGCGGCGCCGAGGTCCGCGGCCTGGGCGACGAAGTCGGCGCCGTGGGCGCGGGCGCCGGGCAGCGCCGCGTACACGTCGCCGGGGCGCACCGCCCGCGAGTCGTGGGTGATCCCCGACACCGCGACCGCGCCGGGCGTCTCGACGCCCAGCCGTGCGGCCAGGTCGCCCAGGGGTGTCGGGCGGGCCTGCCGCGGCCGGGGTGGGGTGGTTCGGTACTGATCAGCGTGTGGCACGGCGGTGAGCGTACCGGGCGCACCCTCTGCGGGGCTAAATGAGCCCGGGGCGTCGCCGGAGTTCGATTTCCGGTTCCCGGAACGGGGGGTGATCGTTGTCACTGGTGCTCCCGGAGTGTCACGGGGTGGGGTCGAAGGTGACGGGCAGTCGGGGGGCCTCGCGGCCGGTGGGGGCCACGTGGAGGGTCTTGAGGGCGAACTCCATGACCTTCTTGTAGATCGGTCCGCAGATCTGGCCGCCGAAGTAGCTGCCCTTGGTGGGGTTCTGGATGGCGCAGTAGACGGTGACGCGGGGGGCGTCGGCGGGGGCGAAGCCGGCGAAGGAGGCGGTGTAGCCCTTGTACCGGCCGAGTTCGGGGTCGACCCGGTTGGCGGTGCCGGTCTTGCCGGCGACGCGGTAGCCGGGGATGGCGGCGCGGGTGCCGGTGCCCTCGCGGTCGTCGACGACGGACTCCAGCATCTCGGCGAGGGTCCGGGCGGTCTTCTCGCTGACGACGCGGGTCTTCCCGGCCTCGGGGGCCGGGGTGAAGCGGCCGTCGGGGCCCTTCGTGCCGCGGACGAGGCTCGGTTCGACGCGTACGCCTCCGTTGGCGATGGTCGAGTAGACGGAGGCTGCCTGCATGGCGTTGACGGAGAGGCCCTGGCCGAAGGGGATCGTGTACTGCTGCGAGGTGGACCACTTCTCGGGCTTGGCGAGGATGCCGGGGGTCTCCCCCGGGTAGTCCAGGCCGGTGGGGCTGCCGATGCCGAACTTGCGCAGGTAGGAGTCGAGGATCCGGTTGGACTCGGCCTGGGTGGCGCCGAGCTGGCCGGTGGCGAGGATGGTGCCGATGTTGCTGGACTTGGCGAGGACGCCGTTGAGGGTCAGGTACCAGGTGATGTGGTCGACGTCGTCCTTGAACAGCCGGTCGCCGCGGTGGAGCCGGTTGGGGACGACGACGTGCGTGTCGGGGGCCGCCTTGCCCTCCTCCAGGACCGCGGCCATGGACATCACCTTGCTGGTGGAGCCCGGTTCGTAGGCGTCCTGGAGGGCCGCGTTGCCCATGGCGGCGGAGTTGGCGGCGGAGAGGTCGTTGGGGTCGAAGCCGGGGGCGTTGGCCATGGCGAGGACCTCGCCGGTCCGGGTGTCCTGCACGATGACGTAGCCGCGGTCGGCCTTGGACTTGCGGACCTGCTCGGTGATGGCCCGCTGGGCGGCCCACTGGATGTCGCGGTCGATGGTGAGTTCGACGTCGGAGCCGGGGACGGCGGGCGTGCCCTGGGAGCCGGCGGTGGGTACCTGGCGGCCGTTGGACTGGGTGAAGCGGATCTTGCCGTCCTTGCCGGCGAGTTCGCCGTCGAGCATGGACTCCACGCCGCCGGCGCCGCGGCCCTCGGCGTTGACGTACCCCAGTATCCCGGCGGCGAGTTCACCGTTGGGGTAGACGCGCTTGCTGCTGGGCTCGCTGAGGATGCCGCCGAGCAGGTTCACCTTGGTGCCGCCGGGTTCCTGGGCCTTCTGGCCGTACACCCTCTTGAGGTCCCTGATCTGGTTCCAGACCTGCGGGGTCTGCTTGCGGGCCAGCAGGGTGTAACGGGACTTGGGGGTGCGCAGCTTCTTGGCGATCTCGGCGGGTTCCTTGCCGAGGAGCGGGGCGAGGAGGGCGGCGGCCTGCTCGGGGGCGTCGGGGACCTTGCTCTCCTCGGGCGTGAAGAGTTTCGGGTCGGCGGTGATGTCGTACGCGTCGACGCTGGAGGCCAGCGCGATGCCGTTGCGGTCGGTGATCTCACCGCGTTCGGCGGAGAGCGTGTACTCCTGGTAGCGGTACGCGGCGGCCTTGGCGGCGTACGCGTCGGCGTGCACGGCCTGGACCTGGAGCAGGCGCACCACGAAGACGAGCATGACGAGGGTCAGGCCGACGGAGATCAGGCGCAGCCGGGGCCGGGGGCTGCCGAGCTTGATGGTGCGGGGTCTGCGGGCGGGCGGCCGGGGCGCGGGGCGCCGGGTGCCCGGGCGCGGCGCGGGGCGGGCGCTGCGGGCGCCGGCGGAGGCGGGCCGGGGACGGGCGGGCCGGGCGGGGCCGGGAACGCGGCGGCGCGGGGGCTCCTGGGACGGCACTGCTCGGTCACCTGCCGGAGGTCGTGGGGAGGGTGGTCGGGGGCGCGGTCGCGATGCCGGCGGCTCCGGCCCGGGCGGGGTCCGCCCCGGAGGCGGCGCCCGTCCGCGCGGGGTCGGTACCGGCGACGGCCGGGTCCAGGGCGGACTGCTGCTGGAGCTGGTCGGTCGGCGCGGGGTCGGTACCGGTGACGGCCGGGTCCAGGGCGGACTGCTGCTGGAGCTGGTCGGTCGCGGGCGGGGCCTGCGCGGCGCCGGCCGTGGCGGGCGGCGCCGGCGGAGGTTCCGTGGGCGGGTCCGGGACGGGCGTGGGGCTCGGCTCCGGGGAGGGGGCCGCGGAGGGCACGCCCAGCACCTTCCCGTCGGGCCCGAGGAAGGCGGGGCTGCCGCCCGGCACCATGCCGAGCCGGCGGGCGGCCCTCTCCAGGGCGTCGGGGGCGGCGTGGGCGTCCACGTCCCGCTGGAGCGCCTGCTCCTCGTCGGTGAGCTCGGTGGTGCGGTCCTTGAGCTCGCGCAGTTTGAAGGAGCCCTGGTTGAGGGCCGAGTTCAGCAGGAGCAGGCTGATGAGCCCGCCGCCGAGCAGCACCACGACCAGCAGGACGAAGGGGGTGCGGGCGGCCGAGCTGGGCCCCGACGGCATGAGCCGCCCGAGCCGCGCGGCCCGCCCTTTGAGCGGCCCCTTCGCCGGGCTCACAGCACGTCCTCCCGGATGCGCTCGGCCCCCCGGAGGCGGGCGGGCGCGGCGCGGCGGTTCTCGGCCACCTCTTCCTCGGTGGGGAGTTCGGCGCCCCGGGTGAGGAGCTTGAGCCGGGGCTGGTACTTCTCCGGGACGACCGGCAGGCCGGGCGGCGCGGTGGTCGCCGCTCCGGCCGCGAAGACCTGCTTGACCAGCCGGTCCTCCAGGGAGTGGTACGAGAGGACGGCGATCCGGCCGCCCACGGCGAGGGCCTTCACGGCGGCCGGAACGGCCCGCTCCAGGACCGACAGCTCGCCGTTGACCTCGATGCGCAGGGCCTGGAAGGTCCGCTTGGCCGGATTGCCGCCGGTGCGCTTGGCGGCCTGCGGAAGGGAGTCGCGGATCAGCTCGACGAGCCGGGCGCTGTTGGTGAACGGCTCCTTCTCGCGTTCGCGGACGATGGCCGAGACGATCCGCTTGGCCTGCTTCTCCTCGCCGTACGCGCGCAGGATGCGGACGAGTTCCCCGGCCGGGTAGGTGTTGAGGACCTCGGCGGCGCTGATGCCGGTCGTCTGGTCCATGCGCATGTCGAGCGGGGCGTCCTGGGCGTAGGCGAACCCGCGGTCGGCCTCGTCCAGCTGCATGGAGGAGACGCCCAGGTCGAAGAGGACGCCGTCCACCTTCGGGATGCCGAGCCGGTCGAGGACCTCGGGCAGCTCGTCGTACACGGCGTGGACGAGGGTGGCACGCTCCCCGTACGGGGCGAGCCGCTCGCCGGAGAGCCGCAGCGCCTCCTTGTCCCGGTCGAGGGCGACCAGCCGCGCCTCGGGGAAGGAACGGAGCAGGGCCTCGCTGTGTCCGCCGAGACCCAGGGTGCAGTCGACGACGACCGCGCCGGGGCGCTGGAGGGCGGGGGCCAACATGTCCAGGCACCGCTGGAGCATCACCGGGACGTGTCGGTCGTTGCTCAATGCGCCCTCTCAGATCCGGCGCGGAGGCACGTACCGCCGAGCGGGAGGATGCCGAGCCGTAGGTACCGCCGCACACACGGGGGAGAAACCGCGGAAATCGCTCGATGTCTCCGTGAACTCCGCGTCACTTTAGTCCACGGGCCCCGCCGGTCAATCAACCGGCTGGCGCGTCGCGGAGAGCCGCGGGGGCGGGCGGATGCCACCCTTCCGGAGGCGGCCTCCCCCGGTCTGTGGGGTGGCTCACACCAAGGGCGGTCGGGGTTCTTTGTCCGCCCTCACAGGCGCCCGCCCGGGGCCGTGCCCCCTACCGTCGGGAGCATGACCCCCTCCGCGCACTCCTCCTCCGCCGTCCTGGCCGGCGGCTCCACCGTCACGGACCGCCTCGTCGCGGCCAACGAGCGGTACGCCGCGGCGTTCGCCGACCCCGGCATGGACGCCCGGCCCGTCCTCGGCGTCGCCGTGGTCGCCTGCATGGACGCCCGGCTCGACCTGCACGCGGCGCTCGGCCTGGAACTCGGCGACTGCCACACCATCCGCAACGCCGGCGGGGTGGTCACGGACGACGTGATCCGCTCCCTCACCATCAGCCAGCGCGCCCTGGGCACCCGCAGCGTGGTGCTGATCCACCACACCGGCTGCGGTCTGGAGACCCTCACGGAGGAGTTCCGGCACGAGCTGGAGATGGAGGTCGGGCAGCGGCCGGCCTGGGCGGTCGAGGCCTTCCGCGACGTCGAGCAGGACGTCCGGCAGTCGATGCGGCGGGTGCGGACCTCCCCCTTCCTGCCGTACACCGACGACGTCCGCGGCTTCGTCTTCGACGTGACGACCGGTCTGCTGCGCGAGGTCGACCCGGCCTGAAAGCCGGGCCGGCGGGGCCCGGCGACCAGGCGTGACGCCCGCGAAACCGGCGCAAACCCCGGCATCTCCTCCGCGCTTGTCCACAGGCGAGTGACACAACCCGGCCACGCCAACAAGAATGCTCGGGTGACACCCCCCGCAGACCGCCCGGACGGGCTCCGGCGGGGGCAGGTGTCGGTGTTCCTGCAAGGCCGAGGAGGGCCGGGTGACGACCTATGACGATCGAGCGAGCCTCACTGATCTGACCACCACCGCGGAGCGTGTCCGCAGATCGGTGGAGAGTGTGATCGAGGGCAAGCCCGAGGTCGTACGGCTCTCGCTGACCGTACTGCTCGCCGAGGGGCACCTCCTCATCGAGGACGTCCCCGGCGTCGGCAAGACCATGCTCGCCAAGACGCTGGCCCGGTCCATCGACTGTTCGGTGCGCCGCATCCAGTTCACGCCGGACCTGCTGCCCTCGGACGTGACGGGCGTGTCGATCTTCGACCAGCAGCGGCGGGACTTCGAGTTCAAGCCGGGCGCGATCTTCGCCCAGGTCGTCATCGGCGACGAGATCAACCGCGCCTCGCCGAAGACGCAGTCCGCGCTCCTGGAGTCCATGGAGGAGCGGCAGGTGACCGTGGACGGGCAGACGTACGAGCTGCCGAGCCCGTTCATGGTCGTCGCCACCCAGAACCCGGTGGAGATGGAGGGCACCTATCCGCTGCCCGAGGCGCAGCGGGACCGGTTCATGGCCCGGGTGTCCATCGGCTACCCGAGCCCGGAGGCCGAGCTGCAGATGCTCGACGTGCACGGCTCGGTCTCCCCGCTGGACGCCCTCCAGCCGGTCGCGCACGCGCACGACGTGCTGAAGCTGATCGAGGCGGTGCGCGCGGTGCACGTGGCCGACGCCGTGCGGCGGTACGCCGTCGACATCGTCTCCGCCACCCGCACCCACCCCGACCTGCGGCTGGGCGCCTCCCCGCGGGCCACGCTCCACCTGCTGCGGGCCGCCAAGGCCTCGGCGGCCCTGTCCGGACGCGAGTACGTGCTGCCCGACGACCTGCAGGCGCTCGCCGTGCCGGTCCTGGCGCACCGGCTCCTGCCGACGGCACAGGCGCAGCTGAACCGCCGTACCTCCGAGCAGGTCGTCCTCGACATCCTCCAGCGCACCCCCGTCCCGGCCACGGCCCCGCCGGCCGCGCCCGGCTTCGGGCAGCCGCAGCCCGGCGGCCGGCGGCTGTGATGACGACCGCTGCCGTGCGCGACGGGCAGCGGGACGAGGACGACCGGGGCGGACTGCGGGCCTCCTTCGGCGGTCTGACCACCCGGGGCCGGTCCTTCCTCGCCGCCGGGGTGGCCGCCGCCGCCTGCGCGTACGTCCTCGGCCAGGCCGACCTGCTGCGGGTGGGGCTGCTCCTCGCCGTGCTGCCGGTCCTCTGCGTCCTGGTGCTGCACCGCACCCGCTACCGGGTCGCGACCTCGCGGCGCCTGACGCCCCAGCGGGTCGCGGCCGGTACCGAGGCCCGGGTGCAGCTGCGGATGGAGAACGCCTCGAAGCTGCCCACCGGCCTGCTCATGCTCCAGGACCACGTGCCGTACACGCTGGGGTCCCGCCCCCGCTTCGTCCTGGACCGGGTCGAGGCGGGCGGGCGGCGCGAGGTGTCGTACCGGGTCCGCTCCGACCTGCGCGGCCGGTTCCCGCTCGGCCCGCTCCAGCTGCGGCTCGGCGACCCGTTCGGGATGTGCGAGCTGACCCGCTCCTTCAGCGCGTACGACACCCTCACCGTCGTGCCCCGGACGGAACCACTGCCTCCGGTGGCGCTGTCCGGGGAGGCGGTGGGGCAGGGCGAGGGGCGGCAGCGGTCGCTGGCGCTCGCCGGGGACGACGACGTCATCCCGCGCGCGTACCGGCACGGTGACGACCTGCGCCGGGTGCACTGGCGCTCCACCGCCCGCTACGGAGAGTTGATGGTGCGCGGCGAGGAGCAGCCGCAGCGCGCCCGGTGCACGGTGCTCCTGGACACCCGCCAGGTCGCCTACCGGGACGCGGGGCCCGACGCGGCCTTCGAGTGGGCGGTGTCCGGGGCGGCCTCCGTCCTGACGCACATGCTGGAGCGCGGGTACGCGGTCCGGCTGGTCACGGACACCGGCAGCTCCGTGCCCGGTGACGGCGGGGACGGCTTCGGCGGTTCCGGTCAGGACGCGGCGGACGCGGCCGGCCTCATGATGGACACCCTCGCGGTCGTGGGCCACTCCGAGGGCGCCGGGCTGTCCCGCGCCTCGGAGGCGCTGTGCTCCGGCGAGGGGCTCCTGGTCGCCTTCCTCGGCGACCTCGACGAGCGGCAGGCGGCCCTGGTGGGACGGATGCGGGCGCGCGCGGGCGCGGCCGTCGCGTTCGTCCTGGACTCCGGCAGCTGGCAGGCGTACGGCTCCGGCGGGGGCGGTACGCCGCCCGGGACCGGCGAGGCGGCCGGGGAGCGGCTGCGGCAGCTGCGCGAAGCGGGCTGGACGGCGGTCGCCGTGCCGCCGGGGGCGCGGATCGCCGACGTGTGGCAGAAAGCGGCCGGGGGCCGTCCCGAGACGGCGCAGAGCTACGGAGGTTGGTCATGAGCGGGCGTACGCGCCTCACGCCGGCCGCCTGGGGAGCCACCCTCACGGCGGCCGGGGCGCTCCTTCCGCTGGTGCGGCCGGTGACCTGGATCCTCACGGCCGCCCTGGTGCTCGGCCTGGTCAGCGGGGCGGGCGTGCTGGCGCGCCGGGTGCCGCTGGCCCGGCCGCTGACGGTCACCGCGCAGGCGGTCGTCGCGCTGCTGGCGCTGACGGTGGCCTTCGCCCGCGAGCAGGCCCTGCTGGGGGTGATCCCCGGGCCGGAGGTCTTCGCGCACGCCGTGGAGCTGTTCCGGTCGGGCGCCGAGGACGTCGGGCGGTACGCCGCCCCGGCACCGGACACCGAGGGCATCCGGCTGATGCTGGTGGGCGGTGTGGTGGCGATCGGGCTCCTGGTGGACGCCCTCGCCGTCACCTTCCGGCGGGCCGCCCCGGCGGGTCTGCCGCTGCTGGCGCTGTACTCGGTGGCCGCGGGGCTCTCCGGCGGCGGGGCCGGGCACCTGTGGTTCCTGCTGGCCGCCTCGGGTTATCTGCTGCTGCTCCTCGCGGAGAGCCGCGACCGGCTCTCCCAGTGGGGGCGGGTCTTCGGCGGTCCGCAGCGGCCCGGCCGGCGGACGGTGCCGGCCTCCGGCGGCGGCCCGGCGTTCGCGCCGGTGCGGACCGGGCGGCGGATCGGGGCCGTGGCGATGGGGTTCGCCCTCGCGGTGCCGCTGGTGCTGCCCGGCCTCGGCGGCGGCCTCCTCGGCGGCGCCGGGGAGGGGGCCGGTTCCGGTGCCGGGCAGGGCGGCACCATCTCGGCGGTCAACCCGCTGGTCGCCCTCCAGGACAATCTGCGCCAGCCGCAGGACCGGGAGGTCCTGCGCTACCGGACCAACAGCCGTGACATCGGCGACCTGTATCTGCGGCTGGTCTCGCTCGACCAGTTCGACGGGGCCTCGTGGAAGTCGTCGGTCCGCCCGATCGAGGACGTGCCGCGGCTGCTGCCCTTCCCCGAGGGGCTCGCCCAGGGTGTGCCGTCGACCGAGGTGACGACCAACTTCGTCGCCTCGGAGGCGTACCGGGACAAGTGGCTGCCGATGCCGTACCCGGTGGCGAAGGTCGACATCGACGGGCGGTGGCGGTACGAGCCGGCCGGCCGGACGATCGTCGGCGACAACAAGCAGACCACCGGCGGCGTCCGCTACCAGGTGACCAGCCTCGACGTGCGGCCGACGGCGGACCTGCTGGCCGGGGCCGGTACCGCGCCGGAGAAGCTGCGCCGGGAGTACACCAAGGTGCCGGAGTCGCTGCCGGCCGACGTGCGGGCGACGGCGCTGCGGATCACCCGGGGCGCGCGGAGCGACTACGAGCAGGCGGTGAGGCTCCAGGAGTGGTTCGCGCGGGACGGCGGCTTCCGGTACGAGGTGAACGTCGACTCCGGGACCGGGGTGCAGGCGATCTCCCGCTTCCTCCGGGACAAGCAGGGCTTCTGCGTCCACTTCTCCTTCTCCATGGCGGCGATGGCCCGCACCCTGGGCATCCCCGCGCGGGTGGCCGTCGGCTTCATGCCCGGCACCCCGCAGAGCGACGGCTCCGTCTCGGTCGGCATCCGGGACGCGCACGCCTGGCCCGAGCTGTACTTCGAAGGCGTGGGCTGGACCCGGTTCGAGCCGACGCCCTCGCGGGGCTCGGCCCCCGACTACACCCGGGCCGAGAGGCCGTCGGGCACGGCGACCGACGTGCCGCAGCCGCGGCAGAGCGCCTCGGCGCGGCCGTCGGTCGCGCCGAGCGCCTCGGAGAGCTGCCCGGCGCAGCTGCGCCGCCTGGGCGAGTGCGGCCCGGACGTGGCGGCCGGGGCCGCTTCCCCGGGCGGTGGCGGTACGGACTGGTGGGGCGGGGTCCTGATCGGCGCCGCGGTCCTGCTGGTTCTGGCGCTGCCCCTGCTGCCGGCGCTGTGGCGCGCGCGCCTGCGGGCGCGCCGGCTCGGGGGGTCGGGGGCGCGGGATCCCTCGGCGGTGGCCGCGCGGACGCTGGCGGTCTGGGCGGAGGTCAACGACACCGCCTGGGACTACGGGATCGAGCCGGACGAGTCGCGCACCCCGCGGAGCACGGCGGCGCGGATCGTCTCCCGGGGCGAGCTGGCGGGCGAGGCCGCCGAGGCGGTGCACCGCGTGGCGGGGGCCGTGGAGGAGACCCTCTACGCCCCGTCGCCCCGCCCGGCGCCGGGTCTCTCGGACGACGCGGCCCGCGTCCGCGCCGCCTTCCACGCCGCGGCCGGCCGGCGAGCCCGTGCCCGCGCGCTCCTGGCCCCACGCTCGGCGGCCCGTCTGCGGTGGGCCCTGGCCGAACGTTGGGCGGCGGTCTCGACGGCCTGGTCGACCCGTTGGGACACGGCCGTGGCGGCCCCCCTCGCGCTGCTGCGCCGCGGGTCCCGCGGAGCGGGCTGAGAGCGGAGCGGGCGTGACCTGCGGGGCACGGGCGGGGACGCCGCCCGTGCCCCGCAGGTCACGACGCGCGGCACGGCCCGTGCCCGGCATCCCGCGCGGCGAGGCCCACGGGCGCGCGGGGCGCGCTCGGCCGGAAAACACGTCGAGCCCCGTGGGCCTCGCGCCGGACGGCGCGGGAGCCACGGGGCTCGAGGTGCTGGGGTGCGGGGCTGCCGCTCAGGGGGGCGTCAGTGGCCGCCGCCCTGCTGTTCGTCACGGCGGCGCTGCCACCGCTCCTCGATACGGTTCATCATGGAGCGTCGCTGCCGGGTCTGACGGCCTCCGGCCGCCACTCCTCCACCGGCCTGCTGCTCACCCGGCTTGGGCGCCTTGCGCCATCCGGTGACCGCCAGGACCGCGCAGCCCAGCATGACGAGGAATCCCACCACGCTGATCCAGATCTGCTGTGCGACCATTCCGGCCATGAGGAGCGCGATACCCACCAGGAAGCCGGCGACTGCCTGGTAGACCCGTCGCCGGGTGTACGTACGCAGTCCGCTTCCCTCGAGCGCTGTCGCGAACTTGGGATCTTCGGCGTACAGCGCTCGCTCCATCTGCTCGAGCATTCGCTGCTCGTGCTCCGAGAGCGGCACGGAGTCCTCCTAGTCGTCGGTCGCGGGGGCGACCGGTTGCGGCCCTTTCAGGATAGGCAGGGAATCGCCCCCGTGAAACCCGCCCACAATGCCGAAAAGCCAATCCGGGCCGCCATGCGGATCGGTTGCTGAAGCGTTGATTCCCCAGCCCCTTGTCCGTCATGCCGGATGGTGTGCCTCGATCATACGGGGCCGGACCCCTGATCGGGCGGCCTGTGGCGTACTCCTCGCGGGGGCGGCGCCCACACCGCCGAACGGGTGCCCGTCCGGCGGCGGGGACGGGGGTCCCGGGTCAGGCCCGCTTCTCGCCGAGGAGGTGGAGCTGGGTGGCGATGGCGTGGAAGGAGGGCAGCTCGGCCGCGGCGGCCTCCAGCTTGAGCAGGGCCTCCGTCGCGCCGGGCTCGGTGTCGACGAGGACGCCGGGGACCAGGTCGGCGAAGACCCGGACACCGTGGACGGCGCCGACGCTCAGCCCGGCCCCGGCGGCCAGCTCGGTGAGCTGTTCGGCGGTGAAGCGCCGGGGCACGGGGTCGCCGGCGCCCCAGCGGCCGGCCGGGTCGGCGAGCGCGGTCCGGGCCTCGGTGAAGTGGCCGGCGAGGGCGCGGGCGAGGACGGCACCGCCGAGTCCGGCGGCGAGCAGGCTGAGGCTGCCGCCGGGCCGGAGCGCGGCGGCCGCGTTCCGTACGCCCTCGGCGGGGTCGTCCACGTACTCGAGGACGCCGTGGCAGAGCACCGCGTCGTAGCCCTCGCGCCCGACCACGTCGAAGAGGCCGCGGATGTCGCCCTGGACGCCGGTGACCCGGTCGGCGACCCCGGCCTCGGCGGCCCGGCGCTCCAGCGCGAAGAGCGCGTTGGGGCTGGGGTCCACGACGGTGACCCGGTGGCCGAGGCGGGCCACCGGCACCGCGAAGTTGCCGGAGCCGCCGCCGGTGTCGAGGACATCGAGGCTGTCCTTCCCGGTGGCCTTGGCACGACGGTCCAGGGCGTCCTGGAGGACGTCCCAGACGACGGCGGTCCGCAGAGAGGCGCGCGAGGGGCGCGACGACGCCTCTCGGCCGAAGACAGGGGAAGGGTCCGGCACGGCTTTTGACTCCTCGGTGACGGGTACGGACGTCCCCCACCCTATGGCCTCGGCCGTCCTCGGTGGATCATCCGGCCGCCTCGCCGGGGCCGCCCTGGCGGGGCAGCACCGGCCGGAGCGCGAGGAGCCGCTCGACCAGGCGGAGGAAGTGGGCGGCGTCCCTGAGCAGGTCGTCGGCGTCGCGCCGGCCGACGGCGGTGGCGATGCCGGCCTCCGCGCGGGCGCGCCGCTCGGCGCCGGAGGCGAAGAGGGCGCTCCACTCGGTGAGCTCGGGCGCGAGTTCGGGGAGCAGTTCCCAGGCGCTCCGTATGCGCTGCCGCTTGCGGGCGGCCGGGGGCTGGGGCCTGGCCCGGGCGGCGAGCACCGCGGCGGCTGCCCGCAGGGCGGCGAGGTGCGCGGTGGCGTACCGCTCGTGGGGCCGGTCGAGGGCGGCGGCCTCGGCGAGCCCCGCGCGGGCCTTGGCGAGCAGGTCGAGGGCGGCGGGCGGGGCGGAGTCGCGGCGGGACACGGGGTGGACGTCGGACGCGGGTCCGAGCTGTACGGGGGCAGGGTGGCCGCTCGGGCGGCGCCGGGACGCGGCAGCGGAAGGGCTGGCCATGACGAGCCTCCTGTCGTCGTGTGACGGCGCTGTGGCCGTATGTGTCCATCGTGCAGCCCACCACTGACAACCACCCTGACCTGCGCTTTTCGGGCGAACGACAGCCAGAGGCAGGCGGAGGCGCCCGCGCCGCCTCCGCCGCCCGCCCGCCCGGGGCGGCGTATCAGGCCTCGCCGGGCCCCGTGACGCCCACCGGGACCGGGGCGTCCGCAGCGGCATCGGGAGCGGTGCGCCGCACGGCCTCCCCGCGCCCTCGGCGACCGCCTTCGGGAAGAAGGGTGAGCAGGCCCAGCGCCGCCAGGGCGGCGCCGAGCCAGAGCGGTGCGCGCAGGCCGAAGTGCGCGAGAAGGACCCCGCCGAGGAAGGACCCGAGGATCACGCCGAGGGTGATGAAGGAGGAGTGGACGGTGTTGACCAGGGGGCCGGAGTTGCCGGCGCGCTGGACACGGAGCGCCATCGCCGGGTTCATGGTCACTCCGACCAGGCCGATGCCCACCATGAGGGCCACGGCCGCGGCACCCACGTCGGCGAGGAGGGCGAAGGCGGCCAGGAACAGGACGTTGAGCCCGAGGCCGGCGGCCTGGACCGCGACGGGGTGTCGGTCGGCGAGCCGGCCGACGACGGTGTTGCCGACGACGGTGGCGGCTCCGTAGGCGATCAGCAGGAGCGGGACGGTGCTCGCGTCGAAGCCGCTGACCTCGGTGAGGATCGGGGTGAAGTAGCTGAAGGCGGCGAAGGTGGCCCCGATGACGAAGGTGCTCGTGGAGAGCGCCGTCCACAGGCGCGGCTTCCTGAAGACCCGGATCTCCTCGCGGACGGTTCCGGTGACGCCGGCGGGCCGGTCGAGCCGCGGCACGCCGGCGGCGGTGACGAGGGCGGCGACCAGGGCGAGCGCCGTGATGGCCCAGAAGGCGGCGCGCCACCCCAGACGGCCCCCGACGAAGGTGGCCATGGGCAGGCCGAGCAGGGTGCCGAGCATGAGGCCGTTCATGACCACGGCGATGGCCCGGCCGCGGATCTCCTGGCGGGTGAGGGCGGAGCAGACGGAGATGGCGACGCCGAAGAACGCCTGGGAGGCGACGCCGGCGATGACGCGGGCGGTCAGCATGGCGCCGTAGCCGGTCGCGGTCGCCGCCAGCGCGTTGCCGGCGAGGAAGACCGCGAACAGGACGAGCAGCGCGGGCTTGGGGCGCAGTTTCATGACGGCGACGGTCAGGAAGGGGCCGCCGACGGCCATCGCGACGGCGAAGGCGGTGATGAGGTAGCCGATCTGCGGGATCGTCACCTGCAGGCCCTCCGCCATGGGAGCCATGAGACCGGCGACGGCGAACTCGCTGGTCACCATGGCGAAGATGCCGAGGGCCAGCACGTACACGGCGCGTGGCATGGTGTCACCCTTCGTTTTGGATAGATCAGTACAAAATTTGGACAGGAGTCGGGGCCCGCGGGCCCGGGGACAGCGGCCGTCAGGGCGCGAGGGTGTCCAGGGCCGCCTCGGCGACCGCCTCGAGCGTGGCGCGGTCGGCCCCGCTCTGGGCGGAGATGCGCAGGCCGGCGATGACCGCGTTGAGGTAGGACGCGTACGCGGCCGCCTCGCGCGCCCGGGACACCTCCCCGGCGCGCTGCCCCGCCGCGAGGGCGCCACTCAGGTCGGCGTGCCGCCGCTCCAGGTCACGCCGGAGGAGCGCGGCGACCTCGGGGTCCCGACCCGCCAGCTCCGCGCTGCTGTTGACGCCGAAACAGCCGATCCCCCGGCCACCCCGGCGGTTGGCCTCCTCCATGTCGACGACGGAGGCGAGAAGGTCCCGCAGGCGGGCGTCCACCGGCCGGGCCGGATCGTCCAGGATCCGGGCCTGACGGTCGGCCATCACGTCGAGATAGCGCGCCAGCGCCCGCACGAAGAGGGCGTGCTTGCTGGAGAAGGTGTTGTAGATGCTGCTGCGGCCGAGGCCGGTGGCCTCGCACAACTCCTGGGTGGAGGTGGCCTCGTACCCGTTCTCCCAGAACAGGCGCAGGGCCCCGTCCAGGGCGCGGTCCTCGTCGAACGTCCTCGGTCGTGCCATGACGGCACGTTAGCACGTATTGGACTGCACGATACAAAACTGTTCCTGGATCGGGTGGCGCGGAGCAACCACGTGCCGCGTGCTAGCTTTTGCACTGACCAGTCAGTTCAAAAGGAACGGGGGGTGGGTCCGTGGGAGCGGAAGCCGACGGGCGGCCGCACGGCGCCGCCGTCGTCGCGGACGGATTCGGACTGAAGGGCCCGCGTGGCTGGGTGTTCCGCGGGGTCTCCTTCCGCGCGGACGCCGGGACCCTGATCGCGCTCGAGGGACCGTCCGGCAGCGGCCGGACCTCCCTTCTGCTGGCCCTGACCGGCCGGATGAAGGCCAAGGAGGGCGGCGCCGAGGTCGGCGGGTTCCCCCTGCCGCGCAAGATGGCGGCGGTGCGCCGGATCGCCGCGCTCGCCCACGTCCCCGGCGTCAGCGAACTCGACCCGGCCTTCACGGTCGCCGAGCACCTGCGCGAACGGGTGCTGCTCCAGCGCCGCTTCGACGGTTCCGTACGAGCCCTTCTGCGGCGCCCCTCGGAGCGGGCGGCCGAGGCGCGGGCCCGCATCGACGCGGCCCTGACCGCCGCCGGCTTGGACCTCGATTCCCTGCCGAAGGGCGAGCGGACGTCCGTACGCGATCTGGAACGGCTGGAGGCGCTGCGCCTGTCCGTGGCCCTGGCCCTCATCGGCCGGCCCCGGCTGCTCGGCGTCGACGACGCGGACCTGAAGCTGTCGGACGCGGACCGCACGGAGGCCTGGGCCCTCCTGCGATCCGTGGCCGAGGCCGGGACGACCGTTCTCGCCGTGTGCAGCGAGGCGCCCGCGGGCGCCCTGCGGATCACCACCGTGGCATCGGCCGATGCGCCGGACGGGCCCGGCGGAGTCACGAGCACCGCGAAGGCCGGCACGGCTCCGGCCGACAAACCGGACGAGGCCGAGAAGAACGCGAAGGCCGAGAAGGCGGAGAAGGCCGGGACGTCACCGAAGGCCGAGAAGGCGGGGACGGCCGGCGCGACCGGCACCGAGGCGAGGACCAAGGCCACGGAGGACCCCGCGGAACCGAACGAACCCACCGGCCCGGACGCCGACGAGAACGAGGAGGGGGCGGCCGATGCGCTCGCCGAAACTGGCCGCGCTTGAGCTGAAGCGCTTCGGCAGGGGCAAGCTGCCGCGGGCCGCGCTCGTCGCGATCCTGCTGCTGCCGCTGCTCTACGGCGCCCTGTACCTGTACTCCTTCTGGGACCCGTACAGCAGGCTCGACAAGATCCCCGTCGCCCTCGTCAACGAGGACCGGGGCGCCACCACCGACGGCAAGCAGGTCAACGCCGGTGACGACATCACCGAGGGCCTCCTGGAGAGCCAGACCTTCGAGTGGCACCGGGTGAGCGACGCCGAGGCCCGCGAGGGCGTCGAGGAGGGCCGCTACTACCTCTCGCTCACCATGCCCGCCGACTTCAGCGCGCGCATCGCCTCCAGCTCCGGTGACGCGCCCGAGACCGGCGCGCTCCAGGTCCGGACGAACGACGCGAACAACTACATCGTCGGCCAGATCTCGCGGACGGTCTTCTCCGAGGTGCGCACGGCCGCCTCCACGAAGTCCTCGCGGACCTTCCTCGACAAGATCTTCATCTCCTTCTCCGACATCCACGACGCCACCGCCAAGGCGGCGAAGGGCGCCGCCGACCTCAAGAAGGGCGTCGACAAGGCGAAGAAGGGATCGGAGGACCTCGCCGAGGGCCTCAGGACGGCGAAGAAGGGCAGCGGCGACCTGGCCGGCGGTCTGAAGAAGCTCGACAAGGGCGCCAAGGACCTGGAGCACGGCTCCCGCAAGGTCGCGGACGGCACGCAGGCCCTGGCCGACAAGGTGAACGGCACCGCCGACAAGGTGCGCCCGTACCTCGCGAACAACGGCAGGTCGATCCGCGACACCGCGCGGCTCGTCTCCGACTCCGCCACGGCCGCCCGCCACGACCTGGAGGACCTGGTCCGGCGCGGCCCCCTCGTCCGCAGCGGCGCGCACAAGGCCGACACCGCCCTGACGGCCTTCCACCGCCAGGAGTGCGAGGTGAAGCCCACCCCGGACACGGCGCTGTGCGAGCGGCTGAAGGAGGCCGTTGTCTCCGCCCATGACGTCGCGACCATCGCGGACGACGTGCACGAGCTGACGAAGGACAGCAACGGCGACCTGAAGACGCTGGACGCGCGGCTCGCCACGCTGGTGCGGCAGGCGGACGAGCTCGCCGCCCGCTCCCCCCGGCTGGACCAGGACGTCGCCGACGCCATCCGGAAGATCAACGAGCTGAACGCGGGCGCGCAGAAGGTCGCCGACGGCGCGGACAAGCTGCACACCGGCATCACCGACGCCAAGGCCGGCTCGAACCGTCTGGACTCCGGCATCGGCAAGCTCACGAAGGGCGCGGGCGACCTGGACGGCGGTCTGTTCAAGCTGGCCGACGGCTCTGGCGACCTCGCCGTCGGACTCCACGACGGCGTGGAGAAGATCCCCGACTACGACAAGTCCGACCGCGACCGGCGTACGGAGGTCATGGCCGACCCCGTCAAGCTCGCCGCGCAGTCCCTGCACAAGGCGCCGAACTACGGCACGGGCTTCGCCCCGTACTTCATCCCGCTCTCCCTCTGGGTCGGCGCGATGGTCGCCTACATGATCATCCAGCCGCTGAACCGGCGGGCCCTGGCCGCGGGCGGCTCCGCCTGGCGGATCGCGCTCGCCGGCTGGTTCCCCGTGGCGGCGATCGGCGTCCTGCAGGTCGCGGCCCTGATGTCGGTCCTGCACTGGGGGCTCGGCCTCCAGATGGCCAGGGCGGCCGGCACGGTCGGCTTCCTCGCCCTCGTGACCTGCTGCTTCGCGGCCATCATCCAGTGGCTCAACGCCCGCTTCGGCGCGGCCGGCCGCATCCTGGTCCTGGCCCTGCTCATGCTCCAGCTGACCTCGGCGGGCGGCACGTATCCCGTCCAGACCAGTCCGGGGTTCTTCAACGCCGTCCACCCGTTCCTGCCGATGACCCACGTCGTGGAGGCGCTGCGCCGGCTGATCACGGGCGGCGGCATCGCCCCCGTCTGGGAGGCCTGCGCGGTCCTGGCCGCGTTCACCCTCGGGGCCCTGGCCCTGACGGCGGTCTCCGCCCGCAGGCGGCAGGTCTGGACGCTGGACCGGCTCCACCCGGAGCTCACGCTGTGAGCGCCACGATCGCCCGCGCGGGGGCCACGGCCCCCGCCGGACCTGTGAGAATCGACCCCATGGACAGCAGCAGCACCCGGCGCCAGGCCACCCGCGCCAAGCTCTACGAGGCGGCCGTCACCCTCATCGCGGAGCAGGGGTTCTCCGCGACGACGGTGGACGAGATCGCCGAACGCGCCGGGGTCGCCAAGGGCACGGTCTACTACAACTTCAAGAGCAAGACCGAGTTGTTCGAGGAGCTGCTGCGGCACGGGGTCTCGCTCCTCGCGGCATCCCTGCGGACGGCCGCCGAGGAGACCTCCGCGCGCGGCGGCACCCGGGTCGACGCGCTGGACGCGATGATCCGGGCGGGGCTCGTCTTCATCGACCGCTACCCGGCCTTCACCCAGCTGTACGTGGCCGAACTCTGGCGCACCAACCGGGCCTGGAACTCCACCCTCCTGGTGGTACGGCAGCAGGCCGTCGCCGTGGTGGAGGGCGTGCTGCGCGAGGGCGTCGAGGCCGGGGAGCTGAGCGAGGAGATCGACGTGCCGCTGACGGCGGCGGCCCTGGTCGGGATGGTGCTGGTCGCGGCGCTCGACTGGCAGGCCTTCCAGCGGGAGCGTTCCCTGGACGACGTGCACGCGGCGCTCTCCCGGCTGCTGCACGGCCGGGTCGGCGGCCGCTGACCGCCGGGACCCGGCGGCCCCGTACGGGGAACCCTGCCGGCCGCCGGCCGACCCGCAGGGAAGATCCGGACGGCGCCCCGGCCCCGCGCGGTGGCCGCCGACCGCCGTGAACCCGGCGCCAGGACGCGAAGAGGCCGGTCCGGCGAGGCTCGATCCCCCCGAGCCCCGTCGTACCGGCCTTCCGCTTTTCCCCGTTTCCCCCGTTCCCCCCGTCCCCGTTCCGGTCCCCCGTGCGCATCCCCCGCGCACGTCCCCCGGGGTCCCGGTACCGGCAGGCGCGCGGCCCCGCTCCGCCGCCCCGTGCCGGCGGTGTCGGAGCCGCGCTCCTTCCGTGGGCTCCACTCTCCCGTCCGCCGCCGACGACGCCCATCCGTGTACCTACTCATCTCGCCCCCTAGGTACGGATACTCAGTGCTGGTTACGATCGCGGGCGTGTCCGTACTCCCCCTGGTGTTCACCAGCGGCTGGGCGAGCGGGATCAACGCCTACGCGGTGGTCCTGCTGTTCGGCGTCCTCGGCGCGACCGGGCTGACCGACGAGGTGCCCGAGTCGCTCCAGCGCACCGACGTCCTCGTCGTCGCGGGCGTCCTCTTCCTGTGCGAGGCGGTCGCGGACAAGATCCCGTACGTCGACTCGGCCTGGGACTCCGTGCACACCGTGATCCGGCCGGTCGCGGGCGCCGTCGTGGGGGCCCTGCTGGCCGGCCAGAACGGGTCGCTGCCCGAGCTCGCGGCGGGCGCGGTGGGCGGGTCGACCGCGCTGCTGAGCCACCTCGTCAAGGCCGGGACGCGGATGGCGGTCAACACCTCGCCCGAGCCCGTCTCCAACATCACCCTCAGCCTGGCCGAGGACCTCGGCGTGGCCGGGATCATCACCTTCGCCGTCTTCCACCCCGTGGCGGCGGCCGTCGTCGCGGCCGTGCTGCTCGTCCTCGGCCTGGCGGCGCTGGTCCTCCTCGCGCGCCGGATCCGCCGCTTCCTGCGCCGGCGGGCGCAGCGCCGCGAGGAGCGCCGGCTCGCGACCACCGGGCCGCGCCGGCGACCACCCGGAGGGAACGGCGCCGGCCGCTGAACGCCGGGCCGTCCCCGGTGCCCGTCCCGGCCTCCGGGCCCGGCCGCGGCGCCGGATAGGGTCGCTGACATGGCACGGATTGTGGTGATCGGCGCCGGGCTCGGCGCCATGGCGGCGGCGGCCCGGCTGGCCGTGGCGGGCCACCGGGTGACGGTGTACGAGCGGGCGGACACGTACGGCGGGGCGGTCGGACGGTTCGAGCGGGACGGATTCGCCTTCGACACCGGGCCGGGACTGCTGCACCTGCCCGCCGTCTACCGGGACCTGTTCGTGAAGACCGGCAAGGAGCCGCTGGAGGAGTGCGTCACGCTGACGCAGGTCGACCCGGCGGCCCGGCACGTCTTCGCGGACGGCACCCGGGTCGATCTGCCGAACGCCTCCCGGGCCGGGACGGTCGCCGCCCTCGACGCGGCGATAGGGACGGGCGCGGGCGAACGCTGGGGCGACTTCCTGGTACGGGCCCGCGAGGCCTGGGACCGGACCCGGCGCCCGCTCCTGGAGGAGCCGCAGCCCGCCGACCCCGCTCCCCTGGCCCGCGAACCGTACCCGGCCCTCCGGACGGGCCTCCTGCGCCGGCCGGCCACGACGCTCGCCGGCATCGGCTCGCGTGAGCTGCGCGACCCGCGCCTCGCGGCCCTGCTCGACGCCTACGCCTGGTCGTACGGCTTCGATCCGGCCACCGCTCCCGCCTCCGCGGCGGTCCTGCCGTACATGGAGCTGACCTTCGGCAGCTGGTACGTGGGCGGTGGCCTGCGGGCGCTCGCGGAGGCCGTGTACGAGCGGTGCCGGAAGCGGCGGGTGGAGTTCGTCTTCGGTACGGCGGTGGCGGACGTCCTGGAGAAGGACGGGCGGGCGGCCGGTGTGCGGCTCGCGACGGGTGAGGCGGTGGAGGCGGACCACGTGGTCTCCGGCGCCCCCGTCCCCGCGCTGTACCGCGACCACGTGGTCGCGTGGGAGCGGCAGGACGAGGACGTGCCGCGGTACCAGGAGACGGGGACGAGCCGGGTGACGGTCTGTCTGGCGCTGCGCGGGGCGCGGGAGCCGGAGGCCGCGCACCGGACGGTGGTGCACGCCGCGGGCGGGCGGCCGGCAGTGACCGTGCTGCGGCCGGACGATCCGGCGCTGCGGCCCGACGCCGGGCACGAGTCGGTGACGGTCACCGCGACCGTGCGGACCGGCGGCGAGCGGGACTGGGAGGCCTTCGCCGACGCGATGGTGGCGGCGGCCGGACAGGCGGTTCCCGGCCTCGCCGGGCGCCTCCTGTGGCGGCACGTCCGCACCCCGGAGGACGTACGGCGGGACACCGGCTGCGCCGAGGTGCCGGGCCCGGCGCTGGCGGGCGCCGGGGGGCGGCTGCTGCCGGCCGCGAACCCGTCCCCGCTGCCGGGCCTGTACCTGGCGGGCGGCTGGTCGCACCCGGGGGGCGGGCTCGCCCACGCGGGCATGTCCGGCGCGCTGGTCGCGGGCCTCGTCGTGGAGGGCGTGGACTTCCGCGGCTCGCGGTGACCGGGCGGCCCGCCGCGGCCGCCCGGGTGCCGGCTCAGTAGCGGTACGGGGACCGGTCGTCGGGGAGCTGCTGCTCGTAGCCGTACGCCTCCGGGGTGTGCGGCTGCGGCGGCTCGGGCTCGGTGTCGCGCTGCTGGGGGACCCACACGCCGCCGGGCGGCGTGTCGTAGGCGGAGGACGGCGCGTAGGGGTCGCCGTAGTACGGGGCGTACTGCTGGGCGTCCGTGCCCGGGCCGATGTACGGGTCGGAGTAGGCGGCGTACTGCTGCTGACCGTCACCGGTGCCGTAGTCGTAGGCGGGCTGCGCGGGGTACTCGGCGGGGAAACCGTCGTAGCCGCCGTGGCCCGGCAGCCCGTCCTGGCCCGGCGCTCCGTAGGCCGCCGTCGGGTCGTACGCCCCCGTGTCGCCGTGGGCGCCGCCGCCGGCGGGCGCGTAGACGGCGTACTGCCCCGTCTCGTCGGGGATCGGCAGGGGCTCGTACACCGCGGTGACCTCCGGCTCGCCGCCCCGCGCGGTCCCCGCCGCCTCCGGGGTGCCGGTCCCGTCCGCGCCCTCACCCTCGCCGTCGTACGAGAGTTCGGTCACCTCCAGGGTCGCCCCGCGTCGCCCGGACCCGCCGGACCTGCGGCGGCGGCTCGCGCCGGGGTTGCCGCCGATCGCCCAGCCGGTGGAGAAGCCGCGCCGGAAGGAGAGCGTGACGTAGGTCTGTCCGACGGCGAACGCGAGGGCGCCGAGGACGATGACGGGGACCGAGGGCAGCAGCACGCCCACGACCACGCCGAGGAAGCCGGCGAAGGCGAGGAGACGCCAGCGCAGTCGCGCCTTGTACTGGAGGAGCACCTCGCCCAGCAGCCAGAGCGCCACCACACCGAACGCGATGTAGAGGACCGTCCACCCCATGCCCCGCCGCCCCTCTCCACGGTCACCGCCGCGGGTCGGGGCGGGTACGACCGGTCACGACTGCTGGTGCAGTCCGAGATTCTCGTAGATCTCGAGCGTCGCGGTGGAGCTGTTCAGCGTGATGAAGTGCAGTCCGGGGACACCCTCGGAGAGCAGCCGCGCGCAGAACTCCGTCGCGAACTCGATACCGATGGAGCGTACAGCGGCGGGATCGTCCTTGACCGCGAGGATCCGCTCTTTCACGTCCGCGGGGAAGGCGGCGTTGCTCAACTCGGGCAGCCGGCCCAGGGTCTTCACGTTCACGACGGGCATGACCTCGGGGATGATCGGGGTGTCGCAGCCGGCCTTGGCGACGCGGTCGCGGAGCCGCAGATACCTCTCCGGGTCGAAGAACATCTGGGTGATGGCGTAGTCCGCGCCGGCGCGGCACTTGTCCACGAAGTGCCGGATGTCCGTGTCCCAGTCGGTGGAGCGCGGGTGCATCTCCGGGAAGGCGGCGACGCCCACGCAGAAGTCGCCGGACTCCTTGATGAGCCGGACCAGGTCGGCGGCGTAGCGGACGCCCTCGGGGTGCTCGACCCACTCCCCCAGCGGGTCGCCGGCGGGGTCGCCGCGCAGCGCCAGCATGTTGCGGATGCCGGCGTCGGCGTACTGGCCGAGGATGTTGCGCAGTTCCGCGACGGAGTGGTCGACGGCGGTGAGGTGGGCGACGGGGGTGAGCGTGGTGTCGGAGGCGATCTTCTGGGTGGCCTTGACGGTGCCGCCCCGGGTGGTGCCGCCTGCGCCGTAGGTGACGGAGACGAAGCTCGGGCCGACCGCCTCGACGCGGCGCATGGCGTTCCAGAGGACCTGTTCGCCCTTCTCGGTCCGGGGCGCGTAGAACTCGAACGAGTACGACGTGCTGCCGGAGGCGAGGATCTCGCGGACCGTGCGGGCGCGGTCCGAGCGGACGGAAGCGGTTCCAAGGGCCATACGGGCAGGTTAGACGCGGTCCGGGAAGCGGCGTACCGGTCGTCCGAAAGATGGACAGCTTTTCGGACAGCGAAAAGCGGGGGCCGGGCGGGGCCCGGGTTCCGTCCCTCGCCCGGCCCCCGCTCCCGGGCGCTACGCCGCCGCGGCGGTCCGCTCGCGGACGCGCCGGGCGAGGGCGGCGGTCGCGGCGGCCGGGTCGTCGGCCTCCGTGATCGCCCGGACGACGACGATCCGGCGCGCGCCGGCGTCCAGGACCTCGTCCAGGTTGGCGGCGTCGATGCCGCCGATGGCGAACCAGGGGCGGTCCTGGGCGAGGCCCGCCGCGTACCGGACGAGCCCGAGGCCCGGCGCGTACCGGCCGGGCTTGGTGGGCGTGGGCCAGCAGGGGCCGGTGCAGAAGTAGTCCACGCCGGGCTCGGCGGCGGCCGCGGCCACCTCGGTCTCGGCGTGGCAGGAACGGCCGATGAGCACCTCGTCGCCGAGGATCGCGCGGGCGGCGGGCACGGGGAGGTCGCCCTGGCCGAGGTGGAGGACGTCGGAGCCGATCGCGTGGGCCACGTCGGCCCGGTCGTTCACGGCCAGGAGCGTGCCGTGGCGCCGGCAGGCGTCGGCGAGGACGGCGAGGTGCTCCAGCTCCTCGGCGGCCTCCATGCCCTTGTCGCGCAGCTGCACGACGTCGACGCCGGAGGAGAGCACGGCGTCGAGGAACTCGGGCAGGTCGCCCTGCCGCTTGCGCGCGTCGGTACACAGGTAGAGCCGGGCGTCGGCGAGTCGCTCACGGGGTGTGGGCATGGCTGGGTCCCCCCATCGGGTGGTGCCGGCACGACGCCGACCGATGGCCCACCGCCGCGCCCGCTGCTGGATCTGTCGCTGTTGTCGAGCCGCGCGGCCGCCACGGTAGCGGGTGGGGGCACGACCGGAGGCCGGTGGGGGGCCGGTGCGGGAGGGGGCACGGGCAGGCGGAGGCCGGATGCCCGGGGGCGGGACCCGGCGGGGCCCCGGCGACGGGCGCGGGACCGGGGGCACGGCGCGCAAGGCACGACACCCCGCCCCTCGGCGGGGCGGGGTGTCATCGGTCGCGTCAGCGCCGCCCCGCGCGGGGCGCGCCGTTCCGGCGGGTCAGACAGCGAGCGCCTGGGCGCGGCGCTTCACCTCCGTGCCGCGGTTCTCGGCGAGCGCCTGCGCGGGCGTGCCCGGCAGGCTCGGGTCCGGAGTGAACAGCCACTCCAGCATTTCCTCGTCGTTGAAGCCGTCGTCCCGCAGCAGCGTCAGGGTGCCGGCGAGGCCCTTGACGACCTTGTCGCCCTGGATGAAGGCGGCCGGCACCTGCAGGGCGTTGTTCTCCCCGCGGCGTACGGCGATGAGCTGGCCGTCCTTGACCAGCTGCCGGACACGCGTCACCTCGACGTCCAGCATCTCCGCGATGTCGGGGAGGTAGAGCCACGCGGGGACGAGAGCATCGATCTTTTCGTCAATCTCGGTCACGGGACAAGCGTGCCATCCCGGACCGACAGCCGGTAGTCGGGCCCTACCGGACGGCCGCCTTCAGGGGGACGGCCGGGTCGGCGGCGCGCTCCGGGTCGACGGGCGTGGCGGTCTCGATGAGCTTGCGGCCCTGGGCCAGGTCGCGGGGCCGGCCCACGGCCAGCAGGGCGACGGGCACCCCTCCGCGCAGCCACAGCACGCTCCAGGCCTCCGAGGAGGGGTCCCCGCGCCACACCGTTCCGTCGGCGTCCGCGTGGCGTCCCGCGTACTGGACGAACCGGCCGAACTGCTCGGACCAGAAGTACGGCACCGGGTCGTACGGCTCCGGCAGCGCGCCCAGGATGTCGGCGGCGACCGTGCGCGGGCCCTGGAGGGCGTTGTCCCAGTGGTGGACGAGGAGCCGGGCGCCGTAGCGGGCGGAGGGGAAGGAGGCGCAGTCACCGACGGCGTACACGTCGGGCAGGGAGGTGCGCAGCCGGTCGTCGGCGGTCACGGCGCCGTCCGGGTCGAGGGCGATGCCGGAGCCGGCGAGCCAGCCGGTGGCGGGGCGGGCTCCGATGCCGACGACGACCGCGTCGGCGGCGAGTTCCCGGCCGTCGTCCAGGACGACGGCGCCGGGACGGACGGTCGCCACGCGCGCGTGGGTGAGGAGGTCGGCGCCGCGCTCGGCGTACCAGCCGGCCATGAAGGCGGTGACCTCGGCGGGCAGGGCGTCGCCGAGCGGCCGTTCGGCGGCCTCGACGACGGTGACGGCGCAGCCCGCCTCCCGGGCGGCGGTGGCGAACTCGGCGCCGATCCAGCCGGCGCCGACGACCACGACGGTCTTCCGCCGTTCGAGGACGGGGGCGAGGCGCAGGGCGTCGTCCAGGGTGCGGAGCAGATGGACGCCGGGGACGCCCTCGGCGCCCGGCAGGGGGACCGGGTGGGCGCCGGTGGCGAGCACCAGGGCGTCGTACGGGACGGGCCCGGCGCCGGTGTCGATCTCGCGGTCGCCGGGGCGCAGGGCGACGGCCTCCAGGCCGAGCCGGAGGTCGATGTCCAGGTCGGCGAAGTCGATGTCGAAGGCGGAGCCCTCGGCCTTGCCCAGGAGGACCGCCTTGGAGAGCGGGGGACGGTCGTAGGGCTGGTGGGGTTCGGCTCCGATCAGGGTCACCGCGCCGGTGAAGCCCTGCTCGCGCAGGGCGACGGCGGTCTGCACGCCCGCCATCCCGGCTCCGGCGATCACGACGTGCCTCGGGGTCTGCTGGTGCTCGCTCACCGGACCACCATACGCAGCTGACGACACGTCAGCCTTCAGGGGCGTACCGGTCCCGGGGACGGGCTGTACCGGCCCCGGGGGGCGGGGGTTAGTCTGGCCACCGACGTGAAGCACTCGCGGGAGCCCGGACGCACCGGGCTGAGAGGGAGGCTGGCCGGCCTCCGACCGTACGAACCTGATCCGGGTCATGCCGGCGAAGGGAGGGGCTGGACGCCCATGCGTTCTTCCGATGTCCTCGTGGTCGGGGGCGGCATCATCGGCCTGGTCACGGCCTGGCGGGCGGCGCGGCGCGGGCTGCGCGCCGCGGTCGTCGACCCGGAGCCCGGCGGCGGGGCCGCCCGGGTCGCGGCCGGGATGCTCGCCGCCGTCACCGAACTGCACTACGGCGAGGAGACCCTGCTGGGGCTGAACCTCGCCTCCGCGGCGCGCTATCCCGCGTTCGTCGCCGAGCTGGAGGAGGCCGCCGGCCACGGTGTCGGCTACCGCGCCTGCGGCACGCTCGCCGTCGCGCTCGACGCCGACGACCGCGCCCACCTGCGGGAACTGCACGCCCTCCAGACCCGCTGCGGACTGGCGTCCGCGTGGCTGAGCGGACGGGAGTGCCGGCGCCTCGAACCGATGCTGGCGCCGGGCGTGCGCGGCGGCCTGCGGGTCGACGGCGACCACCAGGTCGACCCGCGCCGGCTCGCCGCCGCGCTCGTCGTCGCCTGCGAGCGGGCCGGGGTGGTCCTCCACCGCGCCCGCGCGGAGCGGCTGGTGGTGGTACGGGACCGGGCGACCGGGGTCCTCCTGGAGGGCGGCGGGGAGCTGAGCGCCGGTCAGGTCGTGCTGGCCGCGGGCAGTCTGAGCGGGCGGCTCGCCGGCGTGCCGGAGGAGGTGCTGCCGCCGGTGCGCCCCGTGAAGGGGCAGGTGCTGCGGCTGCGGGTGCCGCCCGCGTACGCCCCCTTCCTCTCCCGGACCGTGCGGGCCGTGGTCCGGGGCAGCCACGTCTACCTCGTCCCCCGCGCCGACGGCGAGCTGGTCGTGGGCGCCACCAGCGAGGAGCTCGGCTGGGACACCACCGTCACGGCGGGCGGGGTGTACGAGCTGCTGCGGGACGCGCATGAACTCGTCCCCGGACTGACCGAGCTGCCGCTCACCGAGACCCTCGCCGGGCTGCGCCCCGGCTCGCCCGACAACGCGCCGATGCTTGGCCCGAGCGCCCTGCCCGGCCTCCACCTGGCCACCGGCCACTACCGCAACGGGGTGCTGCTCACCCCCGTCACCGGCGACGTCATGGCGGAGGTCCTCGCCACGGGCGTCCTCCCCGACGAGGCGCGCCCCTTCTCCCCCCTCCGTTTCTCCTCCGCCCCTCCCGTACGACAGGAGCAGCCCGTATGAACGTGTCCGTGAACGGAGAGGCCCGGGTCCTGGACGGCCCCGTCTCCCTCGACGCCCTCGTCGCCACCCTGACCACGGCGCCCACCGGGGTGGCCGCGGCCGTCAACGAGACGGTCGTGCCGCGCGGCGAGTGGGCGGCGACGCTGCTCGGTGACGGCGACCGGGTCGAGGTCCTCACCGCGGTGCAGGGGGGCTGAGCGCGATGTCCGACGACGTGTTCGTCCTCGGCGGTACGGAGTTCTCCTCCCGTCTCATCATGGGGACGGGCGGCGCGCCCAGCCTGGACGTCCTGGAGCGCTCCCTCGTCGCGAGCGGTACGGAGCTGACCACCGTCGCCATGCGGCGCCTGGACCCGACGGTGCGCGGCTCGGTCCTCTCCGTCCTGGAGCGGCTCGGCGTCCGGGTCCTGCCCAACACGGCGGGCTGCTTCACGGCGGGCGAGGCCGTCCTGACCGCCCGGCTCGCCCGGGAGGCGCTCGGCACCGACTGGATCAAGCTGGAGGTGGTGGCGGACGAGCGGACGCTGCTGCCGGACACGGTGGAGCTCCTCGACGCGGCGGAGACCCTCGTGGACGAGGGCTTCACCGTGCTGCCGTACACCAACGACGACCCCGTTCTCGCGCGGAAGCTGGAGGACGTGGGGTGCGCGGCGATCATGCCGCTCGGTTCCCCGATCGGTTCGGGGCTCGGCATCCGCAACCCGCACAACTTCGAGCTCATCGTGGAGCGGGCGGGGGTGCCGGTGATCCTCGACGCGGGGGCCGGTACGGCGTCGGACGCGGCGCTCGCGATGGAGCTGGGCTGCGAGGCGGTGATGCTGGCGTCGGCGGTGACGCGGGCGCAGGAGCCGGTGCTGATGGCGGCGGCGATGCGGCACGCGGTCGAGGCGGGCCGCCTCGCCCGCCGCGCCGGCCGCATCCCCCGCCGCCACTTCGCGGAGGCCTCCTCCCCCCACGAGGGCCGCGCCCACCTGGACCCGGAGCGCCCGGCGTTCTGAGCCCGGGGCCGGGTGCGGGGTGCGGGGTGCGTCACAGGTGCGTCGCAGTGGGGCGGGACCCGGGCGGGGGGCCGCCGGGCGGCTCGTAGACTCGACGCCGTGGACACGACCCTCCAGGACCCCCTCGTCGGGCGGCTGCTCGACGGCCGCTACCGCGTCGACGCGCGCATCGCCGTCGGCGGGATGGCCACGGTCTACCGGGCCGTCGACACCCGCCTCGACCGCGTCCTCGCGCTCAAGGTGATGCACCCCTCGCTCGCGGCGGACGCCGCCTTCGTCGAGCGTTTCATCCGCGAGGCGAAGTCCGTCGCCCGGCTCGCGCACCCCAACGTCGTCGGGGTCTTCGACCAGGGCGCCGAGGACGCCTACGTCTACCTGGCCATGGAGTACGTCGAGGGCTGCACGCTCCGGGACGTGCTCCGGGAGCGCGGCGCGCTGCGGCCCCGCGCGGCGCTCGACATCCTGGAGCCGGTGCTCGCCGCGCTCGGCGCCGCGCACCGGGCCGGGTTCGTGCACCGGGACATGAAGCCGGAGAACGTCCTGATAGGGGACGACGGCCGGGTGAAGGTGGCCGACTTCGGTCTGGTCAGGGCCGTGGGGACGGCGACGGCCACCACCGGTTCGGTCCTCGGCACCGTCTCGTACCTGGCACCGGAACAGATCGAGCACGGCACGGCCGACACCCGCGCCGACGTGTACGCCTGCGGCGTCGTCCTGTACGAGATGCTCACGGGCGGCAGGCCGCACTCCGGTGACACGCCCGCCCAGGTGCTCTACCGGCATCTGCACACCGACGTGCCCGCGCCCTCGGCCGACGTGCCCGGTCTCGCCCTGGAGCTGGACGAGCTGGTCGCCGCGGCGACCGCCCGCAACCCCGAGGTCCGGCCGCACGACGCCGTCGCGCTGCTGGCCCTCGTCCTCCAGGCCCGGGCGGCGCTCACGGAGGAGCAGCTGGACACCGCGCCGCCACGGGCCCGCGCGGAGGACCGGGACACCGCCGAGGACCGCACCAGCGTGATCCCCCGGGCCGTACCGGCCGCGCCGGACCCGCAGCCGGTGCGGCACACCAGCCGGCTGGCCGTGCCGGAGCCCGCGCCGGAGCCGGTGGCGGCGCCCGCCGCGCGCCGACGGCCGCCCCGGGGCCCGCTGATGATCGTGGCGGCGCTGCTGCTCGTCCTCGGTCTCGGCGCCGGGGTCTGGTACATCAACTCGGGCCAGTTCACGCGGGTCCCGGCCGTCCTCGGCCAGACCGAGGAGGCGGCGGCGAAACGTCTCGCCGAGGCCGGTCTGGAGGTCGGCACGACGCAGCGCGCGTTCAGCGACGTGTACGAGCGCGGCACCGTCATGGCCGCCGACCCGGCGCCCGGCGAGCGCGTCCGCGGCAACGGCACGGTCACCCTCACGCTCTCGCGCGGCCCGCGGGTCGTGAAGGTCCCCAACCTCAGGAACAAGCCGCTCGCGGAGGCGAAGCGGCTGCTGGCGAAGGAGGGCCTGGCGCCGGGGGTCATCACCACCGCGTTCAGCGAGTCCGTCGCGAAGGGGGCCGTGCTCCGTACGGACCCGGAGCCGGGCACCGAGCGCGCCCCGGACTCGGCCGTGGCCCTGGTGGTCAGCAAGGGCACCCCGGTCGAGGTGCCGGACGTCGTCGGCGAGAGCGTCCCGGACGCCACCGCCGCCCTCCAGGAGGCGGGTCTGACGGTGCGGGTCGACCCGGAGCGGGTGCACTCGGCCGAGGACGCGGGGGCGGTCGCCGCCCAGTCGCTCGCCGAGGGCAGCCGGGCCGCCGAGGGGGACACGATCACGCTCACCGTCTCCCAGGGCCCCCGGATGGTGGAGGTCCCGGACGTCACCGGGGAGTCGACCGCCGACGCCCGGACGGCCCTGGAGGACGCGGGCTTCGAGGTGAAGGTCGAGAAGTCCTTCCCCTTCCTGGGCGACACGGTCGCCCGCCAGTCGGTGGAGGGCGGCTCGGAGGCCGCCGAGGGCTCCACCGTCACGATCACGATCAAGGGACTCTGAGAACTCATGCGCAACCCCGTCGGCGGCCATGTGCCCGTGGCCGGCGGTCTCGCCACGGTCGGACTGGGCTACGCCCGCGAACTCGGCGCCGAGGCCGTCCAGGTCTTCGTCGCCAACCCGCGCGGCTGGGCCACCCCGCCGGGCAACCCGGCCCAGGACGAACGGTTCCGCGCGGAGTGCGAGGCCACGGCGACATCGGCCTGGGTCCACGCCCCGTACCTCATCAACTTCGGCTCCCACACCGAAGCCACCGTGGAGAGGTCGGTGGAGTCGCTGCGGCACTCGCTGCGCCGGGCGCGGGAGATCGGCGCCCGGGGCGTGGTCGTGCACACCGGCTCCGCCACCGGCGGCCGCCCGCGCGAGGTGGCGCTCGCCCAGGTACGGGAGCGGATGCTGCCGCTCCTCGACGAACTGACCCGTCCGGACGACCCGGACCTGCTCCTGGAGTCCACGGCCGGCCAGGGCTCCTCGCTCTGCTCCCGCACCTGGGACTTCGGTCCGTACTTCGACGCGCTCGACCGCCACCCGAAGCTGGGCGTCTGTCTCGACACCTGCCACATCTTCGCGGCCGGGCACGACCTGACCGGCCCGCACGGAGCCGCGCAGACGCTGGACCTGCTGGTGGGCACGGTCGGTGAGGGCCGGCTGAAGCTGATCCACGCCAACGACTCGAAGGACGTGGTGGGCGCCCACAAGGACCGGCACGCCAACATCGGCGCGGGGCACATAGGCGAGGAGGCGTTCCGGGAGCTGCTGGCCCATCCGGCGACGGAGGGGGTCCCGCTGGTCATCGAGACGCCGGGCGGGAAGGAGGGCCACCTCGCGGACGTGGAACTCCTGAAGAAGCTGCGGAGCGGGTCCTCGGTGATCCTCTCCCCTTGAGGAATACCCCTAGGGGGTATACGGTTCCTGTGTCGGCAGGAACCGCTACCCGAGGTTGGGGGCACCCCATGCAGCACGAAGCGCACGCCCGTCACGACCACACCCGCCACGAGGCCCACGACGGCCACCACGACGGTCACGCCGACCACGAGGCTCACGCCGGCCACGAGGCCCAGGCCCGTCACCACGGCCACGGAGGGCACGGCGGTCACCAGCACACCCCCGGCAAGGTCTCCTGGGCCATGGCGGCCAAGGCCACGCTGCACTGCCTCACCGGCTGCGCCATCGGCGAGGTCCTCGGCATGATCATCGGTACGGCCCTGGGCTGGGGCAACGCCCCCACCATGGCCCTCGCCATCGCCCTGGCGTTCCTCTTCGGCTACTCGCTGACCCTGTTCGCCGTGCGGCGCGCGGGCCTCACCCTCAAGGCCGCGATCGGTGTCGCGCTCGCCGCCGACACGATCTCGATCACGGTCATGGAGATCGTCGACAACGGAATGCTGCTGCTGATTCCCGGCGCCATGGACGCGCACCTGACGGACGGCCTCTTCTGGGGCGCGCTCGCGGTCGCCTTCCTCGTGGCCTTCCTGCTCACCACGCCGGTGAACAAGTGGATGATCGGCCGCGGCAAGGGTCACGCGGTGGTGCACCGGTACCACCACTGACCGGCCGTACGACCCGCCGGCGGACCGGGGCCCGGACTCCTAGAGTTCCGGGCCGTCGCCCGGTTCCTCCTGGTACGAGTAGCGCTGCTCCCGCCAGGGGTCCCCGAGGTTGTGGTAGCCGCGCTCCTCCCAGAAGCCCCGGCGGTCGGCGGCCATGTACTCGACGCCGCGGACCCACTTGGGGCCCTTCCAGGCGTACAGGTGCGGGACGATCAGCCGCAGCGGGAAGCCGTGCTCGGCGGTGAGCAGTTCGCCGTCCTTGTGGGTGGCGAAGATCGTACGTTCCGAGGCGAAGTCGGCGAGCCGCATGTTGGCGCTGTAGCCGTACTCGGCCCAGACCATCACATGGGTGACATGGGGCGCCGGCGGCGCGAGCTCCAGGATGGTCCGGGCGGGCACGCCGCCCCATTCGGCCCCCACCATGCTGAATTTCGTGACGCAGTGCAGATCGGCCACGACCGTGGAGAACGGCAGCGCCGAGAACTCCTCGTGGTTCCAGCACCGCTTGTCGCCGTCGGCCGTCGCACCGAAGACCCGGAACTCCCAGCGGTCCGGCTTGAACTTGGGGACGGGCCCGTAGTGGGTGACCGGCCAGCCGCGCTGGAGGCGCTGCCCGGGCGGCAGGTCCGGCGGAAATCCCGTGGCGGGGTCCGGCGAATTCTCCGGAGAACGATCCGACCGCTCCGCTTCCCGGTGTGCTCCGCTCTCCGGCTGACCCATGTCATCCATGGTGACAGACGGCGAGGGGTGGTCATGACCAGCCACCACTTCCCCCGTACCGATTCGGGCAACTCCTACTAAGCGTGCACTTACTGGACGCCACCCATTCGGAGTGCGAGGATGCGGCCAACCTGCCCAGTGACGGCACGAACACGCGACGTGGAAGTGGAAGGAGCCTCTGCGATGCAGGGCGACCCCGAGGTCCTCGAGTTCCTCAACGAGCAGCTGACCGGCGAGCTGACGGCCATCAACCAGTACTGGCTGCATTACCGCATCCAGGACAACAAGGGGTGGACGAAGCTCGCCAAGTACACCCGCGAAGAGTCCATCGACGAGATGAAGCACGCGGACAAGCTGACCGAGCGCATCCTGATGCTCGACGGCCTGCCCAACTACCAGCGTCTCTTCCACGTCCGGGTGGGCCAGACGGTCACGGAGATGTTCCAGGCCGACCGGCAGGTCGAGGTGGAGGCGATCGACCGCCTGAAGCGGGGCATCGAGGTGATGCGCGCGAAGGGGGACATCACGTCCGCCAACCTCTTCGAGGAGATCCTCGCCGACGAGGAGCACCACATCGACTACCTGGACACGCAGCTGGAGCTGATCGAGTCCCTGGGCGAGGCGCTCTACCTGTCGACGCTGATCGAGCAGCCGAGCTGAGCGGTCCGCGGCCGGCTCTCGCGCACGGCGGCGGACCGGGGCTCTAAGCGGCTTCCCCGAGCTCGGTGACCTCCGGGGTGACGTCGGCCGCGAGGGCGGGCATGCCCTGGTCGAGGAGGTCGCGCCGCGGGCAGCTGCCGCGGCCGAGGATGGCCTGGATGCGGCGCACGCACGAACCGCAGTCCGTGCCGGCCTTGCAGGCCGAGGCGATCTGGCGGGGTGTACAGGCGCCCGCGTCCGCGTGCTCCTTGACCTGCTTCTCCGTGACACCGAAGCACGAGCAGACGTACACGCGATTCACCTCCCGCCGAGATCGATTAGGTTTACCTAACCTTACCCGGCGGCAGCGGGGGCCAAAAGCCCCACCGACGACGATGGGGCGCGGATCACAAGGATCCGCGCCCCATCGTCGTAGGAAGCTCCCTACTGATCGCGGTACATCTCCGCCACCAGGAAGGCCAGGTCCAGCGACTGGCTGCGGTTGAGCCGCGGGTCGCAGGCCGTCTCGTAGCGCTGGTGCAGGTCGTCGACGAAGATCTCGTCGCCGCCGCCCACGCACTCGGTGACGTCGTCACCGGTCAGCTCGACGTGGATGCCGCCGGGGTGGGTGCCGAGGGCCTTGTGGACCTCGAAGAAGCCCTTGACCTCGTCCAGCACGTCGTCGAAGCGGCGCGTCTTGTGCCCGGACGCGGCCTCGAAGGTGTTGCCGTGCATCGGGTCGGTCACCCAGGCGACGGTCGCGCCGGAGGCCGTGACCTTCTCGACCAGCTCGGGCAGCTTGTCGCGGACCTTGTCGGCGCCCATGCGGACGATGAAGGTCAGCCGGCCCGGCTCGCGCTCGGGGTCGAGGCGGTCGATGTAGGTGAGCGCCTCGTCCACCGAGGTGGAGGGGCCCAGCTTGATGCCGATCGGGTTCGCGATCCGCGAGGCGAACTCGATGTGGGCGTGGTCCAGCTGGCGGGTGCGCTCACCGATCCAGACCATGTGGCCGGACGTGTCGTACAGCTTGCCCGTGCGCGAGTCGGTACGGGTCAGGGCGCCCTCGTAGTCGAGGAGCAGGGCCTCGTGGGAGGCGTAGAACTCCACCGCGCGGAACTCGGCCGGGTCGGTGCCGCAGGCCTTCATGAAGTTCAGCGCGTTGTCGATCTCGCGGGCCAGCTGCTCGTAGCGCTGCCCGGAGGGCGAGGACTTCACGAAGTCCTGGTTCCAGGCGTGCACCTGGCGCAGGTCGGCGTAACCACCGGTGGTGAAGGCGCGCACCAGGTTGAGCGTGGAGGCGGAGGCGTGGTACATCCGCTTCAGGCGCTCGGGGTCCGGGATGCGGGCGGCCTCGGTGAAGTCGAAGCCGTTGACGGAGTCGCCCCGGTAGGTCGGGAGGGTGACTCCGTCGCGGGTCTCGGTCGGCTTCGAACGGGGCTTGGAGTACTGCCCCGCGATGCGACCGACCTTCACCACGGGCACGGAGGCCGCGTAGGTGAGGACGGCGCTCATCTGGAGCAGCGTCTTGAGCTTGGCCCGGATGTGGTCGGCGGACACGGCGTCGAAGGCCTCGGCGCAGTCGCCGCCCTGGAGCAGGAACGCCTCGCCACGGGCGACGGCTCCCATCCGGGCGCGCAGCTGGTCGCACTCGCCGGCGAAGACGAGCGGAGGATACGACTCGAGGTCCGCGATCACATCGCGCAGAGCCTCGGCATCGGGGTACTCGGGCTGCTGCGCCGCGGGCAGGTCTCGCCAGGTCGCCTTGGCGACGGCGTGGGAATCGGCGTTCACGGTCACATGCACCACAGTACGGGGTTCTTCGTCCGGTCCTGTCCGGTGCCCAGTGACTGAGACGCGGGCCCGATATGTCGCGCGGCGATCTTCACGCCATCGGGTGGTGTTACCCTCGGCCCGTTTACCGCAAACATTCCCCAACAACATAGCCGAGACCACAGGGGTGGGTGTGACCCAGAGGCACCGCAGGGATCGTAAGAAGAAACGACTCTTGTACGGAGCGGCGGCGGCCGTCGTCGCCACGGCCACCATCGGCACCATCGCGGTCGCCTCCCCGGGCCTGATCGGCGCGGCCGGCAGCCCGGCGGCGGGCGGCGACGCCTCGCTGCAGGCGCAGTTCGCGGCGGCGGCGGAGGAGTTCGACGTACCGCAGAGCGTGCTGATGGCGGTGTCGTACCGCCAGACGCGGTGGGAGTCGCACGACGGGCAGCCCAGCGTCACGGGCGACTACAACGTCATGGGCCTGACGAAGGTCGACCCGGAGGACCTCGAGGATCACGACGATCACATCGAGCACCTCGTGAACGGCACCGGCGACCCGTCGGTCGACAAGAAGATCGACAAGAAGAAGCTGCTCGCCCCCGTACCCCACCAGGAGGTCGACACCGACGACCCCCGGCTGCACACCCTGGACAAGGCCGCCGAGCTGATCGACAGCTCCACCGAGTCCGTACAGAACGACACCGAGGCCTCGATCCGGGCCGGCGCGGCGCTGCTCGCGGAGTACCAGAAGCAGGCCGGCGCCGAGCTGTCGGAGGAGCCGGGCGACTGGTACCCGGCCGTGGCCCGCTACAGCCAGTCCGAGGACCGCAAGGGCGCCGACCAGTTCGCGAAGCGCGTCTTCGAGTCGATCAGGACGGGTGAGGCCGAGGTCACGACGGACGGCGAGCGAGTCGTCCTGCCGGCCGACCCGACGGTGGAACCGGTCAAGCCGGCCAACGTCCCGCTGGCCGTCACGACGGCGGCGACGGCGTCCGTGACGCCGGAGTGCCCGACCGGACTGGCCTGTGTCTACGACCCGGCCGCCTACGTGCAGGACAAGGGCAACTACAACATCGCGAGCCGGGTTCCGTACGGCACCGGCGGTTTCGACATCCGCCAGATCGTCATCCACGACGTCGAGGGCACGCACGACGGCGCCGTGAGCGTCTTCAAGGACCCGAACAAGTGGGCCAGCGCCCACTACATCGTCCGAGCCGACGGCCGGGTCACCCAGATGGTGGAGACCAAGAACGAGGCGTTCCACGCCGGCAACAAGACCCTCAACATGCACTCGATCGGCATCGAGCACGAGGGCTACGCCATCAAGGGCGGCAGCAACTGGTACAAGGAGACGCAGTACGACACCACCGCGGAGATGGTGAAGTACCTGGCGGCCAAGTACAACGTTCCGCTGACGCGTGAGCACGTCATCGGCCACGACGAGATCCCGGGTGTGCTCGACTACTACGCTCCCGGCGTCCACTGGGACCCGGGCCCGTTCTGGGACTGGAACCGGTTCATGGCCAAGATCGGCGCTCCGACCGGCGCCGGTGGCGCGGGCGGTCCGCTGACGGCCGGCCAGACGGTTCGCGTGGTTCCGCCGTTCACCTCGGAGAACCAGCCGTCGCTGACGTACACCGAGAAGGTCGACGGCGTCGTGACGCGGAAGACCGCCCCGGCGCAGCCGGCGAACTTCGGGTACCTCTACACGGAGCCGAGCACCAGCTCGCCCACGATCAAGGACCCGTACATCTCCGGGGCCGTGTGGAACAGCGGTGACAACTGGGGCAACAAGGTCGTCGCCGGCAGCCAGTACGTCGTCGCCGGCACCTCCGGCGACTGGACGGCCATCTGGTACGGCTCCCAAAAGGCGTGGTTCCACAACCCCGGCGGCCGGTACACCTCCCTGGCCGACACCGCGAAGACCGTGGTGAAGCCGGCCGGCACGACGCCGGTCAAGGTGTACGGACGCGCCTACCCCGAGCCGGCGGCCTACACCGGTACCGGTGTGAACGTGCAGGACGGTACGTACGGCAAGAACTCCGACCCGCTGACGAAGTACACCATCCCGGCGGGCCAGGCCTACGTCGCGGCGGGCGCCGAGGTGTACGGCGACTACTACTCCAGCGCGTACGACAAGGACGGCACCCGCGTCCAGGGGACGACGAAGTTCATCCCCATCCACTACAACCACCGCATGGCGTGGGTGCAGTCGGCGGACGTCCAGGTGGTCCCCGCCGCCGCCCCCGTCCCCACCACCAACCGCTACAACCTCGTCGCCCGTGACTCCTCCGGCGCCCTCTGGCAGTACCAGGGCACCGGGAGCGCCACGGCTCCCTTCCTGGCGCGCTACAAGGTGGGCACCGGGTGGGGGATCTACAACCTGGTGACGCCGCTGACCGCGCTGCGGGCCGACGGGACCGGGGACGTGATCGCCCGGGAGCCCAACGGGGCGCTCTGGTACTACTCGGGCAGCGGCAACCCGTCCGCGCCGTTCAAGGCGCGGGTGAAGGCCGGCACGGGCTGGGGTGTGTTCAACCAGATCGTGGGCGTGCGGGACCAGACCGGGGACGGCAAGCCGGACGTGATCGGGCGCGAGAGCTCCGGCGTCCTGTGGCTGTACCCGGGAACGGGCAACCCGAGCGCCCCGCTCGGGCCGCGCGTCAAGATCGGTACGGGCTGGCAGATCTACAACACGATCGTCAGCACCGGTGACCTCACGGGTGACGGCAAGCCGGACGTGATGGCCCGCGAGGCCTCCGGCGCGCTGTGGCTGTACAACGGCACCGGCGTCGGCACCAAGCCCTTCGGGCCGCGCGTCAAGATCGGCTCGGGCTGGCAGATATACAACTCCGTCCTGGGTCCGAGCGACCTGAACAAGGACGGCCGTCCGGACGTCGTCGCCCGGGACGCCTCCGGCGCGCTGTGGCTGTACACCAGCAACGGCAACCCGACGGCGCCGTTCCCGCCGCGCGTCCAGGTCGGCAACGGCTGGCAGATCTACAACATGATCTTCTGACCGACGCCTCCGGCAGGATCACGGGGTCCGGTCCGCACCGTCCACGGTGCGGACCGGACCCCGTCGCCGTGCCCCCGTGGGCTACAGTGCTCGCATGTTCGCGCACTCGACCCGTGACTGGTGGTGGACCGCTCATCCGGCGGCCCACTGACTGCGCGTACACCGAGACTCGCGAAGGCCGCCCGAGGGGCGGCCTTTCTCGTACCCGGGGGCCGTTCCTCTCCGCATCCGCACTCCTGGCGGAACCCCACGGAAGGAACGACGACACACATGGACCTCTCCCGTCTCCTGGACGACTCCTGCCCGCCCTTCGCCCTGCTGCGCCGGCGCACGCCCGGCCGGGACCACGACACCGTCGAGGTGCTGATCGGCCCGGTGCACGAGGCGGGGAAGCTCGCCGAGCTGCCCGTGGGACCGCGGCCGGCGCTGGCGCTCGTGCCGTTCCGGCAGATCCGCGAGCGCGGCTTCGACGTACGGGACGACGGCACCCCGCTCTCGGTGCTGGTCGCCGACGAGGCGTACGAGCTGCCGCTCGCGGAGGTGC
Source organism: Streptomyces sp. NPDC012827 (assembly GCF_042900905.1). Classification (NCBI taxonomy): domain Bacteria; kingdom Bacillati; phylum Actinomycetota; class Actinomycetes; order Kitasatosporales; family Streptomycetaceae; genus Streptomyces; species Streptomyces sp. NPDC012827. The sequence continues at coordinate 164,457 of NZ_JBIBBY010000005.1, read as the reverse complement.
TCGACCGGCTGCCCGCGCACCCGGTGGACGTCGTGGACGGCGGGTTCGACGTCTCCGACGAGGAGTACGCGCAGACGGTGCGGCGGGTGATCGACGAGGAGATCGGCGCCGGCGAGGGCGCGAACTTCGTGATCCGGCGGACCTTCACCGGGGAGATCCCCGGCTTCGGGCGGGCCGACGCGCTGGCCCTGTTCCGGCGGCTGCTGGTGGGCGAGCGGGGCGCGTACTGGACCTTCGTCGTGCACACCGGGGAGCGGACGCTGGTCGGGGCGAGCCCCGAGGTGCATGTGCGCATGGCGGGCGGCACGGTCGTCATGAACCCGATCAGCGGCACGTACCGGTACCCGGCGGGGGCCGCGCCGACCGCCGAGGACCTGCTGGAGTTCCTCGCCGACCGCAAGGAGACCGAGGAGCTCTCCATGGTGGTGGACGAGGAACTGAAGATGATGTGCACGGTCGGGGACCGGGGCGGGGTGGTGATCGGGCCCCGGCTGAAGGAGATGGCCCATCTCGCGCACACCGAGTACGAGCTGCGGGGCCGGTCCTCGCTGGACGTGCGGGAGGTGCTGCGGGAGACCATGTTCGCCGCCACGGTCACCGGCTCCCCCGTGCAGAACGCCTGCCGGGTGATCGAGCGGCACGAGCCGGTGGGGCCGGACGGGGTGGCCCGCGGCTACTACGCGGGGGCGCTCGCCCTGCTCGGTACGGACGCGAGCGGGGCGCAGACGCTCGACTCCCCCATCCTCATCCGGACCGCCGACATCGCGGCGGACGGGCGGCTGCGGGTCCCGGTGGGCGCCACCCTGGTCCGGAACTCCGACCCGGCGGGCGAGGTGGCCGAGACCCACGCGAAGGCGGCGGGGGTGCTGACGGCGCTCGGGGTGCGGGAGGGGCGGCCACGGGACGGGGCAGCGCTCACGGCTCCCCGCCTGGCCGACGATCCGCGGGTCCGCGCGGCCCTGGACGCGCGGCGGGCGGACCTGGCTCCGTTCTGGCTGAAGATGCAGACCCGGTCGGCGGAACTGTCCGGGCACGCGCTGGTGATCGACGCGGAGGACACGTTCACGGCGATGCTGGCGCACGTGCTGCGCTCGTCGGGCCTGGACGTGTCGGTGCTCCGCTACGACGAGCCGGGGCTGCGCGAGCTGGCGCTGGGCCACGAGGGGCCCGTGGTGCTGGGCCCGGGTCCGGGGAACCCCTCGGACGCGGCCGACCCGAAGATGCGGTTCCTGCGCGGGCTGACGGCGGAGCTGCTGCGCGGTCACCGGCACGGGCTGCTCGGGGTGTGCCTGGGCCATGAGCTGATCGCGGCGGAGCTGGGTCTGAAGATCGTCCGCAAGCGGGTGCCGTTCCAGGGCGCGCAGCTGCGGATCGACCTGTTCGGACAGGAGCGGACGGTCGGTTTCTACAACAGCTTCACGGCCCGCTGCGACGACCGGGCGGCGACGGAGCTGGCGCTGCACCGGATCGAGGTGAGCCGGGACGCGGCGACCGGGGAGGTGCACGCGCTGCGCGGGCCGGGCTTCGCGGGCGTCCAGTTCCACCCGGAGTCGGTGCTCACGACGGAGGGCGCGGCCCTGACGGCCGCCTTGTTGGCGGGGGTTCTGGTCTGACGGCCGGTTCCCCGCACCGTGAGCCGGCCCGCTCCGGCGGGTCGGCTCCTCGGCGGAGGTCTCCCGCCGCCGGTTCTCAGCCCGCCGCCCTGGGGACGAGGACGTTCTCGCCGCGCCGCCCCGCGAGGTGGTCGAGGACGTTGTGGAGGGTGGCCTGGATGATCTGGCCGACGGCGTCGCGGGTGTAGTAGGCCTGGTGGGAGGTGACCACCACGTTGGGGAAGGTGACGAGGCGGGCCAGGGTGTCGTCCTCGACGACCTCCAGGGACTTGTCGAGGAAGAAGAGACCGGCCTCCGCCTCGTACACGTCCAGGCCGACCCCGGTGAAGCGGCCCGCGCGGAGTTCGGTGACGAGGGCCTCGGTGTCGACGAGTCCGCCGCGGCTGGAGTTCACCAGGACGGCGTCGTCCTTCATGGTTTTGAGGGCGGTGGCGTCGAGCAGGTGGTGGGTGGCGGGCATCAGCGGGACGTGGAGGCTGACGAGGTCGGCCTCGGCGAGGAGCCGGTCCTTGTCGACGTACCGCATGCCGAGGTCGAGGCAGGCCGGGTTCTCGGTGACGTCCCAGCCGAGGAGTTCCATGCCGAATCCGTGGGCGATCCGGGTGAACGCCTCACCGATCCTGCCGGTGCCGAGGACGCCGGCCGTACGGCCGCGCAGGTCGCGGCCCATGAGCCCGTCGAGCCGGAAGTCGAAGTCGCGGGTGCGGTTGGAGGCGCGGACGATCCGCCGGTTGACGGCCATGGCGAGGGTCCAGGCGAACTCGGCCACGGAGTACGGCGAGTAGTGCGAGACCCGGGCGACGGTGAGGCCGAGGCGCTCGGCCACGTCCAGGTCGATGTTGTTGAAGCCGGTGGAGCGCTGGGCGATGAGCTGGGTGCCGCCGGCGGCGAGGGTCTGCAGGACCCGGTGGTCCAGGACCGCGTTGACGCTGGTGGAGACGATCTCGTAGCCGGCGGCGATGGGGGCGGTGTCCTCGTTGAGGAAGACGTCGAGGCAGCGGACGTCGTGGTGTCCTGCGAAGGCCTCCTCGATGAGGGGCCTCTCGTCCGCCTGTACGCCGAAGGCCAGGATCTCCACGAGCGTCCCCTTCGTGCCGTTCCGTTCGGTGTCGGGCCGTACGTCCGTGAATATACGGCCCGACACCGGGGCGCGCCCGGCGCGCGGGGCGGGCTCAGGCGTCGTCGAGGCCGCGCTCGATCGCGTACCGGACCAGCTCGACCCGGTTGTGCAGCTGGAGCTTGCCGAGCGTGTTCTGGACGTGGTTCTGCACGGTGCGGTGCGAGATGACCAGGCGCTCGGCGATCTGCTTGTAGCTGAGACCCTTGGCGACGAGGCGGAGGACCTCGGTCTCGCGCTCGGTGAGGCGGGGGGCGTCGGGTTCGGCGGTGCCGGGGGCCGGGGCCGGCTCGGCGGCCAGGCGCCGGTACTCGCCGAGGACGAGCCCGGCCAGGCCCGGGGTGAAGACGGGGTCGCCGGCGGCGGTGCGGCGGACGGCGTCGATGAGCTCCTCGGTGCTCGCCGACTTGAGGAGGTAGCCGGTGGCGCCGGACTTGACCGCCTCCAGGACGTCGGCGTGCTCGCCGCTCGCCGACAGGACCAGGACCCGCAGGCCGGGCAGGGCGCCGACGAGTTCCTTGCAGACCTGGACGCCCGGTTTGACGGGCAGGTTCAGGTCGAGGACGAGGACGTCGGGCGCGACGGCCAGGGCGCGGCGGACGGCCTGTTCGCCGTCGCCGGCCGTGGCGGCCACGTCGAAGTCCGCCTCCGCCAGGTCGCGGGCGACCGCGTCGCGCCACATCGGGTGGTCGTCGACCACCATCACCTTGATCGGCCGTCCGGCCGGGGTCTCGCTCACTTCTCTCCTGCCTTCCCCCGTGCGTCCCGCGGGGGCCGCGGGACCTTCAACTCGACTTCCGTGCCCTGGCCGGGGACCGAGATCAGTTCGGCCGTGCCGCCCAGATCCCGCAGTCTCCCCCGGATGGAGAGGGCGACGCCCATCCGGCCCTCCCCCTCGGCCTGCGCGAGGCGGCCCTCGGGTATGCCGGGACCGTCGTCCCGTACGGTGACGATCACCTCGTCCGGCCAGTCCTCGACCAGGATCCAGGCGCGGGCGTCCTCGCCCGCGTGGACCCGGACGTTGTCCAGTGCGGCGCCGACGGCGGCGGCCAGTTCGCGGGCGGCGGCCGCGGGCAGCAGGACCGGCGCTCCCGGGTCGGAGAGGGTGACGCGGGCGCCGGCGCGCGGGGCGAGCAGGGCGCGCAGGTCGGCGGGGCCGGCGGTGTCGCCGGGTTCGTCGCCGGTCTCGACGGCGCGGACCACGGCGCCCTCGGAGGCGTCCTCGGAGACGTGGCTGGGCCGGGTGAGGCCGCCGGCGACGAGGGTCCGCAGGGCGACCTCCTGCTCCCCGGCCATCCGGCCGAGCTCGGCGGCCTCGCCGCCGAGGGCGGTGCCGCGCCGCTGGACCATGGCGAGGACCTGCAGGACGCTGTCGTGGATGTCCCGGGCGAGCCGTTCGCGTTCGCGGGTGGCGGCCTCGATCTCCAGGGCGCGGGCGAGGGTGCGCTCGGAGGCGCGGGCGACCTCCACGACGTAGCCGATGGCGATGGAGGCCACCCAGACCAGGATGACGTTGTGGACGGTGTCGCGGGTGGGGTGGCCGCGCTCGATGATGTTGGCGACGGCGACGAGGGAGGAGGCGACTCCGGCCCAGCGCCAGCCGCCCTTGATCGCGTAGGCGAGGACGGAGCCCGCCGTCCATATCGTCGGCAGGGTGGGGCCGTCGACGGACTGGGCGTGGGCGTCGGCGAGGGGGGTGAGGAGGATGCCGGTGAGGGCGAGGGTGAGGTCGGCGACGAGGAAGCGGGTGGTGCAGCTGGCCGCGTTCGCCACCTTGGGCAGGGTGGCGAGGGTCCAGACGGCGAGCACCGCCAGATAGGCGACGGCGATCGCGGGCCGCTCGTACCGCTCACGGCCGGCGGCGAAGACGAGGATCGCGTAGAGCAGGGTCATGACGCGGTAGCCGGTCAGCGCGCGCCACAGCGGCTGCTCGACCGACATGCGCACGACACGTTCGCGTACGGCCATCTCCCCCACCCCCACCGGTGCCCGCCTCCCGAGGGGAGGGTCAGGCGCCGGACTCTTCCCGGGCCGCGATCTCGGCCTTCACGGCCTCCTTGGCGGCCTTCTCGGCCTCGGCGATCTGCCGCTTGGCGGCGGTCGCGTAGATGTCGACGTACTCCTGACCGGAGAGCTTCATGATCTCGTACATGACCTCGTCGGTCACCGAGCGCAGGATGAAGCGGTCGCCGTCCATGCCGTGGTAGCGGCTGAAGTCGAGCGGCTTGCCGATCCGGATGCCGGGGCGCATCAGCTTGGGGACGATCTTGCCGGGCGGCTGGATCTTCTCGGTGTCGATCATCGCGACCGGGATGACGGGCGCGCCGGTGGCCAGCGCCACCCGGGCGAGCCCGCCGGGCTTGCCCCGGTAGAGCCGGCCGTCGGGCGAGCGGGTGCCCTCCGGGTAGATGCCGAAGAGACCGCCCTTCTCGATGACCTCGATGCCGGCCTTGATGGCCGCCTCGCCCGCGCCGCGCGCCCCCGAGCGGTCGACGGGGAGCTGGCCGACGCCCTTGAAGAAGGCGGCGGTGAGCTTGCCCTTCACGCCCGGGGTGGTGAAGTACTCGGCCTTGGCGATGAAGGTGACCTTGCGGTCGAGCACGGCGGGCAGGAAGAAGGAGTCGGAGAACGACAGGTGGTTGCTCGCCAGGATCGCGGGACCCTCGGCGGGGATGTTCTCCAGACCCTCCACCCAGGGCCGGAAGGCGAGCTTCAGGGAGCCCCCGAGGGAGAACTTCATTGCGCCGTAGATCAACTCGCCATGCCTTCCGTGTGCCGTCGTCACGACTTTATCCCGTACCGGCGTACGGCCCCCGCTACGGCCCTGGTCGGTGTCGGTCCGGTCGCGTACCGTGAAGGTCCTTCCCCATGTACCCGCCGCTTCGGCGCCCCCGAAGTCGAAACCGAACAGGAGACCCCGGTGCCGGTCCTTCCCGGAGCCGAGCCGTACCGCCACGAGGGCGGAGAGGTCGGCGTCCTTCTCTGTCACGGATTCACCGGTTCCCCCCAGTCGCTGCGCCCGTGGGCCGAGTTCCTGGCCGAGCGCGGACTGACCGTGTCGCTCCCGCTGCTGCCGGGGCACGGCACCCGCTGGCAGGACATGCAGCTCACCACCTGGCACGACTGGTACGCGGAGGTGGACCGGGCCCTGCGCGAGCTGCGGGAGCGGTGCGCCACCGTGTTCGTCTTCGGCCTGTCGATGGGCGGGGCGCTGTCCCTGCGGCTCGCCGCGAAGCACGGGGACGCGGTACGGGGCCTGGTCCTGGTGAACCCGGGCAACAAGGTGCACGGCGTGGCCGCGCACGCGCTGCCGGTGGTCCGGCACCTGGTCCCCTCGGCGAACGGGATCGCCAGCGACATCGCGAAGTCCGGTGTGCGGGAAATCGGCTACGACCGGGTGCCGCTGCACGCCGCGTACTCGCTGCGCCAGTTCTTCCGTACGGTCGACGCCGAGCTTCCGCAGGTCACGCAGCCGGTGCTGCTGCTGCACAGCCCCGAGGACCATGTGGTCCCGCCGGCCGACTCGGCGCGGATCCTCGGCCGGATCTCCTCCACGGACGTCCGGGAGGTCCTGCTGGAACAGAGCTACCACGTCGCGACGTTGGACCATGACGCGGAGCGGATCTTCGACGAGAGCCTGGCCTTCGTCGAGCGTCTCGCCCCGGGACTCGTCGGCGGGAAGGGAAGCAGGAGCGGTGGCTGATCAGCAGGACGGCGGAGAGCGGGAACCGCAGCCCATCGACGAGGAGGCGGCGTGGGCCGCGATCGTCGCCGCGTACGGCGAGGAGCCCGCGGACCCTCCGGAGGCACGGCCGTTCCGGCCGATCCAGAACCTGGCCCTGCCGGAGCCCGAACCGGAGACGGGCGGCGAGTCGCGGCCGGGTGCCGGGGCCAAGCCGGTCAAGGACCCCAAGTCCCTGGGCGACCCGAAGGCCGTGGCGGAGGTCAACCCGGTGCCGGACCCGAAGGCGTCCGGCGCGGGAGCCGGGTCCGCGGGTGACGCGGGAGCGGAGGCGGCACAGGAGGACGGGGACGGCCCCGCGCCCGGCGCGGGCCGGCCGGCGCTGGGCAGCTCGGTGGTCTTCGCCCCCGGGGTCGGGCCGAGCGGCCCCCGTGACTACACCCCGGCCCCCTCGGACGACGAGGGCCACTTCGTGCCGCCGGAGCCGCCCCCGCTGCCGGAGGCGGACGCCACCACCAAGTTCGCCTGGCTCGGCGTCGTCGGCGGCCCGGTCCTCATGCTGCTGGCCGTGCTGCTGCGGTGGGACATGACCTGGTGGCTGACGACGCTGTGCGTCGGCGGCTTCCTCGGCGGTTTCGTCACCCTGGTGGCGCGGATGAAGCACGACGACGAGGACGACGACGGTTTCGGCGACCCGGGCCGCGGCGCCGTGGTCTGAGCCGGTCCCCGGACGTCCGCCCCGCGGGTCACTCGCCCGCGGGGAGACGGACCGCCGCCAGCACCGGCAGGTGGTCGGTGGCGGCCCGCAGGTCCGCGGGGTCCAGGCCGGGCGGGACCCCGCAGCCGAGGAACTCGACGCCCGGGGTCGCCAGGATCGCGTCGATGCGCTGGTGCGGATCGGCGGCCGTCGAGGTGTGCTCCCCGCCCCAGGGCCGTACCGCCCAGCCGTCCCGCAGCTCGGCCGTCAGCCGGGAGAAGGCGGGCCCGCCGGGCCGCTCGTTGAGGTCGCCGCCGACGATCGTGTACGGGGTGCCGAGCGCGGCCACCCGGTCGAGGACCATCCCGGCCTGGGCGTACCGCTCGTCCGCCCGCAGGCTCAGATGGCAGCTGACGAGCCCCAGCCTGGCCCGGCCGAAGCGGACGACCGCGGTGGCCAGGCCCCGCCGGTGGAGGCCGGGGGTCAGCGGCAGCAGCACGTCCTCGGTCCGTTCGACGGTGGCCCGCAGCGAGCAGAGCAGCAGCGGTCCCGCGGCGGTGGCGCCGCCGCCGAGGACGACGAGGCCGCTCCTGGCGGCGAGCCGGGCCGCGTGCTTGCGCCAGCGGAAGAAGCGCGGCGCCTCCTGGACCAGGACCACGTCGGGGGCGCAGGCCCGGATGACCCGGGCGAGGGCGTCCTCGTCGTCGCGCATCGAGCGGATGTTGTAGCCGAGGACCCGGACGACGGCCGAACCGTCGCTCTCGGTACGGGAGTCGGGCAGCTCGCCGGTCGCGTCGGTCGTCACCATGCGCCCAGATTAAGCGCGGTGCCCGCCGCGCCCCGGAGGGCACGACGGGCACCGGCAAGGCCGTATGGGAGACCGGCGGTTCAGCCCTGGCGGGCGAGGTCGGCCGCGCCGACCAGACCGGCCTTGTTGCCGAGCTGGGCCGCGAGGACCTGCGCGTGCGGGCGCCACTGGCCACCGATCAGCCAGCGCCGGAACGACTTGCGGATCGGGTCGAGCACGAGCTCGCCCTCGTCGGAGACGCCGCCGCCGACGATGAACGCCGAGGGGTCGAACAGCGAGGCCAGGTCGGCGAGACCGGCGCCCGCCCACCGGGCCAGCTCGCGGAAGGAGTCGATCGCGACCTTGTCCCCGGCGCGGGCGGCCTCGCTGACGTGCCGGCCCTGGATGCCCTCGGGGGTGCCGTCCCCGAGCCCCAGCAGCAGCTGGGCGTTCTCGGGGGTGGCGGCGGCGCGCTGCCGGGCGTACCGGACGAGGGCGCGGCCGGAGGCGTACTGCTCCCAGCAGCCCTGGCTGCCGCAGCCGCACAGCAGGCCGTCGGGGACGACCCGGACGTGGCCGAACTCGGCGGCCACGCCGAAGCGTCCGCGGCGCAGCTTGTTGCCGATGATGATGCCGCCGCCGAGGCCGGTGCCGAGGGTGATGCAGATGACGTCCTCGTGGCCCTGGCCCGCGCCGAACCGGTACTCGCCCCAGGCGGCCGCGTTGGCGTCGTTCTCGACGACGACCGGCAGACCGACCCGCTGCTCGACCTTGTCCTTCAGCGGCTCGTGCCGCCAGTCGATGTTCGGCGCGAAGAGGACGGTGGCGCGCTTGTCGTCGACGTATCCGGCGGCACCGATGCCGACGGCCTCGATCCGGTGGCCCTTGCCGGCCTCGGAGACCGCCGCGCAGATCGCGTCGACGATGCCTTCGGGGGTCGGCGGGGTGGGCACCGTGTGGGTGTCGAGGATGTTGCCCTCCTCGTCGACCACGCCGGCCGCGATCTTCGTGCCGCCGATGTCGACGCCGATGGTGAGTCCCATGTGTCCCTCAGTTTTCGGTCGAGCCCCGCTAGGGCCCACCGTACCCGAGGGCAGGACGCGCCCCGGTCAGTCCAGGTCGATGCGGCGGCCCGTTCCGGGGCCTTCGTCGTCCTTGCGCGGCTCGTCCCCGGGGGGTCCGGCCGGGCCGGGCTCGTCCGCCTCCGCGCGGGGGGTGGCACCGGGGGCCGCGGGCTCGTCGCGGGTCCAGCGGGCCTCGTGGCCGCCGACGGCCGAGCGGTAGGCGGCGAGCAGTTCGTTCCCGGCGGCGGCGAGGTGGTCGAAGACCTGCGGGTTGCGCTCGATGACGGGCTCGACGGCGCTGCGCGCCTGGTCGACGAGGTCCTTGACGGTCCGGGCCGCCTGGCCGCCGAGCAGCGGGGCGGCGATGCCGCCGGACACCTTGTCGGCGACGGCCTCGAACAGCTTGCGGAACTCCTCGGCGGCGGAACCCGTCTCGGGGCCGCGCTCGGCCCGGCGACGGGCCTTCTCCGCCTCCAGGTCCTCGGCGCACGCCTCGGCCCAGGCGTCCGGATCGCTCATGGCGTACTCCTCAGTGGCTGGTACTTCGACGGTACACGCCCGGCGGGGCCCGGAGCAGGGGGCTTCAGGAGCCGGCGGGCCACAGTCCCGGATCCGGCGCGAACCGGACCCTCAGCTCCCCGTCGACCAGGCCGGCGCCGGTGACGGCGCAGCGGCGCAGGGCGCCCGGCAGGGACAGGGCCCGGCGGAAGGGGCCGGCCGCGAGGAGCAGTTCGTCGCCGCGGCGGACGAGGGAGAGCTCCTCCTTGACGGCGCCGGGAAGCGGCAGGTGCCAGACGAGGACGCCGTCCTCCGCGCGCCGGTCCTCCACCCGGGGCGCGGCGGGCGCGGCCGGGCCGGCGTCCGCGGGGGCGGGGGCGAGCAGGACGAGGTCCTCCGGGCCGCGCGGGTCGCGGCCGAGGTGCGGCAGCTCGCGCAACAGGCCGCCCGCGCCGGTACGGAGGGTCTCCAGGTGCCGGTGCTGCTCGGCGGCGAGGGCGGCGAGCCAGGGGTCCTCGGAGGTGGCCGGCAGGACCCGGTTGGCGACCACGGTGTCGAGAGCGAGGCCCTGGAGGGCGAGGCCGAGGCGGGCGGAACGCAGGGCGGGGGCGGCCGCGGGGCCGGGCTCCAGGACGAGGCGGACGGTGGTGCCGGGGTCCTCGATCAGGGCCTGGACGGCGGCGAGCTCCTCGGCCCAGCGGGCGGTGGTCTCGTACAGCCACTGCGCCGGCATGGGGACGCCGGCGAGCTGGGCGAGCATGGGGCGCAGGGCCCGGGCGGCCTGGCGTTCGGGCGGCAGCAGGCGGCGCAGGTAGCGGCGGAGCTGCTCGGGCAGGGCGAGGACGGCGAGGGCCTCGGTGAGCGGGGGGAGGTCCACGACGGCGAGGTCGTGGCCGCCGGCGGCGGCCTCCCGCAGGGCCCGCAGGAGGGCGAAGGGGCGCGCGCCGGGGAGTTCGGTGAGCTCGGCCTCCTCGAAGGGCGCGGCGCCGAGCAGGTCGAACGCGGTGCCGGAGCGGGCCTGGAGGGTGAGGAACTCGCGCCGGAAGTCGGCGCCGGGGTCGGGGCGCAGGACGGTGAGCGGCCCGGTGCCGCCGGGGACGGCGTCCGCGTCGTCGGAGACCAGCAGCACGCGCTGTCCGGCGTGCGCCGCGGCGAGGGCGGTCGCCGCGGCGACGGTGGTGCGCCCGGCGCCGCCGGCTCCGGTGACAAGGATGATCCGCATGCGGGCGACGCTACCGCGCCGCCGTGGCGCCCCGGCCGGGGGCCCGGGGCGGCCGTGCGCTCAGGCGCCGGACTCGACGCGCTTCTTCAGGCCCGCCAGCGCGCGGTCGATGATGACCTTCTCGGCCTTGCGCTTGATCATGCCCAGCATGGGGATCTTGACGTCGACGGTCAGCTGGTAGGTGACCTCCGTGCGGTCGCCGCCGACCGGGCGCAGCAGGTAGGAGCCGTCCAGGGAGCGCAGCATCTGGGACTTGACCAGGGTCCAGCTGACCTCGTTGTCGCCGGTCCAGGTGTAGGCGAGGGTGTGGTCGTCCTTGATGGCCCCGGCGTCGAGCAGCAGGCGGACCTTCTCGGCGCGGCCGGCGGCGTCGGTCGCGAGGACCTCGGCCTCCTTCACCTCGCCGGTCCACTCGGGGTAGCGCGCGAAGTCGGAGATCACACCCATGACGTCGGCCGGTGCCGCCTCGATGGTGATGCTCGAGCTGGTGTGTTCGGCCATCGCGGTGGCTCCTCCAGTGTGCGGTCCGGCGAGAACTCGAGGGGAAGGCTATCGCGCCCCGGTGACGTGCCGGTCACCACTCCAGGGCGAAGGGCCGTCCGGTCGAGGCGAAGTGGCCCACGTTGACGCATTCGGTGGCGCCGATCCGCATGCGCCGGGCCAGCGGCTGGTGGACGTGGCCGAAGAGGGCGTAGCGGGGCCGGACCCGTTGGATGGCGTCGAGCAGGGCGCGGCTGCCGCGCTCGAAGCGGCGGGCGACGGTGTCGTAGGTCAGTTCGGGGACCTCGGGCGGGATGTGGGAGCAGAGGACGTCGACCTCGCCGAGGGCCTCCACCTTGGCCGCGTACTCCTCGTCCCCGATCTCGTACGGGGTGCGCATGGGGGTGCGCAGGCCTCCGCCGACGAAGCCGAAGACGAGGCCGCCGATCTCGGCCCGCTGCCCGTCCAGGACGGTGGTGCCGGGCCCGGCGAACTCGGGCCAGAGGGCGGGGATGTCCACGTTGCCGTAGGTGGCGTAGGTGGGGGTGGGGAAGGCGGCGAACAGCTCGGCGTACTGCCGCCGTACGGCGGACTCGATCGCGGCCTCCCGGTCGACGGCGAGCCCGGCCCAGAGGCGGCGGCCCAGCTCGCGGGCCTCGTCGAAGCGGCGGGCGGTGCGCAGCTCCACGATCCGGTCGGCGTTCTCGACGCCGAAGAGGTCGGGGAAGATGCCGCGGCTGTGGTCGGCGTAGTCGAGGAAGAGGACGAGGTCGCCCAGACATATCAGGGCGTCGGCTCCCTTCCCCGCCGCGGCGAGGTCGCCGGCGTTGCCGTGCACGTCGCTGACCACATGGACTCGCATGGGGACCACCTTAGGGCGTCGGACCTGCGGTTACTTGGGAGTCGGAAAACCGGTGGACTACTGTGCGCAGAGCACCGCCACGCATGTGTGACGCACGGAACATCTGGCCAGGACCCCCTATCGGGAACCCCGTACTGATGGGTAACGTCCGGGCAGTCCAGTCGTGCTCACCCCCACTGAGCACCTGCCCGACCTTGGACTACACCGGTGCATCACACAGAGCCGTGGCGCCGGCGCCCGATGAGGAGCAGCAGTCTTGCGCGAGTTCAGCCTTCCGGCCCTGTACGAGGTCCCCACGGACGGCAACCTGACGGATCTCATCCGCCGCAACGCCTCCCAGCACCCAGACGTCGCCGTGATGGGGCGCAAGGACGGCGGGGTCTGGACCGACGTCACCGCGAAGGAGTTCCTCGCCGAGGTCCGCGGCGTCGCCAAGGGCCTGATCGCCGCCGGGGTCGGGGTGGGCGACCGGGTGGCGCTGCTCTCGCGCACCCGCTACGAGTGGGTGCTGCTCGACTTCGCGATCTGGAGCGCGGGCGCGGTGACCGTGCCGGTGTACGAGACCAGTTCCCCCGAGCAGATCCAGTGGATCCTCGGGGACTCGGGCGCCTCCCTGGCGCTGGTGGAGAGCGCGGGGCACGAGGCCGCCGTGGAGTCCGTACGGGCGAACCTGCCGGAGCTGCGGGGCGTGCGGCAGATCGAGGCGGGCGCGGTCGCGCGGCTCACCGCCGAGGGCGCGGACGTCTCCGACGAACTGCTCGATGAGCGGATGTCGGCGGCGCACGCGGACGACCCGGCGACGATCGTCTACACCTCGGGCACGACGGGCCGCCCCAAGGGCTGCGTCCTGACCCACCGGGCCTTCTTCGCCGAGTGCGGCAACGTGGTCGAGCGGCTGGGGCCCCTCTTCCGCACCGGCGAGTCCTCGGTGCTGCTGTTCCTCCCGGCCGCGCACGTCTTCGGCCGGCTCATCGAGGTCGCCTCCGTGATGGCGCCGATCCGGCTGGGCTGTCTGCCGGACATCAAGACGCTCACCGACGAGCTGGCCTCCTTCCGGCCGACGCTGATCCTGGGCGTGCCGCGCGTCTTCGAGAAGGTCTACAACTCGGCGCGCGCGAAGGCGCAGGCCGACGGCAAGGGCAAGATCTTCGACAAGGCCGCGCACACGGCCATCGCCTACAGCCGCGCGCTCGCCACCCCGCAGGGGCCGTCCTTCGGCCTGAAGCTGAAGCACCGGATCTTCGACAAGCTGGTGTACGCGAAGCTGCGGGCGGTGCTCGGCGGCCGCGGCGAGTACGCGATCTCGGGCGGCGCGCCGCTGGGCGAGCGGCTCGGCCACTTCTTCCGGGGCATCGGCTTCACCGTCCTGGAGGGCTACGGCCTGACCGAGTCGTGCGCGGCGACCGCCTTCAACCCGTGGGACCGTCCGAAGATCGGCACGGTGGGGCAGCCGCTGCCGGGCTCGGTGGTGCGGATCGCCGACGACGGCGAGGTGCTGCTGCACGGTGAGCACATCTTCTCGCGGTACTGGAACAACGAGGCCGCGACGGCCGAGGCGCTGGCGGACGGCTGGTTCCACACCGGGGACATCGGCACCCTCGACGAGGACGGCTACCTCGCGATCACCGGCCGCAAGAAGGAGATCCTGGTGACGGCGGGCGGCAAGAACGTCGCCCCGGCCGTCATCGAGGACCGGATCCGCGCCCACGCCCTGGTCGCCGAGTGCATGGTGGTCGGCGACGGCCGCCCGTTCGTGGGCGCCCTGGTGACCCTGGACGAGGAGTTCCTGGGCCGCTGGGCGGCGGAGCACGGCAAGCCGTCCGGCGCGACGGCGGCCACGCTGCGCGAGGACGCCGACCTGCTGGCCGAGGTGCAGCGGGCGATCGACGACGGCAACGCGGCCGTGTCCAAGGCCGAGTCGGTGCGCAAGTTCCGTGTCCTGTCGGCCCAGTTCACGGAGGAGGCCGGGCACATCACCCCGTCCCTGAAGCTGAAGCGGAACGTGGTGGCGAAGGACTTCGCGGACGAGATCGAGGCGATCTACCGGGCCTGAGCCGTGGGCGGGCGTGGAAGAGGGCCGGGGCCCCGCTCATCGGCGGGGCCCCGGCCCTTCTCCGCGCCTGCGGGCCGTTCCTCCGCCGCTCGCCGGAGGGAAGCGCTACACCTGGCCCTGGAGGAGTTCCCTGAGCCGCTCCGCCAGAAGGTCCCAGCGCCACTTCTCCTCGACCCAGGCACGGCCCCGCTCCCCCATCCGCGCCCGCAGTTCGGGGTCGAGGAGCAGGGTGGCGACGCGGTCGGCGGTCTCCTCGGCGGAGCCGCCCCTAACGACCCAGCCGGTCTCGCCGTCCAGGACCGCGTCGGGCGCGCCTCCGGAGTCCCCGGCGACGACGGGCAGTCCGGTGGCGGAGGCCTCCAGGTAGACGATGCCGAGGCCCTCGACGTCGAGCCCGCCGCGCCGGGTCCGGCAGGGCATGGCGAAGACGTCACCGGCCCCGTAGTGCGCGGGCAGCTCGGCCCAGGGCACGGCGCCGGTGAACCGTACGGACCCGGCCACCCCGGTCGTGGCGGCGAGGCGGCGCAGCTCCTTCTCGTACGGGCCGCCGCCGACGATCAGCAGCACGGCGTCGGGCACCCGGCGCAGGATCGCGGGCATGGCCCGGATCAGGGTGTCCTGGCCCTTGCGCGGGACGAGGCGGGAGACACAGACGACGACCGGGCGGTCGCTGAGGCCGAGGCGGGCGCGGACCCCGTCGCCGCCGGAGCCGGGGTGGAAGGTCTTCTCGTCCACGCCGGGCGGGAGCTGCGCCATGCGCCCGGCGGCGGCCGGGGTGAGGGCGGTGGCGATACGGGAGCGGGTGTACTCACCGAGGTAGGTGATCGTGTCGGTGCCCTCGCCGATGCGGCGCAGCAGCTGCCGGGCGGCCGGGAGCTGCGCCCAGCCGGCCTCGTGGCCGTGGGTGGTGGCGACGAGCCGCCGGGCCCCCGCCCTGCGCAGCGCGGGAGCCATCAGGCCGAGGGGGGCGGCGGCGCCGAACCAGACGGCCTCGCAGCCGTGTTCGCGCAGCAGGGCGGTGGCGCGGGCGGTGACGCGCGGGGTCGGCAGGAGCATGGTGGTGCGGTCCCGTACGACCGTGAAAGGCTGCTCCGCGTCGAACGCGGCGGTCGCCTCGGCCCCTTCGCGGCCCCGCTTCCAGGTGGAGGCGTAGACGACGATCCGCTCCGGATCCAGACGCAGCGCCATGTTGTGCAGGAATGCCTGAATTCCGCCGGGGCGGGGCGGGAAGTCGTTGGTTACGATCAGGGTCTTGTGCATCGTGGCCATCCCGGCCGACAGTACGCGATCGCACCCTTCGCCCGGCACCACCATCCTCCGCGCGAGCGGACCGACAGGACAGGAACCCCACAGGTATGACGGGTGCGGCGCGACGGGGCTCCCCCATGGATCGGCGACTTCCGGCTCCCCGGCGACCTGACCGGCGGCTACCCGGTCTGCGGCTGCCGCTCGCCCTGTGGGGGCTGACCCGGATCGTCCTCCTGCTCTGTGTGCTGCGCGTGGTGGTCGTCCCCGGCCCGGACGTGGCGGTCGAGGTCGACCAGATCTACCGGAGCTGGTTCGACGTCCTGAAGACCGGGACGTACCCCGAGTCGGACGTGACGTGGCAGTACCCGCCCGGCGCGGCACTGCCCATCCTCGCCCCCGCGCTGCTGCCGTTCCTCGACTACACCGCCGGCTTCTTCGCCCTGGCCCTGCTGTGCGACGCGTTCGTCCTCGGCCTGCTCCTCCACACCGGGCGCCGTCCCGGCCGGTCGACGCGGGGCGCCTGGCTGTGGCTCGCGGCGGTCCCGCTGCTGGGCCCCACCGCGTACGCGCGGTACGACATCATGGTCACGGCCGTCGCGGTGGCGGCGCTGCTGTCCGCGATCCGCAGCCCCCGGCTGCTCGGCGCCCTCGCGGGCTTCGGCGCCATCCTGAAGGTGTGGCCGGCGCTGCTGCTGGTGGGTACCGCGAACGGCCGGGCCACCTGGCGTTCCTGGCCGGTGGCGGCGGGCGCGGCGAGCGGGGTGCTGCTGCTCTGCGCCCTGTGGATGCCGGGCTCGCTGACCTTCCTGTCGTACCAGAGCGAACGCGGCACCGAGGTCGAGTCGCTGGGGGCGACGGTCTTCCACGTGGCCCGGCACTTCGGCTGGGAGGGCGGGGCGCGGATGAACTACGGCTCGATGGAGTTCCTCGGCCCGTACGTGTCGTGGGTGACGACCGCGTCGATGACGCTGACCGTCGCCGCCTTCGGCTGGCTGGTGCTGTGGCGGTTGCGGGCCCGGCGCTTCGTCACCTCCACGACGGCGGACGCGGCGTTCGTGGCGGTGCTCCTCTTCACCACGACGAGCCGGGTCATCTCGCCGCAGTACATGATGTGGCTGGCCGGTCTGGCGGCGGTCTGCCTCGCCTACCGGTCGAGCCGGATGCGGCGGCCCGCGCATCTGGTGCTGTGGGCCACGGCGGTGACGCAGTTCGAGTTCCCCGTGTGGTTCTCGCACGTCACCCAGAGCGATCTCCTGGGCATGACGGTGCTGTTCCTGCGCAACGGGCTCCTGGTCGCGGCCACGCTCCACGCGTGCCGGATCCTGTGGCGCCACACGGTGACCGAGGCGGGCACCGTGCGCATCCCGGTCCCGGCGGCACCGGCGGAGCGGGACAAGGTGCTCACCGGCTCGTCCTGAGGCCCCCGGCCGCGATCCGCACGGCCCCGGGCGCCCTGGGGCGGCGCTGCTACCCTGAGGGGCCTCCTCCCTCCTGATTAGGTTCTCCTGCTGACATGACTGACCTGAAGCTTCCGGCCGATCCCCGTCAGCGGCGCACCGGAGCGGAGGGCGACGGCGCGGGAGACGGGGCACGGACCCCGAAAGGGGCCTCCTGGCGGACGCCGCTGCTGGTGGCCGGAGTCTTCTTCCTGGTCTATCTGACACTGTCGGCACGGCGTCACGCGGTCAACCTCTCGACCGGCTACGACCTCGGCATCTTCACGCAGATCGTGCAGTCGTACGCGCGGTTCTCGCTGCCGTACTCCCCCCTCAAGGGGCCCGACTACAACGCGCTCGGGGACCACTTCCACCCGATCCTCGTGCTGCTCGCGCCCGCGTACAAGGTCTTCCCTTCGAGCTACACCCTGCTGGTCTGCCAGGCGGCGCTCACCGCCTTCTCCGCCGTGCCGCTGATGCGCTGGGCCGAGGAGGTCAGGGGCCGCCGGTTCGCCCTCTGGGCGGGCCTGTCGTACGGGGCGTCCTGGGGCCTGGCGGAGCTCATCTCCTTCGACTTCCACGAAGTGGCGTTCGCCGTCCCGCTCCTCGCGCTGTCGCTCTGCGCGGCGGGGCGCGGCCGGTGGGGAGCGGCCGTCGCGTGGGCGGTCCCGCTGGTCCTGGTCAAGGAGGATCTCGGGCTCACGGTGGCGGCGATCGGTCTGTACGTGGCCTGGAAGGGGCCGCGCGTGACGGGACTCCTCCTCGCGGTTCTGGGGGCCGGGGCCACGGCCCTGGAGATGCTGGTGATCCTGCCGGAGCTCAACCCGATCGGGCAGTTCGCCTACTGGCCGCCGGAGACCGCCGCGGAGCCGAGCCTGGCGGCCCAGGCGGTCGGCGCCTTCTGGCCGCCGGTCAAGTGGCTCACGGTCTTCATGATCGCCGCACCGACCGGCTTCCTCGCACTGCGTTCGCCGCTCGTGCTCATCGCGCTGCCGACGCTCGCCTGGCGCTTCACCTCCCCCAACCCCTTCCACTGGGGGACCGACTTCCACTACAGCGCCGTGATCATGCCCATCGCCTTCGCCGCCGCGGTGCACGCCGTCGCCAAGGGCGGCATCGAGGCGCGCAGGCTCCTTCCGGCCTGCGTGGTGGGGGCGGTGACCACCTGCGTCACCCTCTTCACCCACCCGCTGCACGAGGTGGTCACCCCCCAGCTCTGGCGCGAGACCAGCCAGGTCAGGGCGGCGGACGACCTCCTGAAGAGGATCCCGGACGGCGCGACCGTGGCCGCCTCGAACCAGCTGGCCGCCCAGCTCGCCGACCGCGCCACGGTCAGCGAGGTGTGCCTCTTCCCCCGGTCCTTCCCGCCGAGGGAACCCGCCGAGTGGCTGATCTACGACAACGCCGACCGGTCCGACCCGGACTGCCCCACCGGTACGGCCCTGGAGAGGACGGGCGGGGTCACGGGCTACCGGCTCGTCGAGCACCGGGAGGGCGTCTTGCTCCTCCGCAGGGCGGACCTCCCGTAGGCCGGGGACCCCGTCACGGAACCGGGCGCCCCCGCGCCCCGCTCAGCCGAGCCGCTCCGCGACGAACGCCCGCCAGCGCCGTGTGAACTCCGCCTCCGTGACGCCCAGCACCTCGCCGAGCGCCTTCTCGACCGCGCCCTCGCGCCGCCGCTGGGCACCCACCGCGCGGTAGAAGGCGGTCAGTTCCTCCGCACCCCACCGCTCGGCGATCAGCTCGCAGGCCAGCCACCCGCTCCCGTACGCCCGCGCCAGCGCCTCCGGGTCGCCGTCGAAGGCGAAGTCCCCGTCCTCGGGCAGGCGGGCGGGGAGCCGGCCCGCCCGGACCGCGCGGTGCAGTTCGGGGGCGGCCTCGGCGGCGGTGCGACCGGTGCCCCGGTCGGCCACCCAGTCGGCGAAGCCCTCGGAGAGCCAGACCGGGGTGGCCGGCGAGGTCCGGGTCCGGGTGGCGACGTGGACCGTCTCGTGGGTGAGGACGAACTGCCGGCCGAAGGCTCCCAGGGCGCCGTACGCCTCCGGATTGACGATCACCCGGTCCGCCGGCGCCGTGGGCCCGCCCCCGATCCGGCCGGTGGTGACCGCCGCGATGCCCCGGTAGGTGTCGGCCGGCGCACCGAGCAGCCCGCCCATGGCGCCGACCGTCGCCGGCACCAGGACCACGATCCGGCCGGCCCAGTCACGGCCCCAGGCGGCCGAGACGGCGGGCACCGCCCGGTCGGCCTCCGCCGCGATCCGCCGCAGCCGCTCCGGGTCCTGGCCCACCCCGAGGACCAGGCTGTGCCGCCCGGTCGCCGCCCGGACCTCGCCCTGCTGCCAGAGCTGCTGGGGGGCGCCGGCGGCGGGCCGGTCGCCGCTCACGTACCAGCGGCCGTCCCGTTCGGTGAGGTCGACGACCCGGTCGCCGGTCGCGGCCCCGGAGTCGTACCCCTCGATCCGGTGGGCGAGTTCGGCCCGGACGGTGGCGCGGCCGGTGCCCGCCGGGTCCACGCCGGTGACCCGGTAGCGCAGGGTGCCGAGCGGGACCTCGGCGAGGCGGTGGAAGGCGGCGCGGGTGTCCGGGGAGCCGGCCGGGTCGAGCGTGCGCCGGTAGGCGGCCTCGTCGCGGTCGAGCAGGGCCCGCGCGTACCGGTCGAGCAGGGCCTGCGCCTCCGCCCGCGCCGGGGCGCCGGGGCCGGGCTCCGCGCAGCCCGTGAGGACGAGCAGCAGGGCGGCCAGGCAGGCCGCGGCCGTCCGCCGCACCGCACCACCGTCCTGGCCCGCCACGGCCCGATCGTACGGGTGGGACGGCGGGCCTCCGGGGCGGAGGCCGGTCAGACGCGGGTCACGGTGACGTGCGACATCATGTTCACCGGGTCGTAGCGGACCGTGGCCCCGGGGTAGGGGGCGTGGATGACCTGGCCGTTGCCGGCGTAGATGCCGACGTGGCTGGCGTCGCCCCGGTAGGTCACGAGGTCCCCTGGCCGCGCCTGCGAGAGCGGCACCTGACGGCCCGCGTACCGCTGCGCGGCCGAGGTACGGGGCAGGCTGATGCCCGCCTGGCGGTACGACCAGACCATCAGGCCCGAGCAGTCGAAGGCGGAGGGGCCGGTGGCGCCCCACACGTACGGCTTGCCGACGGCGCTGCGGGCGGCGAGGACGGCGGCGGCGGCCCGCGAGGAGCCGGCGGCGGCGCCCGTGAAGGGCGGTGGCTCGGAGGCGGTCGCCGCGGCCGGTCCGTCCGCGCGGCCGCCGGTGCGGGAGGCCCGCTCGAAGTCGGCGCGCTCCTCGGCGGTCAGGGCGGCCAGCACCCGGCGGGCCCGGGCCAGCTTGCCCTCCACGGTCCGCTTGTGGCGGGCGACCTCGGCCCGGCTGCGTTCCAGTTCCGCGAGGACCTTCCCGGCCTCGGCGCGCACCTGGTGGAGCCGGCGCTGCTCGCGCCGCAGCTCCCCGAGGGCGACGCCCTGCCGGGCGGTGACCCGGTCGAGGGCGGAGGCCCGGTCGAGGTAGCTGTCCGGGTCGGCGGAGAGCAGCAGGGCGAGGGCGGGGTCGATGCCGCCGGAGCGGTACTGGGCGCCGGCGACCGAACCGAGCACGCCCCGCATGCGGTTGATCCGCTCCTGGCCGCGGGCGAGGCCGTCCTGCGCGCGGGTGACCGCGGTCCGCAGCGCGTCCGCCTTCTCGTCGGCCCGGTGGTACGCCTCCGTGGCCCGCTCGGCCTCCTCGAAGAGGCGGTCGACGGTGGCGCGGGTCGCCTCCGGGGTGGCCCCCGGGTCGGCGCTCGCGGGGACGGCCCCGAAGGACGCCGCCGCGGTGGCCGCGGCGGCGGTCAGCACGGTGACCCTCGTGGGTCGGCGGTGGGACGCCACGTAACACGCTCCGTTGGATCGACGCGGACAGCGCGGCAGACAGTAGCCGCAAGTGACGCCGTGTCCAACGAACCCGGAGGGCACGCACAGTGACGCCCCGCCGGAGAACACAGGTCACCGGCGGGGCGTCAGGTCAGCGTGGTGCGGGGCGAACCACCCGATTGGGCGGCAGTCCGAAGCGGTCGGGCGGGTTTCAGCCGCCGATACGGACGCCGAACTGGAAGGTGCCCATGTAGTCCATCGACTCGTAGCGGACGTTGGCGCCCGGCTTGGGAGCGTGCAGGATCGTGTTGTTGCCCGCGTACAGGCCCACGTGCGACAGGCCGTTGAAGAAGACGAGGTCGCCCGGCTTGAGCTGGCTGCGGCCGATCTTCACGCCGTCGTTCTGCTGGGTGTAGGTGGTGCGGGTGAGCCGGGCGCCGGCCTGGCGGTAGGCCCACTGGGTCAGACCGGAGCAGTCGTACGAGTTGGGGCCCTCGGCCCCGGAGACGTACGGCTTGCCGATCTGGGTGGCGGCGGCGGCCAGGGCGGCGCCGCCGAGGCCGGAGGCGGGCACCTCGTTGCCGAGGTCCATGCGCTCGCCGGCGGCGCGGCTGGCGCGCTGCTCCTTGGCGCGCTCCGCCTGCTCCAGGCGCTCGCGCTCCTCCTGGGTGAGGGTGTTGAGCAGCTGGCGCGCCTCGGCGAGCTTGCCGAGGTACTTCTTCTTCTTGGCGCCGAGGGTCTTGCGCACGTCCTCGAGGTCGGCGAGCTTCGCGGTGGCCTCGGCCCGCTGCTGGGCGAGGGAGCGCTGCTTGCCCTGGATGGTGGTGAGGACGTCGGCCTGCTGGGCGCTCAGCTGGTCGATCGCGGACGCCTTGTCGAGGTAGGTGTCCGGGTCGGCGGAGAGGAAGAGCTGGAGGGCCGGGTCGATGCCGCCGGAGCGGTACTGGGCGCTGGCGACCGAACCGATCTGGTCCCGCAGGGTGTTGAGCTCCTGCTGGCCGCGCGCGACCTTGTCCTGGAGGTCCCCGATCTCCTGCTGGAGCTTTCCGCGGCGTTCCTCGGCGAGGTTGTACTGCTCCGTGGCCTCCTCGGCCTCGTGGTGCAGCGCGTCGACCTTGGACTTGACCTCGTCGATCTTGGGCTTGGGAGCCGCCTGGGCGCCGGACTGTGCGGAGAGCGCGACGGCTGCGGCCGCGGTCGCGGTGAGCACGGTCACGCGGGTACGGCTCGGCTGCTTGGGTCGACGGTGGGACGCCACGAAGGCGGCTCCTTCTTCCTCGAGCGCCGCCCGACCGGGGAGGGGCGGGCGGTTCCTTCGCTGTCACCCCGGATGGGTGATCAACCGCGCGAAGGTTCGAGGCCTGACCCTAGTGACCATCTTGTGATCAGTTCAAATCCCACTGGCAAAAATCTCGCCCACGCACCACTTTATTTACACACAGTCCACGGGCGGTGATGGCCACTTGACGATAAGCCACCCATAATTCGGGCATAGCGCCCGTGAGTTGACAGGTGTCACGAGAGCCGCGAAAGGCGCTTCAGCAACAAGGCGGACGCCACGGGCCGGGCACCCGCCTTCGCCACCCCGTCGGCCACCTCGCGGTCGGTGGAGACCACCACGACCGGCCGCCCCGGCGGCTCCGCCCGCACCAGCTGGCGGATCAGCTCGTCCGCCGTCACGCCCGGCTTGGAGAACAGCACCCGCACCCCGCGCGGCGGCGCGAGGAGCACCGGGGCCGCCAGTTCCGCCCCGTCGAAGACACAGGTGACCTCGGCCCCGGAGCGGGCCGCGAGGGCCGAGAGCCCGCCGAGCAGCCGCAACCGCTGCTTCTCCAGCGGCATCGTCGGATAGCCGGTCTTGGTGACGTTGTAGCCGTCGACGACCAGATGCGTCTGCGGCAGGGCGAGCAGCTGGTCGAGCAGGGCCGGGTCGGTCTCGGACAGCGCCCGGGCGGCGATGTCCTTGGCGGACATCCGGCCGGGCGCGACCGCGTCCACGGTGTCGGCGGGGTGCACGGAAACCGGGGGCAGGGCGAGTTCGCGCCGCAGGCCCTGCGCCGCGTCGAGGACCGTGTCGAGCAGCAGCCGCAGCCGCATGTCCTCCACCGAGCGCCCTTCCCTGGCGGCCCGCCGGCTCGCCTCCAGGGCGGCCTCGACCTCGCCGAGCCGCGCCTTGAGCCGCCGGCTCTCGCTCTCCGCGGCCGAGACCTGCGCGGCCGCCTCCGCCCGTACGGCGTCCGTCTCGGCCTGGGCGCGGCGCAGGGCCGCCTCGCCGCGCTTGACGTCGCTCTGGGCACTGCGCAGCTTGCGGTGGACCGATTCCGCTTCCTTGCGGGCCGCCTCCAGGTCGTGGCGCAGCTGCTCGGTCTCGGCCCTGGCCCGGTCCCGGGCGGCCGCCAGCTCCCCGCGCAGCCGCTCCAGCTCGCGCCGGCCGGCCTCGTCGGCGCGCTCCGCGTCCGCGCGCACGGCCTCCTCGCCCGCCGCGGCGACGAGCTTGACCCAGCCGGGCGGGCGCAGCACGTACGCTGCGGCGGCCACCTCGACCGGGTCGACGGCGGCGGGCGGGGCGCCCGACTCGACGGCGGCGGCGAGGTCCGGCTGGGCCGTGCGGAACCGTTCGCCGATCCGCTGCCGGAAGAGAGGGTCGGTCTCCAGGGCCGTCGCCATCGCGTTGCCGGCGAACCTGGCCCGGCGGCTCGCGGTGAACCGGGCGTACTGGCGGAGGGGTGCGGGCAGCTCCGCGACGGTCAGCCCGCCGAAGGCGTCCGCGACCAGCGCGACGACCCGCCGCCGTACACCTTCCGGCAGTGGGTGGTCGAGCGTCTCGGCAGCGTCACCTGCCGCGCCGGCCGGCTCACCACCGTGCGCGGGCTGCTCCACGATCCGTCACCCCTATGTCGTCCGCGCCGTCCCTCAGGAGGCGGCGCCCGGCCTGTCCACCAGCTCGATCTGGTCCACCGCGTTGCACCAGCGGCAGCGGACCGACTCGA
The DNA here is from genome assembly GCF_042900905.1 of Streptomyces sp. NPDC012827. Lineage (NCBI taxonomy): Bacteria > Bacillati > Actinomycetota > Actinomycetes > Kitasatosporales > Streptomycetaceae > Streptomyces > Streptomyces sp. NPDC012827. Next base: position 140,855 of record NZ_JBIBBY010000005.1, on the reverse strand, counting down.
TGGTCTCACTGACCACCTGACGCTCCTCGACCGTCGGCTCCCCGGCCAGGTCCAGATGGACGTACTCCACGACCTTGGACGAGCGGGTCACGTCGAAGCGGGTCAGATTGCCGCAGAGCGTGCAGCGCCAGCGGGTCTCGGCGGTCGGCAGGGGAACCGTCGTCATCGTGCCGTCCTTCTTCCTGTTGCGGTGGTACCAGGTGCGGGAGCCGCGGTGCGCCGTCGAACTGCGGTTGTACTGCCCGTAACCCTACGGCCTCCCCGGTACGCCGCGGCACGGCGAGGCACTCTGTCCACTTCGCCCGTCTTGCGTCATCATCTCCGCATGATCGACTGGCGACGAGCGGCCCGGGGAGCGTGGCACGGCGCCCGGCACGGGCCCGCGGTGACCTACACGCTGATCGCCGCGTGCTGTCTCCTCTTCGCGATCGGCCCGGTGTCCGGGCTCCATCCGGGGTACGGCACCGGGGACGCGCTGCTCGCCGCGCAGAGCGCCTACTTCCGCGAGTGGGGGGTCGTCCCGGCCGAGCTGATCAGCGGTGAGCCGCGGGCCCTGCTCACCCCGCTGACGGCCCTCTTCGTCCACGGCAGCTGGCTGCACCTGCTGGGGAACATGCTGTTCCTGTACGTCTTCGGGGCGATGACCGAGGAGCGGATGGGCCGGTTCGGCTACGCCCTCTTCTACCTCGTCACCGGCTACCTGGCGCTGCTCGGGTACGCGGTGGCGCACGCGGACAGCGAGCAGACCCTGGTCGGGGCCTCTGGGGCGATCTCCGCGGTGCTCGGGGCCTTCCTCTTCCTCTTCCCCCGCGCCCGGGTGACCAGCCTCTTCCCCTTCCTCTTCTTCCTGCCGCTGCGCTTCCCCGCCTGGATCGTGCTGATCTTCTGGTTCGTGATCCAGTGGCTGGCCGCGCGGTCGGCCGGAGCCGGTCCGGGCGTCGCCTATCTGGCCCATGTGGTGGGCTTCTCCGTCGGCTTCCTGTACGCCTGGGGGCGCTACCGCGGTGGGGATAGAGTGAAAGCCCCAGCCGCGGCGACCGAGGGAGAAAGCCAGCCGTGATCACCGCGATCGTGCTCATCAAGACCAGCGTGGACCGCATCCCCGAGATCGCCGAGTCGATCGCCGCCCTGGAGAACGTCAGCGAGGTCTTCTCGGTGACGGGCACCTACGACCTGATCGCCATGGTGCGGGTACCGCGCCACGACGACCTGGCGGACGTCATCCCCGGCCGGATCAGCAGGATCCCGGGCGTGGAGGCCACCGACACGCACGTCGCGTTCCGGACGTACTCCCAGCACGACCTGGAGGCGGCCTTCGCCATCGGCCTGGAGTCCTGAGCGCCCTCGGACCGCACGGTGAAGGGGGCCTCCCGGGACGGGAGGCCCCCTTCACCCGTACGAGTGAGTGACCAGCGGGGTACGGGTCAGCCGCGGTCGGGGACGCAGCGGCCGTCCTCGGTGCGGTACGACCAGCGGGCGCCGTCCCGCACGAGCTCCTTCACCGCGCCGACGAACCGGTCCACGTGCTCGTCGGGGGTGCCGGCGCCGAAGCTGACCCGGATCGCGTTGAGGGAGCGCTCGCCCGGCCGCGCCTCGGGGGCGCCGCAGGCGCCGACGTCCTGCGGGTCGCTGCCGAGCAGGGTGCGGACCAGCGGGTGGGCGCAGAAGAGGCCGTCGCGGACGCCGATGCCGTACTCGGCGGAGAGCGCGGCGGCGAAGTGGGAGCTGTTCCAGCCCTCCACGACGAAGGAGAGGACGCCGACGCGGGGCGCGTCGTCGCCGAAGAGGGAGAGCACCTTCACCTGCGGGACGCCGGCGAGGCCGGTGCGCACCTTCTCGATGAGGTGCCGCTCGCGGGCGACCAGGTTCTCGAAGCCGGCGTCGGTGAGCGCCTTGCAGGCGGAGGCGACGGCGTAGACCCCGATGACGTTCGGGGAGCCGGCCTCGTGCCGGGCCGCGGTGGTGTGCCACTCCACCTCCACACCGCCGTCGGCCCGGCGGGCCACCGTGCGGGAGGCGCCGCCGCCCGCGAGGTACGGGTCGGCGTCCTGGAGCCAGTCGGCGCGACCGGCGAGGACGCCGGAGCCGAACGGCGCGTACAGCTTGTGCCCGGAGAAGGCGACCCAGTCGACGTCGAGTCCGGTGACGGAGACCGGGTGGTGGGGGGCGAGCTGAGCGGCGTCGAGCACGATCCGGGCGCCGTGCGCGTGCGCGGCGGCGGCGAGTTCACGGACCGGCCACAGTTCGCCGGTGACGTTGGAGGCGCCGGTGACGCAGACCAGGGCGGGGCCGTACGGGTCGCGGTCGGCGAGCGCCCGCTCCAGGGTCTCGACGGCCTGGGCCGGGGTGCGGGGCGCGTCGAGGTAGGTCACGCGGGCGTCCTGCCAGGGCAGCAGCGAGGCGTGGTGCTCGGTCTCGAAGACGAAGACCTGGCAGCCGGCGGGGAGCGCCCGGGCGAGGAGGTTGAGCGAGTCGGTGGTGGAGCGGGTGAAGACGACCTGGTCGCCGGGGCGGCAGTCGAGGAACTCGGCGACGGTGGTCCGGCTGTTCTCGAAGAGGTCGGTGGAGAGCTGCGAGAGGTACCCGGCCCCGCGGTGGACACTGCCGTAGTACGGGGCGTAGGCGGCGACGTCGTCCCACACGCGCTGGAGGGCGGGGGCGCTGGCGGCGTAGTCGAGCGCCGCGTAGGTCACCTCGCCGCCGGTGACGAGGGGGACGGTGACGTCGCGGCCGAGGACCGGGAGCGGGGCCTCGCAGCAGGGGTCGGCGGACTCGGCGGTGGCGGCGGGGACGGAAGCGGAAACAGCGGCGGTGGCGGCGGCGTTCGGGCGTGCGGACATGGCGGTATCTCCCGGCGGGGCAGTGCGGAATGGCTTCGGTGGTTCCCGTACGCGGCCGGGCACGGCGGGGTACGGGTGCTGCCTCGGAGGCTCAGGGGGACGCGGACGCGCGCGGACCTGCGTGCGGGTACGCGGAAGTGACCCTGTGTCCGAGGGTGAAGAAGGGGCGGATTCGCCCTATCGCATTCGCTTGCTCACGGAAAAACGCTCCTCGAGAGACCAGGACCCCTGGTGTCGAGGGGCCCGCGCTTGCCGTAGACCTCGCTGCCTACGGCCTGGTCTTCACCCGGGGCACCCCGCCACGGACGGAGGGTTGCCGGACAGCAAGCCGGGGCTTCACAGCTGTCACTCATGACCTGCCACGCATCCTGCCACATGATCGCCGAAACGCAAGACCCCGGTCCGCATGCTGGGACCGGGGCCGTCGCCGCTGAGGCGGCGCGGGGCTCAGGCGTGGCTGGCGGCGATCCAGCGTTCCAGGACGCGCCGGGCGGCGCCGGAGTCGATGGACTCGGCGGCCTGTTCGATGCCCGCGCGGATCTGCTCGGCGAGGGTGCCGTCGCCCGGTCGGAGGGCGGTGAGCGCCGCCGCCGAGTTGAGCAGCACCGCGTCCCGCACCGGACCGGTCTCCCCGGCGAGCAGCCGGCGGGCCACGTCGGCGTTGTACGAGGCGTCGGCGCCGCGCAGGGCGTCCACGGGCACCAGGCCGATACCCACGTCCCTCGGGTCGAAGGCCTCCTCCCGTACGGCGCCGTCGCGGACCAACCAGACCCGCGACGTGGCCGTGGTGGTCAGCTCGTCGAGTCCGTCGTCGCCGCGGAAAACCAGGGCGGAGGAGCCGCGTTCGGCCAGGACGCCGGCGACGATCGGGGCCATCCGGGCGTCGGCGACACCGGTGGCCTGGGCGCGGACGCGGGCCGGGTTGGTGAGCGGGCCCAGGAAGTTGAAGACGGTGCGGATGCCCAGTTCCTTGCGGGCCATGGCCACGTGACGCAGCGCCGGGTGGAACTTCACGGCGAAGCAGAAGGTGATCCCGGCCTCCTCGGCGACCTCGGCCACCCGGCGCGGGGTCAGCTCCAGGTTGACGCCGAGCTTCTCCAGGACGTCGGAGGCGCCGGACGCGGAGGACGCGGCGCGGTTGCCGTGCTTGACGACCTTGGCGCCGGTGCCGGCGACGACGATCGCCGACATGGTGGAGATGTTGACCGTCTTGGCGCCGTCGCCGCCGGTGCCGACGATGTCGACGGTCTCGCCGGGCACGTCGATGGTGTTGGCGTGCGCGTACATGGTGCGGACGAGGCCGGTGATCTCCTCGACCGTCTCCCCCTTGGCACGCAGGGCGACGACGAAGCCGGCGATCTGGGCGTCGGTGGCCTCGCCGCGGAGGATCCGGTCCATCGCCCAGGCGGTGTCGTCGGCGCTCTGGTCGCGTCCGGTGAGGAGGCCGTCCAGGACGACGGGCCAGGAGCGGCCCGCCGTGGTCGGTCCTCCAGCGGGGGTCGCAGCGCTCATGGCAGCTCCTGGTGGTCGTCACGTGACGGATACAGGGTCACCCTATCGACCGGTGGGAACGGCAAAGAGCCCCGTCCATCGAATGGACGGGGCTCTCGCCGTGGCGACCTTCTGGGGTCCCCCGGGGCGAGGCCTCAGGGGGAGGAGGTCAGGTGATCAGTGGTGGCCGTGGCCGCTCTGGATCTCCTTGTACTCCTCGACGGTGGGCTTGGCGATCTGGCTGTCCTCGCCGTAGTAGCCCTTGTTGAGCTTGACCCGCAGCTTCTCCATGCGCCCGACCTTGCGCTCGACACCGTTCTCGTCGACGGCCGGCGGCAGCTCGGCGGGCTCGTACTGCTCGTGCGCGGTGAGCTTGTACAGCTCGCCCTGGCTGAGCGGCTCGTGGACCTCGACGAACTCACCGTGCGGGAGGCGCTTGATGATGCCCGACTCGCGGCCGTGCAGCACCTTGTCCCTGTCGCGGCGCTGGAGGCCGAGGCAGATCCGCTTGGTGATGATGAACGCGATGACCGGTCCGGCGAAGAAGAAGATCCGGACGAACCAGGTGATCGAGTTGATCGACAGGTGGAAGTGGGTCGCCCAGAGGTCGTTTCCACCACCCACGAGCATGATCATGTACGCGGTGATCCAGGCGACACCGAAGGCGGTGCGCGTCGGAGCGTTGCGCGGGCGCTGCGCGATGTGGTGCTCGCGCTTGTCGCCGGTGATCCAGGACTCGATGAACGGGTAGACCGCGATCGCGCCGAGCACCAGCGGGAAGATCACCAGCGGGATGAAGACGCCCAGGACCAGGGTGTGGCCCCAGAGGTTGATCTCCCAGCCCGGCATGACACGGATCAGACCCTCGGCGAAGCCCATGTACCAGTCGGGCTGGGCGCCGGTGGACACCTGGTCCGGGCGGTACGGGCCGAGCGCCCAGATCGGGTTGATCGAGGCGATGGCCGCGATGATCGCGATGACACCGAAGACCAGGAAGAAGAAGCCTCCGGCCTTGGCCATGTACACCGGCAGCAGCGGCATGCCGACGACGTTCTTGTTGGTGCGGCCGGGGCCCTCGAAGTGCGTGTGCTTGTGGACGAACACCAGGATGAGGTGCGCGACCATCAGGCCCAGCATGATGCCGGGCAGCAGCAGCACGTGCGCCGAGTAGAACCTGGCCACGAAGTCGCCGCCGGGGAACTCCCCGCCGAACAGGAACATCGACAGGTACGTGCCGATGACCGGCACGGACAGGATCGCGCCCTGCATGAAGCGGACACCGGTGCCGGAGAGCAGGTCGTCCGGGAGCGAGTAACCGGTGAAGCCGGTGAACATGCCCAGGAAGAACAACAGGAAGCCGAACAGCCAGTTGATCTCACGCGGCTTGCGGAACGCGCCGGTGAAGAAGACGCGCATCATGTGCACGAACATGCCGGCGAGGAAGATCAGCGCCGCCCAGTGGTGGATCTGCCGGATGAGCAGACCACCGCGCACCTCGAACGAGATGTGCATGGTCGAGTTGAACGCCTCGGACATCAGCTGTCCCTGGAGCGGGACGTACGGTCCCGCGTACTCCACCTCGTTCATCGACGGGTGGAAGAACATCGTCAGGTAGACGCCCGTCAGGATGATGATGATGAAGCTGTAGAGGCAGATCTCGCCCAGCATGAAGGACCAGTGGTCCGGGAAGATCTTCCGCATGTTGGCCTTGGCCAGCGTGTAGATCCCCAGGCGACCGTCGGCCCAGTCGGCGACCCGCTCACCGGCGGGTGCCTTCTTCGTATCCGTCACAGTGCTCATCCGCGCTCCCAGAAGGCAGGACCGACGGGCTCGTCGAAGTCGCCGAGCGCCTCGAGGAAGCCCTTGTCGTTCACGCCGATCCGCAGCTGCGGGAGGGCGTGACCGGCCGGGCCGAAGATGACGCGGGCGCCGTCGGAGAGGTCGAAGGTGGACTGGTGGCACGGGCAGAGCACGTGGTGCGTCTGCTGCTCGTACAGCGAGATCGGGCAACCCACGTGGGTGCAGATCTTCGAGAAGGCGACGATGCCCTCGTGCGACCACTCGAGCTCGCGCTTGTCCTTGATGTCCTCCGGCTGGATCCGGACGATCATCAGGGCGGCCTTGGCGATCTCGGTCTGGAAGTGGTGGTCGTGCTCCGAGAGGCCCTCGGGCATCGCGAAGGTCAGCGAACCGACCGCGACGTCCTCGGGACGCAGCGGCTCGTGCGTGTTCATGTTGATGAGCTGCTTGCCCTTGGCCCACATGGTGGTCCGGAGCTTCTTCTCGGGCAGCGGGCCCATGTCACGCATCAGCACGAGGCCGGAGAGCGGGACGAGCGACAGCGCGCCGAACATCGTGTTGCGGATCAGCTTGCGGCGGCCGAAGCCGGACTCGGCGGCACCCGCCGCGAAGTCCGCCATGACCTGCGCCTTGACCTCGGGCGACGCGGCGATCGGGTGACGCTCGTCGGCGACCTCGACGTCGGACATCAGGGTGCGGGCCCAGTGGACCGCGCCCGCGCCGATGAAGAAGAGGGCCGCGCCGAGGGTCAGGCCCAGGGCGAAGTTGAGCGCCGACACCCGGCCGAACGGCCAGATGTAGACGATCTGGTCGACCGGGAAGATCACGTACGAGGCGATGAAGGCGATGGTGGCCAGCATCGACAGCGTGAACATGAGGGCGACCGCGCGCTCGGACCGCCGGGCGGCCCGCTCGTCGATGTCCTGGATACGCGGCTTGTGGGGCGGGAGGCCCGGGTCGGCGAACGGGTCGTCGGCGACCTTCACCGCGCCGTGCGCGGCGTCCTGCCCAGCCGGCAGGTTCTCTTCTGGAATCTCTTGGGTACTCATGACTTCTTGGCCTTAGCGGTGTGGGCCGCGACCCAGATGGCAACTGCGATCAGCGCACCCAGACCGAAGATCCAGGCGAACAGGCCCTCGCTGACGGGGCCGAGGCCACCGAGCTTGAGACCGCCCGGATTGTCGGCCTTCTCGCTGTTGACGGCCTGGACGTACGCGATGATGTCCTTCTTCTCCTTCTCCGGCATGGTCGTGTCCGGGAAGGAGGGCATGTTCTGCGGGCCGGTCTGCATGGCCTCGTAGAGGTGCTTCGGGCTCACGCCTTCGAGGCTGGGGGCGTACTTGCCGTGGGTCAGCGCGCCGCCTTCACCGGTGAAGTTGTGGCACTGGGCACAGTTGGTGCGGAACAGCTCGCCACCCTTGGCGACGTCGGCACCGTCAGGGCTGTACTGGCCCTCCGTCGGCGTGATCGGGCCGGCGCCGAGGGAGGCGACGTACGCCGCGAGCTGATCGATCTCAGCCTGCGTGTAGATGACCTTCTTCCTCGGAACCTGGGCGCCCGGCTGCTGGGCCGGCATGCGGCCCGTGCCGACCTGGAAGTCGACGGCGGCCGAACCGACGCCGACCAGGGACGGGCCGTCAGTGGTGCCCTGACCGCCGGTTCCGTGGCAGCTGGCGCAGCCGACGGAGTAGAGCTTCTTGCCCTCCTCGATGGCGAGGGACTGGGCGGTTTCATCGGCCTTCGCCGTGCCCGCGGGCGCGAACGCGGCGTACAGCCCCCCAGTGGCCGCCAGCGCGAGAAGTAGGACGACGACCGCCGCCAGCGGATGGCGTCGTCGTGCGGAGAGCTTTTTCACGGATTACCCCGGTGTCAGGATCTTCTGCGTCGATGCTTGCTGGATGTCTCGGGTCCGCCGAGCGGGCCCGATTACTTGATCATGTAGATCGTGGCGAAGAGGCCGATCCAGACGACATCGACGAAGTGCCAGTAGTAGGACACGACGATGGCGGCGGTTGCCTGCTCGTGAGTGAACCTCTTGGCGGCGTATGTCCGGCCGAGGACCAGCAGGAAGGCGATGAGACCGCCTGTCACGTGCAGTCCGTGGAAGCCGGTGGTCAGGTAGAACACGGAGCCGTACGGGTCCGACGAGAGCGAGAGGCCCTCGTGCTTGACCAGCTCGGTGTACTCCAGGACCTGGCCGCCGATGAAGATCGCACCCATCACGAACGTGATGATGAACCACGTCCGGAGCTTCTTCACGTCGCCCCGCTCGGCGGCGAAGACGCCGAGCTGGCAGGTGAGGGAGGAGAGCACCAGGATCGTGGTGTTGGTCGCCGAGAACGGGAAGTTGAGGGCCGAAGCCTTTTCCGCCCAGTACTCGGCACCCGTCACCGATCGCAGGGTGAAGTACATCGCGAAGAGGGCCGCGAAGAACATCAGCTCGGAACTCAGCCAGATGATGGTTCCGACGCTGGTGAGGTTCGGTCGATTGACCGACGGGTGCGCGTGCCCGGTATCTACTGTCGTTACTGTCGCCACGACCGACATTATGTCGGTCGCTTATCCCGCCCTCACTCCGGGGGGTGCCGTTCGGAGTGTCAGGGGCCCGTGTCCAGCCCGAACGGCCCATCGGAAGGGCCTCGGGGCACCCTTCGAACAGGTGTTGAACGGGTGTTGACGGGCAGTGGAGCGGAGTAGCATCCGGCGCACCGGTCGACGACGACCACCCCGCCTTCCAGACGGAGGAACGATGCAGTCGAGTGCCACGGTCCTGGTCTACAGCGACGACGCGAACACCCGCGCGCAGGTCCGGCTGGCGGCAGGGCGCAGGCCCGCCGCCGACGTTCCCCCGGTGGAGTTCGTGGAGTGCGCCACGCTGCCCGCGGTCCTGAAGGCCCTGGAGGAGGGCGGGATCGACGTCTGCGTGCTGGACGGCGAGGCGGTGCCGGCTGGCGGCATGGGGGTGTGCCGGCAGATCAAGGACGAGGTCTTCCACTGCCCTCCGGTCCTGCTGCTGATCGGGCGCCCGCAGGACGCCTGGCTGGCCACCTGGAGCCGCGCGGACGCGGCCGTCACCCTTCCGGTGGAACCTGTCGAGTTCGCGGCCTCCCTGGCGGCCCTGCTCCGCTCCCGCCTCGCGATCGGAGCGTAGCGCTCCGCACCGGCGAGCCGGCCGAGGGGCGCCGCGCGCCGCAGGCGCCCGCAGGGGCTCCTCCGGCGAAGGCGGGGGCCCGGCCCGGGCCCCTACGGGAGCGTCGGCCGCAGGCGGGCCTTGGCGTCCTCGGTGGCCGTCGGATCGCCCTTGGCGGCCACCAGGGCGCTGCCCTGGCGCCATTTCTCCCAGGGCAGGTTCCAGTCGCCGAAGCCGTTGCCGAAGAGGTCCATCGTGTCGCCGTAGCTGTTGACGGTCTTCACGATGTCGCCGGCGCGGACGGTCTCGTAGAACCACGCCGCGTTTCCGGTGGACATGCCGACGCAGCCGTGGCTGACGTTCGCCACGCCATGGGAGCCGACGGACCAGGGGGCGGCGTGGACGTATTCGCCGCTCCATGTCACCCGGGTGGCGTAGTAGACGGGCAGGTCGTACGACTCTGAGCTGCCTTCGGCGATGCCGATGCTGGTGCCGCGCATACGGACGTAGTACTGCTTGCCGAGGACCACTTTGATCCCGTTACGGGTGGAGAAGCCCGGTTTTCCGGTGGTCACCGGAATGGTGTTGATCACTTCTCCGTTGCGCTTGACGGTCATGTAGTGGCTGCCGGCGTCGGCGATCGCCTCGACGCGGTCGCCGATCTTCAGCCGGAGCGGCTTGGACGCGCCGCCGTACAGCTTGTCGCCGACCTTGAGGCCGTTCAGGTTGCCGCTGACGGAGACGAGGGCGCCGGCGGGCCAGTACTCCTTGGGCCGGAAGTGGAGCTTCTTGTCGTCCACCCAGTACCAGGAGCCTTCCACGGCGGGGGTGGAGCGGACCTTCAGGGCCCGCTCGACGACCGCGCGGGCGGCCCGGTCCTTGACGGGCAGGCTGAGGTCCGCCGTGATGGGCTGCCCGACGCCGTAGGTGCCCGCCTCCGGCCCGAAGGTGACGGTGAGGGCCCGTTTCGCCGGGGCCGTCCCGAACGTGAACGTACGGGCTCCTGGAGCGCCGTCCCCGTCCTCGGTGGCCACGCGGACGGTGTAGCGGGCCCCGGCCGCCAGGGCGGCCGTGGAGCGCCAGCGGCGGCCGTCGGCGGAGAGCTCGCCCGCCAGGTGGCGGCCCGCCTCGTCGGTGGCGGTGACATCGGTGATCCGGCCGTCCTCGCCCTTGGCGGTGATCTCCAGGGGCTTGTCGGGGTTCGCCTTGGCGCTGCCGGAGGGCGTGTTGAACACGACCTGCTCCGCCGCGTCGAAGGGCCTCGCCGACAGCGGATGCCGGTCGGGGCCCGCGCAGGACGTGGCGCCGGCGGTGACGGCGAGGACCAGAAGCGTGCAGCTCAGAACAGTCCGGATGCGCGGCGTGTCGTTCATGACCTCACGCTAAGGACAATCTCCGGGCCGGGCGCGCCGAGTGCTGCAAACGAGGGGCCCGGACGCTTCGGTGACGAAGCGTCCGGGCCCCTCGGGGTGGTGCGGGGTACCGCCGGTGTTACTGGTTCTGGTTCTCACCGCGGTAGAACTCGAACACCCAGCCGAAGAGACCGACCAGGATCAGCGGCGCCGAGAAGTACAGCAGCCACCAGCCCATCGCGACGGCGAGGAAGGCGAACGAGCCGCCGACGGCCAGCGAGAGCGGCTGCCAGCTGTGCGGGGCGAAGAAGCCCAGCTCGCCGGCCTCGTCCGCGACGTCGGCCTCCTTGTCGTCCTGCGCCATGGCGTCGACCCGCTTGGCCGTGAAGGCCAGGTAGTAGCCGATCATGATCGCCAGGCCGAAGGCCAGGAACAGCGCCGTCGTACCGACCGGCTCCTTCGACCACACGCCGTAGAGGATCGCCATGGCGAGGATGAAGATGCTCAGCCAGATGAACATCTTGCCCTGGATCTTCACTTGCCGGCCTCCTTGCCGCCGGTGAGGGCCTCAGCCTCGTGAGGCCTGTTCTCGAGCTGGTCGACAGCCGCGATCTCAGGGTGGTGCAGGTCGAACGCCGGGGATTCCGAACGGATCCGCGGCAGCGTGAGGAAGTTGTGCCGCGGCGGCGGGCAGGAGGTCGCCCACTCCAGCGAGCGGCCGTAGCCCCACGGGTCGTCGACCTCGATCTTCTTGCCGTACTTGGCGGTCTTCCAGACGTTGTAGAAGAACGGCAGGATCGACAGGCCGAGCAGGAACGAGGAGATCGTCGAGATCGTGTTCAGGGCGGTGAAGCCGTCGGCGTCCAGGTAGTCCGCGTAACGTCGCGGCATGCCCTCGGCACCGAGCCAGTGCTGCACCAGGAAGGTGCCGTGGAAGCCCACGAACAGCGTCCAGAAGGTGATCTTGCCGAGGCGCTCGTCGAGCATCTTGCCGGTGAACTTCGGCCACCAGAAGTGGAAGCCGGAGAACATCGCGAAGACGACGGTGCCGAAGATCACGTAGTGGAAGTGCGCCACGACGAAGTACGAGTCCGAGACGTGGAAGTCCATCGGGGGCGAGGCCAGGATGACGCCGGTCAGACCACCGAAGGTGAAGGTGATCAGGAAGCCGACGGCCCAGAGCATCGGTGTCTCGAAGGACAGGGAGCCCTTCCACATCGTTCCGATCCAGTTGAAGAACTTCACGCCGGTCGGTACGGCGATGAGGAACGTCATGAAGGAGAAGAACGGGAGGAGCACGCCACCGGTGACGTACATGTGGTGCGCCCACACGGTCACGGACAGACCGGCGATCGCGATGGTCGCGGCCACCAGACCGATGTAGCCGAACATCGGCTTGCGGCTGAAGACCGGGATGACCTCGGAGATGATGCCGAAGAACGGCAGCGCGATGATGTACACCTCGGGATGGCCGAAGAACCAGAAGAGGTGCTGCCAGAGCAGCGCTCCACCGTTGGCCGCGTCGAAGATGTGCGCGCCGAACTTGCGGTCCGCCTCCAGGGCGAACAGCGCGGCCGCCAGGACCGGGAAGGCGAGCAGGACCAGGACACCGGTCAGCAGCACGTTCCAGGTGAAGATCGGCATGCGGAACATCGTCATGCCCGGAGCGCGCATGCAGATGATCGTGGTGATGAAGTTGACCGAGCCGAGGATCGTGCCGAAGCCGGAGAAGGCCAGACCCATGATCCACATGTCGGCGCCGACACCCGGCGAGCGGACGGCGTCCGACAGCGGGGAGTAGGCGAACCAGCCGAAGTCGGCCGCACCCTGCGGGGTGAGGAAGCCGGCCACCGCGATGATCGAGCCGAAGAGGTACAGCCAGTACGCGAACATGTTCAGCCGCGGGAACGCCACGTCGGGCGCGCCGATCTGCAGCGGCATGATCCAGTTCGCGAAGCCGGCGAACAGCGGCGTCGCGAACATCAGCAGCATGATCGTGCCGTGCATCGTGAACGCCTGGTTGAACTGCTCGTTCGACATGATCTGCGTACCCGGACGGGCCAGCTCGGCGCGCATGAAGAGCGCCATGAGACCGCCGATGCAGAAGAAGACGAACGACGTGACCAGGTAGAGCGTGCCGATCGTCTTGTGGTCGGTGGTGGTCAGCCACTTCACCACGACATTGCCGGGCTGCTTGCGCCGTACGGGCAGCTCGTTCTCGTACGAGTCCTCAGCTGCGGCGGCACCCTGGGTTTCGTTGGGGATGCTCACAGTTGGTTCTTCTCCGCATTCCTGGCCGGGTCCGTCTGCTCGATGCCGGACGGGATGTAGCCGGTCTGCCCCTTCTCGGCCAGCTCCTTCAGGTGCTGCTGGTAGCGCTCCGGGGAGACCACCTTGACGTTGAAGAGCATCCGGGAGTGGTCGACACCGCACAGCTCGGCGCACTTGCCGAGGAAGGTGCCCTCCTGGGTCGCGGTCACCTCGAAGGCGTTGGTGTGACCCGGGATGACGTCCTGCTTCATGAGGAAGGGGACCACCCAGAAGGAGTGGATGACGTCACGGGAGGTCAGGACGAACCGGACCTTCTCGCCCTTGGGCAGCCACAGGGTCGGACCCGGGTTGCCGGTCTGCGGGTTCCGGTCGCCCGGGATGCCCGCGTCGTAGACGCCTCCCGCGTTCTCCGGGAAGTCGTTGAGGAACTTGTCCGGGATCGAGGCGAGGTTCTTGTCCTTCTTGGCGTCGCCCTTCACACCGGGCACGTTCTCGATGTAGTTGAAGCCCCAGCTCCACTGGTAGCCGACCACGTTGATGGTGTGGGCCGGCTTGGGGGAGAGCTCGAGGAGCTTCGACTCGTCGCGTGCGGTGAAGTAGAACAGCACCGAGACGATGATGAGCGGAGTGACCGTGTACAGCGCCTCGATGGGCATGTTGTAACGGGTCTGCGGAGGTACCTCGACCTTGGTGCGGCTGCGCCGGTGGAAGATGGTGGCCCAGAGGATCAGGCCCCACACCAGGATTCCGGTGAGCAGCGCGGCCGCCCAGGAGCCCTGCCACAGGGAGAGGATCCGAGGCGCCTCTTCCGTGACGGGGGTGGGCATGCCAAGGCGGGGGAAGTCTTCCCAGTTGTACGAGCAGCCGGTGGCTGTCGCCAGGATCAGGCCCGCAGTCAGCACCTGCGGCAGCTTCCGCCGCATCGGGCGCCGCGACGAGCGGTCGGAGCCGTTGGGACTCACGTAGCGCCTTCCCGAGAGTCTCGGCCCGCGTTGGTCGGCCACGGCCGTCCGTCTCGCTGGTCGGTCGCCGCCCCGTGCCGCGGGCAGGGGTTTGGATGTTTATGCGGACCAAACCCTACTGGACGCTATTTGGGGTCGCGCGGGGAGGGTGCCCAACGCGCCGTCCGACTCCCCGAAGGGGTGGACTCCGGGGTTCCGGGAGGGGGTCCCGCACGTCCGCCGGGCCCCTGCCGACGCCGCGCGGGGGCGGCCTGACGCGGACTCACCGGGTGGGGCGGGGCCGGGGGCGCCTAGGCTCTACGGTGGGCGGATGCCGTACTTCGACGCCGCCTCGGCCGCCCCGCTGCACCCCGTCGCCCGCCAGGCCCTGCTGGCCTCCCTGGACGAGGGGTGGGCCGATCCGGCCCGGTTGTACCGGGAGGGGCGGCGGGCCCGGATGCTGCTGGACGCGGCGCGGGAGGCGGCGGCGGAGGCGGTCGGGTGCCGCCCGGACGAGCTCGTGTTCACTCCTTCGGGTACCCGCGCGGTGCACACGGGCGTGTCGGGGGCGCTGGCCGGGCGTCGGCGGGTCGGGAACCGGCTCGTGGTCTCGGCCGTGGAGCACTCCTCCGTCCTGCACGCGGCCGAGGCGCACGCGGCGGCCGGCGGGTCGGTGACCGAGGTGCCGGTGGACCGGTCGGGGGCGGTGGACGCGGGCGCGTTCGCGGCGGCCCTGGACGGCGGGACGGCGCTGGCCTGTCTCCAGTCGGCGAACCACGAGGTGGGCACCGAGCAGCCGGTGGCCGAGGTGGCGGAGGCGTGCCGGGTGGCGGGGGTGCCGCTGCTGGTGGACGCGGCCCAGTCGCTGGCCTGGGGGCCGGTGGCGGCGGGCTGGTCGCTGCTCGCGGCGAGCGCGCACAAGTGGGGCGGGCCGGCGGGTGTGGGCCTGCTCGCGGTCCGCAAGGGTGTCCGGTTCGCCCCGCAAGGCCCCTCGGACGAGCGTGAGTCGGGCCGGGCACCGGGCTTCGAGAACCTGCCGGCGATCGTGGCGGCGGCGGCCTCGCTGCGGGCGGTGCGGGCGGAGGCGGCGGCCGAGGGGGCGCGGCTGCGGGCGCTGGTGGACCGGATCCGGGCGCGGGTGCCGGAGCTGGTGCCGGACGTGGAGGTGGTCGGCGACCCGGTGCGCCGGCTTCCCCATCTCGTCACCTTCTCCTGTCTCTACGTGGACGGGGAGACGCTGCTGCACGAGCTGGACCGGGAGGGTTTCTCCGTTTCGTCCGGTTCGTCGTGCACGAGTTCGACGCTGACGCCCAGCCATGTGCTGCGGGCGATGGGGGTGCTGAGCGAGGGCAACGTACGGGTGTCGCTGCCGGCCGGGACGGCGGAGGAGGACGTGGACCGGTTCCTGGCGGTGCTGCCGGGGGTGGTCGCGGGGGTACGGGAGCGGCTGGGCGCCCCGGCCGCCGCCCCGGCCCCGGTGGCCGGGCCCGGCCCGCTGGTCGTGGACTCGCTCGGGAAGCGCTGCCCGATCCCGGTGATCGAGCTGGCCAAGGTGATCGGTGACGTGCCCGTGGGCGGTACGGTCACCGTGCTCGCGGACGACGAGGCGGCGCGGCTGGACATCCCGGCGTGGTGCGAGATGCGGGGCCAGGAGTACGTGGGCGAGGAGCCGTCCCCCCGGGGCGGCGCGGCCTACGTGGTGCGCCGCCTGACGTGACCGCCGGGCAGGGCGCCGCGCTCGTGGTGCGGGCGGGCACCGGGGGCGGAGGCGCCGCGAAGGCCGCCGTCCCGTGTCCCCCCGGGGTTTCGCCCTGGGGGGACCGGTGCGGGCGAGAGGGGGAACCCCTCCGTCAGGCCAGGTGCGCCCGGACCTCGGCGGCGGCCTCGTCGCCGTACGCCTTGGTGAAGCGCTCCATGAAGTGGGCGCGCTGGAGCGTGTACTCCTGGGTGCCGAGGGTCTCGATCACCAGGGTGGCGAGCATGCAGCCGACCTGTGCGGCGCGCTCCAGGCCGACGCCCCAGGACAGGCCGGTGAGGAAGCCGGCGCGGAAGGCGTCGCCGACGCCGGTGGGGTCGACCTTGGCCTTCTCCTCCGGGCAGCCGACCTCGATGGGGGTCTGACCGGCGCGCTCGATGCGGACGCCGCGGGAGCCGAGGGTGGTCACGCGGTGGCCGACGCGGGAGAGGATCTCCTCGTCGGTCCAGCCGGTCTTCGACTCGATGAGGCCCTTCTCGTACTCGTTGGAGAAGAGGTAGGTGGCGCCGTCGAGGAGGATGCGGATCTCGTCGCCGTTCATCCGCGCGATCTGCTGCGAGAAGTCGGCGGCGAAGGGGATCGCGCGGGCCCGGCACTCCTCGGTGTGGCGGAGCATCGCCTCGGGGTCGTCGGCGCCGATGAGGACGAGGTCGAGGCCGCCGACGCGGTCGGCGACGGCCTTGAGCTCGATCAGCCGGGCCTCGCTCATGGCGCCCGTGTAGAAGGAGCCGATCTGGTTGTGGTCCTTGTCGGTGGTGCAGACGAAGCGGGCGGTGTGCAGGACCTCGGAGATGCGCACCGAGTCGGTGTCGACGCCGTGGCGGTCGAGCCAGGCGCGGTACTCGTCGAAGTCGTAGCCGGCGGCGCCCACGAGGATCGGGCGGCCGCCGAGCTGGCCCATGCCGAAGCAGATGTTCGGCCCGACGCCGCCGCGGCGGACGTCGAGGTTGTCGACGAGGAAGGAGAGCGACACCGTGTGGAGCTGGTCGGCCACGAGCTGGTCGGCGAACCGGCCGGGGAAGGTCATGAGGTGGTCGGTGGCGATGGAGCCGGTGACTGCGATACGCACGGCGGGGTGCTCCTGCGGGAAGGCGGTAATGACAGTTCACGCTACCGGGTGGGAACGGTCCTGCCGAACAGTGGAAACTACCCCAGAGTAGGTCTTTTCTCCGGGCAGTCGTGGTGCATACGGTGCGGCCATGACGACGTACCCCGCTTCCCGTGAGCGTCACGAGTCCGAGCTGAGCCTCGCCGAGCTGCGCGGAGCCGGCGCCCGGATGGCCCCGCACTGGGTGACCCCCGCCGCGCCCGCGCCCGCGCCGGTCTCCCCCGCCCTCATTCACGGCGTGGACGTGCCGGCGGCCTCGGCGCGGCTCATCGGCGCGACCGCCGAGTACGGCGACTGACGGAACCGCCGGCGCGGCCGCTCCGTCCCACCGGTGTCCGATCGACACGAGGGAGCGTTGCGGTGAGCGATACGGAGAACGGGCGGAGGCGGCGGACGCTGCTCACCGCCTCGGTGGCGGCGGGTGTGCTGCTGGCCGGTGGCGGTGGCGTGTACCTGGCGGGTTCCGCCGCCGGTGAGGACTCCCGTCCGGCCGCGTCCCCGGCACCGGGGACGGCGGGCGGCGGCGGTACGCCGGGAGGTTCGGACGGCGCGTCCGGGATCGCCCCCGGTGAGCCCGACCCGGGCGGCGGCCCCGCGGGCACCGTCTACACAGCCAAGGGCCCACTCCCCCAGGGGCCCTCCTCGGCCGCGGTCCACCGGCCCGAGGGCCTGGTCACCTCGGCGGAGGTGACCAGGCTGGCCGCGGCACTCGGCGTGCCCGGCACCCCCGTCCTGGAGGGGAAGGTCTGGACGGTACGCCCGGAGAAGGACGCCACGGGGCCGCGCCTGGACGTGACCCGGGAGGCCCCCGGCAGCTGGACGTACTCCTGGCAGCACGGCGGTCCGGTCGGCGACGCCTGCCTGAAGGGCCCGGCCTGCCCGCCGCCGGGCGAGGGACATGCGCCGATCGGCCGGGGCAAGCCGGTGAGCGAGGCGGCGGCGAAGGCCGCGGCGGCCCCGGTCCTGAAGGCGCTCGGGCAGGACGACGCCAAGGTGCGGGCGACGCAGGTGATGGACGGCTCGGTGCGCGTGGTGAACGCCGATCCGGTGGTGGGCGGGCTGCCGACGTACGGCTGGTCGACGGGCCTGCACATCGGGCCGGACGGACGGCCGGTCGCGGGCAGCGGGACGCTCAAGGAACCGGTGCGGGGCGAGACGCGGCCGGTGGTGCCGGCGGAGAAGGCCCTGGCCCAGCTGAACGAGGCGTCGAAGGGGTCCGGTCCGGTCGGCATCGGGGGCTGCGCGACCGACCCGCCGGCCGTGGCGGACGACGGGCGGGCCGAGCCGGCCGTGCCGTGTCCGCCCTCGGAGCCCGTCGCACCCCGGGAGGTGCCGGTGACGGGTGCGGTGCTGGGCCTGGCGGCGCAGGACGAGGCGGGCGAGCGGCTGCTGGTGCCGACCTGGCTGTTCACGGCGGACCCGGCGGACGCGGCGCCGTACACCGTCACGCGGTCGGCCGTGGTCCCGGAGCGGGCGGAGCCGCCCGCGACGGGTGCGCCGGAGGAGGGCACGGCGCCGGTGCGGAAGGTGGAGTCGTACCGGACGGACGCCGGCGGCCGGAAGCTGACCGTCACCTTCTGGGGCGGGGTGTGCAGCACCTACACGGCGACGGCCGAGGAGACCGGCGGGAAGGTCGCGGTGCGGATCTCCGAGAAGCCGATCGACCCGGACCGGATGTGCGTCATGGTCGCCAAGGAGATCAGCCTGACGGTGACCCTGGACGCGCCGCTGGGCGGCCGGGCCGTGGTGGACGCGGAGAGCGGTCAGGCCGTGCCGCGCCGCTGAGCTGTGGCGGAGCACGCGTGAGGGCGGCGGCCCGGGAGGTCCCGGGCCGCCGCCCTCACGCACGCACGCTTTAGCTGAACGAGTCGCCGCAGGCGCAGGAGCCCGTGGCGTTCGGGTTGTCGATCGTGAAGCCCTGCTTCTCGATGGTGTCGACGAAGTCGATCGACGCGCCGCCCAGGTACGGGGCGCTCATGCGGTCGGTGACGACCTTGACGCCACCGAAGTCCTTGACGACGTCCCCGTCGAGCGAGCGCTCGTCGAAGAACAGCTGGTAACGCAGGCCCGAGCAGCCGCCGGGCTGAACGGCGACGCGCAGGGCCAGGTCGTCGCGGCCTTCCTGGTCGAGCAGGGCCTTGACCTTTGCCGCGGCGGCGTCGGACAGGAGGATGCCGTCGCTGACAGTGGTCTTCTCGTCCGATACGGACATCTGCTTCTCTCCCGGGTTGTACGGAGACTGCTTGCCGACGGTTGCAACCGGCGGTGTCCCGGATTCATTCCGGGGCGAGCGGGGTCTTTCTCCTTTCATGCTCGCACACCCTGTCCAGAGGAGCGGAAGGCGAATGCGTCACATCGACACTATGGACATCGTCAATCTGACGTGAACCGGTTATGATAGATAGCGTCATTTAGACGAAAAGGTTCCCCCTAGAAAGGGTGCGTGACGTGACCACCGCCCAGACCCCCCTGGACGTCCAGCCGACGCCGCTCGCCCTGCTGCTGCTCGGCCGTGAGGCCGACCCCAAGAGCGAGCGCGGCGTGGAGTGCCCGGGCGACCTGCCGTCGCCCTCCGACCCGGACCTGGTGGAGCGCGCCCGCGCGGCCAAGGAGAAGCTCGGGGACAAGGTCTTCGTGCTCGGCCACCACTACCAGCGCGACGAGGTCATCCAGTTCGCTGACGTCACCGGTGACTCCTTCAAGCTCGCCCGTGACGCCGCCGCGAAGCCGGAGGCCGAGTACATCGTCTTCTGCGGCGTGCACTTCATGGCCGAGTCGGCGGACATCCTGACCGGCGACGACCAGAAGGTCGTGCTGCCGGACCTGGCGGCCGGCTGCTCGATGGCCGACATGGCCACCGCCGAGCAGGTCGCCGAGTGCTGGGACGTGCTGACCGAGGCGGGCATCGCCGAGCAGGTCGTGCCCGTCTCGTACATGAACTCCTCGGCCGACATCAAGGCCTTCACCGGCAAGCACGGGGGCACCATCTGCACCTCGTCCAACGCCGAGCGGGCCCTGAAGTGGGCCTTCGAGCAGGGCGAGAAGGTCCTGTTCCTGCCGGACCAGCACCTGGGACGCAACACCGCCGTCCGCGACATGGGCATGTCGCTGGACGACTGCGTGGTCTACAACCCGCACAAGCCGAACGGCGGGCTGACCGCCGAGCAGCTGCGGGCCGCCAGGATGATCCTGTGGCGGGGGCACTGCTCGGTGCACGGCCGCTTCTCGCTGGACTCGGTCAACGACGTGCGCGAGCGCATCCCCGGCGTCAACGTCCTGGTGCACCCCGAGTGCAAGCACGAGGTCGTCGCCGCGGCGGACTACGTGGGCTCGACGGAGTACATCATCAACACCCTGGAGGCGGCTCCGGCCGGCTCGAAGTGGGCGATCGGCACCGAGCTGAACCTGGTCCGCCGGCTGGCGAACCGTTACGCCGACCAGGGCAAGGAGATCGTCTTCCTCGACAAGACGGTCTGCTTCTGCTCGACCATGAACCGGATCGACCTGCCGCACCTGGTGTGGGCCCTGGAGTCGCTGGCCGAGGGCAAGCTGGTCAACCAGATCCAGGTCGACAAGGAGACGGAGAGCTTCGCCAAGCTCGCCCTGGAGCGGATGCTGGCGCTGCCGTAACGGTTCTCCACCCCGTACGACGCCGAGGGGCGCCCCGCGAGACTCGCGGGGCGCCCCTCTTCGCGTACCGGCTCCCGGGCTCAGTCCAGGAGGTCCAGCAGGGTCGCGTCCACCGGGGTGACGTCCGGCTGCTCCGGGTCGTCCGTCCGGTCGCCGTCCTTCCGCTTCCTGCCGTCCTTCTTCAGGGTCACCTTCGCGCCCCTCTTCGCCGCCTTCTTCTTCGCGCGGCGCTCCTTGCGGAGCTCCACCATCGCGTAGAGCGTCGGCACGAGCAGGAGGGTCAGCAGCGTCGAGGAGATCAGTCCGCCGATCACCACGACGGCCAGCGGCTTGGCGATGAAACCGCCCTCGCCGGTGATGCCGAGGGCCATCGGCAGCAGAGCGAAGATCGTCGCCAGGGCGGTCATCAGGATCGGCCGGAGCCGGTGCCGCCCGCCCTCGACCACCGCTTCGACGACGCCGAGGCCCTGGGCGCGGTACTGGTTGACCAGGTCGATCAGGACGATCGCGTTCGTCACGACGATGCCGATGAGCATCAGCATGCCGATCATCGCCGGGACGCCCATCGCGGTGTCGGTGAGCACCAGCAGGCCGAGGGCGCCGGTGGCCGCGAACGGGATGGACACCAGCAGGATCAGCGGCTGGATCAGTGACCGGAAGGTCGCGACCAGGAGCATGAACACCAGCGCGACCGCCGCGAGCATCGCCAGGAACAGGTTGGCGAAGGCGTCCGACTGGTCCTCGGTCACCCCGCCGATGGTGGCGGTGGCGCCCTCGGGCAGGTCCAGCTCCTTCAGCTTCGCCTGCAGCGCGGCGCTGACGGCGCCGGTGTTGTCGCCGGTCGGCCTGGCGGTGACGGTCGCCGCGCGGGCGCCGTCGATCCGGGTCATGGAGACCGGGCCGGGGGCGAGTTCCACCGAGGCGACGTCGCCGAGTTTGACCGGGCCGAGCGGCAGGGCCCGCAACTCGGCGAGGGTGGTGGCCGGCTTCGCCGTGGTGATGACGACGTCCCGCTCGGTGTCGCCGAGAACCGCCTTGGCGGCCGGGGTGCCGCGGACGGCGTGGGCCACGGCCATGCCGAGGGAGGTGTTGTCGAAGCCGGCCTCGGCCGCCCGCCGATCGGCCCGTACGGAGATCCGCGGGACGGACCGGGCCAGGTCGCTCTGCACGTCGGTGACGTCCTTCAGGCCGGTGACGGCGGCCCGGACCTGCTCGGCGGCCTTCTTCAGGACCTCCGGGTCGCCCGCCTTCACCGTGACGCCGATGTCCTGGCTGCCGAAGCCGTCGCCCGCCGAGATGGTGGTGTCACCGATGCCGTCGAGGGCGCCGAGCGCCGTGTCGAGGGCGTCCCGCGTCGCCTCGTACGAGGCGGAGTCCTCCAGGGCGACCCGGTACGAGGCCTGGTTCGCGCCGGTGCCGCCGCCGAAGGCGGCCATGAGGCCCGAGGAGCCGACCGTGACCTGGTAGTCCCGGACGCCCTCGGTGCGGGCGAGGACCTGCTCGACCTTCTTCGCCGCCGCGTCGGCGGAGGCCAGGGAGGTGCCGGGCGCCAGCTCCTGGCGGACGGTGAGGACCTCCTGCTCGCCCGGGTCGAAGAAGTTCGTCTTGAGGAGCGGCGTCATGCCGAAGGTGCCCACCAGGACGACGAGGGCGATGGCCACGCTGGTGAGGCGGCGGCGGGTCGCGAACCGCAGCACCCGTACGTACAAACGCTGGAGCCGGCCCTTCGCCTCCTTCTCCTCGGCCAGCCTGCGGGCCTCCTCCGGGTCCTGCGAGGTGCCCTTGGGGGCGCGCAGGAACCAGTACGACAGGACCGGGATCACCGTCAGGGAGACCAGCAGCGAGGCGAGCAGGGCGGCGGTGACCGTCAGCGAGAAGGAGCCGAACAGCTCACCGACCATGCCGCCCACGAAGGCGATCGGCAGGAAGACGGCGACGGTGGTGAGGGTGGAGGAGGTGACCGCGCCGGCCACCTCGCGCACGGCGGTGAGGATCGCGGCCTTGCGCTCCTCGCCGTACCCGAGGTGCCGCTTGATGTTCTCCAGGACCACGATCGAGTCGTCGACGACCCGGCCGATGGCGATGGTGAGCGCGCCGAGGGTGAGCATGTTGAGCGAGAGGTCCCGGCTCCACAGCACCAGCAGCGCGAGCACGACCGAGAGCGGGATCGAGACGGCGGTCACCAGGGTCGAGCGGATCGAGGTGAGGAAGACCAGGATCACCAGGACGGCCATGACGAGGCCGAGCGCGCCCTCGGTGGTCAGGCCGGAGACGGACTTGGCGACGGCCGGGCCCTGGTCGGAGACCACGGTCAGCTCGGCGCCCGGACCCAGCGCGCGGCGCAGGTCGGGCAGCTGCTCGGCGACGGCCTCGGAGATGGCGACGGCGCTGCCGTCCTTGTCCATGGTGGCCGCCACGGCGAGGCTCGGCCTGCCGTTGGTACGGGTCAGGGAGACGCGCGGCGCCTCCTCCTGCGTCACGGTGGCCACGTCACCGAGCCGGACCGCCTTGCCCTTGCCGGGCACGGCCGGCGGGATGCGCAGGTCCTCGATCTGGCGCAGGGAGGTGTAGCCCCCGCCGACCTGGACGGTGCGGCTCATGCCGTCCTCGGCGAAGGAGCCGGCCGGGACGGTGCCGCCGCCGGCGCGGAGGGCCTCGGCCAGCTTCATGGTGCTGAGGCCGGCCGCGGCGAGCCGGCGCTCGTCCGGGGTGACCGAGACCTGGAGGTCCTGGACGCCGTCGACGGTGACCTGGCCGACGCCCTCGATGTCCTCCAGGGCGGGGACCACCGTCCGCTCCAGCTGGTCGGCCAGCGCCTGCTGGTCCTTGCCGGAGGTCGCGGCGAGGACGACGGTCGGGATGTCGTCGGTGGAGCCGGCCACGACCTGCGGGTCCACGCCGTCGGGGAGCTGCGCCCGGGCGCGGTTGACGGCCTGCTGGACGTCGGCGACGAGCTGCTCGGTGGACTCGTCGCCGTAGTCGAAGGAGGCCATGACGACGGCGCTGCCCTCGGAGGCGGTGGAGGTGACCGACTTCAGGCCGTCGACGGCCTTGAGCCCGCTCTCCAGCGGCTCGACGACCTGCTTCTCCACCACCTCGGGGGAAGCGCCCTGATAGGGGGCGAGGACCGAGACCACGGGGAGCTCGATCGAGGGCAGGAGCTGCTGTTTCAGCTGCGGTATCGCGATCGCGCCGAACACGATCGCGACGAGGGACATCAGACCGATCAGGGCCCTTTGCGCGAGGCTGAATCTGGACAGCCAGGACATGGGGACTCACTTCCGTGGCGTACTCGTCGGCGGGCGGGCACGACCTCGGTACCCCCCGGCTCCACCTTCGGGGATCCGCCGCGCGAATTCCTCGCCCCCCGGGTCCACTTCACCGGGCCGCGCATACCGCGCCTGGAGTACGCGGGCCTCCGCCGGAACGACCACCCGGCCCCGGGGCGTCCCTCAGTCCCGGCCCTGCCCGGCCCGGGGTCGCACCAGACCGGACTCGTAGGCGGTGACCACCAGTTGGGCGCGGTCGCGGGCGCCGATCTTCGCCATGGTCCGGTTCACATGGGTCTTCACCGTGAGCGGGCTGACGTCGAGGCGTGCGGCGATCTCGTCGTTGGACAGTCCGCCCGCGACCAGGACGAGCACCTCGCGTTCGCGGGCGGTGAGGGCGCCGAGCCGTTCGGAGCGGCCCGGGCCGCCGCCGGAGGGGTCGTCGGCCGTGGCGGCGCCCTGGGCGAGGAAGGTCGCGATGAGGCCCTTGGTGGCGGCCGGGGAGAGCAGCGCCTCGCCGGCGTGGGCGATCCGGATGGCGCCGAGCAGTTCCTCCGGTTCGGCCCCCTTGCCGAGGAAGCCGGAGGCCCCGGCGCGCAGCGACTGCACCACGTACTCGTCGACCTCGAAGGTGGTCAGCATGACGATCCGCACGTCCGCAAGGCCGGGGTCGGCGGTGATGGCGCGGGTGGCGGCGAGCCCGTCGGTGCCGGGCATGCGGATGTCCATGAGGACGACGTCGGGCCGCTCGGCACGGGCGAGGGCGAGGGCCTCGGCGCCGTCGGCGGCCTCGCCGACCACCTCCATGTCGGGCTCGGAGTTCACCAGGACCTTGAAGGCGCTGCGCAGCAGGGCCTGGTCGTCGGCGAGGAGTACCCGGATCGTCATGTGTCCTCCCCCGTGCGGGACGTCACCGGAAGTATCGCCTGCACCCGGAAGCCGCCCCCGTAGCGGGGTGCGGCGGTGAGGGTGCCACCGAGGGCGGTGACCCGCTCGCGCATGCCGAGGAGGCCGTGGCCGCCGCCGTCCTCGGCGGGTCCCCCGGCGGGCGGCGCGCCGTCGTCCAGGACGGTGATCTCGACCGTACGGCCCACCCGGACCACGCTCACCTCCGCGCGGGCGACGGGCCCGGCGTGCTTGCGCACGTTGGTGAGGGCCTCCTGGACGATCCGGTACGCGGCCAGGTCCACGGTCGCGGGCAGCGGGACCTCGCCGCCGGCGCGGGCCAGGGTGACCGGGAGGCCGGCCTTGCGGAAGCCGTCGAGCAGTCCGTCGAGGTCGGCGAGGCCGGGCGCGGGCTCGGTGGGGGCCGCCGGGTCGCCGGACTGCCGCAGCAGGCCGACGGTGGCGCGCAGCTCGTCCAGGGCGGAACGGCTCGCCTCGCGGACGTGGGCGAGGGCCTCCTTGGCCTGGTCGGGGCGCCGGTCCATGACGTGCGCGGCGACGCCCGCCTGGACGTTCACCAGGGCGATGTGGTGGGCGACGACGTCGTGGAGGTCGCGGGCTATCCGCAGCCGCTCCTCGGCGACGCGGCGGCGGGCCTCCTCCTCGCGGGTGCGTTCGGCCCGCTCGGCGCGCTCCCGGATGGCGTCCACGAAGGCGCGGCGGCTGCGGACGGCGTCCCCGGCGGCGGCGGCCATACCGGTCCAGGCGAACACGCCGAGGTTCTGCTGCGCGTACCAGGGTGTCGGGCCGAAGGCCATGGCGGCGGCGGTGAGCACGGTCATGGTGGCCAGGCCGAAGCGCCAGGTGGTGGGGCGGTCGGTGCGGGAGGCGACGGTGTAGAGCGCGAGGACGGCGCTCATGGTGACGGGCACGGGCCGGGTGTCGGCGGCGAGCTCCACGAGGCTGCTCGCCACCGTGAACGCGAGCACGGCGAAGGGCCTGCGGCGGCGCAGCACCAGGGCGGCGGCCCCGGCCCCCATGACGAGCACGCCCCCGCCGGTGGGGGCGCGCTCGGGGGCGGGGGCCACGGCGCTGCCGTGCGGGTCGGTGAAGGAGGCGGCGACCATGCACGCGAAGACGCCCAACGCGAGGACGGCGTCGAAGGCGAGCGGATGCGCCGCGAACCACGCGCGCAGCCGGCCGGCGGGAGTCTGCGGCGGGCGTACGGGCCCGGCGCCGGGCACGGGCGTACGGGGCGGCGCGGTCGGGGCCGGGGCGGACCGGTCGTCGGGGGCCGGGCCGGTCGGGGCGGGGTCGGCGAGGGTCACATCGGGAAACGGTACGGGGAACGGCCCGGGGCCCCGCCACCGCGTCGGGTGGCGGGGCCCCGCCGTACAGGTCGTTCAGCCCGGGAAGAGGCCGTCGTCCGTGAGCATCCCGCGGACCTCGTCCAGGCTCGCGCCCGCCGCCGGAAGGATCAGCTCCGACGGTTCGAGGGAGTCGTCGGGCAGCGGCACCCCGATCCTGCGGACCCCGTCGAGCAGGGCGCCCAAGGTGCGGCGGAAGCCGTCCTCGTCCCCCGACTCCATCTCTGCGAGCAGCTCGTCGTCGAGCGCGTTCAGCTCGGCGACGTGGCTGTCGGCCAGCTTCCACTGGCCCTCCCCCATGATCCGTACGATCATGTCGCGTCCTTCGGGTGGCCGAGCGGCCGGTCACCGCCGGTGCGGATGCCCGCCCTCGGCCGGTCTCGGGGCTACTGCTTGTCGAACCGCGGGTGGGACTGGGACTGCGGGGCCTGCTGCGCACCGGCCGCGCCGCCCTCGATCGCCTGCTGCTGCGCGGAGGAGCCGCCGGCCAGCTCGGCCTTCATGCGCTGGAGCTCCAGCTCGACGTCCGTACCGCCGGAGAGGCGGTCCAGCTCGGCCTGGATGTCGTCCTTGGCCAGGCCCGACTGGTCGTCGAGCGCGCCCGAGGCGAGAAGCTCGTCGATCGCGCCGGCCCGCGCCTGGAGCTGCGCCGTCTTGTCCTCGGCCCGCTGGATCGCGAGGCCGACGTCGCTCATCTCCTCCGAGATGCCGGAGAAGGACTCCGCGATCCGGGTCTGCGCCTGGGCGGCGGTGTAAGTGGCCTTGATGGTCTCCTTCCGGGTGCGGAAGGCGTCGACCTTGGCCTGGAGCCGCTGGGAGGCGAGGGTGAGCTTCTCCTCCTCCCCCTGCAGCGTCTGGTGCTGCACCTGAAGGTCGCCGACCTGCTGCTGGAGCGCCGCCCTGCGGGACAGCGCCTCACGTGCCAGGTCCTCGCGGCCGAGCGCCAGCGCCTTGCGGCCCTGGTCCTCCAGCTTGGCCGACTGGTTCTGCAGCTGGTTCAGCTGGAGTTCGAGCCGCTTGCGGGAGGTCGCGACGTCGGCGACGCCCCGGCGCACCTTCTGCAGCAGCTCCAGCTGCTTCTGGTAGGAGTAGTCGAGCGTCTCGCGCGGGTCCTCGGCCCGGTCAAGGGCCTTGTTCGCCTTCGCGCGGAAGATCATCCCCATACGCTTCATGACACCGCTCATGGGCTTCGCGCGCCCCCTTCTGACGGACTCGGCACCAGCTCTATCGACAGGATCCACAGTACGGGCCCTGTCTCCATTACCGCACTGTTCGGAGCCGGATGCGCTCCTCCCCAAGGACGACTGCGCGGCTCCTCCCTCCGGCCCAGGGAGTAGACGGATCTCGGGGTGGACCCGCGTCCGTGCCGTCCCCGGCGGAGAGGAGGACGCACTCCGTTAGCCGATCGTTCCCGCCCGGGCTGGGGTCCATGCCCGCCACCCCGTACCCTTGGGTTTTGTGTTCCGTAGCCGTTCGAAGGACGAGAAGGCCCCCACCGAGAAGGTGACGGCGGACCTTTCCCCCCAGCAGCCCCGCGACCCCCAGGCCCCCAAGGGCCGCCCGACCCCGAAGCGGAGTGAGGCCCAGTCGCAGCGCCGCCGCGCGCAGTCCACGCCGCTCGACCGCAAGGAGGCCGCCAAGCGTCAGCGCGAGGCGCGCCGGGCCGATCTGGCCCGCCAGCGCGAGGCGCTGGCGAGCGGCGACGAGCGTTACCTGCCGGTCCGTGACAAGGGACCGGTCCGCCGATTCGTGCGCGACTTCGTCGACTCGCGCTTCGCGATCGCCGAGTTCTTCCTGCCGATGGCGGTCGTCATCCTGGTGCTGTCGCTGTTCGGCAACGCCAACCGGTCGCTGCAGAACATCTCGCTGCTGCTCTGGCTCGGCGTGATCATCCTGATCGTCATCGACTCGATCGGCATCTCGATCCGGCTGCGGAAGCAGCTGAACGAGCGCTTCCCGAACGAGCCGAAGCGCGGTGCCGTGGCGTACGGCCTGATGCGTACGCTCCAGATGCGGCGCCTGCGGCTTCCGAAACCGCAGGTCAAGCGCGGAGAGCGGCCCTGAGCGCCGACCGGTCGGCCCCGGAGCACGTCACCCCGGACGGGGGCGCGCCCGAGGGGGGCGGCCCCGTGCTGCCCGCCGGACACTGGCCGTCCGGCCACGGCGGGCTGCGCGACACCGTCCGGCAGGAGCTGGTCGCCCGCCAGGTCGACGAGCAGATAGCCGCCCGCTACCCGGTGGGGCAGCGGCTGCGGATTCTCGACGCCGGCATGGGGCCGGGCACGCAGGCGCTGCGGCTCGCCCGGGCCGGCCACACGGTGACCGGCCTGGAGGCCGATCCGGATCTGCTGAAGGCGGCGCGTGAGTCACTGGCGACGGAGCCGGCCGGGATCCGCGAGCGGGTCCGGCTGATCGAGGGGGACGGACGCGAGACCGGCGTCCACTTCATGCCGGGGAGCTTCGACGTGGTCCTGTGCCACGGGGTGCTCATGTACGCCGACGAGCCGGACGCGCTGCTCGCCGGGCTGGCCCGGATGCTGGCGCCCGGGGGTCTGCTCTCCCTGGTCGTACGGAACGCCGACGCCCTGGCCATGCGGCCGGGGCTGGCCGGCGACTGGCCGGGCGCGCTCGCCGGCTTCGAGTCGGACGTCTACACGAACGACGACGGCGTGAAGGTGCGGGCGGACCGGCTGGAGGCGCTGACGGCGACGCTCGCCGGGATCGCGGCGCCGCTGCACGCCTGGTACGGGGTGCGGGTCTTCACCGACGGCATCCCGCCCGAGCGGGGCCTGCCGGCGGCGGACGATCTGGACCGGCTGCTGACCGCCGAGGACCGGGCCGGAAGAACGGATCCCTACCGGCGGGTTGCCGGACTGCTGCACCTGTGCGGCGTCCGCGGCTGATCACCGCGCGGGCGGCGGCGGCCGGTCTCCCGGCCCGTAGCCTTGCCCCCGCCCGCCCGTTCCACACCTGATCGGATGCGCCCACCGAGCCGGGCAGACTCCGGAATCGGATACTCCGGACATGGACGCATCCGCTGCACGACGCCTTCTGCCCCCGCTCGCCGCCGGGGTGTGCGCCGCCGCGCTGCTCGGCGGCTGTTCCCCCGCCGGCTCCGGTACGGCCGCCCCGGAGCGCTCCACGCAGGCGGCGGCGCCGGTCGCCGCCCGTGACCTGGAGGACGACTACCGGCAGGTGATCCGGGACGTGCTGCCCTCGGTCGTGCAGATCGACGCGACGAACGGTCTCGGTTCCGGGGTCGTCTACGACGGCAAGGGACACATCGTCACCAACGCGCACGTGGTGGGCCGGGAGCGGAGCTTCAAGGTGACCGCGGCGACCGGCGGGCAGCCGGTGACGGCGCGGCTCGTCTCCGCGTACCCCGAGCAGGATCTCGCGGTGATCAAGCTGGACTCGGTGCCGCAGGGGCTCAAGCCGGCCCGGTTCGGTGACTCCGCGAAGGTCGACATGGGGCAGATCGTGCTCGCGATGGGGTCGCCGCTCGGTCTGTCCGGCAGCGTCACGCAGGGCATCGTCTCGGCGACCGGCCGGACGGTCAGCGAGGGGCGCGCGGGCGGCGGCACGGGCGCGACCATCGGGAACATGGTGCAGACCTCGGCCGCGATCAACCCCGGCAACAGCGGGGGCGCCCTGGTGAACCTGCGGAGCGAGGTCATCGGCATCCCGACGCTCGCGGCGAGCGACCCCCAGATGGGCGGGGGTGCGGCGCCCGGCATCGGCTTCGCGATCCCGGCGTCCATGGTGCGGACGATCGCGGACCAGATCATCCGCGACGGCAAGGTGACCGACTCGGGCCGCGCGGCCCTGAACATCTCCGGGCGGACGGTCCTCAGCGACGACTACGACCCGGCGGGCGTGGCCGTCGTCGAGGCGCCCGCGGACGGCGCGGCGGGCGCGGCGGGCCTGCGCCCCGGCGATGTCATCACCCGGATCGGTGACGACGAGATCACCACCATCACCTCCCTCGCCGAGGCCCTCGCCTCGCGGCGGCCGGGCGAGAAGGTGACGGTGACGTACGTGCGGGGCGCGCAGACGCGCCGCGCGGAGGTCACGCTCGGCGAGATGTGACCGGCCGGTACGGGAGCGGGGCCGCCGCCCCCGTACCGGCCGCCGGGCTTCTCAGCCCTCCGCGTCCAGCGGCATCGGGCCGTAGATCTTCGTGCCGTCCTCGGAGAGCGTCACCTGATCGGCGCCGCCCGCGAGGAGGTCGCGCCAGTGCTCCCCGATCCAGCTCTCGGCGTCGCCCTGGGTGGTGAACTCCTCAGGGGTCACCACCGGCTGGACCTCCGTGCCGTCGGACTTCTCGAACCGCCACGTCCATGCCATGTCCGCCTCCTGGTGCTCGCCGGATGATCGGTTTCCTGCCCGCAGAGTAGCCGGGCGCGCACGCCTCGCGGTGGCGCGGGAGGATCTGAGCGTGGAACTGACTCTGCTCGGCACCGGCGCCCCCCTGGGGCTGCCCCGCCCCGACTGCCCCTGCGCCGTGTGCGCGCTCTCCCGAGGGTCCCGTGCGCGGGCCGCGACCGCGCTGCTCGTCGACGGGGCCCTGCTCCTGGACCTCACCCCCGGCGCCGCCCTCGCGGCGGCCAGGTCGGGGCACTCGCTCGTGGGGGTGCGCCAGGTGCTGCTGTCCCATCCGCACGACGGTCCCGCGGTGGAGCTGCCCGCCGGGCTGCCCGCCGCCGGGCGCGTACCGGACGGCCGGGAGCTGACGCTGATCAGCGGGCACCGGGTGCGGGCGGTGCCGATGGACTCCCCCGGGACGGGGTACGAGGTGACCTCGGCCGACGGGGAGCGGCTGCTCTACCTGCCGCCCGGCGGGGCGCCCGCGGGGCTGGCCGACGACCACCGGGGGCCGTACGACGTGGTGATCGCCGACGTCACCGGGCGGCCGGACGGGCTGGCGCGGCTGCGGGCGGCCGGCGGCGTGGGGCCGGCGACGGTGGTGATCGCGGCGCACCTGGACCACGACGCGCCGACCGGGGCCGAGCTGGACCGGCGGCTGGCGGCGGCGGGCGCGCGGGCGGTGCCGGACGGCACGACGCTGTACGCGGGCGAGTACCACGAGGTGCCGGAGGTGCCGCGGCGGACGCTGGTGACCGGTGGCGCCCGGTCGGGGAAGTCGGTGGAGGCCGAGCGGCGGCTGGAGTCGTTCCCCGAGGTGCTGTACGTGGCGACCGGCGGCACCCGGGAGGGCGATCCGGAGTGGGCGGAGCGGGTGAGCCTGCACCGGGAGCGGCGGCCGGGCTCCTGGCGTACCGCCGAGACCTGCGACCTCGTGCCGCTGCTCGCCGAGGACGGTCCGGCCCTGCTCGTCGACTGTCTGTCGCTGTGGCTGACGGACGCCATGGACCGGGTGGGCGCGTGGGACGACGAGCGGTGGGCGGACGGCGGGCAGGCGGCGCTGCGGGAGCGGACGGCGGAGCTGGTGGCGGCGGTGCGGGCCACCCGCCGTACGGTCGTGGCGGTGACGAACGAGGTCGGTTCGGGGGTGGTGCCGGGGACGGCGGCGGGGCGCCGGTTCCGGGACGAGCTGGGGCGGCTGAACGCGGCCTTCGCGGACGAGTGCGAGCAGGTGGTGTGGGTGGCCGCGGGTCAGCCGCTGGTGCTGCGCGGGTAGGGTGCGGTCGACCGACACGTACGGACGATGACCCTCGCTGATGTCACAAGGCGGAACCGTGAACCTGGACGACTTCTCCGATCTGATCGCGCGCGCCGACGGCGGGACACGGCGGGACGCCGAGGAGCGCCGTGAGCGGCTGGTCGTGCCGCCGGGTGCCCTCGGGCGCCTGGACGAGCTGGGCGAGTGGCTGTCGGCGGCGCAGGGCGAGGTGAAGGTCCGGCCGGTCGAGCACCCGAAGGCGGTGCTGTTCGCGGGCGACCACGGGGTGGCCGCGCTCGGGGTGTCGGGCCGGGCGGCGGGTACGGCGCACGAGCTGGTGCGGGCGGTCCTGGAGGGCGCGAGCCCGGTGGCCGTGCTCGCCCGGTCGATGGGCGTGCCGGTACGGGTCGTGGACGCGGGCCTGGACTGCGATCCGGAGCTGCTGCCGGCGGAGGTGACCCGGCACCGGGTGCGGCGCGGCAGCGGCCGGATCGACATCGAGAACGCGCTGACGGCCGAGGAGGCCGAGGCGGCGGTCCGGCTCGGCATGGCGATCGCCGACGAGGAGGCCGACTCGGGCACCGATCTGGTGGTCCTGGGCGATCTCAGCGTGGGCGGCACCACGCCGGCGTCGACCCTGATCGCCGCCCTGTGCGGCACGGACGCCTCGGTGGTGACCGGGCGCGGCGGGGCCGGGATCGACGACCTGGCGTGGATGCGCAAGTGCGCGGCGGTCCGGGACGCGCTGCGGCGGGCCCGGCCGGTCCTGGGCGACCAGCTGGAGCTGCTGGCGGCGGTCGGCGGCGCGGACCTCGCGGCGACGACCGGTTTCCTGCTCCAGGCCTCGGTCCGGCGGCTGCCGGTGATCCTGGACGGTGTGGTGGGGGCGGCCTGCGGGCTGGTGGCGCAGCGGGCGGCGTTCCGGGCGCCGGACTGGTGGCTGGCGGGCCAGGTGAGCGGCGAGCCTGCGCAGGCGAAGGCGCTGGACCGGATGGCGCTCAACCCTCTGCTGGACCACGGCGTCCATGTGGGTGAGGGAACCGGGGCACTGCTCGCGCTTCCCCTCGTCCGCGCCGCGGCGGCGTTCGCCGCGGAGCTGCCCGAGCGTCCGGACCCGACCACCCCGGACGCGGCGGGCGACGGCAGCGGCGCCTGACGGGGAGGACCTGCGGAACGACCGGCTCCGGGGACGGCTCCCGTGACGCGGCCGGGCAGGTGGGGACCCACCGTGCCCGCGACGCGCGCGGGGCCGTTTCCGGAGCCGCTTCATGACCAGCGATGCCCCATATGATCGCTTTTCATGGGAGAGGTCCGTTTGTCCGCCGAAGGAACACCCCGGGGCACCACCACCCGTTCACGGCGCGCCGCCGCGTTCGCCGTCTGGTACCTGCGCGCCGTCACGTTCGTCAACTTCCTGAGCGCCGTGTGGGTCTCGTTCGGACAGGACCTGCGCCGGCACAACGAGGACGACTTCTTCACCCCGTACCTGCTCACCGCCGGATTCGCCTCGGGGGTCTTCACCCTCTTCCTGGCGGTCACCATGCGCCGCAGGAAGCGTGCCGCCTGGATCCTCAACCTGGTGCTCGGCGGCCTGTTCCTGCTGCTGTTCGCGCTCGTCATGCTCTTCCCCGAGGTGCGGGGGCACGCCCAGAACTGGATCTCGCTGGTCCTCACCGCCGCCTTCGTCCTCGCGCTGCTGCTGGGGCGAAGGGAGTTCTACGCGAAGGGCGACCGTTCCAATCCGGTCCTGGCCGCCTGCGTGGCGGCCGGCGGCCTGCTCGTCACCTCGCTCCTCGCCGCCGGCCTCGTCACCCTCACCAACACCGCCCCCGGCTCCCCGTCCTTCCCCGAGCGCTGGCGGTACGGGCTGATGCGGCTGGTCACCCTGGCGGACGACTCCCGCTTCCCGGACATCGCCACACCGGGCTGGGTGGACGTCACGATCAACGTCCTGTCCACCCTGCTGCTCTTCGCCGTCCTCTTCGCCGCCTTCCGCTCGCGGCGGGCCGTGGACCCGCTGACCCCCGCGGACGAGGAGCGGCTGCGGGCCCTGCTGGACCGGCACGGGGACCGCGACTCGCTCGGCTACTTCGCGCTGCGCCGGGAGAAGAGCGTCGTCTGGTCGCCGAGCGGGAAGGCCGCCGTCACCTACCGCGTGCTCGGCGGGGTCTCGCTCGCCTCGGGCGATCCGATCGGCGACCCGGAGGCCTGGCCGGGCGCGATCGAGCCGTGGCTGGCCGAGGCGCGCGAACACGGCTGGATCCCGGCCGTGATGGGCGCGGGCGAGGAGGCCGGGACGGTCTACGCCCGGCACGGTCTGGACGCCCTGGAGCTGGGCGACGAGGCGATCGTCGACACCGGCGAGTTCACCCTGGACGGCCGGGCCATGCGCACGGTCCGGCAGGCGTACAACCGGGTGAAGCGGGCCGGGTACGAGGTCCGCATCCGCCGCCACGAGGACATCCCGCCCGGGGAGATGGCGGCGCTGCTGCGCAAGGCCGACGAGTGGCGGGACGGGGCCACCGAGCGCGGCTTCTCCATGGCGCTCGGGCGGCTCGGCGACCCGGGCGACGGCCGCTGCGTGATGCTGGAGTGCGCGGACGCGGCCGGTGAACTGCGCGCGCTGCTCTCCTTCGTGCCGTGGGGGCCGAAGGGCCTGTCGCTGGACCTGATGCGCCGCGACCGGGACTCGGAGAACGGCCTCGTGGAGTTCATGGTGATCGAACTCCTGCGGCGCGCCGACGAGATCGGGATCACTCAGGTCTCGCTGAACTTCGCCATGTTCCGCTCCGTCTTCGAACGTGGCTCGAAGCTCGGGGCGGGGCCGGTGCTGCGCCTGTGGCGTTCACTGCTCGGCTTCTTCTCCCGCTGGTGGCAGATCGAGTCGCTGTACCGCGCCAACGCCAAGTACCGGCCGATCTGGGAGCCACGGTTCATGCTGTTCGAGAAGAGTGCCGACCTGCCGCGGATCGGCCTGGCCGCCGCCCGCGCCGAGGGTTTCCTCGAAGCCCCGGGCCTGTGGGGCGCCGTGCGCGGGAGGCTGCGCGGCGGGCATCTGGAGAGCGGGCGTTGAGCCCGGCTGTCCGGGCGTTCGCCCGGCGCGAGTGGGGCTCGCTGTACGGGACGGTGCGGGCCGCTCTCGTCGCCCGGGGGTGGCGGGCCGTCCCGCTGACCCTGACCGCGGTCTGTCTGACCTCGCTGTTCCAGGTGGTGCAGAACCAGGACTGGGGCTACCGGCCGGTGCAGGAGATCGGTTCCGTGCGGGCCGAGGACCCCTGGTGGCTCGCGCTGCTGCGGACCCCGCTCTCCCTCTTCGTACCGGCGCTCGACCTGCCCGTGTGGGGCGCGCTCGTGCAGATCCTGCTGGTGTTCGGGATCGCCGAGATCTGCCTGGGGCGCCGGCGGACGCTCGGCGTCGCCCTGCTCGCGACCCTCGGCGGCACCCTGTACGCGCGCCTGGGCATCGCGCTCGGACCCGGCACCCCGCTCGGCCTGCCCGCCTCGGACGCGCTGGTCGTCGACACCGGGCCGTCGGCGGCGGTGGTCGGCCTCGCCGTGTACGTCTGCCACCGCCACGGGGCCTTCTGGACCGGGGCGGCCGTGGTGCTCGCGATGGTGATCGAGGCCGTCGTCAAGCCGAACCTGGCCGGCAAGGAGCACCTCGCGGCCATCGCCGCCGTCCTCGCCCTCATGGCCGCCGAGGCGTGGCGGAGGCGGTCGCGGACGGGCGGTCAGGAGGAGGGGCCCCGGCCCGGGACGCGTTCCTGGAAGCCGCCGATCAGGTCCTGAACCCGCCGCCGCACCCTGGTCCAGCGCCGGTCGTGCCGGTAGGTACGGACGCGGGAGCGGGCCCGGGCACGGTGGCGTCGGCGGTAGAAGTGGCGGGACCACCAGGAGCCGGGGCGGGCGAGGCGGACCGCGCCGACGATCGCGACCAGGGGTACCAGGATCCCGAGGACCGCCATCCGGAGCTTCCCCTTGACCAGGGTGATCAGGACCAGGAGGAAGTTCAGGACCAGGGTGAGGACGAAGCCCACCCGGTCCTGCCGTTCCTCGGCGGTCATGTCGTCCACGCCCAGCGGGGAGAAGCCGGCGAGGACCAGCAGGGCCAGGGAGGCGGTGAGGACGACCGCCTCGACGCTCTTGCGGCCCGCGTCCGTCCAGTACACGTCGTCCAGGTGGAGGATGAGCGCGAACTCGTCCAGGACGAGCCCCGCCCCGACCCCGAAGACGACGGCGAGGACGGCGGCGCCCACGCCGTGGCGGCCACTGGCGACCGCGCCGAATCCGCCGAGGACGGTGAGGACCACGCCGGGCACGACGTGATGGATGTGGAGGCCTCCGGAGGAGACGTTCCGGAAGGGGCCCTTGCCCGCCCGGATGAGCCGGGTCACCGTCCGCGTGACCAGGAAGGTCGCGACGAACGAGGTCAGCGCGAGGAGCAGGGGGAGCTTCCCCGGCTCCAGGATGTTGCGGGAGAACCAGTGACCCATGCCACCCCGTTCCGATTCGCGCCGAATGCACCGTACGGGCAATCTATCCCCCCGGGGGCGGCGATTACCCTGCCCGGATGGACGGCCTGCGCTTCGCCTTCGGCACCCTCACCGTGCTCCCCGCCCGCATCACCCGCTGGGACCGGGACGCGGCGCGGGCGGGCATGCTCTGCGCGCCCCTCGCGGGACTGGTCGTCGGTCTCGCCGCCGCCGCGCCCGGCGGCCTGCTCCTGCTGCTCGGCTCGGGCCCCCTCCTCGCGGCCGTCGTCACCACCGCCGTCCCGGCCCTGCTGACCCGCGGCCTCCACCTGGACGGCCTCGCGGACACCGCCGACGGCCTCGGCAGCGCCAAGCCCGCCGAGGACGCGCTGCGCATCATGAAGCAGTCCGACATCGGCCCCTTCGGCGTCATCTCCCTGGTCCTCGTCCTGCTGGCCCAGGTCGCCGCCCTGTACGCGCTGTACCAGGAGGGCTGGGCGCACGGCGCGGCCGGCGCGGTCCTCGCCGCGACCGTCGCCCGGCTCGCCCTCACCCACGCCTCCCGCCACGGTGTCCCGGCCGCCCGGCCCGAGGGCCTCGGCGCGATCGTCGCC
This sequence comes from Streptomyces sp. NPDC012827, assembly GCF_042900905.1. Lineage (NCBI taxonomy): Bacteria > Bacillati > Actinomycetota > Actinomycetes > Kitasatosporales > Streptomycetaceae > Streptomyces > Streptomyces sp. NPDC012827. The sequence continues at coordinate 104,306 of NZ_JBIBBY010000005.1, read as the reverse complement.
GCCACGGTCCCGGTCCGCTCCGCGACCGCCGCCACCGCCGCCGTCCTGGTGCTGTGCGCCCTCACCGGCGCGTTGTTCTCCCCGTACGACGCGGTCCGCGACGTCCTCGCCGCAGGAGCCGGCCTCGCCGCGGCGGCCCTCCTGCTGCGCCGCTGCGTCCGGCGCTTCGGCGGGGTGACGGGCGACGTCTTCGGCGCGCTGGAGGAGACGGCCGTGACCGTGACGCTGGTGGCGCTGACGCTGGGTTAGGCCGTGTCTTTTGGATCAGGCCGGATCAGGGAGCGGCGTCTGGCGCCGTGCGTCGCAAGGCGGAGGAGGGAGTCCATGCGGAGCATCGGCGACCGACGACAACGCTGGGGGCACCTCCCGTGCCCGAAGGGCCACGGGGGAGGGGCGCGGTGCCAGACGCCGCGAGCCCGGCAAGATCCGAAAGACACGGCCCAGGCCGGTCCGCTCAGCAGGGCTGGCGCCAGGCGTCCAGCTCGTACCGCTTCCGCATCGAACCGAGGCCCAGCTCGCGGGCCTCAGGGCAGAACTGTGAGGTCTTCAGCTCGTACTCGACGTGGAAGACCGGCTTGCCCGCCTTCACGAACGGGGTGAGCAGATCGCACTCCTCGTACTGGGCGCACTGTTCGTTGACCGCGAAGTCGAAGTCCGGGAGCAGCTCCGGGATCTGGTCCAGGTCGTTCTTGAGGCCGACGGCGAGGCCCCGGTCGTGGGCCAGGCGGGCGATCAGGCGGTTGTAGCGGAGCTGGTCGGCGGCGGTGAGGGGGAAGCCGGTGCGGTTGAGGTAGCCGTCCATGTTGTCGGGTTCGACGGCGTCGAAGCCCTTGTCGCGGCACATGTCGAGGCGGGCGGCCATGAGGGGTTCGAGGACGTCGGTTCGGCGGATGTCGAGCCAGCGCTCCCCCGGCCAGCCGTTGCCCTCGCCGAGGACGGAGCGGGGGAAGCGGCCGGCGTCGGGGCGGAAGTCCTCCCAGGCGCCGGTGGACAGGTAGCAGATGACCTTGCGGCCCCTGCGGTGCAGGTCGGTGACCGTGGCGGCCGGGTGTTCGAAGCCGTCGATGTCGTACACAGGGACGTCGACGGCGAGGTCGAGCCGGCCGCTGAGCTGCCATTGCCAGGCGAGGCCGGGTTTCGGCCGCCACCGCTCCCCCGGGCGCTTGGGGTCGGGGTCGGGGCCCGCCGTGCACGCGGCGAGGAGGAGCAGCAGGACCGCGAGCAGCGGAAGGGGACGTCTCATCGGGCGGGCTCCGGGAGGTGGGGCAGGGCGGCGCGCGCGGTCGCCACCTGGTCGAGGAAGGCGCCGTCCGCGACCTCGGCGAAGGCGGGGTCGGGTGCCGTGCCCGGGCCGCCGGCCGGATTGAGGACGACGCCGTACAGGGCGGGGGCGGCGGCGAGCAGGGCCGCCCAGGCGTCGGGGCGGTCGGCGGGGTGCTCGGAGAAGGGCACGAGGAGAGAGGGCGTCATGGTCCGTCTGCCGGGGTGCGGGGTCAGGGGCGGTGGGCGGTGGGCCGTACCAGCAGAGCACAGGTGAGGGCGGCCAGCACGGCGGCCGCTCCCCCGGTGGCGGCCGGGCCCGCGGCGGGCGCGGCCGTGGCCGCCGCGGCGGCGAGCAGGCACACGGCCGCGGCGCCCAGGACCGCGCCGAAGGCCTGGAGGAGCAGGCCGAGCCAGAGCACCGCGCCGATGAGGAGCAGGGTGGCGAGACGGGGGACGGGCGGCCAGGAGGCACCGGGCCACAGGGCGGTGACGGCGAGGGTGAGCGCGGTCAGGACGGTGAGGTAGGCGCCGAGGCAGAGGGCGAGCACGCCCGTCACGGCCCGGCGGAAGGCGCGGATGGTGCCGAGGGTGTGGAGCCGGTGGAGACTGCCGCCGCGGAAGCGGTGCAGCAGCCATTCGGCGGGCCCCATGGAGAGGGTGAGGGCGAGGACCGCCGCGGCGCCGCCGGCCGGCGGGTCGCCGAGGCCGGCGTGGAGGACGAGGAGGCCGCTGCCGAGCCCGAAGAGGCCGTACGGGAGGGAGGCGGCGAGCGGCGGTCCGCCGCGGCCCCGCGCTCCGCGCCGCGCGCCGGGCCGCAGGACGAGCGCGGCGAAGGTGAGGGCGGCGGTGAGCGAGCCGGTCAGGAGCGCGGCCCGCAGGGGGCCGGGCAGGTCCCAGCGGAGGGCGGGGACGGCGCCGGCGAGCGGCAGGAGGGCGTGGAGGAGGGCCCGTTCGCGGCCGAGGACCAGCAGGACGGTGGCGGCGGCGAGGTAGAGGGACTGTCCGGCGGCGAAGACGGCGGCGGGGGCCTCGCCGGGCGCGGCGGCCGCGAGGGCGACGGCCGTTCCGGCGAGGGCGCCGGCGGGGGCGCCGGTGAGCAGGGCGCGGGCGGCGGCGGGCCGGTCGCCGAGGCCGAGCCAGGTGTACGCGCGGTGGGCGAGGGCCTGGTTCCACATCCAGCCGGTGAGGGCGCCCGCGAGCAGCGGGACGGTGCCGGCGGGGAGGCCGTACCGGCCGGGTTCCCCGGCGAGCAGGGGTGCGGCGAGGACGTGGGCGAGCCCGGGGAGGGTGAAGACGAGGCCGCGCAGGAGGCAGCCGGCGAGCCCGGTGTGCCAGGGGGGCGCGGGCGGGGCCTGGGGTTCGGGGTGGCGGCGCTCGACGCGTGCGTACAGGTCCTCGGCGAGGGCGAAGGAGTCGGCGCGGCCGTAGGTGAGCCGGATGTGGTCGTCGGTCATGCCGTCGGACTCCAGGAGGGCGGCCACCTCGTCGGGGTGCACGGCGGCGGCGACGAACCCGTCGAGGCGCTCGGCGAGCTCGTCGAGCGGGTCGGGGGCGAGGCACGCGGCGCCCGCGGGGGCGCGCTCGCGCCGGGGGCGGGGGGCGGCCGGGAGGGTGCCGGGGCCGGCCGGGGTTCTCGGCCGGGGGAAACCGCTCATACCGGGGTGCCTCCCGCGAGGAGGGCCGCGCGGGTGCGGCGGGGGGCGGGGACGCTCGGGCTCGGGAGTAGGGGCGCGGGCACGGTGGCGGCCGGCTCGGGGCGGGCGGCGGCGAGTTCGCGGTAGATGCGGCGGAAGCCGTCGACCGAGCGGTTCAGGGTGAAGCGGTCGATGACGCGCTGCCGGGCGCGGCGGCCGAGTTCGGCGCGGCGGGCGCCGTCGCGCAGGAGCGCGGTGACGGCGGCGGCCATGACGGCCGGCTCGCGGGGCGGGACGACGACGCCGGTGTCGCCGACGGCCTCGCGGACGCCGCCGACGTCGGTGGAGACGGTGGCCCGGCCGCAGGACATGGCCTCGATGAGGGAGAAGGGGAAGCCCTCGCTGATGGAGGAGAGCATGACGACGCTGCCGGCGGCGTAGGCGGAGGGGACGTCGGAGACCCGGCCCTCGAAGGAGACGCCGTCGCCGACGCCGAGTTCGGCGGCGAGCTTCTCCAGGCGGGTGCGGTAGTCCTCGTTGCCGGCGGGGACGGGGCCGAACAACCGCAGGCGCAGCGCGGGGAGTTCGGCGCGGCAGATGGCGTAGGCCCGGATGAGGGTCTCCAGGTCCTTGATGGGGTCGACGCGGCCGCACCAGCTGAGGGTGGGGATCTTGGGTTCGGGGCCGGCCTCGGGGAAGAGGGCGGGGTCGACGCCGTTGTGGACGGTGCGGATGCGGTCGGCGGGGGCTCCGCCGCGTTCCTCCCAGCGCCGGTTGTACTCGTTGCAGGGGGTGATGAGGTCGGCCTTGCGGTAGCCGAGGGTGTTGAGTTCGCGGTGGAAGCCGAGCATGAGGGCCTTGACGGGCCGGCGCTGGGTCTCCGTGCGGTGGCCGAGGTACCGCTCGCGGAGGTAGATGCCGTGTTCGGTGAGCAGGAAGGGCGCCCCTTCGAAGTGCTGCGCGGCGAGGGCGGGCAGTGTGGCGAGACCGCTGGAGACGGCGTGGGCCACGCTGCCGCCGGATATCCGGGCGGCGAGCGGGCGCAGGGCGTGTTCCAGCAGGTCGGTGGCGGTGAGCGCGTCGTGGACGGTGGGCCGGGCCGCGAGGGTCGGCAGGTGGGGCATGCTCCAGATCCACATGAGGGAGCGGAGGGCGGCTTCGGAGCGCAGGGCCGCGGTGAGGTGGCCCTGCCGGGCGAGGACGGCGAGCTCGTAGAGGCCGGTGCCGAAGTCGTAGCCCGCTCCGGGGTCGAGGAGGGCGAGGAGGAAGCGTTCGTACGTGTCGAGGAAGCGGCGGCGTGCGCGGGCCCGCGGGGTCCGGCGCGCGCGGCGGGGCGCGGCCGGTCCGCGCGGGTGGCCCCAGAGGGGGAACGCGGTGTGCCGGGTGACGTTGGGCGGCAGCTCCCAGGTGACGGGTTCACGGCCGTTGCCGGTGAGGGCGAGGATCTCGAAGGTGACCTCGGGCATGCCCCGGACGAGCTGGTCGCACCAGGTGCTGACGCCGCCGTGGACGTGCGGGTAGGTGCCTTCGGTGAGCATGGTGACGTGACGGCCACTGCTCGACATGTGGGTGTCCCCCCAGGACGTGCGGGTCAGGCGGTCGGGAGCGTGAGCGTGACGGAGGTGCGGAGCAGTTCCGGTGCGGTCCAGGCGGAGCGGCTGCCGGCGTAGGGCTCGCCGAAGGGGGCGGAGCCGAGGACGAGTTGCTTGCGGGTGCCCTCGGGGGCGGTGACGGGGACGGCGACGCCGGCGGGGGCCTGCACGGTGACGGTGGAGCCCACCCGGTAGGCGGTGACCTGGCCCGCGGCGAGGGCCCGGTCCCAGGCGGCGCGGCGGTTCAGCTCGGCGCCGACGTCCCGTTGACGCGGGTTCACCAGGGGCGTGTTGGCGGCGAAGAGGGCCCGGTGGTCGGCGAGGACCCGGTCCAGGACGGGGTAGAGGAGGCGCTCCTCGGCCAGGTTGGACTGGTGCGCGTAGTGCGGGCGCGGGTCGTTGGCGAGGACGTGGGAGAAGGCGGTGCGCGCTTCCCGGGGGGCGATGTGGGTGGCGTAGCCGGTGGCGGTGTCGAGGGGCGCCGGCAGGCAGGTGGAGGCCGGGTCGGTCTCGCAGACGCCGCTGCCGCCGTCGGCCCGGGAGGTGTAGATCCAGTTGTACTCGTCGGTCATCTCGGCGGCGGTGCCGACGTTGTAGTACACGTTCATGGGATGGCGGGGCACGGTGAGCGCGGCGCCGGCGGCCCGCTGGCCCGGTTCACGGGAGTTGTCGCTCGCGATCCACCGCACGCCGTTGTCGGCGAGGGCCCCGGCGAGGTGCGGGTTGTCGACGGGCTGCTGGGGCAGGGTGCGCAGGCCGGAGTGCTCGCCGGTGACCAGTTCGGAGCGGTCGACGGAGATGCCCTTGCCGGCGGCCCAGGTGAGGTTGTTCCTGATCTCGGCGGAGAGCTGGGAGCGGCCGACCCACAGGGTGTTGCCGGCGGCGTCCTCGGCGCACCGCCAGGGGACGACGCTGTTGTCCTGGACGCAGCCGAGGAAGGGGTGGGTGTAGGTGTGGTTGATCCACCGGTACTGGGCGCGGTCGGCGATCAGCCGGGCGGCGAGCGGGTCGGTGCCGCCGTGCGCGGTCTTCCACTGCTCGCCCTGGCCGCCGTTGTAGACCATGTCGAGGGTGAAGCCGGAAGCTTTCTGCCAGGCGGCGGCGTACGTGGCGTCGGCGGCGGTCATGCGGATGGGGTTGCCGGCCGTGCCGTCGCCGCCGGCGCAGTCCAGGTCGCCGGGGGTGCAGTTCCGGACGGGGTCCCAGCGGGCGTCGGGGGCGAGGACGTCGTCGACGTGGACCGAGAAGTAGTGGCGGCTGCGGCCGAGGTGGACGCCCTGGGTGAGCCAGTCGACGATGCCCCGGGCGAGGGCGCGGAACTGCCGCTGGTGCCGGTTGTGGGCGAAGGTGACGACGAGTTCGCGCCGCCCGTCGGCGGCGTACTCGCCGACGAGGCTGGCCCGGCCGCCGCCCTCGACGGGGAGGTCGAGATAGCTGGTGTAGCCGGGGCGGGGGCGTCCCGCGTAGCCGTAACTCTCGGAGACGGCCGGATCGTTGTCCTCGAAGACGAGCGGTCCCGCGAGGTGGCGGAAGGGGCCGGCCTTGCCGGCGGCGGTGACCGTGGTGGTCGCGCCGTCGAGGACGCCGGAGTAGCCGCCCTCGCTCGGGTACTCGAGGCCGACGCCGGGGTGGGACCAGGTGTAGGCGTCGACCTGCGGGATGCCGAAGGTCCGTTCGTACGCCTGGAGGGCCCGGTGCTCGGCGGAGTCGGGTCCGAAGGCGCTCTCGTGGGGCAGGACGACGCCCTGGTACTTGGCGCGGGGCCGGCCGGTGGCGGCGTCGGCCGGGTCGCTGAGGAAGGCGGCGTCGACGACCGGACGGTTCGGGTCGGCGAGGTCGACCCTGCGGTACGGGACGCCGGAGCCCTTCAGCTCGGCGAGGATCGCGTCCACGGCACCGCCGCCGTCGTCGACGACGAGGACGGTCAGGTCGACGCGGGGCGCGGGGGCCGCCGTCCGGGCGGGGTGTCCGGGCAGCGCCGGGTGGGCGGCCACGGCCTGCGGCACGCTGGTGGCGAGGAGCGCGGCGGCGGTGGCGAGCAGGACGGCGCGGGGCGCCGTTCTCGGTGCGGACGTGCGGATGCGGCCGGATTCCACGGCTGGTGTCCCCCTCGGTGGGCCCGCCCCGGGCAGGGGGAGGCCTGTGGCGATGACGCGGATGGCGCAAGGGCGGGCGGAGCGTCGCCCTTGCGTGACGAGGCGAGTGTGGCGGTGCCGCGGGGTCCGGGAAGGTAAACATCAAAGAGACACCACGGATGAGTGAATTGCGGCCGCCGTGAGCGAACCGGACGGGCGAGCGTAGGCTCGTTCCCGGCGCTCTCCGGGCCGAAATACGATGCGGCGGGCACGGTCGGCCCATCCCTCGACCGCCACAGAACTCAATGGAAGCGAGATTTCACCACCGTGACTGCTCTCACTCTCAGCACTGCCGGTGCGGCGACGCTCCGCGCCGACGCCCTCGTCGTCGGCGTCGCGAAGTCCGGTAAGACCCTGGTCGTCGCCCCGGGTGCCGAGGCCGTCGACAAGGCGTTCGACGGTCGGCTCGCCGCCGTCCTGGAGACCCTGGGCGCCACCGGTGCCGAGGGTGAGGCCACCAAGGTGCCCGCCCCCGCCGGTCTGAAGGCCCCGCTCGTCGTGGCCGTCGGCCTGGGCGCCGCTCCCGAGGACGGCGAGGCCTACGGCGCGGAGGCGCTGCGCCGTGCCGCCGGTACCGCCGCCCGTCTCCTGCACGGGACGAAGAAGGCCGCGTTCGCGCTTCCCGTCGCCGCCCCCGAGGACGCCGGGGCCGTCGCCGAGGGCGCGCTGCTCGGCGCCTACGCCTTCACCGCGTACCAGGCCGGGCAGGACGCCAAGGACGCGAGGAAGCCGCTGGCGGAGGTCGCCCTCCTCGGCGCCAAGCCGCGCGACAAGGCCTACAAGACCGCCGCCGAGCGCGCCCAGGCCGTGGCCGAGGAGACCAACCGCGCCCGTGACCTGATCAACATGCCGCCGAACGACCTGACCCCGGCCGCCTTCGCCGCCGCCGTGCAGACCGCCGGCAAGGAGCACGGCCTGAAGGTCCAGGTCCTCGACGAGCGGGCCCTGACCAAGGGCGGCTACGGCGGCATCCTGGGCGTCGGCGCCGGCTCGGAGAACCCGCCGCGCCTGGTCCGCGTCGCCTACACGCACGCGAAGGCGGAGAAGACCCTCGCCCTGGTCGGCAAGGGCATCACCTACGACTCGGGCGGCATCTCCCTGAAGCCGGCCGGCCACAACGAGACGATGAAGTGCGACATGAGCGGTGCCGCCGCCGTGTTCGCCGCCGTCGTCGCCGCGGCCCGCCTCGGCCTGGAGGTCAACGTCACCGGCTGGCTGGCGCTCGCCGAGAACATGCCGTCCGGCTCGGCCACCCGCCCCGGTGACGTCCTGCGCATGTACAGCGGCAAGACCGTCGAGGTCCTCAACACCGACGCCGAGGGCCGCCTGGTCCTCGCCGACGCGCTCACCAAGGCCTCCGAGGAGCACCCGGACGCGATCGTCGACGTGGCGACGCTGACCGGCGCGATGGTCCTGGCGCTGGGCAACCGCACCTTCGGCATCATGGCCAACGACGACGACTACCGCACGGCGATCCACGAGATCGCCGAGGAGGTCGGCGAGCAGTCCTGGCCGATGCCGCTCCCCGCGGACCTGCGCAAGGGCATGGACTCCCCCACCGCCGACATCGCCAACATGGGCGAGCGAATGGGCGGCGGTCTGGTCGCCGGTCTCTTCCTCCAGGAGTTCATCGGCGAGGGCATCACCTGGGCGCACCTGGACATCGCGGGCCCGGCCTTCCACGAGGGCGCCCCGTACGGCTACACCCCGAAGGGCGGCACCGGCTCCTCGGTGCGCACGCTGGTGCGGCTCGCCGAGCTGACCGCCGCCGGCGAGGTCTGAGCCTCCCCTTCCGCCAGGGGCCGGCCGGCCCCGCGGCCGGGCCCCGGGCTGTCCGCCCGGGGCCTTCGCCGTCGCCGGTCCGCGACGAAATCCGTAGGTTCGTACGCCTCCGCGGCCGTCCGTCCGGACGATCACCCGGTCTCATCCACCGGCCCCGCGTCCCGCCATCCGCCAACAAGTGCGAAGATGGGTTCTCGGCAGGACAGGGCCCCCACCACAGGGCCGAAAATAAGCGGCCGAACACCAGCCGCCGCCCGGTCACCGACGACCGGCGACGAGCGCACATGCATGGAGGACGTGACGTGGCGAACGACGCCAGCACCGTTTTCGACCTAGTGATCCTCGGCGGCGGTAGCGGCGGTTACGCCGCGGCGCTGCGCGGAGCGCAGCTGGGCCTGGACGTCGCACTGATCGAGAAGAACAAGCTCGGCGGCACCTGCCTGCACAACGGCTGCATCCCGACGAAGGCCCTGCTCCACGCCGGCGAGATCGCCGACCAGGCGCGCGAGGCGGAGCAGTTCGGTGTCAAGGCCTCCTTCGAGGGCATCGACATCAAGGCCGTGCACAAGTACAAGGACGACGTGATCTCGGGCCTCTACAAGGGTCTGCAGGGTCTCGTGGCCTCCCGCAAGGTGACCTACATCGAGGGCACCGGGCACCTGTCCTCCCCCACCTCCGTCGACGTGGACGGCCGTCGCGTCGAGGGACGTCACATCCTCCTCGCCACCGGTTCCGTGCCGAAGTCCCTGCCCGGCCTGGAGATCGACGGCAACCGGATCATCACCTCGGACCACGCGCTGACGCTGGACCGGGTGCCGGAGTCCGCGATCATCCTCGGCGGCGGTGTCATCGGCGTCGAGTTCGCCTCCGCGTGGAAGTCCTTCGGTACCGACGTGACGGTCATCGAGGGCATGAAGCACCTCGTCCCCGTCGAGGACGAGAACAGCTCGAAGCTTCTTGAGCGCGCCTTCCGCAAGCGCGGCATCAAGTTCAACCTCGGCACCTTCTTCCAGAGCGCCGAGTACACCGACAACGGCGTCAAGGTCACCCTCGCCGACGGCAAGACCTTCGAGGCCGAGGTGCTGCTCGTCGCCATCGGCCGCGGCCCGGTCTCGGCCGGTCTCGGTTACGAGGAGCAGGGCGTCGCCATGGACCGCGGCTACGTCCTGGTCGACGAGTACATGCGTACCAACGTGCCGACGATCTCGGCCGTGGGCGACCTCGTCCCGACCCTCCAGCTCGCGCACGTCGGCTTCGCCGAGGGCATCCTCGTCGCGGAGCGGCTCGCGGGCCTCAAGCCCGTTCCGATCGACTACGACGGCGTGCCGCGGGTGACGTACTGCCACCCCGAGGTCGCCTCCGTCGGCATCACCGAGGCCAAGGCCAAGGAGATCTACGGCGCGGACAAGGTCGTCGCCCTCAAGTACAACCTCGCGGGCAACGGCAAGAGCAAGATCCTGAAGACCGCGGGCGAGATCAAGCTCGTCCAGGTCAAGGACGGTGCCGTGGTCGGCGTCCACATGGTCGGTGACCGCATGGGCGAGCAGGTCGGCGAAGCGCAGCTGATCTACAACTGGGAGGCGCTGCCGGCCGAGGTCGCGCAGCTCATCCACGCCCACCCGACGCAGAACGAGGCGCTCGGCGAGGCCCACCTGGCCCTGGCCGGCAAGCCTCTGCACTCCCACGACTGACGCTCACGGCATCCACGGGCGCGACGACCAACTTCCGCAATTCGTTAGGAGCAACTGAAACCATGTCGGTTTCCGTAACCCTGCCGGCGCTCGGCGAGAGCGTCACCGAGGGCACCGTCACCCGCTGGCTCAAGGCCGAGGGTGAGCGTGTCGAGGCCGACGAGCCGCTGCTCGAGGTCTCGACCGACAAGGTCGACACCGAGATCCCCTCCCCCGCGTCGGGCGTCCTCGCCTCCATCAAGGTCGCCGAGGACGAGACCGTCGAGGTCGGCGCCGAGCTCGCCGTCATCGACGACGGCTCCGGTGCCCCGGCCGCCGCCGAGGCGCCCGCCGCCGAGGCCGCCCCGGCCCCCGCGCCCGAGGCCCCCGCCGCGGAGGCCCCGGCCGCCCCGGCGCCGCAGGCCACCCCGTCCACCGAGGTCCAGGAGCCGGCTCCGGCCCCGACGGCCGAGGCCGCCGCCGGCGGCGGTTCCGCCGAGGGCACCGACGTCGTCCTGCCCGCGCTCGGCGAGTCCGTCACCGAGGGCACCGTCACCCGCTGGCTGAAGTCGGTCGGCGAGAGCGTCGAGGCCGACGAGCCGCTGCTCGAGGTCTCCACGGACAAGGTCGACACCGAGATCCCGGCGCCGGCCTCCGGCGTCCTCCTGGAGATCGTCGTCGGCGAGGACGAGACCGCCGAGGTCGGCGCCAAGCTGGCCGTCATCGGTGCCGCGGGTGCCGCCCCGGCCGCCCAGGCCCCGGCCGCCGCCCCGGCTCCCCAGGCCGCCCCGGCTCCCGAGGCCGCTCCGGCCCCGGCGCCGCAGGCTCAGGCCCCCGCCGCCCCGGCGCCCGCGCCCGCCGCTCCGGCTCCGGCCGCGCAGGCGCCCGCCGCCCAGACCCCGGCGCCGGCCGCTCAGGCTCCGGCCCCGCAGGCCCCGGCCGCTCCGGCTCAGGCCCCGGCTCAGGCCCCGGCTCCGGCGGAGGACGGCGCGTACGTCACCCCGCTGGTCCGCAAGCTGGCCAACGAGAACGGTGTCGACCTGGCCCAGGTCAAGGGCTCCGGTGTCGGCGGCCGCATCCGCAAGCAGGACGTCCTCGCGGCCGCCGAGGCCAAGAAGGCCGCCCCGGCCCCCGCCGCGGCTCCGGCCGCCGCGAGCGCCGCGCCGAAGGCTCCCGCGCTGGAGGCCTCCCCGCTGCGCGGCCAGACCGTCAAGATGACCCGCATGCGCAAGGTCATCGGCGACAACATGATGAAGGCGCTGCACGGCCAGGCCCAGCTCACCACGGTGGTCGAGGTCGACATCACCAAGCTGATGCAGCTGCGCGCGCGGGCGAAGGACGCCTTCGCCGCCCGTGAGGGCGTCAAGCTCTCCCCGATGCCGTTCTTCGTGAAGGCGGCGGCCCAGGCGCTGAAGGCCCACCCGGTCATCAACGCCCGGATCAACGAGGACGAGGGCACGATCACCTACTTCGACACCGAGAACATCGGTATCGCGGTGGACTCCGAGAAGGGCCTGATGACCCCGGTCATCAAGGGTGCGGGCGACCTCAACATCGCCGGCATCTCCAAGGCCACGGCGGACCTGGCGGGCAAGGTGCGCGCCTCCAAGATCACGCCGGACGAGCTCTCGGGCGCGACCTTCACCATCAGCAACACCGGTTCGCGCGGTGCGCTGTTCGACACCGTCATCGTGCCGCCGAACCAGGTCGCCATCCTGGGCATCGGCGCCACCGTGAAGCGTCCGGCGGTCATCGAGACCCCCGAGGGCACCGTGATCGGCATCCGCGACATGACCTACCTGGCCCTGTCGTACGACCACCGTCTGGTGGACGGCGCCGACGCCGCCCGCTACCTGACGGCCGTCAAGGCGATCCTGGAGGCCGGCGAGTTCGAGGTCGACCTCGGTCTGTAAGGCACGGGGCCGAAAGGCAACGTAACAAGCCTCACCTGCGGTGTCCCCGTCCGGATGTGTTTCCGGGCGGGGACACCGCCGTATTGTCTAAGGGTCTAGAACTCCCGGAGGAGCCGCTTCATGACCGTCCCCGTCGTCCACTCGCTGCGCGAGCAGATCCGCGAGCACATCGTGGAGGGGATCGTCAGCGGCCGCTGGAAGCCGGGCGAGCGGATCGTGGAGCGCCGGATCGCCACGGAGCTGGAGGTCAGCCAGACGCCGGTACGGGAGGCGCTGCGCGAGCTGGAGTCGCTGCGGCTGATCGAATCGGCCCCCAACAAGGGTGTCCGGGTGCGGAACCTGACCGCGGCCGACCTGGAGGAGAGCTACCCGGTGCGGGCCGGCCTGGAGCAGATCGCCGCCGAACTCGCGGCGCCCCGCCTGTCGGCCGACTGCTCGGCGCTGGAGCCGCACGTGGAGGCCCTGTACCGGGCGGACGCCACCTCGGACGGGACCGCCCAGGTGCGGCACACGGTGGCCTTCCACCGGGAGCTGGTGAAGGCGGCCGGCAACAGCGTGCTGCTGCACACCTGGGAGGGGCTCGGGATCGAGGTGTTCACGGCCCTGTCGATCCGCTGGCTCGGGACGGTGCAGAAGTCGTACGCGGAGGAGCACCAGGAGCTGGTGGAGGCCTTCCGCCGGGGCGATCCGAACATCGGGAACCTGGTGAAGGCCCACGTCCTCGGCTGCGCCCCGCGCGCCTGACGCATCCGGTTCGGCACCCCTCGCCCCGTACGCCCGGCGGCGACGCCCCTCCCCCCGCGGCCTGGAAAACCGCCTGACGCTCCGGCCGTGAGTGGCCGAAAAGCGCCCCTCCCCCGGCCAGGAAACGTCCGTTTGCCGGGTGGACCTCGCTAATACCCCCGGAGCCCCGCCCTCGCGGGGCTCCGCTCATCCGTGCGTCACGGTCCTCATCCGACGCTCTCGGAACCCCTCCTCACCTGCGAAAACAAGGCACCGGGTGCCCCGATGCGCGGCACCCTGTGCCGACTTTCCCGTTCGACGGAACTTTCCTCGCTCCACCCTTTGATCGATCATCGATCGGCGGTTTACAGTCGTCGGCGGGCCGTACCCCGGCCTTCGCCCTGTCCTGCCAGACAAGGCCCCCCATCTCCACCCCCACCTGTCCGGAAGGCGGCGATCATGACCGATCCCGTAGGCAAGATTCCGAGCGAGCTCGACCAGCTCCCGGACCGTGACACCGAGGAGACCGCCGAGTGGGCGGCCTCCCTGGACGCCGTCACCAAGGCCGCCGGCCCGCACCGGGCCGCCTACCTGATGCGCCGCACGCTCCAGCACGCCGAGGGTGCGGGCCTGGCCCTCCCCAAGCTCCTGGAGACGGACTACGTCAACTCCATCCCCACCTCCGCCGAGCCGGTCATCGACGGCGACGAGGAGATGGAGCGGAAGATCACCGCCTGGAACCGCTGGAACGCGGCCGCGATGGTCACCCGCGGCTCCAAGTACGGCGTCGGCGGCCACATCGCCACCTTCGCCTCCGCGGCCTGGCTCTACGAGACCGGCTTCAACCACTTCTTCAAGGGCAAGGAGTCCGGGGACGCCGCCGGTTCCGGCGACCAGCTCTACATCCAGGGCCACGCCTCCCCCGGCATCTACGCCCGCGCCTTCCTCGACGGCCGGCTGAACGAGACCCACCTCGACAACTTCCGGCAGGAGTCCGGCGGCAACGGCCTGCCCTCCTACCCGCACCCGCGCCGCCTGCCCTGGCTGTGGGAGTTCCCGACCGTCTCCATGGGCCTCGGCCCGCTCTCCGCGATCTACCAGGCGCGCTTCAACCGCTACCTGACCAACCGCGGCATCAAGGACGTCTCCTCCTCGCACGTCTGGGCCTTCCTCGGCGACGGCGAGATGGACGAGCCCGAGTCGACGGCGGCCCTCGCGCTCGCCGCCCGCGAGGGTCTCGACAACCTGACCTTCGTCATCAACTGCAACCTGCAGCGCCTCGACGGCCCGGTCCGCGCCAACTTCAAGATCGTCCAGGAGCTGGAGGCCCAGTTCCGCGGCGCCGGCTGGAACGTCGTGAAGTCGCTGTGGGGCAACGCCTGGGACGAGCTGTTCGCGCTCGACACCACCGGCGCCCTCGTCCGCCGCCTCCGCGAGGTGCCGGACGCGCAGGTCCAGACGTACCAGACCCGCGACGCCGCCTACATCCGCGAGGACTTCTTCGGCAAGGACCCGGCGCTCGCCGAGATGGCGAAGCTGCTGAGCGACGACAAGATCCTCGAGTGCTTCCACCTCTCCCGCGGTGGCCACGAGCCGCGCAAGGTGTACGCCGCCTACAAGGCCGCCCTGGAGTTCAAGGGCGCACCGACGGTCATCCTCGCGCAGACCGTCAAGGGCTTCACCCTCGGTGAGGGCTTCGCGTCGAAGAACGCGAACCACCAGATGAAGAAGCTCTCCACGGACGAGTTCAAGAACATGCGCGACCTTCTCGAGCTGCCGATCTCCGACAGCCAGTTCGTCGACGGCGTGGTCCCCTACGGCCACCCCGGCGCCGACTCCCCCGAGGTCCGCTACCTCCAGGAGCGCCGCGCGGCCCTCGGCGGTCCCGCCCCGGCCCGCCGCGTGCACCCGCTCGCCCCGCTGCCGGCCCCGGCCGAGAAGGCCTTCACCGCCTTCGACAAGGGCTCCGGCTCCCAGTCGGTCGCGACCACCATGGCCTTCGTGCGCCTGATCAAGGACCTGGTCCGCGACAAGGAGACCGGCAAGCGCTGGGTGCCGATCGTCCCGGACGAGGCCCGCACCTTCGGCATGGAGTCGCTGTTCCCCTCGCTCGGCATCTACTCGCCGAAGGGCCAGACGTACGAGCCGGTCGACCGCGACCAGCTGATGTACTACAAGGAGGCCGTCAACGGCCAGATCCTGAACGAGGGCATCACCGAGGCCGGCTCCATGGCCGACTTCATCGCCGCTTCGACGTCGTACGCGACGCACGGCGAGGCGATGATCCCGTTCTACATCTTCTACTCGATGTTCGGCTGGCAGCGGACCGCCGACCAGATGTGGCAGCTCGGCGACCAGCTCGGCCGCGGCTTCCTCGTCGGCGCGACCGCCGGCCGCACCACCCTGACCGGTGAGGGCCTCCAGCACGCCGACGGCCACTCCCCCGTCATCGCGGCCACCAACCCGGCGGCGCTGACGTACGACCCGGCGTTCGCCTACGAGGTCGCGGCCATCGTCAAGGAGGGCCTGCGCCGCATGTACGGCGAGGCGGCCGAGGGCGAGGACCGGGACGTCTTCTACTACCTCACCGTCTACAACGAGCCGATGCCGCAGCCGGCCAAGCCGGCCGGTGTCGACGAGGGCATCATCAAGGGCCTGTACCGCTTCAACACGGCCGAGTCGGCCGGTCTGGAGCTGCCCGCCAACGCCTCGCGCATCCAGCTGCTCTCCTCCGGCACGGCCATCCACTGGGCCCTGCAGGCGCAGAAGCTGCTCGCCGAGGAGTGGGGCGTGGGCGCCGACGTGTGGTCCGCGACCTCCTGGACGGAGCTGCGGCGCGACGCGCTGGAGGCCGACGCGGCGCTGCTGCGCGGTGAGGAGCGGGTGCCGTACGTCCGCAAGGCCCTGGAGGGCGTCGAGTCCCCGGTCCTCGCGGTCTCCGACTACATGCGCCAGGTCCCGGACCAGATCGCGCAGTGGGTCGAGCAGGACTGGTCCTCGCTGGGCGCCGACGGCTTCGGCCTGTCGGACACCCGTGACGCGGCCCGCCGGCACTTCGGTGTCGACGCGCAGTCGATCGTCGTGGCGGCGCTGGCGCAGCTGGCGCGGCGCGGCGAGGTCGCGGCGACGGCCGTGAAGGAGGCGCGCGAGCGCTACGGCCTGTAAGGGCCACGGAACGAGGCCGATCGAGCGGCACGCATGATGGGGTCATGCGTGCCGCTCGTCTCATCAAGATGGTCCTGCTGCTCCAGTCGCGTCCCGCCATGACCGCAGCCGAGCTCGCCGCCGAGCTGGAGGTGTCGGAGCGGACCGTCACCCGTGATGCCCTCGCCCTCTCGGAGGCGGGGGTTCCGGTGTATGCGGACCGGGGCAGGAACGGCGGGTACCGGCTGGTCGGCGGGTACCGCACCCGGCTGACCGGGCTGGCCCGCGGTGAGGCGGAGGCCCTCTTCCTGTCGGGTCTGCCGGGCGCGCTGCGGGACATGGGCCTGGAGGACGCGGCCTCGGCGGCCCGGCTGAAGGTGTCGGCGGCGCTGCTGCCCTCGCTGCGGGACGCGCCCGCCTCGGCGGCCCGCCGCTTCCACCTGGACGCGCCCGGCTGGTACCAGGAGCCGGAGACGCCCGAGCTGCTCGCCCCGCTGGCCGAGGCCGTCTGGGACGACCGCCGCGTCGCGGCCCGCTACCGGCGCGGGGACGGTACGGAGGTGGAGCGGGACCTGGAGCCGTACGGGCTCGTCCTGAAGGCGGGCGTCTGGTACGTGTGCGCCCTGGCCGGCTCCTCGTACCGCACCTACCGGGTGGACCGGTTCACCGGGGTGGCGGTCGGCGAGGAGCGTTTCGTACGGGATCCGGAGTTCGACCTGGCGGCGTTCTGGACCGAGCGCGCGGCCGAGTTCGCGCGCTCGCTGCTGCGCGCGGAGGTCGTGCTGCGGCTGACCGAGGCGGGGGCGCGCCGGCTGCCGTACGTGACGGACCGGGTGGCGGCCGAGGAGGCCCTGGCGGCCGGGGAACGGGACGTCGGCGGCCGGCTGACGGTGACGCTCAGGACCGAGAACGAGGACGTGGCCTTCGGCCAGCTGCTCGGTCTGGGCCCCGAGGCCGAGGTGCTGGCCCCGGAGTCGCTGCGCGCCCGGTTCGCGGCGGCGGCCCGGGGCCTGGCGGAGCTCTACCGGTAGCCCTCCGGGCGGGTGTCCGGGTCGGCCTCCTTGGCCGCCATGAACCCCCAGGAGTCGGGGCGGGAGCCGTCGGCGTCGGTGAAGCCGTACTCCCGGGCGAGCTGCCCGCTGTCGAGCGATTGCCCGTTCCAGCGGGCCCGCTCGGGGTCGGCGGCGAGGGCGGCGATCGCCCGGCCGACGTACACCGGCGACTCCGAGACGGCGAAGTCGGGGAGCTGCTCCGTCGCGTCGCGCCAGTTCTCCTCGGTGACGCCGAAGTGGGCGAGCATCTGCTCGGACCGGAGCCAGCCGGGGCTGACGGAGACGGCGGTGCCGCCGGCGTCGGCGAGTTCGCGGGCGAGGCCGAAGGCGATCCGGATCGGGGCGTTCTTCGCCAGGTCGTAGAAGAGGTTCTCCCGGTAGTGGGTGCCGTTGTAGGCGGTGGTGCCGTCGGTGACCTCCACGACGAGGCCGCCGGGGTGGCGGGCGAGAAGCGGCAGGGCCGCGTGCGCGGTGACGAGGTGGGTGCGGACCCCGAGTTCCAGCATGCGCAGGCCGTCGGCGAGGTCGATGTCCCAGGTCTTCCTGCCGAAGGTCGCGACGAGGAGGTGTTCGCCGCCCCACACGTCGTTGACGAGGACGTCGAGGCGGCCGTGGTCCCGGTCGATCCGCTCGACCAGGGCCCGCACCTGGGCGGGTTCCAGGTGGTCGGTGGGGACCGCGATGCCCTCGCCGCCGGCGGCCGTCACCAGTTCGGCGGTCTCCTCGATGGTCTCGGTGGACCGGCCGACCTCGCTGATCCGGTCGCGGGTGGTGCGGCCGGTGACGTAGACGGTGGCTCCGGCGGTCCCGAGCTGGACGGCGATGGCCCGTCCGGCGCCGCGGGTGGCCCCGGCCACCAGGCAGACGCGTCCGCGCAGGGGTGTGTTCTCTGTCGTCATGGTCCCCAGGCTGACAGGGAAAGGCGACATCTTCTGTCCGGTTTCACAGCGGGCATTCCGGGTGCGTCGCACCGGCCGAACCGTGATGCTGGAGCGGTGATGGACGAGACCGAGTTCTGGGAGATCATCGACGCCACCCGCGCGGAGGCCGAGGGCGACCCCGAGGAGCAGGCGGAGCTGCTCGTGGAGCGGCTGACCCGGCTGGACCCCGACTCCGTGCTCGATTACGCGCGCCACTTCGAGGCCCGCTTCAACCGCGCGTACCTCTGGGACCTGTGGGGGGCCGCGGCCGTGCTGTTCGACGGGGCGGGCGAGGAGACCTTCGACTCCTTCCGGTGCTGGCTGATCGGGCAGGGCCGGGAGGTGTACGAGGGTGCGGTGCACGACCCGGACGCGCTGGCCGAGCTGCTCGACGAGTTCGATCCGGAGATCGACGGGGACGGCGAGGAGATCGGCTTCGCGGCGGACGAGGCGTACGAGACGCTGACCGGCGCCGAGACGCCGGACCTGGGTGTCCCCATGCCGGGCGGGGAGCCCCTGGGCTCCCCGTTCGACCTGTCGGACGACGCGGTCCTGGCCTCCCGCTTCCCCCGGCTGTGGGCCCGCTTCGGCGGCGCCTGAGGAACCGGGCGCGCCGGCCGGCGCGCCGTGTCCGTCAGAAGTGGGTGCCGCCGTCGACACGGATCTCGGTGCCGGTGATGAACGCGCCGTCCTCGGAGGCGAGCATCGCGACGACGCCCGCGACGGTCTCGGGCCCGGCGAAGCCCTGACCGAGGGCCGGGGCGAGCTTCACGAAGAGGGACATGTCGGCGTCGGCGGGCAGGCCGGGGCCGACCGACCGGCGGCTGACGCCGCTGCCGTCCGTCATGCCGGAGGAGATGGAGCCCGGCTGGACCGCGGTGAAGCGGATGCCCCGCCCGGCGTACTCGGCGGCGAGCGCGTGGGTCATGGACTGGATGCCGCCCTTGCTGGCCGCGTAGGCCGCCATGTAGGGGTGGGCGAACATCGCGGAGGTGGACGAGAAGTTCACGACGGCGGGGCCGTGGCCCTCCAGGAGGGCGGGTATCGCCTCGCGGATGACGAGGAACGTGCCGGTGAGGTTGATCCGGAGGATCTGCTCGAAGGCGTCGAGGGTCGTCTCGTGGGTGTGCGAGGAACGCAGCACGCCGGCGGCGTTGACCAGGACGTCCAGGCCGCCGAGCGCCTCGACGGCGGCGGCGACCCCGCTCCGTACGGAGGCCTCGTCGGAGACGTCCAGGACCACGGTGGTGAGGCGGTCGGCGGCCGCTCCGGCGCGGGCGGCGGTGTCCTTCAGGCCCTCTTCGCTGATGTCGGCGGCGACGACGCGGCCGCCCTCGGCGAGCATGCGCAGGACGGTGGCCTGACCGATGCCGGAGCCGCCGCCGGTGACGAGGGCGCGGCGGCCGGTGTAGCGGGTCAGCTGGTTCATGGTGAGACCTCTCGATGGCGGACGGGGCGGGGCGCCTGCCACCGTACGCCCGGATGGCACGTTTTGCCACCATGACAGAGCATGCATGCGCGGCGCCCGCAGGCGTACGCTTCGTACGGTGAGCACCAAGCCCTCCCTGACCGAGCGCCGCAAGGCGGCCACGCAGCTGGACATCGCCCGCGCCGCCGCCGAACTCTTCACCGAGCACGGCCCCGACGGGACCACGGCCGAGGACATCGCCGAACGGGCCGGGGTCGCCCTGCGCACCTTCTACCGCTACTTCCGCTCCAAGCAGGACGCGGTGGCCCCCCTCCTGTCGGCCGGCGCCGACCGCTGGCGCGAACGGCTCGCGGAGACCCGGCCCGGCACCGCCGTGCCCGAGGCCCTGGAGCGTTCGGTCGCCGAGTCGCTGACCCCCGCGACCGAGGCGGACGAGGAGGGGCTGCGCCGGACCCGGGGCCTGCTGCGGGCCGCCGCCGGGGACCCGGCCCTGCGGGCGGTCTGGTACCGGGTCAACCAGGAGTCGGAGGAGCGGCTGCGCGACACCGTCGCCGGGCTCGCCGGGCCGGACGCCGACCTCTTGGAGGTCCGCCTGACGGCGGCCGCCGCCACCGACGCCATCCGGATCGCCCTGGAGACCTGGGCCGAGACGGACGCTCCCCTGCGCGGCGAGGGCTCCCCGGCCGCCCTCGCCGTCCGCTGCCTGCGCGAACTGACCGGCGGCACGCTCCTTTTGGGGCGGCGGCAGGACACCCCTTAGGAAGCCAGCGAGCGGCCCATCAGGACGTCGTCGATCGAGTTCCCGTCGATCAGGAACTCCCCCGGCAGCACGCCCTCCACCGCGAAGCCCTCGGAGGCGTACAGGGCGCGGGCCGGCGCGTTGTGGCCGAGGACGCGCAGGGTGAGGCGGACGGCGCCCTCCGCGCGCGCCCGGTCCATGGCGGCCCGCAGCAGTGCCCGGGCCACGCCCTGCCCGCGGGCCGCGTCGGCGACGGCGAGGCCCTGGATCTGGCGGACGTGGGCGTTGGAGGGCAGCCGGGTCGGCGGCACCACCCGCACGTAGCCGAGGATCTCCTCCCCGCGCACGGCGACGAGGTGGTCCTCGGGCCGGTACCGCTCGTCGAAGAAGGGTGCGTACGGCTCCGTGGGCCGGGGCAGCACCGCGTGGAGGGGGGACCAGGTGTCCCGGTCCAGCCGGCCGAGGGCGTCGCCGTCCGCGTCGACGGCGGGGCGTATCCGCGTTTCCTGCGTGATCATGCCGGTCACTGTGCCACGGTCCGGGGCGGGAGGGGCAGGATGGGCGCATGCAGCGATCCGCTCCCCGCACCCCCGCCACCCGCAGGCGCGTCGCCGTCACCGGCGCCTCCGGTCTCATCGGTTCGGCCCTGGTCCGCTCCCTGCGCGCCGACGGCCACGACGTCCTCCGCCTGGTCCGGCGGCCCGCCCGGACCGCCGACGAGGTGGAGTGGGACCCGAAGCGGCTGTACGTGGACGCCGCCGGCCTCGTCGGCGTGGACGCCGTGGTGCACCTGGCGGGCGCCGGGGTCGGCGAGCGCCGGTGGAACGAGGCGTACAAGAAGGAGATCCGCGACAGCCGGGTCCTCGGTACGAGGGCGATCTCCCAGGCCCTCGCCTCGCTCGCGGACCCGCCGGAGGTGCTGGTCTGCGGGACGGCGCTCGGCTGGTACGGGGACACCGGCAGCCGGGCGGTGGACGAGAGCGCCCCGGCGGGCAGCGGCTTCCTGCCCTCGGTGTGCGTGGAGTGGGAGGCCGCGGCGGCCCCCGCCGAGGAGGCCGGCATCCGCGTCGCGTACGCCCGTACCGGACTGGTGGTGGCGCGCGAGGGCGGGGCGTGGGGGCGGCTGTTCCCGATCTTCCGCGCCGGACTCGGCGGCCGGATGGGCGACGGCCGGCAGTACTGGTCCTTCATCTCCCTGCACGACGAGGTGGCCGCCCTGCGCCACCTCGTCGACACCCCGTCCCTGTCGGGCCCGGTGAACCTCACCGCCCCCGACCCGGTCACCAACCGCGAGGTGACGGCGGCGATGAGCCGCGTTCTGAAGCGGCCCGCCCTCCTCACCGTTCCGGCCCCGGCGCTGAGGCTGGTCCTCGGCGACTTCGCGGGGGACGTGCTGGGCAGTCAGCGGGTGCTGCCCGGGCGCCTGGTGGAGTCCGGCTTCGCCTTCGCCTTCCCGTCGATCGACGACGCGATCCGGGCAGCCGCGCACTGATCCGGCGGCCCGCGGCGGGAGCCGGCCCCGGCGCCGCCCGCCCCGTGCTCCCCCGGCGCGCGCCGTGTGCTCCCCCGTGCACCGCGCACCCCGGCACGCGCGGGCGCCGGCCGTGGGAGCGCTGCCTAGGCTCGATGCCCACCGCCCGGCGTCCACCGCTCGAAACGACGGCGAACGCGGGCATTCCGCAGGCCCGTTGAGGGCATAAGGCCTCCCACCGGTGGCCGCGACCTGGGGAGGGGCACGTGCTCAGTACCGCGAACAGCGCACAGCGGGGGGACGTCGTGGAGGAGGTCGACGTCGTCGTCGTGGGGGCCGGGATCGCCGGTCTCGCGGCGGCCCGCCGGCTGACCGGCGCCGGGCTCACCGTCGCCGTCCTGGAGGCGGAGCCGAGGGCCGGCGGACGGCTGGCCACCGACACGGTCGACGGCTTCCGGCTCGACCGGGTGGGTTCGCCGCTCACCCTCTCGCCGGGACAGCTGCGCGCCACACCCGGCCTGGACGGCCTCCCGCTGCGGTCCTTCGCGCCCGGGGTGCTCGTCCACAGCGACGGGCGCTACGGGCGGTGGGGCGCCCCCCATCCGCGCCGGAGCGGCGGGCACCGGAGCGTGGGGGGAGCGTTCAGCATGGCGCGCGCCCTCGCGAGCGCCCCGCGAAATCCGGCCGTCTCGCTCGACCAGGCACGGCTCGGCGCCTCCCTGGTCCGGCTCGCCACCACCCCGTCGCCCCGGCTGCTGGCCCGGCCCGAGCGGACCGCGCGGGAGGCGCTGAACGCCCGGCTGCCCGCCCGGACCGTGCAGGGCGTGCTGCGGCCCCTGCTCGCCGCGCTCCTGTCCGACCCGGACCTCGGCATGTCGAGCCGGCAGGCGGACCTGGCCCTGCGGGCCTTCGCCCGGGGACGGCTCGCGGTGCCGGAGGGCGGGTCGGCCGCGCTGCCGGAGCGGCTCGTGGACGCGTTGCCGCCCGGCACGGTCCGTACCGGCGTCCGCGTCACGGACGTGTCCGTCGCCCGGGTCGCCACGGCGGAGCACGGGGTCTTCGGCTGCCGCTCGGTGCTGCTGGCGACCGGGGCGCGGACGGCGGCGGAGCTGCTGCCGGGGCTGCGGGTGCCGGACTTCCACGCGGTCACGGTCCTGCACCACACGGCGCCCGCGGCGCCCACCGAGGACCCGACGCTGCTCCTGGAGTCCGACCCGGGCGGACCGGTGGCCCACACCGTGGTGATGAGCGCGGTCGACCCGAGCCGCGCGCCCGCCGGTCGGCCGCTGATCACCTCGACGGTGCTCGGTACGCCGCCGGACGACGCGGAGCGCCGGGTGCGCAAGCACCTGGCGACGCTGTACGGCACGTCCACCGACGAGTGGGAGCTGCTGGCCCTGCACCACACCCCCGACGCGGCGCCGGCGATGCGCCCGCCGCACGACGTGCGCCGCTCGGTCCGGCTGCTGGCGGGGCTGTACGTGTGCGGTGACCACCGGGCCACCGCGACCCCGCAGGGCGCGCTCGCCTCGGCCCACCGGGCGGCCGACGCCCTCCTGTCGGACCTGGGTGTCCGCCTCCCGGGCGGGGCCCGGACGACGGAGGAGGAGGCGGCCTGACCGGGCGGTCGGGCCGGGGGCGAGGTCAGAGGAGCGCGGAGACGCGGTCCCGGTAGGTGCGGACGGGAGCGGCGTCGCGGTACGGCTCCAGGCGGCGCTCGAAGTCCCTGACGTACTCCAG
Source organism: Streptomyces sp. NPDC012827 (assembly GCF_042900905.1). Classification (NCBI taxonomy): domain Bacteria; kingdom Bacillati; phylum Actinomycetota; class Actinomycetes; order Kitasatosporales; family Streptomycetaceae; genus Streptomyces; species Streptomyces sp. NPDC012827. The sequence continues at coordinate 81,099 of NZ_JBIBBY010000005.1, read as the reverse complement.
GGCCCGGGCGGAACGCATCTCCGAGGCCTGCTGGGCCGCCTCGGCACCCAGTGCGCAGGCCTGCTCCAGCTCGCCGAGGGCGAGCCGGGCGGTGGCGAGCACGACCCGGCAGAAGAGGCGGCTGCGGGCGAAGCCGGGGGCGCGCAGCTGGAGGGCGCGCTCGGCGTGCTGGGCGGCGGGCCGGTACTGCTGGAGGTCGCGGTGGCAGTGGCCGAGCTCGTCGGCGAGCTGCGCCTCGTCGAAGGTGCGGGCCCAGTAGGGCACCTCGTCGCCGGGCCGGGCGCCGTCGAGCGCGCGCTCGGCGCGCATCAGGGAGGCGCTGCACGCCCGTGCCTCGCCGAGGACGGCGTGGCCGCGGGCCTCGACGGCGTGGAGCATCGCCTGGACGACGGGCGGCGCGGCGGGGCCGACGCCCTGCTGGGCGACCCGGGCGAGCTGCACGGCCTCCCGCCCGTGGCCGAGATAGACGGCCTGGCAGCTCATGGTGAGGAGCACGTACGAGCCGTAGGCCCGGTCCCCCGCGGCCTGGGCGAGCCGCAGTGCCTGGACGAAGTACCGCTGGGCGAGGCCGTGCGCGGCGATGTCGTACGAGGTCCAGCCGGCGAGCCGGGTGAGGTCGGCGGCGGCGGCGAAGAGGCGGCGCCCGGTGGCCTCCCCGTAGGTGCCGCGGAGCATGGGCTCGGTCTCGTGCTCCAGGTAGCGGACGAGGGCCTGGCGTGCGTGGCCGCCGCCGTAGGCGTGGTCGAGGGTGCGGAAGAGTTCGCCGACGGAGCGGAGCGCGGCGATGTCGCCGCCGGAGACCCGCTGGCCGGGCCCCCGGTCGGTACCGCGCTGGCGCGGGACGGTGAAGCGGCCCTGGGGCGGGACCCTCGGGTCCCGCGCGGCCGTCCCCCGCAGCGGGGGGCCGTGCGGCGGCTCGCCCCGGGCGACCCGCTCGTCGGAGCGGCCGATGAGCCAGTCCCGGCTGGGCACGACGAGGCCCGCCGGGGTGAAGGCGATCTTGCGCAGCTCGGCGTGGCTGCCGGAGTCCTTGCGCCAGAGGCCGCTGACGATGTCGACGGCCTCCTCGGGGGTGGCGGCGAACTCCAGGCCCGCGTAGACCGGCGCGCAGGCGTCCAGGCCGAGGTCCTGGGCGGAGAGGCGGCGGCCGAGGCGGCGGGTGAAGACCTCGGCGATGAGGGCGGGAGTGGTGCCGCGCGGCTGCTGGCCGCGCAGCCAGCGGGTCACGGAGGTCTTGTCGTACCGCAGGTCGAGGCCGTGCTCGAGGCCGAGCTGGTCGACGCGTCGGGCGAGGCCGGCATGGGAGAACCCGGCTTCGGCGATGAGCGCGGCGAGCCGGCGGTTCGGGATGCGCTGCGGTGGTCGTTCCGTCATCGGCTGTGCGGTCTCCTGGCTTCCGGGCCCACGTGGCAGCCCGTTCGGACCCTCAAGGGACGGCGTGAATGTAGCGGTCCGCACGGCCCGCACCGTCGGCTTCGCCCCACATTCATCCGATCGTGTGAGGATTGGCAGGCGCTGCTGACGCGCCGCCCCGCCGAGGCCCCCGTCCACCTGCCGGAAGGACTTTGGCGGCTCCGCCGTACAGTGGCATGGGCGCGTACAACGCAGGGTGCCGGGCCGGCTCCCACCCCGGGACGATCCCCGGAACCCGGCTCGCGGCACCCAGGAGGAGGCATGGCCGTGAGTGAGCTGCGATTCGTCCGCCTGGGATTCGGCGCGGACGCCGTCGACTACCAGGTGGCCTGGGACAAGCAGCGCGAGGTGCACTCCGCACGGTTCGCCGACGAGATCCCCGACACCTGTCTGCTCCTGGAGCACCCGCCGGTCTACACGGCCGGCCGGCGCACCCTGGACAGCGAGCGCCCGCTCGACGGGACGCCGGTGGTCGACGTGGACCGCGGCGGCAAGATCACCTGGCACGGGCCCGGCCAGCTGGTCGGCTACCCGATCATGAAGCTGCCCCGCCCGGTCGACGTGGTCGCGCACGTGCGCCGGCTGGAGGAGGCCCTCATCCGCACCGCCGCCGACTTCGGCCTGGAGACCACCCGGATCGAGGGCCGCAGCGGTGTGTGGGTGCTGGGCGACCCGGTCGAGCAGCGCCCCCGGATCGGCGGCCTGTCGCTGGACTTCGACCCCCGCCTCCAGGACGAGGAGTTCGACCCCCGCCTGAACGGGCCCGAGTACGCGCCCTCCAACGCCGGCCAGCGCCGCGAGGACCGCAAGCTCGCGGCGATCGGCATCCGGGTCGCCAAGGGCGTCACCATGCACGGCTTCTCGCTCAACGTGAACCCGGACAACGCCTGGTTCGACCGGATCATCCCGTGCGGCATCCGCGACGCGGGCGTGACCTCCTTCGCCAACGAGCTGGGCCGCGACGTCACGGTCGGGGAGGTCCTCCCGGTCGTGGAGCGGCACCTGCGGGACGTGCTGGAGAACGCGGAACTCAAGCCGCGCGAGATCGAGACCGCCTCCGCCTGACGGAGCGCGGGCGGCGGTCGCCGGACGGCGCCCACCGCCCCGGGGACGGGGCACCGACACACCACCGGCGCCTCAGGAATGCAGGGCCTTGGCCATGGGTTGGCCACAGGTGAGGCATGAGAAGCAACGGGCGTACCCTGGTGTGCGCCGAAGAATCGAAGCTACAGGAGCCGATGTGTCCGCAGTCGCACCCGACGGACGCAAGATGCTGCGCCTGGAGGTCCGGAACGCCCAGACCCCCATCGAGCGCAAGCCCGAGTGGATCAAGACCCGGGCGAAGATGGGGCCCGAGTACACGAAGATGCAGGGACTCGTGAAGAGCGAGGGCCTGCACACGGTCTGCCAGGAGGCGGGCTGTCCCAACATCTTCGAGTGCTGGGAGGACCGCGAGGCGACCTTCCTCATCGGCGGTGACCAGTGCACCCGGCGCTGCGACTTCTGCCAGATCGACACCGGCAAGCCGCAGGCCCTCGACCGTGACGAGCCGCGCCGCGTGGGCGAGTCCGTCGTCACGATGGACCTGAACTACGCCACGATCACCGGCGTCGCCCGCGACGACCTGGAGGACGGCGGCGCCTGGCTGTACGCCGAGACCGTGCGCCAGATCCACCAGCAGACCGCCGGCCGCGCCGACGGCCGTACCAAGGTCGAGCTGCTCGCCCCCGACTTCAACGCGGTGCCGGAGCTCCTGGAGGAGGTCTTCGCCTCCCGCCCCGAGGTCTTCGCGCACAACGTCGAGACCGTGCCGCGGATCTTCAAGCGGATCCGCCCGGGCTTCCGCTACGAGCGCTCGCTCGACGTCATCACCAAGGCCCGTGACTACGGTCTGGTCACGAAGTCGAACCTGATCCTCGGCATGGGCGAGACCCGCGAGGAGATCAGCGAGGCGCTCCAGCAGCTGCACGACGCGGGCTGCGAGCTCATCACCATCACGCAGTACCTGCGCCCCTCGGTCCGGCACCACCCCGTGGAGCGCTGGGTCAAGCCGCAGGAGTTCGTGGAGCTGAAGGAGGAGGCCGACGAGATCGGCTTCTCCGGCGTCATGTCGGGCCCGCTGGTCCGCTCCTCGTACCGCGCGGGCCGCCTCTACCAGCAGGCGATCGAGAAGCGCGGCACGGCGGTCGACGCCTCGCAGGCGGTCTGACGCCCGTCCGGTCCCCCCTCGCCGGGGCCGGGTCCGTACGGCCCTCCGGGGCGGCACGCGGCCCCGCCCCGGAGCGCGCTTCCGCTTGAGGCGCGCTTGAGCGCCGTACGAGGCCGGCCCGGTGACCGTGTGAGTCGCCGCACACGTCCCGACCGGCCGCTCAGGGCCGGTTCCGCGCGGCCCGCACGCCCTCCGCAGCTCAGCGGGGCGTGCGGGCCGCGCGGCCGTTCCGGGGGCTGGGCCGCATGGCCGCATCGGCGTTTCATCAGTGTTTGACCGCCCGGCCATGCCCTGGTAACACCAGTGAGTGAGCCTGGTTTCACGCACCGCCACCACCGCTCCTACCCCCCTTCCCGTCTCTCACCCCTATCGAGGGAGGACCCCGAGATGCCGGCCGCACCGACGCATCTTCGCGTCACCGCGATCCCGTCCGTCACCGACGCCCTGAAGGCCGTGGAGTCCCTTCTCCTCGGCGCGGGACAGCGCACCGCCCGGCGCAACGCCTGGACCTCCGTCCTGGAGGACCGCCGGCGCGCCAAGGACCGCGTGGAGGCCCAGCACGTGCTGGAGGCCGTGTCGGGCCGGACGTCCCGGGCCACGTAAACTTCAGGACATGGCGAGGAAGGCAAACACGGGCGGCGCTGACGCCGCGAACCCCGGGCGACTGAAGCAGATCGCCCTCACGTACCAGATGACCCGGAAGGCCGACCCGAAGGTCGGACTCGTCGTCGCGGGCGTGGGCATCGTCGTTCTCGGTGTCCTCCTCGGTATCGGCTTCCTGATCGGACACCCGGTCTACCTGGGCATCCTGGGCTTCGTCCTGGCGCTCCTGGCGATGGCCATCGTCTTCGGGCGGCGCGCGGAGAGCGCCGCCTTCGGGCAGATGGAGGGCCAGCCGGGCGCGGCGGCGGCGGTACTGCAGAACGTCGGACGGGGCTGGACCACCACCCCGGCCGTCGCGATGAACCGCAGCCAGGACGTGGTGCACCGCGCGGTGGGCCGCGCGGGCATCGTGCTCGTCGCCGAGGGCAACCCGAACCGGGTCAAGAGCCTGCTGGCGGCCGAGAAGAAGAAGATGAACCGCATCGTGGTGGACGTGCCGGTGCACGACATCATCGTCGGTGACGGTGAGGGCCAGGTCCCCCTGAAGAAGGTCCGCACCACCATGCTCAAGCTCCCCCGCGTGCTCACCGGCCCGCAGGTCACCGCGGCCAACGACCGGCTGCGCGCGATGGGCGACCTCATGAGCAACATGCCCCTGCCCAAGGGTCCGATGCCGAAGGGCATGCGGATGCCGCGCGGCGGAAAGATGCGCTGACCCGCCCGGAGGACGGACGGAGAACGGCCCCGGACCACTGAGGTCCGGGGCCGTTCCGCGTGTGCGGTACGTGGGCGGCGTCGCTCAGATGCGGACCTGGACGGCGCCGGAGAGGCGGTCGTGCAGGCCGCGTCCGTCGCGGTCCCAGATGAGGGCGGGGATCGCCAGGCAGACCAGCAGCGAGCGGAGCGCCACGCGCGGGAGGCTCAGCCGGCCGCCGTGCACCGACGCCACCCGCAGGCCGAAGATCCGCTTTCCCGGGGTGGAGCCGATGGTGCCGACGGTCAGCACGCTCAGGACGAGCAGGATGCCGAGCGCCCAGTTGCCGGTGGCCTGGCTGTAGCCGTCGGTGATCAGACCGTATGCGATCAGGAGGCACAGGCCCCAGTCCACGGCGAGGGCGCCGAGCCGCCGCCCGGGGCGGGCAATCGAACCGGATCCCTCCTCGGGCAGGCCGAGCTGCTGCCCCCGGTACCCGAAGTCCACGCCTGCTTGCTCCGCCGCGGCGCGGGGGCCGGAGAGCCACGATCCGAGTGCTTGCCTGTTGTCCACCCGACCACGGTACTGCGCCCCTTTTCGATCACTTCGGTCCGGGTGGGGATGGGACCCGACACGGCGGGGTACGAGCCGTCCCGGTTAACTTCGACGAAACAAATGGGTCATGCTGGAGAAATCCCGTCTGCCTATGGTCGGGATCGAGCGTGTGCCACCGCACCGGCCGCACGACCGAGCTGCAACCCCCGCCCCTCCCCGGGCCGGGAGTAGGAGGAGTTGGATGTCCAAGCACGGGTTCCAGAACGCCGACGAGGTCGCAAAGTTCATCAAGGACGAGGACGTCAAGATGGTCGACGTCCGCTTCTGCGACCTGCCCGGCGTGATGCAGCACTTCTCGATCCCGGCGACCGCCTTCGACCCGTCCGAGGAGCTGGCCTTCGACGGCTCGTCGATCCGCGGCTTCCAGGCCATCCACGAGTCCGACATGGCGCTGCGCGCCGACCTGTCGACGGCCCGCCTCGACCCGTTCCGCCGGGACAAGACGCTCAACATCAACTTCTTCATCCACGACCCGATCACGGGCGAGCAGTACAGCCGTGACCCGCGGAACATCGCGAAGAAGGCGGAGGCGTACCTGGCCTCCACCGGCATCGCCGACACCGCCTACTTCGGCCCCGAGGCCGAGTTCTACGTGTTCGACTCGGTCCGCTTCGAGACCTCCGCGAACCAGGGCTTCTACCACATCGACTCCGAGGCCGGCGCCTGGAACACCGGCAAGGAGGAGGACAACCGGGGTTACAAGGTCCGCTACAAGGGCGGCTACTTCCCGGCCCCGCCGGTCGACCACTTCGCCGACCTGCGCTCGGAGATGTCCCTGGAGCTGGAGAAGGTCGGCCTGCAGGTCGAGCGCCAGCACCACGAGGTGGGCACCGCCGGTCAGGCGGAGATCAACTACAAGTTCAACACGCTGCTCGCGGCGGCCGACGACCTGATGCTGTTCAAGTACATCATCAAGAACGTCGCCTGGCGCAACGGCAAGACCGCGACCTTCATGCCGAAGCCGATCTTCGGTGACAACGGCTCGGGCATGCACGTCCACCAGTCGCTGTGGTCGAACGGCGACCCGCTGTTCTACGACGAGTCCGGTTACGCGGGCCTGTCGGACACCGCCCGGTACTACATCGGCGGCATCCTCAAGCACGCCCCGTCGCTGCTCGCCTTCACCAACCCGACGGTGAACTCCTACCACCGTCTGGTCCCGGGCTTCGAGGCGCCGGTCAACCTGGTCTACTCGCAGCGCAACCGCTCCGCCGCCATGCGCATCCCGATCACGGGCTCGAACCCGAAGGCCAAGCGCGTCGAGTTCCGCGCGCCGGACCCGTCCTCGAACCCGTACCTCGCCTTCTCCGCCCTGCTCCTCGCGGGCCTCGACGGCGTCAAGAACAAGATCGAGCCGATGGAGCCGATCGACAAGGACCTCTACGAGCTGGCCCCCGAGGAGCACGCGAGCGTCCCGCAGGTCCCGACCAACCTCGAGGCCGTCCTCAAGGCCCTGGAGGAGGACAACGAGTACCTCCAGGCCGGCGGTGTCTTCACCTCCGACCTCATCGAGACCTGGATCGACTACAAGCGCACCCACGAGATCGCCCCGATCCAGCTCCGCCCGCACCCGCACGAGTTCGAGCTCTACTTCGACCTCTAAGCCGTGCCGCCGAGCCGCGCCGCAGGCCGCTGAAGCCGCCGAAGGCCGCCACCCCGCAGTCGGGGGTGGCGGCCTTCGCCGTGTCGCGACCGGATCGGCGCGGAGCCCTTACTCAGGGATGGTGACGCCCTCAGGTCACGTAGCCGCTCGCACACGATGCAGCGCATCGTCGGCGTGTGGAATACCCATGCCGCTGAGAAGCTCAGCCATCTTGACCCCGATGAAGCCCCGTTCCTCGGCGCTCAACCCTTGCAGAAGCGTCACCAGCGAGTGCTCCCATTCAGCGTGCTGGTCGAGTGCGCCGCGGTTCGCCATCGTCCAGTCGAGCACATCACGCGCCTGCTCCGGGTAGTGCAGCAGCCAGAGAGCTGCGAGGCTCAGGGGGCCTTCGGCTAGTGCCTCTCGGTAGAAGCGGTAGGTGATCCGGCGATCCTCGCCCCATGCCGGTGGGATGTCCGCGCCCGGCGACGGCCGGGGTTCAGGTGGGGGCACCGACCGCCCGATCCGGTAACTGATTCCTGCTTCCGGGACTCCGTACTCACCCCGGTTCACGACGGGGTGCATGCCACGCCGGGAGATGTCGTGTGCCACCCAAGCCGCTGCATCCGGCGCCGACAGGCGTTCCCGGGCGACGATCACGGGGTCACATACCCACCAGGTGACCATCACCCGGTCCGGCTCACGGTGGGCCGAGCCAGGGGCGGCGAGGTGGACGACGGCCTTCCTTTCCACCAGTGAGACCCACCACGCACTGTCGAACATCCTGCGCCCTACCGCGGCAAAGCGCGGAGACGGATATACGGGCGCCTGGCCTCGTCGCGGATGCTCGAGGCAGGCTTCACCATCTTCCCGGAGAAAGACCAGAGCGCGATCCACCCGGCTGCCCCATCGCACCTGGAACAGACTGAGCAGCGGCGAAGAGGTGAGTGCGGAAGCCAGCGCGTCGCTCACCGTGCCTCCTCCCCCTCCGGGGCGAGAGGTCGGTCACGGAACCGGGCGATGAGGAGCAACCGAAGCCCTCGGTGCCCTCCGGCCACCTCCGAAAGGGTCTGGAGGAAGGCCACCATTCGCTCATGGCTCTCCGGCCCCGCAGCAAGGTCCAAGCGGAGCAGCGCCGCCTTCATGGTGTCGTGCAATTCCTGATGATCGAGCGCCGCCAGCACCAGGGGCACGAGGGGATCCCATGAGTCGGCGAACAGATCAGCGACCACCACCTTGCGGATGCCCGCCCGCCCGACGGCCGGAAACCCTTCCGCACACAGATCGCGGACCGATTGAACGGCGTACATGTGCCGGCCGGAACCTCGGGGCTCCGCCAACCACTTGACGATCTGCGCAAGCACCGGACTCCGGTTGACGTCCTCGGTGAGCAGCACGCCCAGCGCTGTCGACACAGCCTTGCGAATGTTGTCGTCCAGCGCATCCTCTCCGCCGCCCAGGACGGTGTGGAGCAGACCGAGCGCGAAGTCGGGCAGAGCGAGCCCCAGACTGCCCGCACAAGTTTCCGCCACGGTGCAGCGGACCTCAGGGCCCTTCGCATCGCTCCACTGGCGCAACTGTGAACGGACTGCGGCAGACAACACCGAGTCCTGGACCACTTCGCCAAGAGCATGGGCGGCCAACCGTCGATGCCAGGCCCGGGGGGAGCTCGCGAACACGGACAACTGACGCAGCACGTCGGGCCCCGATGCCTGGCATAAGACCTGGCCGATCCGCCGCCCCGCGAGTCTGTCCACCCCGGGCTTGTAAGGGAGTCCACGCATCCATGTCAGGAGAACACCGGAGAAACCCTCATAATCGAGCCAGAGCCTCCTCAGAACCTCTTCTGCGAGGTGTTTCCGTCGAAAGGCCACCGGCTCGACCCAGTAGCGATATCCGCGAGCCGCTTCGGCCCTACGGGGCAGCAACCGGGCCTGCACCTGGTCGATCCGGTCCTCGATCGCCCGACCAAGCAGGTAGCCACTCTGCGGCAAGGACGCCTGGGGGGAGGGCGACGCCGCCAGCAACGGCTTCAAGCAGCCGGCGAATTGCTCGACGACCGATCGGTCCTGTTCCTCGAACAGGGCAAGGGCCGCCGTCCACGCCAGCGCGTCGATGTCCCCGCCCACACGCGTCAACAATTCGCCGGCCGCTTCGACGGTTCCGAGGCGGAGGTTGTCCGCAGCAGCCTCGGGCGTGCGGCGTCGGGTCGCCACTTCACGCAATTCCTCGGCCACCTCGACACCCGTGCCGGGCGACCTGCTGATCGCCAGATATTCCTTGAAGGGCGGAAGGTCCAGTGATCCCAGGGCCTTGTCGAGCTGCTCGGCATCGAGAGCGCCCTCGTCCGCCATGCGTTTGAGAAGGGCGGTGGCCACGTCGCGGGGCAGGGGCGCGATGTGTTGTTGGCACCACGGCGAGAGCGAACGGGGAAGCAGGGTCGACTGGTCCACGATCACGACCACATAGGCATCGGTCTCGGCCAGTCGACCTGCGAGGCTGTTCAGCGCCACCTCGTCGAGCATGTCGGCGGCCTGAGGAACGATGCCCTGCACCATGTAGCCGCCAGGTGAGGACGGCTCCCAGCGGGTCAGATCCTCCGCCGCGTTGAGACCGATGATCCTGCCACCTGCGGTGACCTCGTGAAGCAGCGCGAACGCGGCGGTGCTGGTTCCGCTGGCCGCCTCGCCGCGCAACAGCAGCACTCGTCGCCCGGTGAGCTTCTCGCGGCAGACCGCGTGTGCCCGCGGTTCGACGAAGCCTCGTAGCCGGTCCCTGACCTCGTCCGGAGGGTACGGACCTTCGCGGAAGCGAGGCTTGACGATCTTTCCCTCGGCTTCACCGTCATCGACCGTGACGAGGTTGTACGTGGTGATGTTGCCGTACGCGGGTCCCAGAATCGCGACCCCGCGGTCCACGCGTTGCTGGTTGCCATCGAATGACATCTGCGGGGTCGCGACCGCAGCCCAGGACGGCGCCGAGGGCGGAGCGGGAACGGTCATGTCTTCCTGGGGCGGTGGCTCGAGAATCGGGGCCGCTTCGCGGAGCGAGTCGGTTGCCGTGGAGGACATCAGCGCTCCTTCGCCGCACCGGTGGACTTGCTTCCGGAGACGTTGTCACCGCTGCCCCAGTGCTGATTGGTCCCGCTGTAGTGAGTGGCCCCGCCGGTATAGCTGATGTCCCCACCGACGCCACCCATGACGGCCATTCCGTCCCGCACGTGCTGCGTATTGCCCTGGTACCGATCTCTTGGGGCGGTGTCCGTCTCCCCGGGCGGCACGGCCGTCACAGGGGAATCGGGTGTGGCGTCAGAGGCGAGAATTCCGGAGTTCAGGAGATTGCCCGAGGGCGAAGGGATGAACAGCCAGGCCCGCTGCGCGAACGTCTTGCCCTCGACCGTCGCAGGCACCTCGACACAGCGGTCCGGGTGCAGCCCACTGTATCCACCGAGCACCACGTCCTCGTACACCCGATCGGAGATGATCGCCGCCACGTGCGTGGTGCTTTCACTGGATGCTGCGAGCACCGCCTTGACCGGGCGGGAGTCCAGCAGGCGATGGGTGTCGTTCCGAGGCGTGCCGTTTCCGTCGCCCGCCTGGCCGGCGTCGGGCAGCGGGCCGAGGTGCAGGCTGACGCGGAGACGGATACGAGGGCCGACCGAGAGCGTGTTGTACTCCGCGAGTACATCGTCCAAAGCAGGGAGGAAGGGCCACAGGACGAACGGTAGGCGCACCGGATCGAAGCCGAACACGATGCCGTCTCCCGTATGCGCGGGGAAACGCTTGTCGTCCCGGACCTCCTCAAGGCCGGCCTTGGACAGAGCCCGGTCGACGAGATCGGGGATCATCTGGCTGACAGGGGCGTGCAGAACAGCCGGGAGGCCGGTGAAGTTCTTGGCGTCGACGGCCAGCAGGGCCGTGTAGGGCGGGAGAGGACGACTCTCGGCGTACGGGGCGGGCGGGTTCTCGGTCATCGGGGTGATCCTCCGGAACGGTGGCGACCGCAGGTTCGCGGCGTGGTCCCAGAGTCGGCGGAAGCCGCGGAGTCGAATGCCCACCAGTGGTCACCCGCATGGTGGCGGCGGTCACATTCCCTCCACGTGCTCCGTCTTCGCCCATACCCGTAGAGCCTCCATGTCACGGATCTCGATCACTCTGCGTCCGGTCTCCACGGCTCCGGTCTGACGCAACTCCTGCAGACCGGTCACCACCGCGTTACGTGTCACCCCGATGGCCTGCGCAATCTCCTCCTGCGTCAGCCCGGTCAGCCCCCACTCGGCCGTTCCCGGGGGTACCGGACCGGTCAGGTCTGCGAGGCGTACCAGCGTGCGGGCAAGACGTGTGAGCACGGGAAGCCGCTGAAGTTCGGCAAGTCTCATGTCGGACTCACGAAGGCGAGCAAGGGTCTGCCGCATCAAGGCCATGACCATGCCTCGGCGCTCCACGTAGGTACGGAACGTCTCGGCCTCGAGTCTCACCGCCCTGCAGGGCCGAAGCGCGACGACATCCGCGATCCGCTTCTGAAGATCAAAGACTGCCACCTCCCCCAGCAGGTCCCCCGGGCCTCGAAAAGCGAGCAACGTCGTTTCGCCGTTCTCCTCCCGACGTATGACTTTGACCAGCCCTTGGGTAAGTGCCAGCAGGTAGGTGCCCGCTTCGCCCTGGCGCAGCAACGTGCTTCCGGCACGGAAGTGACGCTCCACCCCCAGGCCGCACAACTCGCGCCACACTTCATCGGAAAGCCGCTCGGTGCGTGCCGGCCGTTTCCCGGGATCAACCGTCATGGCCCGGTTCTACCGCTGTGCGGCGCCCGCCCCTCGGTAATCCGAATTGGTTGGCTTGATGTAGCCCGCTTGCACGGCAACGAGCCACCTGGCACGCCGTGCTGGAGCACTGGGGCGGCGACCACGCGTCGGTGGCCGCCGCCCATGCCGCCGTCGCCGCGCGGGGGCGGCCCCGTGCCGGGTCGTCCCGAATGGCGTACGGCCCGGACGAGCGCGTCATGGATGTGACCCGCCCCTTCGTGGGGCGGTGTCGGGCGAGGCGCCCGGTCAGCGGCCGTAGCGGATCAGCGCGCGGACCATGCGGCAGGTGGTGTCGGACGGCGGGTGGATGCCCAGGCTGTGCGCGGTGTTCCGTATGGTCGCGTCGGTCGCCTTCGACGGGATGTACACACCGGAGTCCAGCAGGGCGATGGCGAGGCGCATCGCCTTCAGACGCCGGTTGTGCGTCACGTACCACTCGCGGGGGCGGCCCGGGGGAAGCGGCTTCTTGTGCGGGGGCGTCCAGGGTTCGGGGGACGGTGTCCGGATCACGGCGAGAGCCATGGGCTACCTCCTGGCGAACGGTGGGCGGGGCCCTCCCCGGGGCCCTCGCTCTCACCCCCCATTTTAGTGGCCCCCACTGACAATCGCCCCTGGCCAGAGGGTGTTTGGGGGGGTGGTGGAAGGCGGTCGGGGGGGTACCGTACGCCCATGGAGATCTGGATCAATCCCGCCTGTTCCAAGTGCCGTGGCGCGCTCGGTCTGCTCGACGCGGAGGGCGCCCGGTACACCGTGCGGCGCTACCTGGAGGACGTACCGACGCCCGACGAGATCCGGGAGGTCCTGGACCGGCTCGGGCTCGAACCGTGGGACATCACGCGCACCCAGGAGCCGGTCGCCAAGGAGCTCGGGGTGAAGGGGTGGCCTCGGGACGCGGAGCACCGCGACCGGTGGGTGGAGGCGCTGTCCGCGCACCCCAAGCTCATCCAGCGGCCGATCATCACCGCGGACGACGGGACGGCGGTCGTCGGCCGGTCGGAGGAGGCCGTGCGGGACGCCCTCTCCCGCTGAGGCCCGGTCCGGCCCCGGCCCGAGGTCAGGGGGCGGGGGCCGCGTTCTCCGCCTCGGCCAGGATCTCGGTGAGGCGCAGGCCGAAACGGGCGTCGCAGGCGTGCGGGACGCCGGTGCGGGCGGAGGTGACGAGGGCGTCGACGGCCGCGCCGAAGGCGTCCACCGCCCCGTTCCAGCCGGGCAGTTCGGCGCGGCCCCGGGTGCCGTGCAGGGTGAGCGAGGCCTCCGCCGCCTCCGGCGGGGCGCCGAGCGTGAGCGTGGCGGTGCTGCTCGCGCCCGAGGCGTGCCGCAGGACCAGGTGGTGGAGGTCGCCGGGACCCCGGACGGCGGTGAGACCGGTGACGTCGCCGAGGACCGGCAGGAGGACGGAGAGGACGTGCGGGCCCACGTCCCACAGGCCGCCCCTGGTCCGGCGCCAGGGCGAGGCCGCGTACGGGCTCGCGGACCCCGGCCCGAAGAGGGAGCCGAGCCAGTGCGCCTCGCCCAGGAACCAGCCGCCGGCCCGTGCCTGCGCGTCGATCCAGCGGGCGGTGGGCTCGGCGAAGCGGAGGGTGCAGAAGACCACCGAGGCGACCCCGGCGGCCTCCACCGCCCCGGCGACCTCGCGGGCCGCCGGCACCGTCGTCGCGACCGGCTTGTCGAGGAGGACGTGCCGGCCGGCCCGCGCGGCCCGGGCCGCCAGCGGGGCCTGCACGTCCGGCGGGAGGGCGAGCGCGACGGCGTCGCAGGCCTCGATGAGCGCGTCCACGTCCTCGTACGCGCGCGTGCCGGAGGCCGCGGCGAGCTCACGGGCCGCCTCCGGGCGTCTGCCCCACACGCCCGCGAAGGTGACGCCCTCGTGGGCGGCGAGCGCCGGGGCGTGGGTGCGGGCGGCCCAGGGGCCGGTGCCGAGGAGTCCGATGCGGGGCTTCGCGCCCAGGTGATCCGCCATGCCCCCAGTCTGCCGTGCCCCGCCGACAGCGGACGCGGGGCCGTCGGCGCCCGGGTCCCCCGGCGGGCCGCCGGCGGCGCTCCGGGGCCGCCGGCGCCGGCAGGGCCGAGTAACACGGGGTTCACAAACGGGCAACCGAAGGGAAATCCGGTGTTGCCAAGCTGCGCGCAGAACGAGACCGCAGCTTCTCGCAGCGCAGCGAGCCGCCGCGAGTACGAGAACCCGCAGCAGCACGCCAAAGGATGAGACCCGTGACCTTCAAGGCTGAGTACATCTGGATCGACGGCACCGAGCCGACCGCCAAGCTTCGCTCGAAGACGAAGATCATCGCCGGTGAGGGTCTCGCCCTGGAGGAGCTGCCGATCTGGGGCTTCGACGGTTCCAGCACGAACCAGGCCGAGGGCCACGCCTCGGACCGCGTGCTCAAGCCGGTCTTCTCCTGCCCGGACCCGATCCGCGGCGGCAACGACATCCTGGTGCTGTGCGAGGTCCTCAACACGGACATGACGCCGCACTCCTCCAACACGCGCGCCGCGCTGGCGGAGACGTACGCCCGTTACGCCGCGCAGGAGCCGATCTTCGGCATCGAGCAGGAGTACACCTTCTTCGAGGGCACCCGTCCGCTCGGCTTCCCGGTCAACGGCTTCCCGGCCCCGCAGGGCGGCTACTACTGCGGCGTCGGCGTGGACGAGATCCACGGCCGTCCGGTCGTCGAGGCGCACCTGGAGAACTGCCTGAAGGCCGGTCTCGGCATCTCCGGCATCAACGCCGAGGTCATGCCCGGCCAGTGGGAGTTCCAGGTGGGTCCGCTGGCGCCGCTGGAGGTCGCCGACCAGCTGTGGGTGGCCCGCTGGCTGCTCTACCGCACGGCCGAGGACTTCGACGTGGCCGCGACGCTCGACCCGAAGCCGGTGAAGGGCGACTGGAACGGCGCGGGCGCGCACACCAACTTCTCCACCAAGGCCATGCGCGAGGGTTACGACGCGATCATCACCGCCTGCGAGGCACTCGGTGAGGGCTCGAAGCCGCTCGACCACGTCAAGAACTACGGCGCGGGCATCGACGACCGTCTGACGGGTCTGCACGAGACCGCTCCGTGGGACCAGTACTCCTACGGCGTCTCGGACCGCGGTGCCTCGGTCCGCATCCCGTGGCAGGTCGAGCAGGACGGCAAGGGTTACATCGAGGACCGCCGTCCGAACGCGAACGTGGACCCGTACGTGGTGACCCGCCTCATGGTGGACACCTGCTGCGAGGCCCTGGAGAAGGCCGGACAGGTCTGATCCGCACCCGCCCGACGGGAGAGGGCGTCCGCCGTTCGTGACGGCGGGCGCCCTCTCGCCGTGCGCGGGGCCGGGTGGCGGCGTACGTGGCCGGTCCGTTGCGGCCGTGTGTCCGCCGCGTGGCCTTCGGCGTCTTGTCCTTCGGACGGTCCGGGACCGATCCGGTTCCCCAGTAGTAGAGTAGGGATATGGCCGCCACGAAGAACGACACCGCGACGGGTCGCTACGACCTCCAGCCGTTCTGGCCCTCCCGCCAGCACCACGATTTCGACCGGGTGTGTTGCCGCGCGACGAACGCGCCGGCCCTCTGAAAGCCTTCGATCGGAAACGGTCCGATCCTTCGGCCTTCGGCCGCCGCGCATGACACGTACGACGTCTGACCGTCCGTCATTTCGCGCGAAAGAGCTGAGAATCCCATGGTCCCCACCCAGACCGCACCCGCCCCCGCCTCCGTGCCCGTCGCCTCCTCCCCGACCGCCGCTCCCCTGCCCGGTTCCCCGCTGTCCGCCGGGCTCCGGCCGGGCCGGCACCGGCTGCGGGCCGTCGACCCCGACGAGGCCGCCGGGTTCGCCCGGGTCGCCGACTTCCTGCCGCCGGGCGCCCAGTTGCTGCCCGCGCCGCCGCACGCGCTGCCGGTCCTGCCGGGCCGCCCGCCGATGGTCGGCTACCTCGTCCTCGTCCCGGCCGACGAACAGGCTCCGCTGAAGGCGGAGTTCCCGTCCGCGCAGGCGTACGGGGCCCGTCCGCAGCCCGGGCCGGTGCCGGCCGCGCCCCCGGCGGCGGAGGCGGCGGGCCCCGTCGTCATCGACGGCGAGCGGCGGATCGCCCTCGTGGACGGGCGGGCGCTCGACCTCACGTACCTGGAGTTCGAGCTGCTCGCCCACCTGGTGGCGCACCCCCACCGCGTGCACAGCCGGGACCGGCTGGTCACCACGGTGTGGGGGTACGGACACGTCGGCGACGGCCGTACGGTCGACGTCCACGTGGCGCGGCTGCGCCGCAAGCTGGGCGCCGAGCACCGCCGTACGATCCAGACCGTACGGCGGGTCGGCTACAAGTACGTGCCCTGATCAGGCCGTTCGCCGGGCCCGGTACCGGGACCTCAGCCTCGCCTTCAGGGCGAGGCCGAGGTCGACGGCGAGGAACAGCAGCAGGCTGACGCCGAGCAGCGGGACGAACCAGGCCACCAGGGCGGTGGCCGCCGCGCAGGGCAGCAGCAGGGTGACGGGGATCCGCCGCCAGGTGCCGCGCGCGACCGGGCGGCCCGGGCGGCGCAGCCACCACATGCGGTAGCCCCACAGGATGAGCAGGATCAGGGCCAGCGCGAGGGCGGCCAGGGCCAGTTGGTTGAAGAGGCCGAGGAAGACGCCGGTGTGGGCGTCGATGCCGATCCGGGTCAGCTGGGCGAGGACGGGGTACTCCGCGAAGCGGAGGCGGTCGACGACCCTGCCGTCGGCCGGGTCCAGGGCCACCGCGTCCAGCTCGACCGGGAACTGCGTGTCGGTCTCCTTGACGACGTAGCCCTTGCCGTCCGCCGGCGGGGCGACCGATATCGAGGGACTGTCGATGCCGGCGGCGCGGGCCGCGGCGACCGCCCGGTCGATGCCGATGTCCGTGGCCGGGGCCTGGTCTTCCGAGCCCGTGCCGTGGCCTTCGTGTCCCTCGTGGCCCTCGTGCCCCGTGGGACCGCCGGCGCTCCGGGCGGGCGCGAGTTCCGCCGCGAGGGTGGGGGTGGCGCCGCCGAGCCGGTCCTGGACGGAGCCGATGTTCTCCCCCGCGTACCGCGACCAGGTCAGTCCGGTGGCGGAGAGCAGGAGCAGGCCGAGGGCGGCCCACAGGCCGACCGAGCCGTGCCAGGAGAGGGTGCGGCGACGGGACTTCGGACCCCGCTCGGGCAGGACCAGGGCGCGGCGCTTCGCGCGGCGCCGGCCGAACCAGAGGAACAGTCCGCCGAGGACGACCACCCACAGCCAGCTCGCGGCGAGCTCGCTGTAGTTCCGGCCGAGGTCCCCGAGGTGCAGATCGCGGTGCAGTCCGTCGATCCAGGTCCTCAGCGGGAGCGCGCCGGAGCTGCCGTAGCTGGGGAGCTGTCCGCGGATGTCACCGGTGTACGGGTCCACGAAGACGGCGAGCGAGGTCCCCTCGGGGACGTCGGGGTCGGCCATCAGGACGCGGGTGGTCGCGCCGGGTTCGGCGCCGGGGCGGACGGCGGTGACGGTGCCGTTCGGGTTGACCTTGCGGGCGAGGTGCGCCTGCTGTTCGAGCGGCAGGGTGGTGGCGCCGACGGGGACCTTCAACTCGTGGGCGTACACCACCTTCTCGGCCTGGAACGAGAGGGCGTAGAGGAGGCCGCTGACGGCGGCGACGAGGAGGAAGGGGGCGATGAGGACGCCGGCGTAGAAGTGGACACGGAGGACGAGGGGGCGCAGGGCGGCCCAGGTTCCCGGCCGGTTCCCGGGCCCGGCGGCGGGGGTGTCGGGCCCGTCGGCCGGGTGCGGGTCCGCCGGAGGTGGCGTGCCGGGGGTTTCCGGGCGCGCGAGGTCGTCGAGGGTCATGAACGGTCCTTGGAGACAGGCGCGCGTCGGTGTACGACGCGTGCGGTGGTCCGACGCCGGCGTGATCGCCGGCAGGGGTGGGCGACCCCCGGTCAGACGTGTGCTGTGCGTGCTCCGAGGGCCGTGGCGCGGGGTGCCGGCGGCCGGGGCGGGCCGCGCCGCGAGAGGGCGTGGGCGAGGAGGACGGAGTGCGGCTGGTGCGCGTCGCGCCGGGTCCGGCGCACCGGCCCGCGCGGGGCGTCCGGCACCGGGACGAGGGCGAGCGGCAGGCGCAGCGGGGTGAAGGCGTACGCGAGGGCGGCGCGGGCGAGGGTGAAGAGGGCGGCCTCGCCCCGGGCGAGCCAGAGGCCGCAGAGGAGCGCGGCGAGGAGGTGGGCGGCGAGCATGCCGGCGCCCGGGCCGGGCGCGGCGCCGGGGACGGTGTGCGCCAGGTCCATGGTGGTGTGCGCGCCGTGGCCGTGGCCGGGCGCGTGACCGCCGTGGGCGGTGGGAGTGGCGGCCTGGGCCGGCGCGTGGCCGCCCACGGCCGAGAAGGTCAGGTGCAGCGCGCCCTGGAGGACGAGCAGCGCGCCGGCGATGGTCACCGGCCCCCGGCGGCGGCCCGCCGCGGCCCAGGCGGCGCCCGTGGTCACCGCGAAGGCGGCGAGCAGGGCGAGCGGCGGCAGGGGGTGGGCAGACATGGACGAATGCCCCACGGCGGACAGTGCCACGCACACCACCGCGAAGAGTGCGGCTCGCAGGGCGCGCAGCGGCGACCGGGCATCCGTCATCGCCCGCCATGGTGTCACCCGGCCGCCGGCCCCTGAAGACCGCCTCCCCGGGAAATCCCTCCCCGACGGGCCGCCCCCGGGGAACGGCGACCACCACCGGCCGGTCCCGCTGACCTGCCCGAACCCGCTCCGTCCACTACGGTCGGCGGAGACGCGTCCGAACGCACCGCCCCGAGGAGCCGACGCCATGCCCGCCCTTCCCGCCGTCTCCGTGGCCAATCTCCGCGATCTCGGCGGCCTGCCGCTCGGCCCGGGCCGCAGCGTCCGCCCCGGGCTCGCCCTCCGCTCGGCGCAGCTCGACCGGCTGGACGCGGCCGAGCCGGTGGTGGCCGCGCTCGGCATCCGTACCGTCGTGGACTTCCGGACGGACGCGGAGCGCGCCGAGCGGCCCGACCGGCTGCCGGAGGGGGCGCGGCTGCTCGTCGCGGACGTGCTGGCGGACCGGCTGGCCACCAGTGGCCTGCCGCCCGCCGCGCGGCTCAAGGAGCTGCTCGCCGATCCCGCCCTCGCGGAGGAGCACCTCGGCGGGGGCCGGGCCCGCGAGGCCTTCGCGCGCACCTACCGGACCTTCGTGTCGGGGGCGTCGGCGCGTGCCTCGTACCGCGCGCTGCTGGGTGAGCTGGGCCGGCCCGGCGCCGGGCCGCTGCTGTTCCACTGCACGGCGGGCAAGGACCGTACGGGGTGGGCGGCGGTGGTGCTGCTGTCGCTCCTCGGCGCGGACGAGGAGACCGTCCGGGGCGAGTACCTGGCGGTGAACACGGCGGTGCGGCAGGCGTTCGCGCCGATGATCGAGGGGTTCATCGCCCAGGGCGGCGATCCGGAGCTGGCCCTGGAGCTGATCGGGGTGCTGCCGGAGTACCTGGACGCGGCCCTGGACGAGGTGGCGGTGCGGCACGGCTCGATGGAGGCGTACGTACGGGACGGGCTCGGCGTGCCGGACGAGGTGACGGAGCTGATCCGGGAGCGGCTCACGGTCCACGCCGCCTGAGGGACGGCCGGGCGGCGGCCCGGGGCTCCGCGGTGGCGGGCGCCCAAGGTGACCATCGCAAGAATCGCTCGTTCTGCTGAAGGTGAGCATCCAGGATGTCGCCCCCTCGTCCATCGGCCCCGTCGACGTGGAGCAGGCCGAGGCCGCGCTCGTGGAGCGCTATCCGCGTCTCGTCCGCATCGCCTATCTGGTCCTGCCGCCGACGCTCGGGCGCAACCGCCGGGTGGTGACGGCGCACGCGCTCGTCCAGCGCGCGCTGCCGCGCCGGCGGGTGCCGGGTGGGGCGGTGCCCGGCCCCCGGCGCCCGGAGGACGCGGTCGATCCCGGGTACGCGTACGTACGGGGGGAGGTGCTGCGGCAGGCGCTGGTGGCCGGACTGCCGCTGCGGCGGCGGGCCCTGCCGCGCCGGGCGCAGTTCCCGCCGCTGCTGCCGCAGGTGTGGGGGCTCCGTCTCTTCCCCCGGGTGGGCGGCGCGGACGAACTCGCCCTGGACCAGCTGCTGTCGGCGGTGTCCGGGCCGGGGCGGGCCGCGTACGTGCTGCGCGGTCTGGAGCGGCAGGGGGACGCGGAGGTGCTGCGGGTGCTGGCGGCGGCGGGCGTGGCGGACCCGGCGGCGGCGCTCGCGGAGGCGGACGGGGTGGACGCCGCGGTGGCCGGGGAGGCGCAGGCCACGGGCGCGGCGGACCGGGCCGGCGGGGCGGCGCTCCTGGAGTCCCCCGAGTTCGACCCGTGTTCGCTCCAGGCCCGGCCGACGGACCTGATGCGGCGGCGCCAGCACGGCCGGGCGGCGCTGGTCGCGGCGGCGGCGCTGGTGGTGTGCGGGACGCTGCTGGGGCCGCCCGGTGACGGCTGGGGCAGGAACGGGGCCGCCGCGCCCTCGTACGCCCGCAACCCGGCGGCGGAGGCGGCACTCGATCCGGGCCAGGTGAAGCGGGTCCCGGCGGTGCTCTGGCGGGACTCCACGCGGCGGGACTTCTCGGTGTGGCCCGCGCGGGGCCCGCTGGCCGGGGACCGGGCGCTGCTGCGGCGCGCCCTCGCCGTGTGGGCGCGGCCGAGCGGCGCGGTCCGTTCCGCGGCGACGCCGGGCACTCCGGTGGGGCCGCCGATGGGGCCTCCGCAGCTGCTGTTCGCGGGGGTGCTGGACGGGGTCCGGGTGGTGCTGTTCCACGACGGGCTGCGGGTGGTGCGGTACGCGGAGCCGGTGGAGGGGACGGCGGGCGCGGCGCTGGACTTCGCGCGGACGGACGCGGCGGACGCGGTCGGCGCGGCGGCGCTGGTCGTCTCGCGCACGGCGGACGACGTCCGCTATCTGACGGCGCCGTGGGTACGGGAGACGGCGGTACGGGATCTGCTGATGCCGGCGAAGGAGCCGTGGCCGCTCGCGCGGGACGCGTCCGGGGTGACCGAGCCGATGCCGAGTCCGGCACGGGCACAGGGGTGCGTCCGCTGGAACACCCTTCAGGTGGGGGACGGTTCGGGGCGGCGGATCCTCACGGACCTGGGTGAGGTGGCACCGGCCCGGCTCCTGTGGGGTCCGCCGGCCGCGCCCGTGGACGCGACGGGTGCGGAGGCGCGGCGGGAGTGGGCGCGGACGGCCTGCGCCCTGGCGGCGGTCCGGGGCCACGGGGTGCGGTCGGTGCAGGCCTGGCGGTTCGCCCGGCAGCCGCTGCCGGAGGGAGCGGGGCGGGCGTCCTGGGTGTGCACCCGGGCGGAGACGTGGCGGGGTACGGGCACCCGGGTCCTGGCCCAGTTCGCGCCTCCGCTGCCGGCCGGGGCGAAACCGTCCGGGGCGCCGGCCGTGACGGTGGCCCGCTCCGACGGCTCCCCGGCCTGCGGCGTGCGGGACCCGCGCGTGCTGGCCGGCGTCCTGTGGCGCGCCCCGAGCGGGACCTGGCACGTGCTGGCGGCGGGTACGGAGGACATCGCGTCGCTGGACCTGTCGGGCGGGGTCCGGGGGCACGCGGAGGGGCACCTCCTCGCCGTACGGGCGGAGCAGGGGAGCCGGGCGGAGGTGACGGGGACGCTGGAGGACGGGACGCGGGTGACGGCGCTGCGGTGAGCGGCGGGGCCGGGGGGCAGAAAGGGCGCGCACGCCCCTTGGCCGCCCGTCTACCCCTCAGTACATTGACGCCATGTCTAATACGCAGCCCGCACCGGTGGCGTCGGAACACGTCGGACTCAAGGCCCGCAAGGTCGCCTTCGACTGGCGGGAGACCCCGCTGCACTGGGTTCCCGGCGACCCCTTCACCACCCACACCATCAACGTGCTGCACCTGCTGCTCCCGGCCGGGGAGCGGTGGTTCATGCACGTGTACAAGCAGGCGCTGCCGTACATCACCGACGACCGGCTCCGCGAGGACGTCATCGGCTTCATCGGGCAGGAGGCGGTGCACTCCCAGGCCCACGACGACGTCCTCCCGCACCTGCGGAAGCTGGGCCTCGACCCCACCCCGTACACCGCGCAGGTGGACTGGTTCTTCGAGAAGCTCCTCGGCGACCGCACGCTGCCGCCCGGCCGGCCGCGCCGCTGGTGGCTGAAGGAGCGGGTCGCCCTCATCGCCGCCATCGAGCACTACACGGCCTTCCTCGGCGACTGGGTCCTCAACGCCGACGAACTGGACCGGCGCGGCGCCGACCCGGTGATGCTGGACCTGCTGCGCTGGCACGGCGCGGAGGAGGTCGAGCACCGCGCGGTCGCCTTCGAACTCTTCCTGCACCTGGACGGCGGTTACCGGCGCCGCGCCCGCACCTGGGCGCTGGCCTTCTCCGCGCTCGTCTTCCTCTGGCAGCGCGGCGTCCGCTTCTTCCTGGAGAACGACCCGAGCCTGCTCGACCCGAAGGCCTCCTTCGCGGACTTCGTCCGCCGGGGCCGCGAGGGCGTGCTGCCCTCCACCCCGGCCATGCTGCGCTCGATCCCCCGGTACCTCAGCCGCTCCTACCACCCGTCCCAGGAGGGCGACACCGCGCAGGCCCTGGCCTACCTCGCCTCCTCCCCCGGCGCCAACGGAGGCCGCTGATGCCCCGGTTCACCACCGTCGCCCTGGCCGCCGGGGCCGCGCTGCTGGTCCGCCGCGCGGTGCGCCGCCGGATGGGCACCGCCCCGCTGTGGCCGATGCCGGCCCTGGACGAGCCGGTGTCCGGGTACGGGCGCGGTGCCACCGTCCCCCGGCGCGTCCTGGTCACCGGCCGTGCCACGCCCGCCGAGGGGGTCGTGGAGCTCCGCCTCGAAGGCGAGCGGCTGCCCTCCTGGCAGCCGGGCGCCCATGTCGACCTGGTGCTGCCCTCCGGGCTCGTCCGGCAGTACTCGCTCTGCGGCGACCCGGCCGACAGCGGCGCGTACACGATCGCGACCCGGCTCGTCGCGGAGGAACAGGGCGGCCGGGGCGGCTCGCGCGAGGTGCACGAGCAGCTGCACCCGGGCGCGGAGGTCGAGATCCGGGGGCCCCGCGACCGCTTCCCGCTCGCCGCCGCCCCCTCGTACGTCTTCGTCGCCGGCGGCATCGGCATCACCCCGCTCCTGCCGATGGTGCGCGCCGCCGAGGCGGCGGGGGCGGACTGGCGGCTGGTGTACGGCGGCCGGAGCCGGGCCACCATGCCGTACCTGGCGGAGCTCGAACGGCTCGGCGGCGACCGGGTGACGGTGGCGGCCGAGGACGAGTCGGGCCGGCCCGATCTCGCGTTCCTCGCCCAGCTGCCGCCCGAGACGGCCGTGTACTGCTGCGGGCCCGACGGGCTGATGGCGGCCGTGGCGGCGGCGATGCCGGAGGGCCGGGAGCCGCGCCTGGAGCGCTTCACGGCCTCCGCGCCGGCCGGCGGCAGCGCCTTCGAGGTCGAACTGCGGCGCTCCGGGCGGACGGTGACCGTGCCGGCGGACCGGTCGGTCCTGGCGGCGGTGCGGGAGGAGCTGCCGGACGTGGCGTACTCCTGCCGGCAGGGCTTCTGCGGCAGCTGCCGGCAGCGGGTCCTGGCGGGCGAGGTCGACCACCGGGACGAGCTGCTCACCGACGCGGAGCGGAAGGACTCGATGCTGATCTGCGTGTCCCGGTCGGCGGGCGGGCGACTCGTGCTCGACCTGTAGCCCCGCTGCCCTACGGGAGTATCAGCCAGTCGAAGGCGAGCGCGGCGAGGAGGCCGCCGACCAGGAGCCAGGTGCCCAGACGCGTACGCCCGTTGCGGGAGAGCTCGATCACCACACCGCAGAGGATCATCGCCAGGCCGTACACGCCGACGACCAGCACGGAGGTGCGGCTCGCCAGCCGGACGGCCAGGACGACGGCCATCGCGACCAGCAGGACCGAGGCGGCGGCGACGCGCAGCCGCCGGGCCTGCTTCGGGGTGAGCCCGCCGCCCGCGCCGGCCGCGTCCGCGCCCCGCTCCGGGTCCTGAACCTCGTCCCGCTCCGGTTCCCGGTCCTGGTCCTCGCCCCGGCTCCGGCTCCGGTCGTCGTCCTCCGGGGCCTCGGCTGCCGGGGTGTCCTGCTCGGAAGCGCTCATGGACCAGGAGCGTAACGGACCCCGTTAGGCTGTTCGCATGACGACCGGGGTACGCCGCAGGATGGGCGTCGAGGAGCGCAAGCAGCAGCTGATCGGGGTGGCCCTCGAACTCTTCAGCCACCGCTCCCCCGACGAGGTGTCCATCGACGAGATCGCGGCGGCCGCCGGCATCTCGCGCCCCCTGGTGTACCACTACTTCCCCGGCAAGCAGAGCCTGTACGAGGCGGCGCTGCGGCGCGCGGCCGACGAGCTCGCCGCCCGCTTCCTGGAGCCCCCGCAGGGCCCGCTGGGGGCGCGGCTGCTGCGGGTGATGGGCCGGTTCTTCGACTTCGTGGACGACCACGGGCCGGGGTTCGCGGCGCTGATGCGCGGCGGCCCGGCCGTGGGCTCGTCCACGACGAACGCGATGATCGACGAGGTGCGGCAGGCCGCCTACGAGCAGATCCTCGCGCACCTGGAGGTCGGCGACCCCTCGCCCCGGCTCGAACTGGTCGTCCGCTCCTGGGTGTCGCTCGCCGAGTCGACGGCCCTGCTGTGGCTGGACGGCCGCCGGGTGCCGCGCGAGGAGCTGGAGCTCCAGCTCGTGCACGACTTCGCGGCGCTGGCCGCGGTGAGCGCCGCGTACGACGCGGAGGTGGCGGACCTCCTGATCGGCATCCTCGCCGGGGAGCCGGCCGACGGGCCCTTCGCGGACCTGGTGACGCGGCTCTCCGCGCTGCTGCCCCGGGTGCCGGATCAGCGCTTGCGATAGGACGGTTCGAGGTCGCGGACCTCGACCGAGAGCCGTACCCCGTCGGTCGTCTTCACGTGGCGGGGCAGCAGGTCGAGCACGGCCTCCGAGAGCCGTGCCTTGACCTCGTCCGTGCGGCCGGCCAGCAGGGCGATCTCGACGTGGACGACGGCGTCCTCGGTGGAGCCGTCCCCGACGACCGCCTCCTCCACCTCGCGGAAGCGGGTCTTGCAGGCCTCGGGCTTCGTGTCGACGGTCTCCACGACGAGCGGGTGCAGGGCGAGCGCGAAGCCGCGCCGGTCGAGGGGCGCGGAGTAGTCGACGGTGATCTGCGGCATGGGTCACTCCCGGGTGAGGTCGGTGTCGGGCCACACCCTGACGGGGATCGCCCCGACCGCACAAGTGACCTTCCGACGGACGGACACCCGCGGGGGCCCGGGGCGCCCGCCCGGCGCTCCGCCGCCCCGGCACCGGAGGGTTCCGGTGCCGGGGCGGCGGTCTCGGGCGGGGTGCCGGTCAGCCCGTGGCCTTGAAGACCGCGACCGTCCGGGCCGGGACCGTGAAGGTGCCGGAACCGGCCGCGTACGAGGCGGACCTGACCACCGGGTCGGAGCCGTTCGCCTGGACCGGGTGGAGCGCGTACGCCTTCCCGGCGAGGCCGGGGACCGTCTGCGCATGGGCCCGCGGGGCGGCGTTGAGGACGACCACGAGGTCACCGAGGCGCATGGTGATCACGCCCGGGGTCTCGGCGGGCCCGGAGAGCGGGAAGGACAGGGACTCCTGCACCTGGTCCGCCGTGGCCAGGGAGAACGCCGGCTCGCCGGTACGGATCTTCTGGAGGTCCCGGTAGGCGGCGGAGGCGCCGTCGATCTCGGCGCAGCCGACCGTCAGGGACGGGTGGGTGAGCAGCGGCTTGCCGTAGGGCCACTTGGCCTTGTTGTCGGCGGCCGGCGGGAGGCCGCGGCCGAAGCCGTTGCCGTCCCGGCAGTCCCAGTGGACGGCGTTGAACCAGTCGCCGCTGTCGTAGGAGTTGCGGTCGAGGGACTTGGAGCGCAGCAGGTCCGAACCGGCCTGGGAGAGCGCCGGGCCCTGCGAGAGAGTGGCCGTCGCCATGGCGAGGACCTGGGCGCGGGCCCGCTCCGCCGGGGAGGTGTCCGCCGGGAGCTTGAAGGCGAGCGCGTCGTACAGGGTCTCGTTGTCGTGCGCGTCGGCGTAGGCGAGGGCCTCCCCGGGGGCGGCGGCGTAGCCGGCCGGGGCGCCGTTGTAGTCGACCTCGGAGCCCTTGACCGTACGCCCGGAGGTGTCGGTGAAGGTGTAGGAGGCGAGGTTGCCGGCCAGGCCGACCTTGATGAGGTCCTGGTAGTGCAGGAGGCGGGCCTTCTGCTGCTCCGGGGAGCCGTTGGCCGCCGAGGGGTTGGGGTCGGTGAAGAGGCCGGAGGCGAAGCCCTGGACGCCGGGGTCCTCGTCGAAGGGGCCGCCGCCGCGGACGGCGTCGCGGGCCCGGTCGGAGAAGGTGGCGATGCCGGTGCCGGCCATGTTCTTCTGGGTGGCCTGGACGAAGCGGGCGTCGTCGGCGATCTCGCCGAAGTTCCAGCCCTCGCCGTAGAGGATGATCGCCTTGCCGTCGACGCCGTCCTTCTCGACGGTGAGCGCGTCGAGCGCCTTGCGGACGGCGAGGATGTTCTCCTTCGGGTGGTGACCCATGAGGTCGAAGCGGAAGCCGTCGACCTTGTACTGCCTGGCCCAGGTGACGACCGAGTCGACGACGAGCTTGCCCATCATCGCGTTCTCGGGCGCGGTGTTGGCGCAGCAGGTGGAGGTGGCGACGGTGCCGTCGGCCTGGAGGCGCTGGTAGTAACCGGGCACGATCCGGTCGAGGACGGACTTGTCCGACTGCCCGGCGGCGACGGTGTGGTTGTAGACGACGTCCATGACGGTGCGCAGGCCCTGGCCGTTGAGGGCCTGGACCATCCGCCGGAACTCGACCGTGCGGCGGGTGCCGTTCGGGTCGGTGGCGTAGGAGCCCTCGGGGACCGTGTAGTGCAGCGGGTCGTAGCCCCAGTTGTAGGCGTCCTTGGCCGCGGCGGCGGCCACGCAGGCCTGCTGCTCCTCGGAGTCGGGGGCGTAGACCTTCAGGTCGCAGGCGGGGGCGGTCTGCGCGGACTTCTTCTCGGGGACGGTGCCGATGTCGAAGACCGGCAGCAGGTGGACGTGGGAGGTGCCGGAGTCGGCGAGCGCCTTGAGGTGCTTCGAGCCCTTGCTGTCCTTGTCGGTGAAGGCCAGGTAGGTGCCGCGGTGCGCCGGGTTCGCCGTACGGTCCGCGATCGAGAAGTCGCGGACGTGCAGCTCCTGGATCTGGGCGTCGCGCAGCGGCACGGGGGCCGGCTTGCGCAGGTCCTTCCAGCCCTGGGGGGCCAGCGCCGGGGAGGTGAGGTCGACGGCGAGGCTGTGGGTGGAGTCGGTGGTGAGGGCGGTGGAGTAGGGGTCGGTGACCTTGTTGAGGACGACCTTCCCGACGGTGGGCGCCCAGACCTTCACCGCGTACCGGTACGGCTTGCCGGACCAGGACTTCGGGCCGGTGACGGACCAGACGCCGGCGGCCTCGTCGCGCCGCATGGGCACGGTCCTGCCGTCGAGTTCGAGGGCGACGGACTGGGCGGTGGGGGCCCAGACGGAGAGGGTGACGCGGCCGTCGCGGAAGACGGGGCCGAGGGCGGTCCTCGTCGCCTTCGGCGCGTACAGGTCGTCGAGGACGCCCGCGGTCTGCACGCCGGTGGCGGCGAGCAGGGCGCCGTTGGCGGCCCGCTGGGTGGCGACGAGCTGGCCGCGCAGGGAGGAGCGGACCCGGTCCCTGTCCCGCGGGTCGACGGTGAAGGCCGGGTACTCCTTGAGGTGCGGGAACTTCGCCTTCTGGGCGTCGCTGAGAGCGGAGGGGGTGAGCCGGAGCCACTGGCCCTCGGTGCTCAGGGCCCCGTCGGTGACGGTGATCCCGCCGTCCTTCGCGTACACGAGCTGCTGGCTGGTGGCGTCGGTGGCCTTGACCTTCCACACGACGGTGTCCCGGTCGATCCACTGGGCCTCGGCCTTGGTGAGGTCGAGGTTCGGGGTGCCGCCGGCCATCGGCAGGAGGTACTGCTGCTGTCCGCCGAGCAGCCAGACCTCGTGGCCGTGGGTGGCGAGGTCGAGGGACTGGTCGGTGGGGAGGTCCTTCTCGTCGCCCTTGTGGAGGATGTACGAGAGGGAGCGCGCGCCCTCGGCGAGCGGGACCTCGAAGACGGCGCCGTAGGTGTCGACACGGGTGGGCATGAGGGGCTTGGACCAGTCGGTGGGCCGGGCGGCGCCGGTCCAGGTGTGGAGGCCCCAGCCGTCGTAGTTCCCGTCGGGCCGCTGGTAGTGGAGGACGGCCTTGGTCCTGTCCTGGGGCGCCGGGGCGGGGGCGGTGTCGGACTGGCCGTCGCGGCCCTGCGTGATCCAGACCTCGCCGGTGCGGCCGAGGGTGATGCTGCGCTGCGGGCCGTCGGCGGTGCCGTCCTTCTCGACGGTGTACGGGATCGAGGAGGCGCCCTCGGGGACCTTCACCCAGGCGAAGGCGCCGTGGGCGTCCCGTCCGGTGAAGGCGGCTTCCTGGCCGGCCGCCTTCAGCTTCCAGCCGTCGTAGTCGCCGTCCGGCCGCTGGTAGTGGACGACGGCGTAGGGCCGCTCGACGGCCACGGGCTTCTCGGGGGCGGGGGGCGCGCCGGCCGTGGTGGCGGCGGTGGCGCTCGCGGTGCGTCCGGCGGCGTCGACGGCGACGGCCTTGTAGCGGAGCGGGGTGCCGGCGGGCGCGGTGACGTGGTGGGTGACCTTGTAGGGGGCGTGGTCGGCGGTGCCGAGCGTCTGCCAGCGGCCGTCTCCGGTCTGCGCGGCGAAGACGACCCGGTTGAGGCCGCCGCCGTCGACGTCGGCGGTGACCTCGACGGTGCCGGTGGCGCCGGCGGCCGGGGCCTTGAGGGCGACCGACGGGCCGGTGGCCGGGGCCGGGAGCGGGGCGTCGGCCCGCAGGACCAGGGAGGAGAGGGCGGGGACGGTGACGGTGACCGCCCCGTCCTTCGTGGTGACGGCGCCCCGGCCGCCGTACAGGGTGGTGAAGGCGGTGGCGTCGACGGGGACGGTGACGGTCCTGGGCGCGGTGGAGCTGTTGGCGGCGACCAGGTACTCGGTGCGGTCCCCGGCGTCGGTGCGGGTGAAGGCGTACACGGAGCCCTCGGCGTACCGCTCCCGCTGGATGCCGTCGCGCAGGGCGGGGTGCGCCTTGGTGAGCTTCGACAGGGCGGCGATGGACCGGTAGAGGGGGTGTCCGGTGTCGTACGCGTCGGTGGCGTGCGTGCGGTCGGTGCCGAGCTGGTCGTCGTCGAGGTAGTCGGCGGTCTTCGAGGCGAAGAGGGTCTGGCGGGCGTCCTTGTCACCGCCGGGTCCGGTGAAGCCCTGCTCGTCGCCGTAGTAGATCACCGGGTTGCCGCGCGAGAAGAACATCAGCTCGTTGGCGAGGGTGGCCCTGCGGACGAGTTCGGCGTCGGAGGCGTTCGGGTTGTCCTGTTCGAGGAAGCCTCCGAAGCGGCCCATGTCGTGGTTGCCGAGGAAGGTGACCTGCTCGTAGGCGTTGGCCTTGTCGGTGGTGTAGCGGTAGTCCTGGGCGAAGACCCGGGCGAGCCGGTCGGCGCCGGCGCCCTGGGAGGCGAAGGCGCGGGCGGCGTCCTGGAAGGGGAAGTCCAGGGTGGAGTCGAGCCGGCCGCGGGTGACGTAGGGGGCGGTGACGGCGGGGTCGGCGGAGTAGACCTCGCCGAACATGAAGAAGTCCTCGCGGCCCCGCTTCTTCGCGTAGGCGTCGAGCGCGGTGGCCCACTGGGTCCAGAAGTCCAGGTCCACGTGTTTGACGGTGTCGATGCGGAAACCGTCGATCTTGAAGTCGTGGACCCACTTCTCGTAGATCCGCTTCATGCCCTCGACGACCTCGGGGCGCTCGGTCCACAGGTCGTCCAGGCCGACGAAGTCGCCGTACTCGGCGGATTCGCCGGCCCAGGTGGAGTCGCCCCGGTTGTGGTACATCGCGGGGTCGTTGAGCCAGGCCGGGACCTTGGTGTTCGCCTTCTCGACCGGGGTGTAGGGGAAGGAGTCGGCGTCGACCCGGCCGACGGCCGTGCGGTCGTCGAAGGGGCGGCCGTCCTCGTCGAGGTACGGGTAGGCGCCCTTGGGCCGGTAGCCGTACTTCTTCTCGGCGTAGTCGACGGTGTCGGCGGTGTGGTTGGTGATGACGTCGAAGAAGACCTTCATGCCCTTGGCGTGGGCGGCCTCGATCAGCCTCTCCAGGTCCTCGTTGGTGCCGAAGTGCGGGTCGACCTGGGTGAAGTCGGTGATCCAGTAGCCGTGGTAGCCGGCCGAGGCGTCCTTGCCGGTGCCCTGCACGGGCCGGTTCTTGAAGATCGGCGCCATCCAGATGGCGGTGGTGCCCAGGCCCTTGATGTAGTCGAGGCGCCGGGTGAGGCCCTTGAGGTCGCCGCCCTGGTAGAAGCCCTTGTCGGACGGGTCGAAGCCGGTCTCCAGGCGTCCGCCGGTCAGTCCGCCGCGGTCGTTGGCGGTGGAGCCGTTGGCGAAGCGGTCGGGCAGGACGAAGTAGAACTGCTCGCGGGTGAGGTCCTGGCGGGCGGGCTGCGCCGCGAGGGCCCGGTCGGAGGGCGGGGCGGGCGGGCGGGGGGCCGCGCCGGCCGGGAGGGCGGGCACGAGGGCCGCGCACAGGGCGGCGGCCAGGGCGACCGCCGTTCTCTTGCGTATCACGGGGAAGCTCCCTGGAGGTACGGGAAGAGGGGGGCCGCCCCGGCGGGGCGGCCCCTGGGGTGGACGGCTCAGTTGCGGAAGGTGTCGTTCAGGACGACCTGGCCGGAGGCGGGGACGGTCGCGGTGCGGTTGGCACCGGACTCCCAGGTCACGTTCCCGGCCGCGTCCTTGCGGACGTACTTGTACTCGAAGACCGTGCCGGCGGGCAGGTTCACGGCGAGCTTCCACACGGGGTACGCGGCCGGGTCGAGCTTCGGGGCGGCGGCCGGGTTCCAGTTGCCGAGCTCGGCACGGTTGCCGGTGACGTGGATGTTCTGGCCGGGCACCGTGGTGGCGGTGACGTTGAAGGAGGCTCCGGCGGTGGCCGGGGGCGGGGTGGTGCCGCTGCCGCAGCCGGTGGCGCCGGTGTGCAGGGCGAGCGCGGTGTGGGCGCCGAGGGTGGCGGTGAACTGGCCGGCGGCGTTCACCGTGACGGGGTTGCCGGACTGGACGTCGCAGTAGGTGCCGGCGGGCAGCGAGGTCTGGAAGGTGCGGCCGAGGGCCGAGGACTCGCGGTTGATCACCACGTACGCCTTGGAGCCGCGGCCGAACGCGATCGCGTTGTTGCCGTTGTCCCACCAGTCGATGACGCCCTGGCCGCGGGCGGTGTTGCGGAAGCCGACCATGGAGGCGATCTCGCGCCAGGCGTGCTGGCACTTCCAGCCGTTGCTGTAGCAGGCGTCGACCCGGTTGCCGTTCGGGGCGCCGGCGTCCTTGTCGGTCCACTCGTAGCCGGAGTGGACGTCCGGGGAGCCGTACGGCCAGGCGAGCATGAAGACGGAGGCGAGGGTGTAGTTCGCGCCGTCCTTGTAGGTGAGGGTGTCGCCGCCGCGCTCGGTGTCGTGGTTGTCGACGAAGACGCCGGCCTGGCCGGAGGGCATGTAGCCCCAGGCCTCGCCGAAGTTCTTGAGGTGGGCGAGCTTCTCGTTCTGCAGGACCCGCTTGAGGTCGCGGGCGTAGCGGAACTCCTGGACGTCGCCGTTGCCGAGGTACTCGCTCGGCGAGACGGCCTCGCCCGCGCCGAAGATGGCCTCCTGCTTTCAGTAGACGGAAGGGTTCGTCAGCCGGGACTTGATGGCGGCGAGGTCGGCGGCCGGCATGTGCTTGGCGGCGTCGACGCGGAAGCCGTCGACGCCGAGCGTCAGGAGGTCGTTCATGTACGCGGCTATCCGGCCGCGCACCCAGTCCTCGCCGGTGTCGAGGTCGGGCAGGCCGACCAGCTCGCAGTTCTGGACGTTGGCCCGGTCCTGGTAGTTCGAGATGACCGTGCGGCAGTCGTCCATGTCGGCGCCGGAGTAGAGGCCCGGGTAGGCGTACTTGGAGAACGAGGTCCCGCCCGTTCCCGTGCCCGAGGCGTTCGCCATGTGGTTGATGACGGTGTCGGCGACCACCTTCACGCCGGCGGCGTGACAGGTGTCGACCATGCTCTTGAAGGCGGCGCGGTCGCCGAGCGGGCCGGCGATCTTGTAGCTGACGGGCTGGTACGCGGTCCACCACTGGGCGCCCTGGATGCGCTCCTGGGGCGGGGAGACCTGGACGTAGCCGTAGCCGGCGGGGCCCAGCTGGTCGGTGCACGCCTTGGCCACGGAGGCGAAGTTCCATTCGAACATCACGGCGGTGACGTCCTTGGGGCCGGGCGCGGCCGCCTGCGCGGCGGGCGGTGCCGTGACGGCCACAGCGGCTCCTGCCACAAGGGCGAGGGCAGCGGCCACGGTCTTCCTTGCCATGTTTCCTCCTGTACGACGTCCCTGTCGCAAGAGCGGATCCGCCGGAGCGGTTCGCAAGAAGTTGCCGCAAGAGACAGCAACTGTTTTCAGCCGTGACCGTAGGGGTGCACAGGCGTGCGGTCAATACATCGAACAACCGAACGCAAAAGGTTGCGCAAGGAGTTACGAACGGACGCCCCGTCAGGCGGCGGGCTGCGGCGGCTGCGCCGTGGACCCGCGCACCACCAGCTCCGGCTGGAACACGAACTCCGTGCGCTGCACCGGGTTGCCCTCGATCTCCTCCAGGAGCGCGCCGACGGCGGCCGTGGCCATCGCCTGCACCGGCTGGCGGACGGTGGAGAGCGGCGGGCTGGTGAAGGCGATGAGCGGCGAGTCGTCGAAGCCGACGACGGAGACGTCGCGGGGCACGTCGAGGCCGCGGGCCCGGACCGCCCGGATGACCCCGAGCGCCATCAGGTCGGAGCCGCAGACGATGCCCGTGCAGCCCTCGCGCAGCAGGATGTCGGCGGCGGCGTGGCCGCCCTCGACGCCGAACAGGGTGGGCCGGATGAACCGTTCGGCCTCGTTCCGTTCGATGCCGAGGAGTTCGTGGAGTTCGGCCGTGAAACCCTCGGCCTTGCGGCGCGAGGGCACGTACCGTGTGGGGCCGACGGCGAGCCCGATCCGCTCGTGGCCGAGTTCGACCAGGTGCCGTACGGCCATGCGGGCGGCGGCCCGGTCGTCGGGCGAGACGAAGTTGGCGTCGATGCGCTCGTTGTAGCCGTTGATGAGGACGAACGGCACGCCCCGCTCGGTCAGCCGCGCGTAGCGGGTGGGGTCGGCGGAGGCGTCGGCGTGGAGCCCGGAGAGGAAGACGATGCCGGCCACGCCGCGCTCGACGAGCTGGTCGACCAGCTCGTCCTCGGTGGCGCCGCCGGGCATCTGCGTGCAGAGCACGGGGGTGTAGCCGTGCCCGGCCAGGACCTGCTCGACGACCTGCGCGAAGGCCGGGAAGATCGGGTTGGTCAGCTCGGGCACGACGAGGCCGACGAGCCCGGCGCTGCGGCGTCTGAGCCGTACGGGACGCTCGTAGCCGAGCACGTCGAGCGCGGCGAGCACCTTGTGCCGGGTCGCGCCGGCCACGCCCGCCTTGCCGTTGAGGACGCGGCTGACGGTGGCCTCGCTGACGCCGGACTGGGCCGCGATGTCCGCGAGCCGCGGGGGGCCGGGGCCCGCGCCCCCCCGCGGGGGGGGGGGGAACCCCCCCCCCCCCCCGCGGGGTGGGCGCGGGCCCACCCCGGGGGCCCCGCCGGGGCGAGAAGGACCAACCCGCGGGAGAGGCGA
>NZ_JBIBBY010000005.1:0-47490 GCF_042900905.1 Streptomyces sp. NPDC012827 | reverse complement strand
CGGGGGCGCCCCGCCCCCCCCCGCGTTGCGGTGGCGGCGGGGGGTGCGGGGGCCCCCGCCGCCGCGGGCGGGGGCCGGGGGGCCCGGGGGGGGGGGGGGCCGGGCCCCGCCCCCCCGCGGCTGGGGGATCGTCACGCCGCCCACCAGACGGTGGTGTCGGCGGGCACCTCGGCGGTGCCGCCGGCGGTGTCGATCCTGACGTCCTCGCTGGAGAGGAGATACCGGCCGGGCAGCGGGACGGAGATGGCCCGGCCGGTGGTGTTGGCGGTGCAGACGAATCCGCCGCGGCGGAAGGAGAGCACACCCTCGGGTGCCTCCAGCCACTCGACGAAGTCGCCCGCACCGAGCTCGGGGCGCTGACGCCGGACGGCGAGCGCGCTGCGGTACAGCTCCAGGGTGGAGCCCGGGTCGCCGGTCTGCGCCTCGACGCTCAGGCTCCCCCAGGTGGCCGGCTGCGGCAGCCAGGAGCCGCCGTCGCCGAAGCCGTACGAGGAGCCCTCGACGGTCCACGGGATCGGCACCCGGCAGCCGTCGCGGAAGCCGTCCTGGCCGCTGGCCCGCCAGAACGAGGGGTCCTGACGGACCTCGTCGGGCAGGTCGGTGACGTCCGGCAGGCCGAGCTCCTCGCCCTGGTAGACGTAGGCGGAACCGGGCAGGGCCAGCATGAGCAGGGTCGCCGCCCGGGCCCGGCGCAGGCCCAGCTCCCGGTCGCCCGGGGTGCGCAGCTGGGTGCCGAGGCCCGCCGGGTTGGCGAAGCGGGTGGCGTGGCGGGTGACGTCGTGGTTGGAGAGCACCCAGGTGGTGGGGGCGCCGACCGGGCCCATCGCGGCGAGCGAGGCGTCGATGACGGTCCGCAGCTCGACCGCGTCCCAGTGGGTGCCGAGGTACTGGAAGTTGAACGCCTGGTGCATCTCGTCGGGGCGCACGTAGTTGGCGGTGCGGTCGACGGTCGGGGTCCAGGCCTCGGCGACGAGGATGCGCTCGCCGTCGTACTCGGCGAGGACCTTCCGCCAGGAACGGTAGATCTCGTGGACACCGTCCTGGTCGAAGAAGGGCATGACGTCGTTGCCGAGCAGCTTCAGCTGGTCGTGGGCGCCGATGTCGGGCAGGCCGTCCGCCTTGACCAGACCGTGGGCGACGTCCACGCGGAAACCGTCGACGCCCATGTCGAGCCAGAAGCGCAGGATGGAACGGAACTCGTCCCGTACCGCCGGGTGCTCCCAGTTGAAGTCGGGCTGCTCCGGGGCGAAGAGGTGCAGGTACCACTCGCCGGGGGTGCCGTCCGGGTTCTCCGTGCGGGTCCAGGCGGGGCCGCCGAAGATGGACTCCCAGTCGTTCGGCGGCAGTTCGCCGCTCACGCCCTTGCCGGGCCGGAAGTGGTAGCGCTCGCGCAGCGGGGAGCCGGGGCCCTCGCGCAGCGCCCGCTGGAACCACTCGTGCTGGTCGGAGGAGTGGTTGGGCACCAGGTCGACGATGACGCGCAGGTCCAGGGCGTGCGCCTCGCGGATCAGGGCGTCGGCGTCGTGGAGCGAGCCGAACATGGGGTCGATGGCCCGGTAGTCGGCGACGTCGTAGCCGGCGTCGGCCTGCGGGGAGGCGTAGAACGGGGAGAGCCACACGGCGTCCACCCCGAGCTCCTTGAGGTACGGCAGCCGGCTGCGGACGCCCTCCAGGTCACCCATGCCGTCGCCGTTGCCGTCGGCGAAGCTGCGCGGGTACACCTGGTAGATCACCGCGTCTCTCCACCAGCCCGTGTGCGTGCCGGTGGTGGAGGCGTCGGCCGGGGTGGCGAGATGCTGGGTCATGTCTTCCCTGGGAGGTAAGGAGGGGCGTACAGGCGGGGCGCCCAACGGTCAGCCCTTGACGGCACCGGCGGACATGCCGGTGACGAGGTGACGCTGGGCGAAGAGGAACACCAGGGCGGCGGGGACGGCGATGAGGACGGAGGCCGCGGCCATCGGGCCCCACTGGGCGCCGTACTGGTTGACGAACTTCTGCAGTCCGCCGGCCAGCGTCAGGTTCTCGTCGCCGACCATGAAGGCGGAGGCGTAGGCGACCTCGCCCCAGGCGGTGATGAAGGAGTAGAAGGCGGTGACCGCGATGCCCGGCTTGGCGAGCGGCAGGATCAGCCGCCAGAAGGTGCCGAAGGGCGTGAGGCCGTCGACGTATCCCGACTCGTCGATCTCGCGCGGGATGGTGTCGAAGAAGCCCTTCATCATCCAGGCGCAGAACGGGACGGCGATGGTCAGGTAGGTGATGACCAGGCCGGCCGGCTCGTTGAGCAGCCCCATCGACGACATGATGTTGTAGATCGGCACGATGAGGACGGCGACCGGGAACATCTGCGTGATGAGCAGGGTCCACATCAGGCCGCGCTTGCCGGGGAACCGGAAGCGGCTGACGGCGTAGCCGGTGGTGGCGGAGATGAAGACGCCGACGACGGTGGTGAGGCCGGCGACGAGCAGCGAGTTCCAGAACCAGCTGAGGAACGGGGTGTCGTTCAGCAGGTTCGTGTAGTTCTCGAGCGTCGTCTCCTTCACGAAGTCCGTGGTGGTCGCGTACTTCGCGGGCTTGAGCGAGGTCAGCAGGACCCACAGCACCGGGAAGACGGCGATCGCGGAGGCGACGATCAGGGTGAGGTGCAGGCCGGCCGAGGCCAGCGGCGAGCGGCGGCCGCGGACCGGGGCGTTCACGGGCCGGGCGGTGGGGGTCGTGGTGGTCACCAGACTTCTCCCTGCTTGCGGAGGACTCGCTGGTAGAACGCGGCGAAGACCATCAGGAGGACCAGGATGAGGACGCCCCACGTGGACGACTGGGCGAAGTCGCGCGGGCTGATCTCGAAGGAGAACTTGTAGGCCTGGGTGACGAGGATCTGGGTGGCCTCGCCGGGCCCGCCCCGGGTGAGCAGGAAGATCACCGGGAACATGTTGAAGGTCCAGATGGTGGAGAGCAGGATCACCGTGGTGCTGACGGAGCGCAGTCCGGGCATGGTGATGTGCCGGAAGCGCTGCCAGGCGTTGGCCCCGTCCATCTCGGCGGCCTCGTAGAGCTCGCCGGGGATGGACTGGAGCCCGCCGAGGAGGGCGACCATCATGAACGGGACACCGAGCCAGACGTTGACGGCGATGACCGAGAACTTGGCCCAGGTGGGGTCGTTGAGCCACGGGACGGCGTCGATGCCGCCGCCCGCCAGGATCTGGTTGAGGATGCCGCGGCGCTCGTCGTACAGGAAGCGCCAGGCGAAGACCGACACGAAGCCGGGGACGGCCCAGGGCAGGATCAGCAGCATCCGGTAAAGGGAGCGGCCGGCGATCCTGCGGTTGAGGATGTTGGCGAGGGCCAGGCCGAGGCCGAAGGTGAGCGCCACGCAGGACACGGTCCAGACGATCGTCCAGCCGAGGGTGCCGAGGAACTGGTTCCCGGAGATCGCCTCGGTGTAGTTGTCCAGGCCGACGAACTCGTAGGTGGCCGGGATGTTGTTGACACCGATCGACCGCGCGACGTTCCGCTCGTTGGCGTTGGTCAGCGACAGGTAGATGCCGCGGATGAGCGGATAGCCGATGATCACGGCGATCACGACGACGACGGGCGCGACGAGCGCCCAGGCGTACCAGTGGGTCGAGAGGGAGCGCTTCGAGGCGCCCCTCGGCTTGCCCGTGCCAGTTCCGCGGCCCCGGCCGCGGGCGACGCTGTCGCCCGCGGCCTTCGCCACCGACTGGCTGGGGGTGTCCACAGCCATCAGCCGGCCTGCCTTCCTCTTACTTCCAGTCCTTCAGGAGCTTGCGGTAGGCGTCGGCGACCGCCTTGGCGCCGGCGTCCGGGGTGGTCTGGCCGGTGAGGACCTTGGTGTACTCGACCTTGACCGGCTCGAAGAGGCTGCCGCCCTCGGGGATCCACGGGCGCTCGACGGCCTTGTCGACGACCGGCTTGAAGAAGGTGATCATCTCGTTGCTCGCGACGTCCGGCTTGATGAAGACGGACTGGCGGGTCGGGAGCAGGCTGAGCTCCTTGGCGACCTGGCGCTGCGTCTCGGCCGAGGTCATGTACTCGGCGAAGGCGTAGGAGGCGTCGAGGTTCTTGGAGCCCGCGTAGACGGCGAGGTTGTGACCGCCCTGCGGGGCGCCCTGGCCGGCCGATCCGGCCGGGACCGGGGCGATGCCCAGGTTGGCCTTGTCGGCGAACTCCTTGCCCGCGAGGGTGTCGGCGACGGCCCACGGGCCGTTGATCATCATCGCGACCTTGCCGTCCTTGAAGGCGGCCTGCATGTTGTCCCAGCCGTTGGTCGCGTCGGTGATCGCGGCCTTCGAGTCGACCAGGTCCTTGACGGTCTTGAACGCCTTCACACCGGACTCGTCACCGATGGTGATCTTCTTCTGCTCGGCGTCGACCAGGTTGCCGCCCTCGCCGTACAGGAAGGAGAGGAACCAGTAGGCGTCGTCGCCGCGCAGGTACAGGCCGGTCTTGCCGGTCTTCTGCTTGATGGTGGCGGAGACGGTCTTGAGCTCGTCGATGTTCTTGGGGACCTGGACACCGGCGTCCTTGAAGATCTTCTTGTTGTAGAAGATGCCCATGGAGTCGATGACCTGCGGCACGGCGTAGGTCTTGCCGTTGTACTGGGTGGAGGCGGCGGCCTGCTTGAGGAAGTCGTCCTTGTCCTTCAGCGCCGCGGTGCCGTCGAGCGGGGCCAGGTAGCCGAGGTCCGCGAACTCGGGGGTCCAGGCGACCTCGGAGCGGATCACGTCGGGGGCGCCGGAACCGGACTGGGCCGCGTTCTTGAACTTGTTCTGCGCCTCGCCGAACGGCACGTTCACGTACTTGACGGTCACCTTGGGGTGCTTCTTGGTGAAGCCCTCGGCGATCTTCTTGAAGACCTTGTCCTCGGAACCGACCGTCGAGGTGTCCCACCAGGTCACGGTGCCGGAGAGCTCGCCCGAGCCCTGGGTTCCGCCGCCGTTGGAATCGCTGTCGCTGCCGCACGCCGCCAGGGTCACGCCCAGGGCCGCGACCAGCGCGGTCGCCGCTATGCCACGCCGCATGTGAACTCCTTCAACTGATCCCGGGGGACGAGGGGCTGGAACCTTCCTCATTGCGACCGCTCCCTCGCGGCGCTCCGGGTTGCCAGGAACGTAACAGGGATGAAAACGAGCCGAAAGACCTTGCGAGAAATTTCTGCAAGGACCGGGGATCGTTACATCCACGTGTCCCGAAGGTTGCCGATGGGTCGCTTGACACCAGGCCACAGGCGCCTTTCGCACGCCTCCACGCCCCCACTCGACCCGTACGCGCCCCCGCAATTCCTGCAAGAGCTTGCGGAGCGGCTTGCGGCACCCGCGCGGTGGGCAATACGCGCGGTGACCGGTACAGTCCACTCTCATGACCGCGCGGCTTGCCGACATCGCAGCCCAGGCGGGGGTCAGTGAAGCCACAGTCAGCCGCGTGCTCAACGGCAAGCCCGGTGTGGCCGCGGCCACCCGTGAATCCGTGCTTGCCGCGCTCGACGTGCTCGGGTACGAGCGGCCCGTACGACTGCGCCAGCGCAGCGCCGGGCTCGTCGGGCTCATCACCCCCGAACTGGACAACCCGATCTTCCCCGCCCTCGCGCAGGTCATCGGGCAGGCCCTGACCCGCCAGGGTTACACCCCCGTCCTCGCCACGCAGACCCCCGGCGGGTCCACCGAGGACGAGCTCACCGACATGCTGGTGGAGCGCGGGGTCGCGGGCATCATCTTCGTCTCCGGGCTGCACGCCGACACCACGGCCGACATGACCCGGTACGACCAGCTGCGCGGCAAGGGCGTCCCCTACGTCCTGCTCAACGGCTTCTCGCCCAAGGTCCAGGCACCCTTCGTGTCGCCCGACGACCGGGCGGCGATGCAGCTGGCGGTGACGCACCTGGCCGCGCTCGGCCACACCCGGATCGGGCTGGCCGTCGGCCCCAAGCGGTTCGTGCCGGTGCTCCGCAAGATCGAGGGCTTCCAGAAGGGCATGCGGGACCGGCTCGGCCTGGAGCCCGAGGAGTCGGAGCGGCTGATCCAGCACTCCCTCTTCACCCTGGAGGGGGGCCAGGCGGCCGCCGGGGCCCTGATCTCGGCCGGCTGCACGGCGGTCGTCTGCGCGAGCGACATGATGGCGCTCGGCGCGATCCGCGCGGCCCGGCAGCAGGGTCTGGGCGTGCCCCGGGACGTCTCGGTCGTCGGTTTCGACGACTCCCCGCTCATAGCCTTCACCGACCCGCCGCTGACGACCATCCGCCAGCCCGTGCAGGCGATGGGGCAGGCGGCGGTCCGCGCCCTCCTGGAGGAGGTGGGCGGCACGCCCGCCCCGCACTCCGAGTTCGTCTTCATGCCGGAGCTGGTGGTGCGCGGTTCCACGGCCTCGGCTCCCCCG
The DNA here is from genome assembly GCF_042900905.1 of Streptomyces sp. NPDC012827. Taxonomy (NCBI): domain Bacteria; kingdom Bacillati; phylum Actinomycetota; class Actinomycetes; order Kitasatosporales; family Streptomycetaceae; genus Streptomyces; species Streptomyces sp. NPDC012827. The sequence continues at coordinate 41,103 of NZ_JBIBBY010000005.1, read as the reverse complement.
CCGCGCGGCTGAGCGGGCCCGCGCCCGGCCTCCCGGCACCCCTGACTCCGCCCCGGGCCGGTGTCCCCCTTGAGGGGGACCGGGTGCGCCCGGAACCCGTCGGAGGGATGATCGGTCGGAGGAAGAGGATCTGGCACACTCTCTGCCTATGGGTGAAACGACCGTGAAGAGTTTGGACGACCGGACGACCCCGTCGTCACCCATCGTGGCCGACGGCGGGCGGTCCTGGCTGCGCGCGCGGAGCCCCCGGCGTCCCCGGATCTGGTTCGAGATCCTGCTCATCGCGGTCAGCTACTGGGTGTACTCCCTCATCCGCAACGCGGTGCCGGAGCAGAAGGCGCAGGCGCTGCGGAACGCCGACTGGATCTGGCGTACGGAGGAGTCCCTCGGGCTCGCCTTCGAGCACACGGTGAACCACGCCGTGAACTCGGTGACGTGGCTCATCGTGGGGATGAACTACTACTACGCGACGCTGCACTTCGTCGTCACGATCGGTGTGCTGGTGTGGCTGTACCGGCTGCAGCCGGGCCGTTACGCGGCGTTCCGCACGGTCCTGTTCGCCACCACCGGTGTGGCTCTGGTCGGTTACTACCTGTACCCGCTCGCGCCGCCCCGGCTGATGAACGGGCAGAACTTCGTCGACACGGTCCTGGTCCATCACACCTGGGGCTCGATGGCCTCGGGCGACCTGAAGCAGATGTCGAACCAGTACGCGGCCATGCCGTCGATGCACATCGGCTGGTCGCTGTGGTGCGGCCTGACCATCTTCTTCCTGGCCCGGGCGCCGTGGGCGCGGATCCTCGGCCTGCTCTACCCGACGGCCACCCTCGTCGTGATCGTCGCGACCGCCAACCACTTCTGGCTGGACGCGGTCGGCGGCATCGTCTGCCTGGGCTTCGGTTTCGTCGTCGCCTTCCTCTGGTACGGGACCTGGCCGCACCGCCTGCCGAAGCTGGTCGGACCGGTGGAACCGGCGGCCGTGCCGGGGTCCGGCGACGGGACCCCGCAGGCCTCCGGCGCCCTGGTGTCCGGGGACGCCGGGGACCGGGACGCCGTGGAGGCGCGCGAGGAGCGGGTCGGCTCCGGTACGTGATCCGGCCGCCGGCCGCCCGGTGACGGTCGGGCGGACCGGTGTCCCCGCGATCCCGTCGGCCCGGGGCCTCCACCGGGCCGGCCGTGACGAGTGCCGTCCGCGAGGAACCGGACGTCCCCGAGGTCCGTGACGTACGCACCGGTGCGTCGGACGAACGTACCGGCGCGCCGTCCCGGGGACGGCCGGGAAGCCTTCAGGCCGAAAACCTAAAGGCTTTCGGTTGCGGCACGGTAGCCTCGCCTCCGACGATTCGGGAAGACCTGAACAGGAGTGACGTTTCATGGGCCGGCCGCGCAGACCCCTCCTCGACCGGGAGCGGATCACCACCACGGCTCTCGAAATCGTCGACGAACAGGGGGAGTTCAGCGTCCCCCAGATCGCCAGGCGGCTCGGGGTGCAGACGGCGTCCATCTACCACCACGTGGACGGCCGGGACGGGATCGTGGAGCTGCTGCGCGAACGGGTCGCCTCGGCCATCGAGACGGAGACCCTGGACCTGGAGCCCTGGGACCGGGGCATGGCGGCCTGGGCCCGGTCCTACCGGGCGGCCTTCGCCGCCCACCCGCGCACGATCCCGCTGCTCACCACCTCGCCGGTCCGGGCGCCGAAGGTCCTCGACCAGTACGAGCGGGCCGTCGGCCGGCTCCTCGCAGCGGGGTTCGCGCTGCCCGACGTCATGCCGGTGATCATCGCCCTGGAGAACCTGGTCCTCGGCTCGGCGCTCGACCTGGCCGCGCCCGAGGCCGTGTGGGAGCTCGCGGACGAGGCGGCCACTCCGCACCTGGCCCGCGCCCTCGGAGCCGTACCGGAGGGCCGCGCCGACCAGGCCTTCGAGCTGGCGCTCACCGGTTACCTGGCCCATGTGCGGGCCCTCCTGGAAAGGGACCGCCGGGCCGGCCCGGCGGACGGCGACCGGGAGCGGGTCACGGCCCGCACGCCCGAGGTGCCGGGCGCGGCCTACGCCCCGTAGAAGAGGTCCTCCACCACGGCCCGCGCCCGGCGGGTGACCCGGCGGTAGTCCTCGACCGCCTCCCCGACGTGACCGGGGCCGTACCCCAGGTACCGTCCCACGGCGGCCATTTCCCGCGGGTCGCCGGGGAAGGTGTCGCCGGGGCGGCCGCGGACCAGCATCACCCCGTTGCGGACCCGGGTGGCGAGGACCCACGCCTCGTCCAGGATCTGCGCCTCGTCCGACGCGATGAGCCCGGCCGCGCACGCGGCCGCGAGCGCCTGCCGGGTGCGGGTGGTGCGCAGCTCCGGCCGGGCGTGGCCGTGCCGCATCTGGATCAGCTGGACCGTCCACTCGACGTCGCTCAGGCCGCCCCGGCCCAGCTTGGTGTGGAGCGTCGGGTCGGCGCCGCGCGGCAGCCGCTCGGACTCCATCCGGGCCTTCAGGCGGCGGATCTCCCGGACCGCGTCCTCGCCGAGACCGCCGGCCGGGTAGCGCAGCGGGTCGGCGAGCGCGAGGAATCGTTCCCCCAGTTCCTCGTCCCCCGCGACGGCCTGGGCCCGCAGCAGGGCCTGGCTCTCCCAGCCGAGCGACCAGCGGCGGTAGTAGGCCTCGTACGACTTCAGGGTGCGCACCAGCGGGCCGCTCCTGCCCTCCGGCCTGAGGTCGGCGTCGATGAGCAACGGCGGATCGGTGGTGGGCAGCTGGAGCAGCCTGCGCATCTCCGTGACCACCCGGTTCGCGGCCCGGGCCGCTTCCTGTTCGTCCACTCCCTCGCGCGGCTCGTGCACGAAGAGGACATCGGCGTCGGAGCCGTACCCGAGCTCGTGACCGCCGAAGCGGCCCATGCCGATGACGGCGAACCGGGTCGGCAGCCGGTCGCCCCACTCGGCCCGCACGGCGGCCCGCAGCGCGCCCGCGATCGTCGCCGCGGTGAGGTCGGCGATCGCGGCGCCGACCCGGTCGACCAGGGGGCCCGGTTCGGTGGCGCGGGGGCTGTCCTCCGTACCGTACGAGCCGATGAGATCGGCCGCGGCGGTACGGAACAGCTCCCGGCGGCGTACCCCGCGGGCCGCCGCCACGGCCTGCTCGGGACCGTCCGCCCGGCCCACGGCGGCGAGCACCTCCTGCTCCAGGTGGTCCCGGTCGCGCGGCTTCAGGCCCTCCGGGTCGCCGAGGAGGGCGACCGCCTCGGGGGCGCGGAGCAGCAGGTCGGGGGCGAGCCGGCCGGCCGAGAGCACCCGGGCGAGGTTCTCGGCGGCGGCGCCCTCGTCGCGCAGCAGCCGCAGATACCAGGGCGTCTTGCCGAGGGCGTCGGAGACCTTGCGGAAGCCGAGGAGTCCGGCGTCGGGGTCGGCCGAGTCGGCGAACCAGCCGAGCAGCACGGGCAGCAGCGTCCGCTGGATCGCGGCCTTGCGGGAGACGCCGGAGGCCAGCGCCTCCAGGTGGCGCAGGGCGGCGGCCGGGTCGGCGTACCCGAGCGCTTCGAGGCGCTGCCCGGCGGCCTTGGGGCTGAGCCGGATCTCGCCGGGGGCGAGCTGGGCGACGGCGTCGAGCAGCGGCCGGTAGAAGAGTTTCTCGTGCAGGCGGCGGACGACGGCCGCGTGCCGCTTCCACTCCCGGTTGAGCTCCGCGACCGGGTCGGTGCGCAGTCCGAGGGAGCGGCCGAGGCGGCGCAGGTCGGCCTCGTCCTCGGGGACGAGGTGGGTGCGGCGCAGCCGGTGGAGCTGGATGCGGTGCTCCATGGCGCGCAGGAAGCGGTACGCCTCGTCGAGCTGGGCCGCGTCCGCGCGGCCGACGTAGCCGCCGGCGGCGAGGGCGGCGAGCGCGTCGAGGGTGGTGCCGCTGTGCAGGGTGGCGTCGCTGCGGCCGTGCACCAGCTGGAGGAGCTGGACGGCGAACTCGACGTCACGCAGGCCACCGGGGCCGAGCTTGAGCTCGCGCTCGACCTGGGCGACGGGGATGTTGTCGACCACCCGGCGGCGCATCTTCTGCACGTCGGCGACGAAGTTCTCGCGCTCGGCGGCCTGCCAGACCATCGGGGAGACGGCGGCGATGTACTGGGCGCCGAGCTCCTCGTCGCCGGCGACCGGGCGGGCCTTGAGGAGCGCCTGGAACTCCCACGTCTTGGCCCAGCGCTGGTAGTAGGCGACGTGTGAGGCGAGGGTGCGGACGAGCGGGCCGTTGCGTCCCTCGGGCCGGAGGTTGGCGTCGACCGGCCAGATGGAGCCCTCGACGGTGGTCTCCGAGCAGATCCGCATGAGGTGGGCGGCGAGCCGGGTCGCCGCCTGGACCGCCTTGGCCTCGTCGGCGCCGTCGGCGGCCTCCCCGACGAAGATCACGTCCACGTCCGAGACGTAGTTCAGCTCGTTGCCGCCGCACTTGCCCATCGCGATGACGGCGAGCCGGCACAGGGCGGCGTCCTCGGGGGCGGCGGCCCGGGCGAGGGCGAGGGCGGCGCGGAGGGTCGCGGTCGCCAGGTCGGCCAGCTCGGCCGCGGTCCGGGCCACGCCGCTGGTCCCGCAGACGTCGCGGGCGGCGATGGCGAGGAGGCAGCGGCGGTAGGCGACGCGGAGCGAGACCGGGTCGTCGGCGTCGGCGAGGCCCCGCTCGAAGTCGGCGAGCCCGGGGCGCAGGTCGGCCGCCTCGTACGTGACGAGGGACCGCCAGTCGCCGGGGTGCCGGGCCAGGTGGTCGGCGAGCGCCTCGGAGGTGCCGAGCACCCCGAGGAGCCGGTCCCGGAACGGCTTGGCGGAGAGCAGGGTGGTGGTGAGGGCGGGCCGCTCAACGTCGGACTGCGCCTCGACCAGCCGGACCAGGCCGCGCAGGGCGAGGTCGGGGTCGGCGGTGGCGCCCAGGGCTTCGAGGAGGACGGGGTCGCCGCGCAGGGCCGAGAGTTCGGGCACGTCCAGGAGCCGTTCGGCCCCGGAGGGATCGGTGAACCCGTGCCGCAGCAGCCGGGTGAACGTACTGCTCCTGCGCCCCGGCACCGTCATTCCGCAAGCTCCCTCCGGCAGGTCGGCTCCCGGGACCGGGCCCTCCCCGTCCCCGGGTCGGACCCGTGGCGCGGCCCGCGGATCGAGCCTATCCGGAGCGGTGCGGGCGGGCGCCCATGCCTTCGGATCGAAGCAGATCACACGTGACATCTCGCACATCATGTGATTTTCCGACCGGATGCACCGTACTTCTTGAAAGTCCGTCTTGAGTGCGGGGCCGGTTCCGTGTGCGCGGGACGGGCCCCTCCTCCCCGTCGCCCCACCGAAAGCGCGCCTCCACCGATGTCCGTCCGCCTCCGCCGTCCCGCCCGCCCGTCCCGCCGCCGGCTCCTCCGGTCGGCGGTCGCGACCGCCCTGGTGGGCGGCGCCTTCGGCGGACTGCTGACCGTGACGGCGACCACGGCGGGACGGGCGGGGGCCGCGCCGCGGCCGGCCGGGACGACACCGCCGGCGGCCCGCCCCGCCTCCCCCGCACCGGCCACCGCGTCCCCGGCCCCGGCGGCGCCGTCCACCGCCTCCCCCGCCGCGCCGGCCGCTCCCGCCGGGCGGGCGCCCGCCTCCGTGGTGCAGATCGTGGCGCACCCCGACGACGACCTGTTCTTCATGAACCCGGACATCTCCCAGTCCCTGCGCTCCGGGCACCCGCTGACCTCCGTCTACCTCACCGCCGGCGAGTCCGACGGCGTCAACGCGCGCCCCGCCGACGCCGCCGCGACCGAACCCGACAAGGCCCGCTACGCCGAGGCCCGCCAGAACGGCATACGCGCCGCGTACGCCGAGATGGCCACCGGCGACCGCACCAGCGCCTGGGACCGCGAGGCGATACCCACGGCCGGCGGCGGGTCGGCCGAACTCGACACCCTCCGGGCGAAGCCGCAGGTCAAGCTGGTGTGGTTGCAGCTGCGCGAGGCCGGTTCGATCAGCGACGACCGGCCGCACAGCCTCAACGGCCTCTGGCACGGACGCGTCGGCGCGCTCGGCACCCAGCGCTCCTCCGGCACCCCGGTCCGCGCCGACTTCTCGTACACGAAGGAGCAGGTCGTCGCCACGATCGCCGGCATCCTCGACCGCTTCCGCCCCACCTTCGTCCGCATGCAGGACCCGACCCCCGGCACGTACCCGGAGACCGGGCGGCTGCGCGACCACCAGGACCACCTGTACGGGGCGCGCTTCGCGCAGGCCGCGCTCGCCCGCTACGCGGACACCCCCGGTCACGCCCGCGTCGGCGTGCAGAACTACCTCGGCTACCCGACCAGCACCCTGCCGCACACCCTGGACCCCGAGACCGCCGACGCCAAGCTGCGCACCCTGAAGACGTACGCCTGGCTGGACGAGGTCAACGACTGCGCCGACCTCGCGGGCTGCGGCGACCTGAAGGTGGCCGCCCGGCCCGCCGGGCGCGGCTGGGCGCAGACCGTCCGGTACGCGCGCGGCACCTCCACCTCCTGGGTGCAGCGCGCCGCCGACGGCGGCCTGTACGCCTTCTCCGTTCTGGACGGCAGGCTCGCGACCTGGCGGAAGCCGGCCGGCGGCGGCTCCTGGCGGGGCCCGGTCCTGCTGCCCGGGGCCGGACTGGACAGCGGCGTCACCTCGGTCCGCCTGCCCGGCGGCCGGATCGCCGTCCACGGGACCCGCACCGTCCTGGGACCCGGCCCCGACACGTACCGCCGCGAGGTGGTGACCACCGTCCAGGCCTCGCCCGGCGGCCCCTTCGGCCCGTGGCGCTCCCTGGGCACGCCTGAGCGGGACGACGCGCGCGGCACCTCGGACATCAGCGCCCCGGCCGTGACCGTGGGGCCCGACGGCCGGACCACCGTCCTCGTACGGGACAGCGCCCACCGTCTGACCGCCCGCGAGCAGCGCCCCGACGGCGGCTGGGGCCCGTGGCGGGCGCTCGGCGGCGGGGACGTGTACGGCGACCCGGTCGCGGTGACGGACGCCCGGGGGCGCGCGTACGTCTTCGCGAGCACCCCGACCACCGTCCTGGCGTGGGCGCGCGAGCGCGCCGGCGGGCCGCTGACCGGCCCGGTGCGGACCGGGCTGCCGGCGACGACGCTGGCGCTGAGCGCGAGCGCCGCGCCCGGCGGCGACGGGGTACGGCTCTGGTTCCGCAAGCCGGCCTCCGGCGACCTGCGCCTGGCCGACTTCTCCGGTACGGGACTGGTCGCGCCGGTCACGGAGATCGCCGGGGGCGTGGCGGGCTTCGGTCCGGTCAGCGGCGGCGGCGAGGGCCTGCTCGCGGTGCGCTCCCGCACCGGTTTCCTGGCGACCGCGCCGCTCGGCGGGTCGGGCACCCGGCCGGTGTGGAGCGTGGAGCGGTTCCTCTTCGCGGGCGCCCCGGACGCGGGCACGGACGGCGTGGCGGCGATCGGCCTCGACGGCCGGCTGCACTGGACGCCCGCCGTCCGCTGAGCCCCTCCGGGCGGTGACCGTACGGCAGTTCGGCGGTTCGGCGTGCGCGGGGGCGGCCCGTGGGTGAGGGTGGTACGGGCCCGCGCTCGGCGGGTCCTCGCGAAGGAGCAGGCCATGAACTGGACGCTGGAAGTCGTACCGATCCCCGTCACCGACATCGACCGGTCGAAGGAGTTCTACGGCGAGAAGTGCGGTTTCACGATCGACCTGGACGACGAGGTCGCCCCCGGCATGCGCGTCGTGCAGGTGACACCACCGGGCTCGCGCTGTTCGATCACGATGCTGGGCGGCATGCCCCCGATGCCGGGCACGAAGGAGATGTCCCCCGGCACCCTGCACGGCCTCCAGCTGTGCGTCACCGACATCGAGGCGGCGCGCGAGCAGCTCGTCGCCCGGGGCGTCGACGTCTCCCCCGTCATGCACGTCGGCGCGACGGGCTGGGAGGAAGGCAAGGGCGAGACCTGGAACTCCTTCATGACCTTCGAGGACCCCGACGGCAACGGCTGGGTGGTCCAGGAGGCCCCGTCGGAGCTGTCGGAGCGTTAGCTCCTTCCGGACCCCAGGTCCCCGGTTCGGGTCCGTCGCTCAGAACTCCAGCCGGAAGTGGCGGAGCGTCCCGCTCCCGCCCCCGGGCCGCAGCCCGGCGCCCTCCATCACCCGGTGCGAGGCCGTGTTGGCGAGGTCGGCGTCCCCCTTCACCCCGGCGGCGCCGGCCTCCCGGGCCACCCCGACGAGCGCCCGCAGCGCCTCGGTGGCGTACCCCTTCCCCCGTACCGACGGCACGACCCCGTACCCCACGGTGACGAAGCCCTCCGCGTCCGGCGGCCCGTGGAAGCCGATGCCGCCGACGGCGACCCCGCTGTCGAGGAGCCGTATCCGGTACACCCCGAACACCCCGGGTCCGCCGCGCTCGGCGACCCCCCGCAGGAACCCGGTGCACGCCCGGACGTCCCCGTCCCCCGGATATCCCTCCGCCCAGTCGTCCCCGGCGAGGGGCGTGCGCGCGACGACCCGTTCGGCCTCGTCGACGGTCATCGGGTGCAGGAGAAGCCGTGCGGTGGCGACGGAGGAGATCTTCACCCGCGCAGTCTGCGGGCCCGCCGCCCCACCGCCAACCGCTTTTCCGGCGGCCCGGCCACCCCGTCCGGCTCCGTCGGCTCGACCCGCCCCAGCGTCTCGGCGAGCGGCACACCGGCCCGCGCGGCCGCGATCCGCCGCGCCCGCACCTGCGCCCGCGTCCGGGGCCGGAACTTCGGCTCCCGCCCGCACCCGCACGCCTCGAAGGCCTCGTAGGCCGGGGGCGCCGGTCCCGCGTCCGCGTCAGAGCACCGGCAGGTTCTTGCGCAGTTCGAAGGCCGTGACCTCGGAGCGGTACTCCTCCCACTCCTGCTTCTTGTTGCGGAGGAAGTGACGAGACACCGAGGACACCTCGGCTCGAGCTGAAACGAGCACTTGAGACCGTCTCCTACGTAGTGGTTGTTGGGGATCCGTGGCTACTGACAGCGGCCCTGGGACGGCCCACAGACGGCCCAGACCTTGCCCGCTCCCGGGGAAGAGACGGGGGCTGACACCCCTCATGCCACAGGGGATCCCATCACGCCTCCCTGGGAACAGTGGGGCGCCATCCACGAAGCCTTCCTGACCCACCGACGTGGGCTACTTGATAGTCCTGCACGCCGCGGCGATGGCATCCTGCCAGGATGGTGATCCTGCGGTCACGTTGGTGTGGAACCAGGCCAGATCACTGATTACGAGCTTGGCATAATTCAACTTTCACAAGGGAAGGGAAATTGACGACTTTGGATTACGATCAGCTATTTCGCCTTTACAGAAACCGCCGCTTGCCGTCCTTCGCAAGAAGGATCATCCAATGGCGCATGAATACTCTAGTGATGCGGAGAGCAATCGAAAGAGCGCGACAACGCGACGCGGCAGATCACCTCCTTACGCGACTCCCGCCCGGACATGAGGTTTGGTTCAGCCGACTCATGCTCGCCGAGGTGTTCACTTCGCTAGACACTCCACAACTTCATCAGCAATTGAGGAAAATCGACAGAAAGGGAGGCGCCTTTAGATCAGCACCCGAGGGGCTCTCTGAGTGGCTTTACCGTTCCCGCGAACGCAGAGGCTATGGGTGGGTCACACTGCCCGGACTCACCACCCCGGGGAACGGGAGGGCGAACCCAAACTCCACCCCCAACAACCTTCCCGCTGGAGTTGAATACGTATCAGGATCACTTTTCTCGATCTCGTCTGGAATTGCCGTCGTGGTGATGGAATTTACCTACGCGGAAGAATTCTCTCGATCCTTCGGGCGGCTTCTAAATGGTCGATACACAACGGAAAAGAGAAGGCTCCACGGCCGCCGAAGCGGATGGTCGATCGTCGACGTTGCAAGGCAGAAGGAAGTAGCCGCAAGGAAGTGGAGGGAGGCTCGACATAAGGAGGCAAAGGAGTGGCTTAATCTTCACTTTAATGGATTCTTCTCAAGAGATTCAAAAATCGGGCTACCTGCGGTCGAGATCCTTTATACACGGGGTTTCGATGCGTGGAGTCATGAGGGGCAGGGCGGGCTTGGACGGCGCCTCTCTGCGCTACAGCTCGATTCACGCTTTCACTCGTATTGGGTGAGCAGTACGGATCCGGCGGTGCGGGTGCGGCACGACGAACACGGCGACGCCGAGGGCTTCAAATTCGAATCCCTAAAGGTAGCCATAAATCGGGACGCATTCTCCCCTAACCCCGATGAACTTGAGGAACGTTTCGAGATGCTCTCCTATGCCCTAGAAGAAATGACGGCCAAGTGGGCACTAAATAGGCTCGTCGCCCGCTCTGGCGAACGTTTCAACAGAACCAGGAATAACATCACTAAGGCCCTCAGGGGGGGCTCCTTCCGAGGCATTATCCGACTTCGAGATGATTTCCTTAGAAACGGGATGGAAGCCAACTTGGCCGTGCGCGAAGTGGTAGAAGTAACGACCGAACAAAGGGTATGGAGTGGAGACCTTCCAGAATTCTTGGAGACAACCCCACCTGGCTTCAGTCGCCAGCCGGTTCCATTGGAGCAACTATGGAGGGATTGGCAGTCAGTTGAAGCGGATCGCATCTCAAAGGTCGAGCAAGAATTTAGAGATATTTCTTCTAACGCCGCCGCATTGACCAATGCCGCTTATAACGCTCGACTCCAAGGAAGAGTTTTCTGGATCACAATCGCCTCACTTGCTGTGGCGCTTGTGGCACTATGGGTTTCATACGCTTCCCTCCAAAAAGGTTAATTGCCCTATTGGGGAGTGAAATCACTAGATAAGCTCCAAGCGGACAAGCTCTGGAAGAGAGGTACAGTCGTCTACTCTCCTTCCCTTGTACGCTGCTTATGACCAACCAACGATCCGGGGGTGTGCGCGGAGGATGGGACCCAAGACGCAGAGGGTCTACGAGACGATCCGATCCTGGATCGAGACGGGCCGTTACAGGCCCGGCGACAAGTTGCCATCCGAGCGGACGCTGAGTGTCGAGCTTGAGATCGGCCGTACTGCACTACGTCAGGTGCTCGCTCGTCTGTCGAATGAGCACTTCATCAAGGCTCACGACCGCAGCTCCTACCGCGTCCTCGGCGGCGAAAGCGTTCCGACGCCAGCGGAGATGGAACCGTGGAAGATCCACGGTTCTCGTCACATCTATGAGAACCGGTGGGTGAACCTGGACCTGGTCGACGTTGAGCCGCCCGGCGTCGACCGCTTCGAGCATCATGTTGTGCGGCTCTTCCGCGTAGCGATCACTGCCGTGATCGATGACCGAGACCGCGTACTCATGCTGTGGCGGTACCGCTTCGTGCCGCAACAGTGGGGGTGGGAACTGCCCGGCGGAATCGTGGACGCAGGCGAGGACGCGGCCACAACGGCGGCCCGAGAGACCGAGGAGGAAACGGGATGGCGTCCTGGCCCCGTGGAGCACGTCGTCAGCTACCAGCCGATGATCGGCATGGTCGACTCGCCGCATGAGATCTTTGTGGCCCGTGGCGCCGAGAAGGTCGGCGAGCCGACCGACGCCGAAGAGGCCGGGGAGATCGCTTGGATCCCCCTCGACGACATCCCGCGTCTGATGACCGAGGGCAAGCTCATGGGCTCCGGCACACTCGTGGCCCTGCTGCACATCCTCGCGTCCCGGTCTAGAGGCGCCCGGTAAGGAGCTCCACCCGCCGGCGGTACCGCACGGAGCCCGTGCGGTTCGCCAGCAACCGGGCCTTCTGGAGATGGATCCGCGCATCGTCCAGTTCGCCGCGGGCAAGATGCGCCTGGGTGAGGTCGCAGTGGATGCCGGAGTTCGCGCGCACGAAGGTCTCATCGGCGCTTCGGAGCGACGCGTACAGCTCCTCCATCGCTGAGGTATCTCCGAGCTTGGCCAGGACGTTTCCCCGCCATCTCGACAGGTGACCGGTGTTGAGGAAGATGCTCAGCATGTCGGCGTCGCGCACCTCCCCGTCGTCCGGAAGAAGCGCGGTCGCTCGCTCAAGCGCCGCCCTCGCGGCCGACTCCATCTCCGGGCCGCCGACGGCGGCACACAGCTCCGCCTCGGCCGCTGCCAGCCATGCCCTCAGGCGGGGTGACTGGCGTTCGGGGTAGGTGCGCTGCGCGTCCCGCACCAGCTCGACCGCCAGCTGAGGCCGACCGGCATCCGCGAGTACGTACGCCTGCTCACCCATTGCGTGCGCCAGGTACAGCGGGGATTCGGCGTCCTGGGCCGCCTTCTTGGCAAGCTCGTACCGCCGCCATGCCCGATCCACTGCGCCGGCGTCCAACGCCTGCCATGCCGCGAGGGTGGATGCTCCCGCGAGGGCGGTCGCGATGGGCCGCCGCGCTCCCGGCAACACGGCGAAGGTCAACGCTTCCTCCATCGCCGCCAAATGGCCATTCATCTGGTCGACGAGGCCAGTCGCGCCCATCTGTCGGTCCATGGTGCGCAGCAGCTCGGTCTGGGCCAGGAACGCCGGGACCATCGACTGACTCAGACTGCCGGCCGCATCGATCCGGCTCAGCAGGTCCGCGTAGCCGTCCGCCTGAGGCTCGGGGGTCTCGTCCTCACCCCGCAGCTCGGCGTCCGTGACACCCAGGAGCGGCCGCAGGATCGCGGCATAGCGATCTGTGATGGTGCGGCGGCCGTTCTCCCACTCCGACACGTAGGTCTTGAGGCTGCCCGCCGAAGCGATGTCGAGGAGCCGCTGCTCCGCGAACCGCCGCATCTCGTGAATCAGTCGGTCCTGCGACCATCCTCGCGCGGTCCGGCTCGCCTTTAACCCCTTAGCCACGCCGCCTCCGTAAAGCCGCAGGTGAGAGTTGGTTAACACCCTTGAGGTTAACCGCAGTTGGCTACCGGCACATGCGCCTTGAGCCCTTCTCTAGAAGAGCACACCGACACGCGGCCCGAACCAAGGGGTTGCATCTGGTGCGCACCAGATGCGAACCTACTGGTGCGCACCAGATGGGCTGAGGAGCCCGAGTTCGGTGTGCCTCAACTGAACAGCGTGATCCACCGCAGCAACACGGCCGCGAGAACGCCGGCCGAGGCGAGTGGAGACCAGCCGATCGAGACCGGGCCCGTGTCACAACCGGGCCCCACACCCCGCATGGGGGACACGCAGTCGGCTCTAAAGAACCGCGTGGCTGACATTGACGCCGCGACGCGCTCCGGGAAACGGACCTCCCCGGGGTCAGCGGCACCACGCGAGTCGGAGGTCCGACGCATCACCCCACGACTTCCGCAGCCTCGGCTGCGGCCGGTTGCCTCCTCCGCCCGTCTCGTACGGGCGGGGTGGCGGGGAGCCGGAAGTACCCACGACTCCAAACGGCGAGAGGCCCCGGAGGTGCAACTCCGGGGCCTCGGTTCGGGCCGTTCCAACCCTGCGAGAGGAAGTACGACCCATGAACGTGATCGTTGCTGGTCAGAGGATCGTTACTCGGGCCGAGCTGATCGAGGCCGCGCTCGGCTTCGACGCCGACTCGGCCGAGGCGCTGGAGTTCGACTCGGCGGCCGGCCAGGATGCGCTGCGCGACATCCTCGCCGTCCTGGAGACCGAGGCCGACACCGACGTCGACGCCGAGGACCTCGCCTACTACCGCAGCCTGCTCGGCGCCCGCGTGCTCGCCTTCCCCCGCCGCTCCGCCCTCGGCTTCGAGCGGGGTGCCGCATGAACCGCCTCACCTACTGGGCCCTGATCGCCTTGTGCGTCGGCGTCGAGATCTGGGGCCAGGCCGCCGGCGTTCGGGACCTCACCCTCACGGGTTTCTTCGCCGGGCTCGGCGTGGTCGCCGTCCACCGCCTCCTGCTCCGCGCCGACCGCCACGAGGCGGGTGAGGGGCTGTGAGGACCGCCGCTCAGATCCTGCTGTTCGTGCTGACCGTCCTGGAGCTCGCGCTCGGTCTGGTGGCCGGGACGGTCGCGCTGCTGAGTCTGGTCACCGAGACGATCGCGCGGGCCGCGACGGCCGTCGACGAGCGCTTCGCCCGGCGGTTCCGCCTCGCCCGCGTCTCCCCCAAGCTCCGCAAGGAGCTCGCCGACGTCCTGTATGGAATCGCGACCCCTGCCGGAGGTTCCCGATGAGCTCGTACCGTGAAGACCGCCGGGCCGACCGGGCCGCCGAGCGGGCCCAGGACCGCGAGGACCGCCGCCTGGAGCTGGAGGCCGCCGCCCAGCGCGAGCAGATCAAGGCCGAGGAGCGGCGCAAGGACGCCGAAGCCAAGCGCCGCCAGGAGCAGGCCGACCGCAAGGCCAAGCTCGCCGAGAAGCAGGCGAAGAAGGCAGCCGCAGCCGCCCAGCGGGCCAAGCTGGTCCGCTGGCTGAAGACGAACCCTGCGACGCTGTTCGTCGGCTTTGTGATGGTCGCCTCGATCGTCCCGGCGATCCTGTCCCAGATCGGCGCCCTGACCGGCGCGAGCGTGGCGGCGCCGATGGCCGGCCTGCTCGCGGCGATGCTGGAGGGCGGAGCCTGGGCGATCACGTTCATGGGCAAGCAGGCCGAGGACGCCGGCCGCGAACCGAGGAAGTACCGGATCGGCACCTGGGCCGTCGCCACTGTCGCGGCGGCGGTGAACTTCTGGCACGGCCTGGAGGCGTACGGCGAGCACCCGTGGGTCGCGTTCGTCCTCGGCGCCAGCAGCCTGTTCGCGATCTACATCTGGGACCTGAAGACCCACGGCTCCCACGGCAAGACCAAGGCCGAGAAGAAGGCCGAGAGGGCCCGCAAGGCGCACGTGGCCGCGCGCCGGAAGCACCACCCGCAGATCGTCGAGCAGGCCGTGAAGCTCCAGGCCGCCCTGCCGTTCGGGGTGCTCGACGACGAGGCCGCGTTCGCCGCCGCGTGGCGGATCCACACCGGCGCCGAGCCGGGTCTCTCGGCTCAGCTCTACGCCACCGCGACCGAGGCCGTCCTTCAGCTCGGGGCCGCGTTCGAGCTCGGCGACAACGTCCGCGAGGAACTCCTGGAGACCGGCTTCAAGGCCGCCCGACTCAACCCCTTCGCCGAACTCACCCAGACCCCCACATCTCAGGCGGGACTTGGGGAGAACGCCTCTTCGACTCCTGTCCCGGCAGGCCGCGCGGACGGGCCTGAGGGCAAGTCCGAGGAGGAGCTCGAAGCGCTCCTGCCGGACGCCCTCGCGGCCGCCGCCGAGCTCGTCGCCGAGGGCCGTCAGATCTCCGCCCACGGCCTGGCAAAGAAGCTCCAGATCCGCCGCGTCGACGCCGCCGTTCTGCGCAACCGCGTCATCGAACAGCGCCGCCTGCACGTCGCCTGAACCACCCCAAACCCCGAACTGCCAACCGGAGGACTGACCGATGAGCCGCTACCTCGAAGAGGCCGCCGACCTTCTGCGGAAGGCCGCCGCCACGAACGAGACCAGGCACGCGCAGTACACCCTCCCCCTGATGGAGGGGCGCGAGCGGATCGCCAAGGCGTTCACCGCACTCGCCGCCGTCGACAAGGGACTGCTGCCCAGCGAGCTGCTGGACGACGTCCTCAGCCAGCTTCGCGACCACGGCTGAGGACCACTCGGCGCCTGACCTTCACCTCTCGTACGCGGGGCCCGGCCCTCGCCTGGCAGCACCGGCCGGGCCCGCTACCTCACCAGGAGGCACAGCAAGCATGACCGAGCACCTCACCGAACACACCCCCGCCGACTCGGTGCCCGACTCCGGCCCGGAGCCGATGGCGACCGTCACCTTCCTCCGCCCCACCCCGGCGACCGTCCCGCCGATGCCGGCCGAAGCGCCGACGGTCGGCCGGGACGACCGCACGGTGGTCCTGGAGACCGCCCGGATCATCCTCGACAAGCCCACCGCTCCCACGCCGGCGCCGGTGGTGGGGCGGGTTGAAAAGGTCGACCTGGACGACTTCGACGCCGACGCCCCGCTCATCCCCGCGTGGATGTACTCCCCGGAGGGATGGGCCGCGTGGGCCGGCGTCTTCTACCGGGCCCGGCGCCGGGACTTCCGCCGCTGGGTGCGCCGTCAGCCCACCCAGCGCGGTCACATCCGCCAGTTCGGCCGCGGAGTGCGGCGCTCGCACGAGTGGGTCGTCGGCTTCGAAGGTGTGCGGGTGCAGTCCGCCGCCCACACCGCCCACGTCCTCACGAGGGAGGCCAAGCTCGCCGCCCGCCACGCCCGTTTCACCCCGCGCATCCTCGGCACGAAGAAGGAGCTGGCGATGAAGGCAGCGGAAAAGGCGACGAAGGCAGCCGAGGAGGCCGTGCTGCTGCACAAGAAGGCGAAGAAGGACCGCAACCGAGCCCGCAACCTGCGCGCCGGAGTCGTCTACGGCCCGCCGCTGACCGCGATCTGCGGCGGGTACGCCATGGCCGGCGGTCTGGGCCTGGCCGCCGGGCTGCTGTCGACGTTCGCCGGGGGCGCGTTCGTCGGCCGCACCCCGTATGACGAGGAGGCGGACTGGACGAGCGACTGGCGCTCGCTCGGTGACGGAGACCGGATGACCGCCCCCATGCTCGACCAGACCTTCCGTGCGGCGAAGGTCATCGGCTCCGAGGAGTCCCTCGGCGTCGTGCAGATGCCGATGCTGGACGCCCGCGGCGCCTGGACGGCCGTGCTCGATCTGCCGCCGGGGGTTCCGGCGAAGAAGGCGATCCGGGCGACCGACGAGCTGGCGGCCGCGTTCGGCGTGGAGGAGGCCCAGGTCTCCGTCGCCAAGCGCGGCCGTGCCGGCCGCATCGAGCTCTACGTCGCTCGCGACCTGCCGTTCACCGACAAGGCCGCCCCCGGCCCGCTGCTCGCCCTGGAGTCGGCCGCCGACTTCTGGGGCCGCATCTCCATCGGCCCGGACGTGCGCGGCATCCACCAGTCCATCTCCGTCGTCGAGCGTTCGGGCCTGATCGGCGGTGAGCCGGGCGCGGGCAAGTCCGCGTCGGGCAACACGATCCTGCTCGCGGCCGCGCTCGACCCGCGGGTCATTCTCTGGCTCGCGGACGGCAAGGGCGGTGGCGACTTGGAGCCGTTCGAGCACCTCTGCGAGCGCTACGAGGGCGACGCCGACCCCGAGGCGTTCGACAAGATGCTCGACGAGCTGTTGAAGGTCATGAAGGACCGGTACGCGCTGCTGAAGAAGTTGGGCAAGCGCAAGGTCACCGAGGAGCTCGCCGACAAGTACCCCGAGCTGCGCCAGCTCCTGCTGTGGGTCGACGAGCTGATGCTCTACACGACCGACGACGAGTACGGGAAGAAGATCACCCGCAAGCTCCGCAACCTCGTCTCCCGGGGGCGGGCGGCCGGGATCATCACCTTCTGCGCCACCCAGAAGCCCGGCTCCGACGTCGTCGACACGTCCCTGCGTGACCTGCTGTCCATCCGGTGGGCGCTGCGCTGCACCACCCCCGAGGCGTCCGACACGATCCTCGGCAAGGGCGCCGCCGCGTCCGGCTACTCGGCGAAGACGATCCAGTCGGAGATGCGGGGCGCCGGTCTGCTGTGGGCCGAGGGCACCAACCCGACCATGGTCCGCGCCGACTACTACACCGACGAGCAAGTTACCGCCCTGATCGAGCGCGCCACCGAATGGCGCCGCGCGGCCGGAACCCTGCCCAGCGGGCCCGTCTCCCTTCCCGACCAGCTCCGCGCCCAGGGCGACGACGAGGCACTGCTCCTGGCCGCAGTCCTCGACGTCTTCGCCGCCCACGCCACCGAGGACGGCCCGGCCGAGTGGCTGCCCGGCCAACTCCTCCTCGACGAGCTCAAGACGGCCGGCCACACGGTCACCGCCGAGAAGCTCGGCGCCCTCGTCCAGCGCACGGACGAGGAGAAGGCCAAGCGCCCGTGGGGTGAGAAGGGCTCCCGCCTCGCGGGCTACCCGCTCGCCCGTGTCGAGGCCGCCGCCACCGCCCGATTCGGACTTACCGCCTGATTCCGACCCGGACACCACCCGGACGAGTGCCCGATTCGACCGGGAATGCCCCCGGGCGGACCGGGCTCCGACCTGGACGCCGGGCACCCCGACCTGGACGCCCGCGTCCAGGTCGGGCCCGCATCCGTCCAGGTCGCTCACCTCTCTGACCTGCGCAAACGCGGAGCCGTCCGGGCCGCGTCCAGGTCTCCGTCCTAGCCCAAACCGGTACATAAGGAGTCAGGCACTGTGAACGCCCAGACCCTCACCGCCCCCGCCGTCCCGGCCCCGGAGTACGCCGACGAGGCGGCGCTCCTGGTCCGTGAGATCGAGCAGTACCTCACCGCCCGCGTCCGCACCACCGCCCACCCCCTCGTCACCAAGACCACCGCCGAACTCATCGCAGAGGCCCTCGGCACCCCCGCCCCGGCGGCCGTGCCGGCCCCGGTCCTCGCCCCGCCCGCCCGCGCGCTGCGACTCCTGCCCGAATGGGTCCTCGCCTTCCCGCTCCTGCGCCAACTCCACGGAGCCGAACGGCAGATCAGCGTCGCCGAACACCTGGAGCTCACCGCGCTCGTCATCGAGCGCTACGGCTGGCACCGCGGTGCACTCCGCTCGACCTCCGGCCGCCGCTGCATCCTCGGCGCCCAGGCTGTCCTGTTCCGCCTCGGCTACGGCGACGAGACGACCGCCATCGCCGCCAGCCACCGCCTCCAGGCCGTCCTCACCGCCCGCGGCATCACCGAGCCCTACCACCGCTGGAACGACGCCACCGGCCGCACCCGCACCGAGGCCCTCGCCCTCGTCCGCACCGCCGCCACCCACGCCCGCCGCACCACCACCGCCTAGGACGCCGACCAGATGAAGAAGCGCCCTCCCGGCCCGAGGAGCGACGGCTGCGCCGGAGACAAGCCGTCCGCCGGCACCGCCCGACTCGGCAACAACGCCAAGGGCCGCGAGCACCCCGACACCACCCGCAAGCCCCACGGCCCCAAGGCTTCCTGACCTGAGGAGACAGACATGTTCAACGCTGGAGACAAGGTCCTGATCGTCGCGTGCGAGGACGACCCGCGCGCCGTCGGCAAGACCGGCCGCGTCCTCGACGAGGTCCCCCCGGGGCCGCTCACCGACGGCCGCTGGACCGTCGACCGGATCAGCATCTGGATCGCCCCGGTCCTGGTCCACGCCCACGAGATCCGCAAGATCGGCTGACCGCCACATGATCTCCCACTGCCCCATCCAGATCCACGCCGAGGCCGAGACCCACAACGCCACCGCCCGCACCCGCCAGGCCGACCCGCGGTGAGCGGCGGACTGCGGATCGGCTCGCTGTGCACCGGATACGGCGGCCTGGACATGGCCGTCCAGGCCGTCCTCGGCGGCACGCTCGCCTGGGTCTCCGACATCGACCCCGGCGCCTCCCGGATCCTCGCCCACCACCACCCCCAGGTCCCGAACCTCGGCGACCTGACCGCCGTCGACTGGACCGGCATCGAGCCCGTCGACGTCGTGTGCGGCGGGTATCCCTGCCAGCCCTTCTCCACCGCCGGCAAGCGGAAAGGAACCGCCGATGCCCGCCACATCTGGCCGTCGATCGCGCACGCCCTTCGCGTACTACGACCCCGCTACGCGGTCTTTGAGAACGTCGCAGGGCACCTTCGACTGGGATTCGACACCGTCCTCGCCGACCTTGCCCGCCTCGGGTTCGATGCGGAGTGGTGCCTTGTACGCGCATCGGAGATCGGCGCTCCCCACCACCGCCAGCGCCTCTTCCTCCTCGCCGTTGCTGCCGACCCCGACCGCCTCGGAGGCGACGGGCGCCGGGCACGCGGCGCAGCGCGGGATGAACCTGCGCCACACCGTCTCGCTCCTGCCCACCCCGGCGGCGAGGGACTGGAAGTCCGGCGAGTCGAACCTCATCGGGACGAACGCCAGGCCGCTCAACGAAGTGGTGGTCAACCTCCTGCCGACACCGACCCGCGCGGACGGGGAACGGACGAGTCCCATGTTCGGCCGGGGCAACCCGACGCTGACTGGGGCCGTTTCGCCCCTGCGATCGCCCGCTGGGAGTCCGTCCTCGGACGGCCCGCTCCCGGGGCAACTGACGCTCGACGTCGCCTGAACCCCGCGTTCGTCGAATGGCTCATGGGCCTGGCACCCGGCCACGTCACTGATGTCTCCGGCCTCACCCGCACCCAGCAGCTCAAGGCCCTCGGCAACGGCGTCGTGCCCCAGCAGGCCGAAGCCGCCCTCCGCATGCTCCTCGACCGTGCCACCCACCAGGAGGCCCATCCGTGATTTTCCGTGACCGCATCCGCCAGATCCGCGCCGAGTCCGAGTCCGAGCACCGCACCCACGAGTGGGCCGACCGGGTCATCGACGAGCTCCTCACCGAGGCCGAGACCCGCCACGCCGTCGACACGGCCGTGCGCGGCATGACCGACGCCAAGGGCCGCACCCTCGCCCAGCGCATCACCGCCGTGCGCCGGGGCGGCACGCCGCCCACCGCCGCCGAGCTCGACGCCGCGCACGACCTGCTCGTCCTGCTCCTCACGGCCAGCGCCAAGTACGGGCTCACGCTCGACGACTGGGACCAGGTCGCCGACCTGCCCGGCACCTGCCGCGACCTGGTCCGCCTCAAGCACCGCTGACCACACACACCGCCCCGCGAAAGGAGAACCGCCGTGGCCATAACCGTCTCGCTCGTCGCCCTCTTCGCGCTCGTCCTGTTCTTCCTCCTCCGCGCCGGAAACCTCGGCTACGGCTCCGCGTTCACCGCCGCCGGCTTCGGCTTCTTCCTCGCCTCCACCGGCGCCGCCACCCCCATCAACCAGCTCACCAACAGCGTCATCGACGCCCTCTCCAACCTCTGAGGAGCCACCCATGAACCCCGCCACCGGCCGCAGCCCCGCGCCGGAGCCCGACTGGCCGACGCCGGAGCAGGCGTACGCCCAGGCGCCGAGCATCATCCGGGAGATCGGCTGGGTGGCCCAGACCGCCGCCGACCGCCCCTTCGGCACCGAGGCCAGCCGCGAGTTCTGGCTCCGCAAGGCCGCGCTCCTGGACCGCATCGCCCTCGACGACGACAAGGCCGCCAAGGACGCCATCGTCGCCGCCCGCCAGCTCATGGACCATGACGGCACCGCGGTCATTTGCGACCCGCGCTTCTACGTCCGCCAGCAGTACGCCTGCTGGTCCGCCCACTCCTAGCTGCGCCGAGGGCGGCCCCCGTCTCGCCAAAGTCCGGGGCCGCCCTCGTCCACCAGCACCTTCTAGAGAACTGGAGACACCCAGCATGACCTATCCGAACGTGTCGCGGCAGGAGGCCGCGTGCTGACGTCTGCTCCTGGCACCCTTCAGGCGGCGCTCGACGCCGCGGCCCGGGGGTGGGCGGTCTTCCCGCTCCGACCCGGCACGAAGCGCCCCGCCCTGCACGGCGACGCCCGCTGCCCCCGCACCGGGGCCTGCGCGGGCGGTCACGTGAAGTGGGAGGAAAGGGCCACCACCGACCCCGAGCGGATCACCCGCGCGTGGACGCAGGCCCCGTTCAACATCGGCCTGGCGACCGGACCGTCCGGGCTCGTCGTCGTCGACCTCGACATGCCCAAGGACGGCGCCGCCAGCCCCACCGGCGCCGAGGTCTTCGCGGCCCTGTGCGAGCGAGCCGGCCAGCCGTTCCCGACCACCTTCCGGGCCGGGACGGCGTCCGGTGGCCAGCACCTCTACTTCACCGCCCCGAGCGGCCCGCGTCTCGGCAACTCCGCAGGTCTGCTTGGGCCGTTGGTAGACACGCGGGCGTGGGGCGGGTACGTCGTCGCGCCCGGCAGTGTGACGCCCAGCGGGGCGTACACGGTCCTGGACGACGTCCCGGTCCTTCCGCTGCCCGGCTGGCTCCTGGAGGCGCTCACGGCCCGTCAGGAGCCCGCACGGCCCCGCGCGGCTGTTCCGGCCGTGCCGAGGGTCAGCGGGAGCCGTGCGGCCCGTGCGGCGCTGGAGCGGGAGTGCGCCAACGTCCAGGCCGCGCCGGCGAAGCAGGCGAACAACACGCTCAATCGGTCCGCGTTCCTCGTGGGGCGGTTCGTCGCGTGGGGCGACCTCGGCCGCGCGGTGGTGGAGGAGGCATTCCAAGCGGCGGGGGAGGCGAGGGGACTGACCGCGGCCGAGTGCCGCGCCACGATCCGCAGCGCCCTGGACAGCTCCATCCGCAAGGCCCGGCCCCGGGAGGCGGCATGAGCCCCCGAAATCCCTCCCCCTTGGAATGCCCTCCCGCCACCGACCGGCCCGCTGCCGCCGAGCAGCCGGTGCGCCTGCGGGCCGTGGGCGCCCGGAAAGGCGTCGCCGAAGGCGTCCCTTCTGGCTTGGACCCGCACCCGCCCTCCGGCCCGAGGATCCTCGCGGTGCTCCACATCGGCGCGGCCGGCCGCAACGCGATGCCCACCGCGCACTCGTGGTGCTCCTGCGGCCGGGACCTGAAGGCGTTCGGACACCAGCAGGTCACCCGGCTCACCGACGACCACGCCCACCACCGCACCACCTGCCCGCTACTCACCCAGGGAAAGGAAGCCGCATGAGCCCGCACGACCCCGAGCTGTGGGCCGGGTTCGAGGAGATGACCGCCGAGGACATCGCCGGACCCGTCTGGGACGAGCCCATCCCGCTCAACCCCCGCGGCAAGCTCCCCGCCTTCCCCGTCGACGCGCTGCCCGACTGGCTCGCCGCCATGACCGCGGGCGTCGCCGAGGAGACGCAGACGCCCGTCGACCTCGCCGGGTGCCTCGCCCTAGCCGTCGTCGGCACGGCCGCCGGCGGGCGCCTGACCGTGTCCGTGCGCGGGCAGTGGAGCGAGCCGGTCAACCTCTACACCGCCGTCGCCCTCCCGCCCGGCAACCGCAAGAGTGCCGTGTTCGGGCTCATGACCAAGCCCCTCCTCGCCGCCGAGAAGGCCCTCATCGAGCTGACCGCGCCCCAGCGGGCCGAGGCCGCCGCAGCGGCGCGGATCTCGAAGGCCGCGGCGGAGAGGGCCGAGAAGCTGGCCGCCAACGCCGAGCCCGAGAAGCTGGCCGAGCTGACCGCCCAGGCCGTCGCCCTGGCCGAGGCCGCCGAGCGAGCCGTCGTCCCGGCCGAGCCGCAGCTCGTCGCCGACGACGTCACCGCCGAAAGCCTGACCACGCTCCTCGCCCAACAGGACGGCCGCATCTCGATCCTGTCCCCCGAGGGGGAGATCTTCGAGATCATCGCGGGCCGCTACTCCGGCGCCCCGAACATGGGCATCTTCCTCAAAGGGCACGCCGGCGACATGGCCCGCGTGAACCGCCAGGTCCGCGAAGCCCAGTACATCGAGACCCCCGCCATCACCATGGGCCTGGCTGTGCAGCCGGACGTCCTGGACGCCATCGGACAGATCAAGGGCGCCGACGGACGCGGCCTGCTCGCCCGCTTCCTCTACTCCAAGCCTGAATCCCTCGTCGGCTACCGCAACCTCACCCCCGAACTCCTCGCCCCCGAGACCGCCGCCACCTACGCCCAGAAGCTCGGGCACCTCGCCCTGACCCTCGCGGCCTGGACCGAACCCGTCGCCCTCACCCTCACCCCCGAGGCCGACGCCGTCCTCCTCGCCTACCAGCGCGTCACCGAGGCCCGCCTGCGCAAGGACGGCCCGCTCGCGCCCATCATCAACTGGGCCAGCAAGCGCGACGGAGCCGTCGCCCGCATCGCCGGGCTCCTCCACCTCGCCACCCACCCCGAGGACGCCTGGCACCGGCCCATCGCCACCGAAACGATGGCCGCCGCCACCCGCCTCGGCGACTACTTCACCGCCCACGCCCTCGACGTGTTCAACGCGATGAAGGCCGACCCCGCGCAGGAAGCCGCCCACACGGTGCTGACCCACCTGAGCGAGACCCGCACCGCGACCTTCACCAAGCGCGACCTATTCCGCGCGATGCCCCGCAGTGAGTTCGCCGCCATGGGCGACCTCGACCCGGCCCTGGAGCTCCTGGAGGAACACGGCTGGCTCCGTCAGCAGCCCCCGCCGCCCCGCAGCACGCGCGGTGGCCGGCCACCCTCGCCCCGCTACGAGACCCACCCCCGCATCACCTCCGCCGCCTGAGAACCCCCGAAACCGTTGACAGAACTGACAGAACCTCCCGACTAGCCACCTGAGCTGCGGAAACAAGGGTTTCCGGGGCTGTGACAAAACCTCCGGAAACTCTGACAGAACTCAAAAAACCTCCCCGCCGGGCAGGCGGCCCGGCCTGACAGAACCTAGGTTTTCGAGGTTCTGTCAGAGTTTTTTGAGGTTTTGTCACAGCGGCCGAAGTGGCCAAAGCGGCAGGTCAGAGGCAACACGGAGAGGTTCTGTCAGTTCTGTCAGCACTTCCCGGGGTTTCCAGCACCCCGGACCGAGCCGAAGGAGCCTGATGGCCACCGCCAGGACGCCCCAGCCCATCACCAACCTCCCCGCCCGGTACCTCACCCCTGAGGACATCGCCGCTCTCTTCGAAGTCCCCCTGGAGACCGTCTACCACTGGCGCAAGCAGCGCACCGGCCCGCCCGGATTCCGCGTTGGCCGGCACGTCCGGTACGACCCCGTCGCCGTCCAGGCGTGGGTCGCCGAGCAGAGCGAGCTCGACGCCGCCGCCTGACCACCCGCTCACAGGCCCGTGCCGACCCCGTCGTGGGGCGGCACGGGCCTTTCCCGTACCTCGAAAGGAACCACAGCCACCTATGGCCGGCCACGTCCAGGACCGCTGGTACAAGACCGAGACCGACGCCGACGGCAAGGAGCGTCGAGTCAAGTCCGACCGCTATGGCACCGGCCTGCGCTACCGGGCCCGCTACGTCGGCCCCGACGGTACGGAGAAGTCCAAGAGCTTCCCGGACAAGCAGAAGCGGCTCGCGGAGAAGTGGCTCTCCACCATCGAGGCCGACATGTCCCGGGGGCAGTACATCGACCCGTCCGCTGGCCGGATCACGTTCCGGCAGTACGGCGAGAAGTGGCTCGCCTCCCAGACGACGGATCCGACGACCCGCACGACGGTCGGCGTCCACCTCCGCCTGCACGCGTTCCCGTACCTCGGGGCGCGGCCCATCGACTCGTTCCGGCCTGAGCACATCCGCGAGTGGCTCGCGGCGCTGGAGAAACCCCTGCCTGTCTCCTCATACCGCCGGGTCATCTTCGCCAGCGTCTCCGCCGTGCTCGCCGCGGCCGTGGATGACGAGCTGCTCGCCAAGAACCCATGCAAGTCCCGTTCGGTCCGGCCGCCGGCGCCCGTCGAGCCGCGGGTGAGGCCGTGGACATCGGAGCGGGTGTTCGCTGTTCGCTCGGCGCTCCCGAAGCGCTATCAGGCGATGGTCGACATCGGCGGCGGCTGCGGTCTCCGACAGGGCGAAATCTTCGGCCTGGCCGAGGAACACGTCAGGTTCGACACCGGATGGCTCCACATCGCGAATCAGGTGAAGGTCGTCAACGGGCATCTCGTCTTCGGACCGCCGAAGCGCGGAAAGGAGCGGGACGTCCCGCTCCCCCGCCAAGTCGCCCGCGTTCTCCGTGAGCACGCTGAGGAATTCCCGCCCGTTGACGTCCACTTGCCGTGGCTGAAGCCGGACGGGCCGCTCGTCCCGAAGCGGCTGTACTTCTCGCTCACGGGCGGCGGCGCCGTGCGCCGGACCGACTTCAACACCCGCGTGTGGAAGCCCGCCCTCGTCCAGGCCGGCGTCATTCCGGAACCCGAGGAAGGCGAGCGGCATCAGGCGGCCCGCGAGCACGGAATGCACGCGCTGCGGCACTTCTACGCGTCCGTCCTCCTCGACGCCGGCGAGAACATCAAGGCGCTCAGCTCGTACCTCGGTCACGGCGACCCCGGGTTCACGCTCCGGGTCTACACGCACCTGATGCCGAGCAGCGACGGGAGGGCCCGCCGGGCCGTGGACGGGCTCTACGAGGGCCCCGGTTCGACGCCGGACGGCCCAGGGACGGCCCAGGCCCGGTGAGGCGGCTGAGGGCCGACGGTTCGTCACCGTCGGCCCTCAGCCTCAGTTCCGGGCTCTACCTGCTCCGACCTGCGGCTACAGCACCGGCAGGTTCTTCCGGAGCTCGAAGGCCGTGACCTCGGAGCGGTACTCCTCCCACTCCTGCTTCTTGTTGCGGAGGAAGAAGTCGAAGACGTGCTCCCCCAGGGTCTCCGCGACCAGTTCGCTGCGCTCCATCAGGGCGATGGCCTCGCCGAGGTTCTGCGGGAGGGGTTCGATGCCCATGGCGCGGCGTTCGGAGTCGGAGAGGGCCCAGACGTCGTCGTCGGCGCCCGCCGGGAGTTCGTAGCCCTCCTCGATGCCCTTGAGGCCGGCGGCGAGGAGGACGGCGTAGGTCAGGTAGGGGTTGGCGCCGGAGTCGATGGAGCGGACCTCGACGCGGGAGGAGCCCGTCTTGCCCGGCTTGTACATGGGGACGCGGATGAGGGCGGAGCGGTTGTTGTGGCCCCAGCAGATGTACGAGGGGGCCTCGCCGCCCGAGCCGGCGGTGCGGGAGGAGCCGCCCCAGATGCGCTTGTAGGAGTTGACCCACTGGTTGGTGACGGCGGAGATCTCGCCGGCGTGGCGGAGGAGGCCGGCGATGAAGGAGCGGCCGACCTTGGAGAGCTGGTATTCGGCGCCCGACTCGTAGAAGGCGTTGCGGTCGCCCTCGAAGAGGGAGAGGTGGGTGTGCATGCCCGAGCCCGGGTACTCGGAGAACGGTTTCGGCATGAACGTGGCCTGCACGCCCTGCTCCAGCGCCACCTGCTTCATGACGAGGCGGAAGGTCATGATGTTGTCGGCCGTGGAGAGCGCGTCAGCGTAGCGCAGGTCGATCTCCTGCTGGCCCGGGGCGCCCTCGTGGTGGGAGAACTCCACCGAGATGCCCATCGATTCGAGCATCGTGATGGCCTGGCGGCGGAAGTCCATGCCCACGTTCTGCGGGGTGTGGTCGAAGTAGCCCGAGTTGTCGGCCGGGGTGGGCCGGCTGCCGTCGAGCGGCTTGTCCTTCAGCAGGAAGAACTCGATCTCGGGGTGGGTGTAGAAGGTGAAGCCCAGGTCGGAGGTCTTCGCGAGGGCCCGCTTGAGGACGTAGCGGGGGTCGGCGAAGGACGGCGAGCCGTCGGGCATGAGGATGTCGCAGAACATGCGGGCGGTGCCGGGCGCCTCGGCGCGCCAGGGCAGGATCTGGAAGGTGCCCGGGTCCGGCTTGGCGATCATGTCGGACTCGTAGACGCGGGCGAAGCCCTCGATCGCGGAGCCGTCGAAGCCGATGCCCTCGTCGAAGGCCTGCTCGAGCTCGGCGGGGGCGACGGCGACCGACTTCAGGAAGCCGAGCACGTCGGTGAACCACAGGCGCACGAACCGGATGTCGCGCTCCTCGAGCGTACGGAGCACAAATTCCTGCTGCTTGTCCATTTCCACACCCATCCTCGCTGGTCAGGCCGCCTGCTCCCACCGTCTCGGGCACACCGGGGGCACCTGAGCATCCCACCACATGGTTTCGCGCACGTTGCACCCCCATACTGCCCGCTCGGCTGTGACCGAGGTAACGGAGGGGAGGCGGAAGTCGTACCCCGTTCGGCCCACACAGGGCCCGCGCCCACTACGATCTGCGCCCATGGGGGCCCCACGGCTCGAACGCCTGTCCCGGTACGCGCGTCCCATGGCACTGGCGAGTGCCGTGGCGACGCTCCTCGCCGCGCTCTTCGTCTGTCTGGGCGCGGGCGCGGTCCCGGGCGGGCACGCCGGTCACACCGCCGAGCGGGTCTCCGCCGTCCGGGCGGTCACGGCCGTGCCCGGTGTCGCCACGGTGTCGCCGGAACCTCCGGCGTACGTCTGTCCGTACGACCGGGGCGACTGCTCCCTCTTCCCCTCCCCCAGCCCGGCGGTGCTGAGCGCGCCCCCGCTGGATCCGCCGCAGCACGCGGAGGACCGGCTGCCGCGCGCCGGCGAGCCGGCCGGTGCCGGAACGTCCCGGAGTCCGGGGCCCCCGCCCCGCGCGCCGGACCTGCACGTCCTTCAGGTTCTCCGGACCTAGGGGTGTCACGCCGATCCTGCCGGGCTCCGGCCGGGTCGACACGGCACCCCAGGGGCACGCCCCCGACAGGTTCACCCCCGAACACCACCCCACATGCGAAGAAGGACGACACCACCATGGCCGCCAACCGCTCCAACGCCGACCGCCGCGCCCGAATAGAGGAGATGCGCCGCGCCGAGCAGGCCCGCGAGCGCCGCAACCGCATCCTCACCATCGGCATCGCCTCCGTCGTGGTCCTCGGCCTCGTCGGCTTCGGAACCGTCGTGCTGAAGAAGAAGGCCGACGAGGACGCCGCGAAGGAAGCCGCGGCGAAGGCCCCCATCGCGGCCGAGAAGTCCTGGGACCCGAAGAAGCTGGGCCGCAACCACGTCGAGACCCCGGTGAAGTACGACA
This sequence comes from Streptomyces sp. NPDC012827, assembly GCF_042900905.1. NCBI lineage: Bacteria > Bacillati > Actinomycetota > Actinomycetes > Kitasatosporales > Streptomycetaceae > Streptomyces > Streptomyces sp. NPDC012827. The sequence continues at coordinate 12,828 of NZ_JBIBBY010000005.1, read as the reverse complement.
CCAAGCCGCCGGTCGGCGGGGACCACCACCCGGTCTGGATGAACTGCGACGGCGACGTCTACAAGAAGCCGATCCCGGAGACCAACGCCGTGCACTCGCTGGAGCACGGCGCCGTCTGGGTGACCTACAGCAAGAAGGCTTCCGCCGCCGACGTGGAGAAGCTGGAGAAGAAGGTCGACGGCACCACGTACACGCTGATGAGCCCGGTCGACGACCAGCCGGGCGCGATCATGCTGTCCGCCTGGGGCAAGCAGGTGACCGTGGACGGCGCGGACGACCCGCGGGTCGACGCCTTCTTCACCAAGTACGTGAAGGGCCCGCAGACGCCCGAGCCGGGCGCCGCCTGCACCGGCGGGGTGGGCGCCGACGGGGCGGCCGGCGCGGGGATGGGCCAGTGAGGCCGAACCGTACGCAGCTGGCCTCGGTCGCCGCCGTGGCCGCGGCGCTCCTCTTCGCGGGGGGCGCCGTGACGGTCGCCTCGGGCGAGGAGGAGGACGCCCCGCGCACCCCGGCGTCGGCCTCGGCCGACGCCGGGTTCGCCCGGGACATGTCGGTGCACCACCAGCAGGCCGTCGAGATGTCGTTCATCGTCCGGGACCGCACCCGCGACGAGGCGGTCCGCCGGCTCGCGTACGACATCGCCAACACGCAGGCCAACCAGCGGGGCATGATGCTCGGCTGGCTCGACCTGTGGGGGCTGCCGAAGGTGGAGTCGGGTGTCGAGCCGATGACCTGGATGGGCATGGGCGGGCACGGCGACAGCGGCCCGAAGGACGGGGCGTACATGCCCGGCATGGCGACGAAGACGCAACTGGAGGAGTTGCGGCGGGCGTCCGGCCGGGAGGCGGAGATCCTCTATCTGAAGCTGATGACCGCCCACCACAAGGGCGGCGTGCACATGGCCCAGGGCTGTGTGCGCGCGTGCACGGTGGAGGTCGAGCGGAATCTCGCCCAGGGCATGGTCGACGCCCAGGAGTCCGAGATCAGGCTGATGGCCGACATGCTGAGGAAGCGCGGGGCGTAGCGCGCGCCGCCGTTCGGACGACGGCCCCCGTGACCCGCTGCGGTCGCGGGGGCCGTGGCGCGCGCCCACAATGAGGGGGCTCGGGGACGTACGTACGACGACGTTCGACGAAAGGCACGCACCCCATGACCACGGCGAAGGACATCATGCACCCCGGGGCCGAGTGGATCCCGGCACACGAGACGCTCGACCGGGCGGCGCAGCGGATGCGGGACCTGAACGTGGGCGCGCTCCCCATCGCCGACGAGAACGAGCGCCTCTGCGGCATCCTCACGGACCGCGACATCGTGGTGGGCTGTGTGGCCATGGGCCACGATCCGTCCAAGGTGACCTGTGGGGAGATGGCGAAGGGCACCCCGCGCTGGATCGACGCGGGCGCGGACGTGGAGGAGGTCCTGGACGAGATGCAGGGCCACCAGATCCGCCGGCTGCCCGTCATCGAGAACAAGCGGCTCGTCGGGATGATCAGCGAGGCCGACCTGGCACGGCAGCTCTCGGACGACCAGATCAAGGCGTTCTGCGCGAGCGTGTACGCCGCCTCCTCCTGACCGCTCCTGCCCTCCTCAGGGCTCCTGGAGCCAGGGGGTGCCGAGGATCGCCCGGGCCACCGCGTCCGGGGCGTCGAGCATGACCAGATGGCCCGACGGTTCGGCCGCCTCGTAGCGGGCGCCGAGCCGCCGGGCCAGCGCGCGCTGGCGCCGTTCCCAGCGGGCGGAGCCGTCGGGGGCGGCGAGGACGGTGACGGGCAGGCCGGGCGGTAGCGGCCGGGCCTCGCGCAGGGCCAGGAGTTCGGCGGCGACGGCCCCGTAGCGGGCGTTCTCCAGGAGGGTGCCGCGCAGCACCCGCGAGGTGCGGTAGACGCGCCGCAGGAGCGCGGGCGGTGCCGGGTCGTGGCGTACGGCGAGGCGGCGGACGGCGGGACCGAGCGCGGCCGGGAGGCCTGCGGCGGCGAGGACCGCGCCGAGCGGGCGCGCGGCGCCGGCCCAGCGGGACGGCCGGGGACGTTCCTCCACGGAGGAGTCGAGCAGGACGAGCCCGGCGGCCCGGCCGGGGTGCAGGCGGGCGAAGGCCTCGGCGTGGAAGCCGGCGATCGAGTGGCCGACGGCCGTGGCGGGCCCGGGCAGACCGAGGGCGTCGAGGAGCGCGGCGATCCGGTCCGCCTCGCCCGCGAGCGTGGGCGGCGCGGTGGCCGCCTGCGAGAGGCCGTGGCCGGGGCGGTCGAAGCGTACGACCGTACGGTGCGGGGCGAGGAGTTCCACGACCGGGTCCCAGTCGAACCAGCTCATGCCCAGTCCGGCGGAGAGGACGCACACCGGCCCGGCGCCGTCGACGGCCACGTGGTGGGCCACTCCGTGGAGGCGTACGAAGGTCATGGCCGCCGCTCCCGGTGGAGCGCGCGGGCGAGGACGGCGAGCCACAGGGCCACCAGGAGGACCTGGAGGCGCTGGGCGAGGCCGAGGGCCCAGTTCCCGGTTCCGGCCTCGTGGGCGGTGACGGCGGCCAGGGTCCAGGCGGTGACGGCGAGTTCCAGGGCCAGGACGACCGCACCGGTACGGGCGAGGGTGCCCCACCGGCCGTGGCGGCGGGCGGCGGCCGTCAGCAGGATCATCGCGACGACCGCCCCGGTCGTGGCCAGGCCCGAACTGACGGCGTGGGCCGCGTGGGTGGCGGGCACGGCCCCGGCGGCCTCGCGTGCGGCGCACGCCGGGTCGGTGGTGGGCGCGCAGCTCAGCGGCAGCCAGGAGTCGGCGACGGTGGCGGCTCCGAAGACCGCGAGGGCGGCCCAGCCGGCGACGGACCAGGCCGTCCCGGAGGCGCGGTCGGGGCGCCGCGCCCAGGACGGGACGCCCGCCGGGGGCGGCGGGGCGGTGCGGCGGCGCAGGGTGGCGAGAAGCCCGGCGAGCGCGCCCGCGAGGACCAGGAACCCGGCCGTCCGGTCGGCGGCGCGGAAGAAGCCGCCGAAGGGCTGATCCTCTGCGGCGAGCTCGGAGACGTAGCCGCGGACGGGGTCCGGACCGCTGCCGAGGACGATGTCGAGAACCCAGGCGGTGTACGCGAGCGCGCCGAGGGACAGGGCGACGGCGGCGGTGCGCGTGACATTCCCGGGCATGGTGGGACAGACGCCCGGCCTCCCGGAAAGGTTCCCCTGCGGTCCCGGGGCCGGACGGCCGCCCCGGCCCTGGGACCGGGGATCGTCACGGGGACCGGGGCAGGGGCGCCACGGGGACGTGGTCGGGGGTTGCCCCGGGGCCGGGGCCGGGGGTCGGTACGGGGCCGGGACCGGGACCGTCACGGGGTTGGGCCGCGACCACCACGGGGGCGAGGCCAGGGTCGTCACGGGGGCGGGACCATCGCCGGGCCGGGACCGTCACCGGGGCGGCCGAGGTCCTCACCGGGCCGGGACCAGGGCCGGGACCATCACCGGGGCGGGCCGAGGTCCTCACCGGGCGAGGACCGGGACCGGGGCCGTGACCGGTACCGTCGCCGGGGCCCCAGCCCGGCCGCCCCGCGCCCGAATGTCTCCGGCCGTCATGGGGCCCTTACGCACCGGTTGCTCGTCCTCGGGCTGCCCGCCCGGCCCCCGACGGGCCCCGCCCAAGAGCCCGCCGCCCCCCTCCCCGCAGCCGTCCGCAGGACATAGCGTCGAATTGACGATTAGACTGGGCCGCGTGCCGCAACTACGCCTCGCCCTGAATCAGATCGACTCGACCGTCGGAGACATCGCCGGGAACGCCGAGGCGGTCCTGCACTGGACCCGGCACGCCGCCGGGCAGGGCGCGCATCTCGTCGCGTTCCCCGAGATGGCGCTGACCGGTTACCCCGTCGAGGACCTGGCCCTGCGTCCCTCCTTCGTGGAGGCGTCCCGCGCGGCCCTCGCCGGGCTCGCCCGGCGGCTCGCGGAGGAGGGGTTCGGGGAGCTGCCGGTCGTCGTCGGCTACCTGGACCGTTCCGAGCGGGCCGAGCCCCGGCTCGGCAGGCCGGCCGGGTCGCCGGAGAACGCCGCCGCCGTGCTCCACCGCGGCGAGGTGGTGCTGCGCTTCGCCAAGCACCACCTGCCCAACTACGGCGTCTTCGACGAGTACCGCTACTTCGTGCGGGGCGACACGCTGCCGGTCCTCCGCGTCCACGGCGTCGACGTGGCCCTCGCCATCTGCGAGGACCTGTGGCAGGACGGGGGCAGGGTCCCGGCCGCGCGCAGCGCGGGGGCCGGGCTGCTCCTGTCGGTGAACGCCTCCCCGTACGAGCGGAACAAGGACGACACGCGGCTGGAACTGGTCCGCCGGCGGGCCCGGGAGGCCGGGTGCACGACGGCCTATCTGGCGTCGACGGGCGGTCAGGACGAGCTGGTCTTCGACGGGGACTCCCTCGTCGTGGACGCGGCGGGCGAGGTGATCGCGCGGGCCCCGCAGTTCGTCGAGGGGAGCGTGATCCTCGACCTGGAGCTGCCGGCGGCGGATCCCCGGGCCCGGGAGGGAACGGTCGACGACGGGCTGCGGATCGACCGGGTGGTCCTGGCGGGGCCGGCCGGGGAACCGCTGCCCCCGTACGAGCCGGAGCTGACCGGCGGCTACGCGCACCGCCTGGACGACGACGAGGAGGTCTACTCGGCGCTCGTCATCGGGCTGCGCGCGTACGTGGCGAAGAACGGTTTCCGCTCGGTGCTGGTCGGCCTCTCCGGGGGCATCGACTCCTCGCTCGTCGCGGCGATCGCCTGTGACGCGCTCGGGGCCCGGCACGTGTACGGGGTCTCGATGCCGTCCGCGTACTCCTCGGAGCACTCGCGCGCCGACGCGGCGGAACTCGCCCGGCGCACCGGGCTGAACTTCCGCACCGTGCCGATCGCGCCGATGTTCGACGCCTTCATGGAATCGCTGGGCCTGACCGGACTCGCCGAGGAGAACCTCCAGGCGCGGTTGCGCGGCACGACCCTGATGGCGATCTCCAACCAGGAGGGGCACCTCGTCCTCGCGCCCGGCAACAAGTCGGAGCTGGCCGTCGGCTACTCCACGCTCTACGGGGACGCCGTCGGCGCCTACGGGCCGATCAAGGACGTGTACAAGTCGGACGTCTTCCGCCTCGCGCGCTGGCGCAACCGGGCGGCCGAGGAGCGCGGCCAGGTCCCGCCGATCCCGGAGAACTCGATCACGAAGCCGCCGAGCGCGGAGCTGCGCCCGGGGCAGGTCGACACGGACTCGCTGCCGGACTACGAGATCCTCGACCGGATCCTCGCCCTGTACGTGGACGGCGACCGGGGCAAGGACGCGATCGTGGCGGCCGGTTTCGACGAGGAGCTGGTCGCGCGGACGCTGCGGATGGTCGACACCGCGGAGTACAAGCGGCGCCAGTACCCGCCGGGCACCAAGATTTCGGCGAAGGGCTTCGGCAAGGACCGGCGCCTGCCGATCACGAACCGCTGGCACGAGACGCCCTCCCGGCCGGGGACGGGCGTGGGGTCCTCCCCCGGCTCGGAGCCGGTGACGGGGCCCGACCGGACCGCCGGGTAGGGCAGGGGACGGACGGCCGGATCGACCCCGCGCCCGGACGGCCGGCCCCTCGCCGGCCTACGCCCGGGACGGCGACGGGGTCGCGGCCGCCTCCGGTTCGGCGTCGGCGAGCCGGCTTCCCGTGACGACGCGGGACGCCTCCCTCTCCGTACCCGACGCGGAGGGCCTGCGGTCGAGCACCCCCGCGAGGACCGCGATCGCGAGGCCCACGGCGGCGAGGACCGCGCCGACGAGGGCCGGGGAGGTCCAGCCCCAGCCGGCGGCGATCGCGGCGCCGCCGGCCCAGGCGCCGCCCGCGTTGGCGAGGTTGAAGGCGGAGTGGTTGGAGGCCGAGGCGAGGGTCGGGGCGTCCTTGGCCTTGTTCATGACCAGCATCTGGAGCGGGGTGGTGGTCATGAACCCGACCGCGCCGAGGACGACCACGGTCACCAGGGCCAGCCAGGGCACGTGCACGGTGAAGCGGAAGGCGACCAGGGTGAGCGCGAGGGCGGCGAGCGAGCCGTAGAGCGTCGGGCGCAGTGCCCGGTCGGTGAGCGTACCGGCGGCGAGCGCCCCGCCGGTCATGCCGATGCCGAAGAGGGCGAGGACGACCGTGACGGTGGACTCGCCGAAGCCCATGACCTCGGTCGTCATCGAGGCGAGGTACGAGTAGACCGCGAAGACCCCGGCGAAGCCGAAGACCGCGGTGAGCAGCCCCAGCAGCACCTGCGGGCGGCGCAGGGCGCGCAGCTCGCGGCCGAGGCTCTGGCGCTCGTCGACGGGCACGTACGGCACGAGGCGGGCGAGCGCGGCGAGGGCGACCAGGCCGATCACGGTGACGACGAGGAAGGTGGCCCGCCAGCCGAGGTGCTGTCCGAGGAGGGTGGCGGCCGGTACGCCGAGGATGTTGGCGACGGTCAGGCCGAGGAACATCGTGGCGACCGCCCGCGCCTGCCGGTCCTCGCGGACGAGCCGGGCGGCGACGACGGCGCCGACGCCGAAGAAGGCGCCGTGCGGGAGCCCGGCGAGGACCCGGCCGGCGACGAGCCAGCCGAAGCCGGGGGCGAGGGCGGAGGCGAGGTTGCCGACGGTGAACAGCGCCATCAGGAGCAGGAGCATCCGCTTGCGGGGGACGCGGGAGCCGAGGGCGGTGAGCAGCGGGGCGCCGGCGACGACGCCGAGGGCGTAGGCCGAGACGAGGTGGCCCGCGGTGGGGACGGAGGTGCCGAGGTCGTCGGCGACATGGGGCAGGAGGCCCATCATCACGAACTCGGTGGTGCCGATGCCGAAGGCGGAGACGGCGAGCGCGAGCAGGGCCAGGGGCATGAGGGGAGGGGGCCTTTCCGGAAGTAAGTTCTTCGACGGAACAAAGTCTCGCAGGAGAAATGTTCCCGCCGGCTTCCGGGGGATGAAGGGGAGGTTTCGGACCGGGGGCGCCCGTCCCGCTCCCCTCCCCCGAGGACCCGGACCGGTTCGGCCGCCCCCCGGCGTCAGAAACCGATGCGCGCGGCGACCGGGAGGTGGTCGCTCATCGTCTCCGGCAGCGTCCAGGAGGCCATCGGCTCACCGCCCCGCACCATGATCTGGTCGATCCGGGCCATCGGGAACGAGGCCGGCCAGCTGAAGCCGAAGCCGTCGCCGGCCGCGCCCTGCGTGGACCGCATCTGCGAGGTGACCGCGTTGAGCGCCCGGTCGTTCATGGTGCCGTTGAGGTCTCCGAGGAGGACGACCCGCGCGTTGCGGTCGGCCGCGATGGCCTCGCCGAGGGCGTTGGCACTGGTGTCGCGCTGGTTGGCGGTGAAGCCGGCGTTCAGCTTGACCCGTACGGAGGGGAGGTGGGCGACGTACACCCGGACCGCCCCCTTGGAGGTCATGACCTCGGCCCGCATGGCCCGGGTCCAGCCCATGTGGATGTCGACCGGCTCGGCGCCGCGCAGCGGCAGCTTGCTCCACAGGCCGACCGTGCCCTGCACGGAGTGGTGCGGGTAGGCCTCGGCGAGCTCCCGCTCGTAGACCGGGACCATGTCGCCCTTCAGCTCCTCCAAGGCCAGCACGTCGGCGCCCGAGGCGGCGAGCCGGCGGGCGGTGCCCTCGGGGTCCGGGTTGTCGGCGTTCACGTTGTGGGTGGCGACGGTGAGGTCACCGCCCCCGGCCGACTTGTCGGCGACGAGACCGCCGAAGAGATTCAGCCAGACCACCACGGGGAGCAGCAGCGCGATCAGCGCGGTGGCGGAGCGGCGCAGCAGCGCGAGGACGAGGAGGACCGGCAGGAAGAGGCCGAGCCAGGGCAGGAACGTCTCGGTGAGGCTGCCGAGGTTGCCGACCCGGTTGGGGATCTCGGCGTGGAAGACCATCAGGAGGGTCAGCACGAGCGCGGTGAGGGCCAGGAGGACGCCGCGGCGCCAGATCCCGCGGTCGTGGCGCAGACGGTCCAGGAGGGCCCGTGAGCGGGTCCCGGAGCCGGCCCGGAAGCCGGGGTGCCCGCTTCCTCCGCCGCGTCCGTCGGTCCCCGTCATGTCCACCCGCGCCATCGCCCGTCCTCACTGCCTAGCCACCGGCCGTGCCGGCGGCGTCGTACTGCCTACTGCGTCGTACTCCGTGCCCGACGTCGACCCTAGGGGATCTCCGGGACCGCCGTACTCCCCCAGGGACGACACACCCCCGTGCCGGGGTTCCTGCAGGTGGCGCGGTCCGGGCGGCTGTGACAGAACCCGCACATTCGTACCCCTCCGTCCCCCCTGCCCCGTCGGCCGCGGCCGGCCGCCGGCGCGGACACGGTGTGTCACGGGTGTGAACAGCGCCACTCCGGCCCACTTTCCCGCCCGGCCGACCAAGTGCCACCATGGACGTGGTCCGGGGACGCCGTCAGGGCGCCTCGAGATGACACAAGGAGCCGTGCACCATGACGCTTCAGGCTGCCCAGAAACCGCCCGCCGACAGCAGCAAGGCGCTGTACGGGGGGAAGGGCACCCGCCGTATCACCGTCCACGACATCGCCGCCGCCAAGGTCCGCGGCGAGAAGTGGCCCATGCTCACCGCCTACGACGCGATGACCGCCTCCGTCTTCGACGAGGCCGGCATCCCGGTGATCCTCGTCGGTGACTCCATGGGCAACTGTCACCTCGGCTACGACACCACCGTGCCCGTCACGATGGACGAGATGGCCCTGCTGTCCGCCGCCGTCGTCCGGGGCACCAGGCGCGCCCTCGTCGTCGGCGACCTCCCCTTCGGCTCGTACCAGGAAGGGCCCGTCCAGGCCCTGCGCAACGCCACGCGGCTGGTCAAGGAGAGCGGCGTCGGCGCGATCAAGCTGGAGGGCGGCGAGCGTTCGCTGCCGCAGACCGAACTGCTCGTACAGGCCGGCATCCCGGTCATGTCCCACCTGGGCCTCACCCCGCAGTCCGTGAACACCATGGGCTACCGGGTCCAGGGCCGCTCCGACGAAGCCGCGCACCAGCTGCTCCGCGACGCCAAGGCGGCCCAGGACGCCGGCGCGTTCGCGGTGGTCCTGGAGCTGGTCCCGGCCGAGCTGGCCGCCGAGGTCACGCGTTCGCTGCACATCCCGACCATCGGCATCGGCGCCGGTGCCGGCACCGACGCGCAGGTCCTCGTCTGGACCGACATGGCGGGTCTGACCGGCGGCAAGGTGCCGCGGTTCACCAAGCAGTACGCCGATCTGCGGGCGACGCTCGGGGACGCGGCCCGTGCCTTCGCCGAGGACGTCACCGGCGGGGCGTTCCCCGCCGAGGAGCACACCTTCCACTGATCCGCCTCCCCCGACAGCCCGCCGGCCCCTCGCCGGCGGGCTGTCGGCCTTGTGGGCGGGGTGTCGGACGGTGTGGGGGTGCTGTCGGTCGTTTGTCGGGGGCCTGTCGGTGGGTGCCTGTTTCCTGAGGGCATGACGCGATCACACACCAACGCCGTCGAGGTCCGGGGCCTCGTGAAGCACTTCGGCGCGACGAAGGCCCTCGACGGGGTCGACCTGGACGTGCGGGAGGGCACCGTCCTCGGGGTCCTCGGGCCGAACGGCGCCGGGAAGACCACCCTGGTCCGCTGCCTGTCCACGCTCCTCGTCCCGGACGCCGGGACGGCGACCGTCGCCGGGTACGACGTGGTGCGCCAGCCCCGACAGCTGCGCCGCACCATCGGACTGACCGGCCAGTACGCCTCGGTCGACGAGAAGCTGTCCGGCTGGGAGAACCTGTACATGATCGGGCGCCTGCTCGACCTCTCGCGCGCCGACGCCCGCCGCCGGGCCGACGGGATGCTGGAGCGCTTCTCGCTCACGGAGGCCGCCAAGCGGCCCGCGATGACCTACTCCGGCGGCATGCGGCGCCGTCTCGACCTGGCCGCCTCGATGATCGGCCGGCCCGCCGTCCTGTACCTGGACGAGCCGACCACCGGTCTCGACCCCCGCACCCGCAACGAGGTCTGGGACGAGGTCCGGCAGATGGTCGCGGAGGGCGTGACCGTGCTGCTGACCACCCAGTACATGGAGGAGGCGGAACAGCTCGCGAGCGAGCTGACCGTGGTCGACCGCGGCAAGGTCGTCGCCAACGGCGGTGTGGACGAGCTGAAGGCGAAGGTCGGCGGCCGCACCCTGATGATCCGGCCGACCGACCCGGACCAGGTGCCCGCGATGGCCGCCGCGCTCCGCGAGACCGGGCTCGACGGGGTCGCCGGCGCCACCGTCGTACCGGACGAGGGCGCGCTCCACGTGCCCATCCTCACCGACCAGCAGCTGACCGCCGTCGTCGCCCTGCTCGGCGCGCGCGGCTTCGGCATCGCCCACATCGGCACCCATCTGCCCAGCCTCGACGAGGTGTTCCTGGCCATCACGGGCCGGCGGACCTCCGCCACCGCCTCGTCCGACACGATCAGCGAGGAGGTCGCCGCATGAGCACGACCACCGTCACCAAGTCCCCCGCCGGCGCCCCGGTCCGTACGCCGGCCCGGTCCGCCGCCGACGACGAGGGCCGCATCGGCCTGCGGGCCAACATCCGCCACGTCGCGGCCCTGGCCCGGCGCAACGCCCTCCAGATCAAGCAGGACCCGGAGTCGATGTTCGACGCCGTGATGATGCCCATCATCTTCATCCTGCTGTTCGTGTACGTCTTCGGCGGCGCCATCGCCGGCAAGGGCAACAACGACGTCTACGTGAACTACGTGACGCCGGGCCTGATGGCGATGATGGGCATGAACATCGCCATGGCCGTGGGCGTCGGCATCAACGACGACTTCAAAAAGGGGGTCATGGACCGGTTCCGGACGATGCCGATCGCCCGGTCCTCCGTCCTGATCGCCAAGATCGTCGTGGAGGCCGGCCGGATGCTGATCGCCACCGCGATCCTGCTCGGCATGGGCTTCCTGCTCGGTCTGGAGATCCACACCTCGTTCCTGCACCTGCTGGCCGCGATCGGACTGTCGATGGTCTTCGGCGCCTCGCTGATGTGGATCTTCATCCTCCTCGGGCTCACCCTGAAGACGGCCCAGGCGGTCCAGGGCATGGCCATGCTGGTCCTCATGCCGCTCCAGTTCGGCTCGTCCATCTTCGCGCCGACGACCTCGATGCCGGGCTGGCTGGAGACCTTCACGGACTACAACCCGCTGTCGAACCTGGCCGACGCGGCCCGCAACCTGATCAACGGCGGTCCCGTCGCCCACGCGGTGTGGATGACGCTCGGCTGGGCGCTGGTCATCACCCTCGTCACGGCGCCGCTCGCGGTGTCCAAGTTCCGCAGGAAGACCTGACGGCGGGCCCCGGGGGCTTCAGGACTCGGCGCGTGCTCTGATCGCGTCGGCGGCGCGTCCGAGCAGGGCGGCGGCCTCTTCCATGGAGAGGCCGTCGCCCTCGGCGTACGCGGCCTCGAAGACGGCCTCGCCGAGGACGCTCCGGCTCAGCTCCGTGGCCTTCTCCACGTTCTCCCGCTCCAGGGAGGGCGACCGGTGGCCGTCGGGCAGGAAGCCGGCGCGGGCGCCGAGGAGCACCGCCCCCAGCCGGGCCTCCGGGCCGCCGAGGCCGGCGAGCGCCCAGGCGGCGGAGACCGTGTGGGCGGCGGGCATCTGCGGGGCGACCATCATCGACAGGGCGTCCAGGGAGCGCCCGTACGCCTCCACGGCCAGGTCGAGCGCGGAACCGTACCGCCCTTCCAGGTTGTCCAGCCAGCTCAGGCAGCCGAGGGTGAAGCCCTCGAAGAGGGAGAGGGTCGCGGAGCCGAACTCGGCCCGCAGGGCGTTGAGATGCTCGCGGGCCTCCGCGTACCGTCCGGTGCGGCCGAGGGCGAGGGCCAGGAACAGGCGGGCGCCCAGCATGGGTTCGTGGCCGCGGCCGTGCGCGCCGGCCAGGATCTCGCGCAGGATCGCCTCGCCCTCCGCCGTCCGGCCGGTCTCGATGAGGATGTCGGCGTAGCGGGCGCGCAGCAGCGCCATCTGGGACTGGGCGCCGAGCTTCGCCGCGTGGCCGATGGCGGCGGCGAAGTCCGCGCCGGCCTCTTCGAAGCGGAGCAGGCGCTCGTGGGCCTCGGCGCGGGAGGACAGCGCCTCCGCGGCGCCCCAGGCGTCCCCGAGGCGTTCGAAGATCTCCAGGCTCTCGTCGGCGTCGGCGCTCGCCTCGGCCGCCAGGTCGGCCCGGTTGGCGAACATGTTGGCCCGCTGCTGGAGGGCGTTGGCCAGCTCCCACGCGTAGCCGTGGCGGCGGCAGGCCTCGACGGTCGCGTCGAGGATCTCGCGCAGCCGGCCGGCCTCGCCGATGAGGAGCACCGCGAAGACGGCGAAGGAACCGGGGAGGCGGCAGGTCTGCGGCAGGCCCGGCCGGTAGACGGCGGTCATCTCGCGGAGCCTGCGCACGCCCTCGGGGGTGGTCCAGCGGCCGGTGTCGTGGTCCATGTTGAGCAGTTCCACGAGCCGCACCCCGCGCCGGGCCTCCCAGCGCTGTTCCCCGGACAGCGGGGGCGGCGCTGCCGTGCACGGCTCGTGCAGCGGTACGACGGGGGCGGCGGGCGGCGTGAACGGGTCGGGTCCGAGCGCGGCGGCGGCCCGCGCCCCGTGCAGGGCGTCGGTGCGCAGGTCGCGCATCTGCCAGTACCAGAGGAGGGAGTGGACGAGCACCAGGGCCTCGTCCTCCTCACGGGCGTCGACGGCGCGGCGCAGGGCGGTGCGCAGGTTGCCGTACTCGGTGTCGAAACGGGTCATGGCCTCGACCTGGCCGTGGCCGCGGAGCCGGGGGTCGGTGGTGCGGGCGAGTTCCCGGTAGTACGTCAGGTGACGCCGCTCCGTCGCGGACCGCTCCCCCGCCTCGTCCAGCCGCTCCCCCGCGTACTC
>NZ_JBIBBY010000004.1:353446-598091 GCF_042900905.1 Streptomyces sp. NPDC012827 | reverse complement strand
CTGCAGGGGGGACCCTGTGGGAGAGTAGGACGCCGCCGAACAATTATTGTGGGAAAGCCCCGCACCTCTGGTGCGGGGCTTTCCTGCGTTCCGGGGACGTTTTTCGGAGACATTTCTCCGACGTATGCACACCGCAGCATGACGGGGGCCCCTGCCGGGGCCCCCTTTTTTTTGTGCCGCTCAGGCCGGCGTGACCAGGTGGGTGTCGTAGGCGAGGATCACCGCCTGGACGCGGTCCCGGGCTCCCGTCTTGGCGAGGATGCGGCTCACATGGGTCTTCACCGTCGACTCGGCCAGATGCAGCCGCTCGGCGATCTCCGTGTTCGTCCAGCCCTGGCCGATGACCGTGAGGATCTCCCGCTCCCGCTCCGTCAGCGGGGCGAGACGCGCATCCTCCTCCGGTGCCGGGGACGGTGAGCCCGACGGGAGATGGTGCACGTACGCGTCCAGGAGACGGCGGGTCAGGCTCGGGGCCACCACCGCGTCGCCGCTCGCCACCGCCCGGATGCCGGCGAGGAGTTCCTCCGGCTGGGCGTCCTTCACCAGGAAGCCGCTCGCGCCCGCGCGCAGACCGTCGTACGCGTACGCGTCCAGGTCGAAGGTGGTGACGATCAGCACCCGGGTGCGGGCGCCGGCGGCGACGATGCGGCGGGTGGCCTCAATGCCGTCCAGGCCCGGCATGCGAATGTCCATCAGGACCACGTCGGGCCGGTGCCGGTCGGTGAGACGGACCGCCTCCGTGCCGTTCGCGGCCTCGCCGACGACCGTCAGGTCGTCCTGGCTCTCCAACAGCATGCGGAAGCCGAAGCGCTGCATCGGCTGGTCGTCCGCGATCAGAACGGTCGTCACGAGGGGCTGTCCTCCCGGGGGATACGGAGCAGAACCCGCCAGCCGCCGTCCGGCAGCGGGCCGCAGTCGAGTGTGCCGTGGTAGAGGGCCGCGCGCTCCCGCATTCCCGTCAGGCCCTGGCCCGTGCCCGAGACCCCCGCCCCGGGCCCGCGGCGGCCACCGGTGTCGGTGACCTCCACCCGTACCTCCTGGGGGCCGTACGCGAGGCGGACCGAGGCCCGGGCTCCGGGGCCCGCGTGCTTGAGGGTGTTCGTCAGGGCCTCCTGGACCACCCGGTAAAGGGTCAGCTGAACGCCCGGGGACAGCTCCGGCGGCGCTGGTTCGCCCGGCGGGGCCAGGTCGAGACGTACGGGCAGACCGGCGTCACGAACCCCTGTCAGGAGACCGTCCAGGTCGGCCAGGGTCGGCTGCGGGTCGAGGGCCGCCGTCTCGTCGTCGGTCCGCAGGACCCCGAGGAGGCGGCGGAGCTCCGTCAGCGCTTGGCGGCTCGTCGTGCCGATCGCGTCCAGGGCCTCGGCGGCACGCTCCGGGCTCCTGGCCGCCGCGTACCGGCCGCCGTCCGCCAGCCCCGTGATGACGGACAGGTTGTGGCCGATGATGTCGTGCATCTCGCGGGCGATCCGGGCCCGTTCGGCCGCCGCCGCCAGCCGGACCTCCTGGTCCCGCTCGACCTCCAGGCGACGGGCGCGCTCCACGAGCGCCGCCGTGTGGTCACGTCGCGCCCGGACCGCGATGCCGAGCAGGGCCACCAGGGCGTAGGCCCACACCACCGGGACGACCCGCTGGTCCCACGTTCCGGAGGGAAAACGGACGGCGCCGACCACCAGCGGCGGCAGGAACAGGGCCACCGACCACAGGAGGGCGCGCGGCGGGCGGGCGAGCGCCAGGTGGAACACCGGGATCATCTGGAGGTAGCCGGCCTGGAGGAAGGCGCCCGAGGCATCGCTGACCAGGGCCGCGCAGGCCATCACCGCCAGCACCGCCATCGGCCGGCGCCGCCGCCCGTACAAGGGCAGGGCGAGCGCGAGGCTCGTCGTGACGACCAGCCAGACCGGGACCGACGGGTCGCGGGCGATCGTCCGCCAGCCGCCGGCCGCGTCCACGAGCGCGGCGCCGGTCCAGAAGAGGGTCACGGCGGCGTCCCACACCCAGGGCCGCCGGGCGTCGAACGCCCGCACCCGGGCCAGTGCCCGCTGGACGTATCCGCTCAGGCCCGTGGCGTCGCTCGTCGTCTCCGGCGTCCGGCTGATCATGCCTCCATCCTCCTCACACGTCCCGGCGGGTGAGCAAGAAGGCCGGTACGGCCAGGGCCGCCGCCGCCCACAGCGTCAGGGCCAGCAGGGCGGCGCCCGGTGACGGGGCGTCCGGGAGCGGCGTCGCCGAGCCGAGGACACCGGCCGCCTGCGTGGGGAAGTACCGCAGGGCCGTGTCCACCGCCTCGTACGGAAGCATGCCGAGGACCTCCGGCAGGAGCAGCACCCCGCCGACGAACGCGCCGAGCGCGCCCGGGACCGAGCGGAGCGCCGCGCCCAGGCCGAGGGCGATCACACCGAGGAGGGTGACACCGGCCGCGTTGCCCGCGAGGGCGCGCAGGACGCCGTCGTCGGTGAGCGAGGCGGCCTGGTCGGTGTCGTGGAGGAAGAGCTGCGCGGTGAGGAAGGTGACCACGGCGGTGACGAGGGAGAGCGAGAGGACCGTCACCGTGTACACCGCCGCCTTCGCCCACAGGACGGGCAGGCGGCGCGGGACGGCGGCGAGCGAGGCTCTGATGAGACCGTGGGCGTACTCGCCCGCCGTGACCAGGATGCCGAGGACGGCGAGGGAGACCGCGCCGAGCTGCGAGCCGTACAGGGTGAGGACGACGGTGTCGACGTCGGAGTCGCCGCCGTCCGAGGTGTAGGTCGCGCCCATGAGGACGCCGACGCCGAGGAGGAGGGCGACGGCGGTGAGGACGGTGACCCACGTGGAGCGGACCGTCCACAGCTTGTGCCACTCGGAACGGACGACGCGGACGGCGGTGATCACGCTGCTGCTCCCAGGTGCTCGGCCGGCTGCTCGGCCCGGTATTCGACGGAGTCGCGGGTGAGGTCCATGAACGCCTGCTCCAGGGAGGGCGTCTGCGGGGTGAGTTCGTGGAGGGGGACGCCGTGCGCGGCGGCGGCGCGGCCGATCTCGGGTGCGCCGGGGCCGCTGACGAGGAGGGTGCCGGGCGTCTCCTCGACGAACCGGGCCGAGGGGAGCAGGGAGCGCAGGCGGCCGGGCTCCGGGGTGACGACCTTCACGGTGGCACCACCCGCCGACCGTACGAGGTCCTCGACGGTGGTGTCCGCGAGGAGCCGGCCCCTGCCGATGACGATCAGCCGGTCGGCGGTGAGGGCCGTCTCGCTCATCAGGTGGGAGGAGACGAGGACGGTACGGCCCTCGGCGGCGAGGGACTTGAGGAGCGTGCGGATCCACAGGACCCCCTCCGGGTCCAGGCCGTTGACCGGTTCGTCGAGGATCACGGCCGCCGGGTCGCCGAGCAGGGCGGCGGCGATGCCGAGGCGCTGGCCCATGCCGAGGGAGAAACCCTTGACACGGTGGTCGGCGACCTCGGTGAGGCCGGCGAGGGAGAGGACCCGGTCGACGCGGGAGCGGGGGATGCCGTGGGTGTGGGCGAGCGCCGTCAGGTGGTGGCGGGCGGTGCGTCCCGGGTGCACGGAGCGGGCTTCGAGGAGGGCGCCGACCTGGGTGAGCGGGGCCGGGTGGGCTGCGTAGGGGCGGCCGGCGACGGTGGCGCGGCCGCGGGTGGGGGCGTCGAGCCCGAGGATCATGCGGAGGGTGGTGGACTTGCCGGCGCCGTTGGGGCCGAGGAAGCCGGTGACGGTGCCGGGCCGGACGGTGAAGCCGAGGTCCTGGACGACGGTCCTGTTCCCGTAGCGCTTGGTGAGGTTCTCTGCGCGGATCATGTCTCCGACGCTAGGGATCGGGTGGGCGCCGGACGTCCGACCGGGGAGGGGAGCCGGGTGTCGGACGTAGTACCGGGGTACGACAATCCGTTTGTGCGTGGGAGGGGAGGACCGCGAGGATCAAGCCATGGATCATGTGATGCGAGTCGTTCGCGCCGACGAGTGGGAGAAGGTGCGGGAGCTGCGCTTGGCCGCCCTGCGCGACCCCGTGGCGAACCTGGCCTTTCTGGAGACGTACGAGGAGGGCCTGGCGCGCCCCGAGAGCTTCTGGAAGGAGCGGACGGCGAACGCGGCCGAGGACGGGCCGGGCGCCGTACGCCAGTTCGTGGCCGAGGCGCCGGACGGCCGGTGGGTCGGCACGGCGACGGTGCTGCTGGAGCGGGCCGGCGCGGAGACCTATTTCGGGGACGTGCCGAAGACCGACCAGACGCATGTCGTGGGCGTGTACGTACGGGACGAGGCGCGCGGTTCCGGCGTGATCGACGCGCTGTTCGCGGCGGCGGCCGAGTGGTCGTGGTCCCTGACGGACCCGCGGATCGAGCGCGTGCGGCTCTTCGCGCACGTGGACAACGAGCGGGCCCGGGCGGTCTACCGGCGGATCGGTTTCGAGACGGACGGTGTGCCGGTCGCGCTGCCGGGTTCCGAGGTCGCCCACGAGCTGGAGTACGAGCTGCTGCGGCCGGGCGACTAGGCCTCCGTCGCCCCGGTTCCCCAGTCCCAGAGCGCCTGGAGGACGGGGCCGAGGTGGCGGCCGTGCGGGGTGAGGGTGTAGCGGACGGTCGGTGGCCACCCGGGCCGGCGGTCGCGGGTGAGGACACCCGCCCCGGCGAGCTGGGCGAGACGCTCGGACAGGACCTTGTCGGAGAGTGTCGGCAGCGCCTGGCGGAGTTCGCTGTACGAGCGGTCGCCGCGCAGCAGTTCACGGACGACGAGGGTGGTCCACCGGCCGCGCAGGGCCGCGAGCGCGATCTCGACCGGGCAGTCCGGCGCGGGCGCGGTGACCCGCGCGTGGGCGTCGTCGGGAAGGCCGGGTGGATGACCAACCGTTCGGTGAGTCACGGGGGCGCCTCCTAGCGCGTCGATGTCCGATTGTCCCGGCACGGAAGGACGGCTGTCGATCATGTCTGTGTGGCTGCGTGAGCTGGCGACCCGCCCCGAGGATCTGCCCCTGGTCTTCGCGGACCGTTTCAACAGCGGGGACGCGGGGCTGCTCGCCGAGGTGTACGAGGAGTCGGCGGTGCTCGCGGTCCGGCCGGGGGAGGCGGTGTCCGGGGCGGAGCTGCGTGCGGCCAACGGGCGGCTGCGGGAGCTGGGCGTACCGATCGCGGTCAGGCCCCGGCAGACGTACCGCAACGGGGACCTGGCCCTGCTGATCGTGGACTGGGTCGTCGAGGGCACGGGCCGCGACGGCGAGGCCGTGCGCGTCGCGGGCACCGCCACCGACGTGGCGCGGCTCGGGCCCGACGGGCGGTGGCGGTACGTCATCGACAACCCCTTCGGGCCGCGCCCGGACGCGCTCCCCGGCGCCCTCGTCGAAGGGGGCGGGCTCACGGGGTGAGGGCGTCCTCGGGCCAGCGGGAGCGGGCCTGTTCCGCGGAGCGGAGGAGGGCGAGGGTGGGGAGGCCGTGGGTGTGGCCCGTGGCCAGGAGGTCCGGGAGGCGGGGGATCGGGGCCACGGCCGCCACGTCGTCGAGGACGAGGGTGAGTGGTGGGTCGAGCCGACCGTCGGATGACCGTGCGGCCATGCGGCGGCCGTGCTCGACCACGCTTGCGGCGAGGGCCGTGAGGATCGGCATCGCGCCGGGGTGGGTACGGGGGTCCTCGTGGGGTTCACCCACCACATAGAGGGTGCCCCCTTCGGCGACGAAAGATGCCAGCGCCAGCGAATCCGTTCGGTTCGGGGTGCAGGCCTCGCGGATGTGGACGGAGGACAGCGCGCCGAGCGCACGGGCCGTCAGCTCCTGGGCGAGACGCCGGCTTTCGGGGTGGGCGGTGAGAGCCGCTTCGAGCAGGCCCGCGTGTCCGGAGGCGGCCTTGGGGTGGCTGCGGAGGATCCGTACGGGTTCGTGGGCGCCGGTCCCCTGGGCCCAGCGGTGGACCTGCCGGAACGGGCGGCCGTCGACGGCCGCCGCGTGCAGCCAGCAGCGCAGGAGGGTTTCGGCGGTGTCGGCGGTGGCCGCGTCCAGGCGGGAGTGGGGGCGGACGGGGGCGAGCAGGGCGACGGCCCGCGCCTGGGCCGTGTCCGGGTCCTCGCAGCCCTCGCAGGGCGACCAGTGGAGGCGGCCGGGGGTGTCGCACAGGTGGCCGGCGTCGTGGACGAGGACGGGGCCGAGCTTGCCGCGCGCGTCCTTGGTGTCGGCCCACACGGCGGGGTCCGAGGTGACGACGAGGACCGGGCCGTCGGCGTCCCGGATCGCCTGGACGGCGAGCGGGCGGCGGGCCTCGGGCGGGCCGTAGACCAGGCGCCGGGGGGCGGGGGAGGCGGTGGGTGCCGGTTGTCCGGGAAGCCCGTAGGGGGCCCGTTCCGCGAGGGGGACGGGTTCCCCGACAGGGGCGGGTTCCCTGAGGGGGGCGGGTTCCCCGAGGGGGGTGGGCGAAGGCGGCGACGGGACCGGTCCGGGAGCGGGGGCCGCCGGGGCCTCCTCCGCCGGGCGGCGGGGCGCCGGGGGTGCGGGTTCCCGTGCCGGGGCGGGTGCCGGGGCCGTCTCCCGTACGGCCGGCTCGGCCGCCGGAGCCGTACCGGAGCCGTACCGGCCCTGCTTCCGGTGGGCGCGGACCGCGCGCCAGCGGGCGAGCGTGCCCAGGAGGAAGACCGCCAGGACGGCCAGGATCATCGCCTCGCCGATCACCAGGCCCCAGAACAGCCCGTACCCCGACAGCTGACCCGGCGGGGTGCCGGGCCAGGCCGCCGCGAGGTCCGTCGGGGCGGTGGCCAGGGAGCGCAGGGCCGACGGGGTGCGGGCGAAGGCGACCCCGTCCGGCCAGGCGCCGTGCGCGAGGAGGCCCGACAGGCCGGTCGCCGTCCAGACCAGGACCGTGAGCCCCAGGAGCAGGGCGAACAGGGTCAGCAGCAGCCCGTCGGAGACGCCCCCCTCCTTCCGTACCCGCTCCATCTACGCCACCGTCGACTGGGACGAGTCGTTCATCTGCTGCTCGATGAGGATCGCCCGCTGCTCCGTCTCCCATTCCAGCTCGGGGTCGGTGGCGGCGGACGACTCGGTCATGGCGCGGTCGGTGTAGACGAGGGGCCGTTCCTTCTCGGTGATGAGGTGTTTCACCACCTGCACGTTGCCGTTGACGTCCCAGACGGCGATGCCCGGGGTGAGGGTCGGGATGATCTCGACGGCCCACCGGGGCAGGCCGAGGACCCGGCCGGTGTTGCGTGCCTCGTCCGCCTTCTGGGCGTAGATCGTGCGAGTGGACGCCATCTTGAGGATCGCCGCCGCCTCCTTGGCGGCCGCCCCGTCCACGACGTCGGAGAGGTGGTGGACGACGGCGACGAAGCTCAGACCGAGCCGGCGGCCGAACTTGAGCAGCCGCTGGAACAACTGAGCCACGAACGGGCTGTTGATGATGTGCCAGGCCTCCTCGACCAGGAAGATGCGCTTCTTCCGGTCGGGGCGGATCCAGGTGTGTTCCAGCCAGACGCCGACGATCGCCATGAGGATCGGCATGGCGATGGAGTTGCGGTCGATGTGGGACAGGTCGAAGACGATCAGGGGCGCGTCGAGGTCGATGCCGACGGTCGTCGGGCCGTCGAACATCCCGCGCAGGTCGCCGTCGACCAGGCGGTCGAGGACGAGCGCGACGTCCAGGCCCCAGGCCCGTACGTCGTCTATGTCGACGTTCATCGCCTCCGCCGACTCCGGCTTCGGGTGCCGCAGTTGCTCCACGATGTCGGTGAGGATGGGCTGCCGCTCGGTGATGTGGCCGGTGACGTAGGCGTGGGCGACCTTGAGCGCGAAGCCGGAGCGCTCGTCCAGGCCGTGGCCCATGGCCACCTCGATGATCGTACGGAGCAGGGCGAGCTGCCCCGTCGTGGTGATCGACGGGTCGAGCGGGTTCAGGCGGATCCCGGCGTCGTTGGCGACCATCGGGTCCAGGCGGATGGGAGTTATCCCCAGCTCCTGGGCGATGAGGTTCCACTCGCCGACGCCGTCCTCGCCCTGGGCGTCGAGCACGACGACCTGCCGGTCGCGGAAGCGGAGCTGGCGGAGCACGTACGTCTTCTCGAGGGCCGACTTGCCGTTGCCGGACTCGCCGAGGACCAGCCAGTGCGGGGCGGGAAGCTGCTGGCCGTACAGCTGGAAGGGGTCGTAGATGTACCCCTTGCCGCTGTAGACCTCGCGGCCGATGATCACGCCGGAGTCACCGAGGCCGGGCGCGGCGGTCGGCAGGTAGACGGCCTGGGCCTGCCCGGTGGAGGTGCGGACGGGCAGGCGGGTCGTCTCCACCTTCCCGAAGAGGAAGGAGGTGAAGGCTTCGGTGAGGACGGACAGCGGATCTCGCATCGGTCTGTGCCCCTTCGGCCCTAGCGGCGGATGCCGGTCGCGAACGGCAGAGTGTTCACAAAGGCCCGGTGGTGCTCGCGGTCGCACCACTCCAGTTTCAGGTACGACTTGCCGGCGGAGGCCCTGATCGTGCGCTTGTCCCGGGCGAGGGCCTCGGGCGAACGCGACGACACGGTGATGTACCCGACGAGGTTCACCCCGGCCGCGCCGCTGGCGAGGTCTTCACCCCGCTGGTCGAGCCGGCCGTGGGCGGCGATGTCGCGCGGGTCGACGGTGCGGTTCATCTTCGCGGCGCGGCTGGCGTCGGCCTCGTCGTTGGTCTTCTCGGTGAGCATGCGCTCGATGGCGACCTCCGTGGGCTCCAGGTCCATGGTGACGGCGACCGTGCGGATGACGTCGGGGGTGTGGACGAGGAGCGGGGCGAGGAAGTTGACGCCGACCGGGGTCATCGGCCACTCCTTGATCCAGGCGGTGGCGTGGCACCAGGGGGCGCGGGTGGAGGACTCCCGGGTCTTCGCCTGGAGGTACGTCGGTTCCATCGCGTCCAGTTCGGCGGGCCACGCGTTGCGCTTGGTCATGGCCTGGATGTGGTCGATGGGGTGGTCCGGGTCGTACATGGAGTGGACGAGGGAGGCCAGGCGGGACTGGCCGAGGGGCTGGCGGACGCGGATGTCGGCCTCGGCGAGGCGGGCGCAGATGTCGGTGAGTTCGCGCGCCATGACGACGGCGAGGCCGGCGTCGCGGTCGAGGCGGCGGGCGCCGGAGGCGTGGCGGGCAGCGCGGGCCATGGCGTTGGCCTCGGCGGCGAGTTCGCGCGTGTAGTGCATGCAGGCCACGAGGTAGGCGCGGTGCTGCTCGCTGGAGGTGGAGACCATCGACTGGAGCTGGTCGTAGGACTCGCGGAGCCAGGCGGGCGCGTGCGGGTCGCCGCGCTGGCCGACGTCCTTGGCGTGGGCGTCGGGGTCGGCGGGGAGGGTGCGGGCCAGCATCTGGAGGCGGGTGACGAAGCCGTCGCCGTTGGCCACGTGCTTGAGGAGGGTGCCGAACCGGTCGACCAGGGCCTCCTGGTCCTCGCTGTCGCGCAGGCCGACGCCGGGGCCCTCGATCTCGATGGCGGCGGTGACGGTGCGGCGGTCGGCGTGCAGGAGGACGGCGATCTCGTCGGGGCCGAAGGGGGCGGAGAGCCAGCCGACGCGGCCGATGCCGGGCGGCGGGCCGATCTCGACCTCGCGGCCGTCGAGGCGGGTGCCGGCCTCGGCGACGCCGGAACGGTAGGCGGTGCCGCGCTTGAGCATCCGCTTGTAGCTGCGGTTGATCTCGAACCACTTGTAGAAGGTGC
The DNA here is from genome assembly GCF_042900905.1 of Streptomyces sp. NPDC012827. NCBI lineage: Bacteria > Bacillati > Actinomycetota > Actinomycetes > Kitasatosporales > Streptomycetaceae > Streptomyces > Streptomyces sp. NPDC012827. The sequence continues at coordinate 588,444 of NZ_JBIBBY010000004.1, read as the reverse complement.
GGTGCTTGTACGGCACGTACACGGCGGCGAGCGCGAGCATGGGGAGGCCGGCGAGGAGCGCGATGCGGAGCGGGAGGAGGGGGACGAGCAGGCCGCTCATCATGCCGAGGAAGGCGCCGGTGATGATCAGGGCGATCTCGCCGGTCTCCCGGTTCTTGCCGACGATCGCGTTCGGCCGGGCACGGCCGATGAGATACGTGCGGCGGGGCGCGACCGGCTGGGACTGGGTCGTCAACGCCCTCCACCTCCAGTGTGCTTGCGGTTGCTGTGCGGGGTTCCTGCGGTGGGACTGCTGCTACGGGGCGGGGGCGTGGCGCCGGCCGTGCCACCGCCGCCGGTGGTGCCCCGGGTGTCGCCGCCGCGGCTGCTGTGGGCGGCGACGCCGCCGGAGAGCGGGTTGGCGGCGCGGGCCGCGGTGGCCTGGGCGGGCGCGCCGCCGCCGCTGTCGCGGGTGCTGTGGGTCTTGATGCCCTGGGAGACGAGGGAGGCGGGGGAGGAGATGACGGCGGCGGCGGCGTTCTCGCCGGCGCGGTGCAGGCGGTTGTTGCGGGAGGCGACGATCTCGTCGCCGAAGCCGGGCACGAAGCGGTAGATCATCGCGGAGGCGAAGATGGCCAGGAGGATGATCGCGAGGCCGGAGACGACGGCGGAGAAGGCGTTCGGGCCGGTGTCGGAGGAGAGCGCGCCGGCCAGGCCGAGGACGATCACGATGACCGGTTTGACCAGGATCACCGCGATCATGATGCCGGCCCAGCGGCGGACGTGGCCCCACATGTTCTTGTCGACGAGCCCGGCGTAGACGACGACGCCGAGGAGCGCACCGACGTAGAGCAGGACGGCGCGGAGGAACAGCTCCAGGTAGAGCACGCCGGCGGCGAGGACGGTCACCAGCGAGACGATGATCAGCATGATGGGGCCGCCCCCGATGCTGTCGCCCTTCTGCAGGGCCTCCTTGAAGCTGCCGAAGAAGACGTCGGTCTGCCGGCCGGTGCCGGAGGCGATGACCTCGGTGACGGCGTCGGTGGCGTTGACGACCGTGTAGAGGATCAGGGGTGTGAAGGCGGAGGCGAGGACGGTCAGCCAGAGGAAGCCGATGGCCTCGGAGATCGCGGTGGTGAGGGGGACGCCGCGGATGGCGCGCTTGGCGACGGCGAGGAGCCAGAGGAGGAGGGTGAGGAAGGTGGCGGCGGCGAAGACGACGGCGTAGCGGCCGAGGAACTCCATGTTGGTGAAGTCGACGTCGGCGGTCTCCTTCACGGCGGAGGACAGCTCGTCGATGATCTTCACGGCGGCGTCGGCGCAGCCGCGCGCGAGCGACGACAGCGGGTCGAGCGTGGCGGCGGGGTCGGCGGCGGGGGCGCGGGTGCCGCTGGGCTGGCCTTGTTCGCACAGTTCCCGGGCCTGCCCCACGATGAGGTCGCAGGGGTTGTTCGAGGCACTCGGGGACGGTGTGGGCGTGGTCGGTCCCGACGGCGTGGGGGTGGGCGCCGCGTGGGCCTTCGTGGCCAGCAGAAGGGGCGCTGAGAGGAGGGCGGCGGCGATTCCGTACCGTGCGCGGCCCACCGGGCCTCGGTCAGCGGGCATAGGTGAAGCCTCCGTATCCCTCGACGGCCTGGGCGATCTCGTCGGCGATGGAGGCACGGTTGTCCCCGGTGACGGGGGTCGGTCCCTCGCTCTGGCTGGACGAGCGGACCCGCCAGTCGCTGCCGACCCACGTGAGTTTCTGCGTGATGGTGAACCAGGTGGAGGTGACCGGCTTGGTCGATCCCTCGCCGGCGAGGCCGACCAGGCCGGTGCACCAGACCTCGACCGTCGCCGAGGTCGACGTGTAGTCACGCACCTTGGTGCCGACCGGGATCGTGCGTGACACGAAGGTCATTCCCGAGGGGGCGGTGCCGTTGGCGTCGAGCCCGATGCCGCTGAGGAATTCAGGCGAATAGGACGCGTCGAGCTGCTTCAGCAGGCCCTCCACGACGGCCGGATCGTGGATGGACCGGACGATCTGCTCGCGGGCGCTCTGCTGGAACATGTCCACCGACCCCAGCGCCACCGCGTAATTCGCCGCCGCGCTCTGCGCCCCCTGCTCGTCGTGCGCGAAGCCCGTGGGGATCGTGCCGTTCTTGGCGGTGACCGGGCGGACGCCCGTCGCGGCGGTGGGGGCGCCGGCGTCGCCGCGGGGGGCGGCGGTGCCGGCGGTGGGGGTCGCGTCCGTGCGGTCGCCGCCGCCGCGGTTGGCGAAGGCGATGGCGGCGATGAGCAGGACCACCACGCCCACGACCGTGACGAGGGAGCGGGAGCTCCGTACGGGGCGGCGGGCGCCGCCGTAGACGTCACCGCTGTTGGCGTCGGGCAGGCGGGTACGGGTCTGGCCCGAGCCGCCCACGCCGCCGAAGCCGTCGTGCTCGTCGCCGAGGCTCATGCCGGGTACGCCCCCTCACTCGTTCGCGGGTACGACAGTGCTGCAACATGACTGGGCTTCAGGGAACGCATTTCAGCAGGCCTCGGAGGACGGGTCGGGGTCCGACGGTCGGTCAGACGGCCATCCCGTACACGATGGTGAACAGCGTCCCCAGCGATCCGATGATGAAGACGCCGGTGAGACCGGCCACGATCAGGCCCTTGCCCTGTTCCGCGCTGAACGTGTCGCGGAGCGCGGTCGCGCCGATGCGCTGCTTGGCCGCTCCCCAGATGGCGATGCCGAGGCAGAGCAGGATGGCCACGGCCATCACGACCTCGATCATCACTTTGGCTTCGTTGCCGAGGCTCCCGAAGGGTCCCCAGTTGGGGGCGATTCCACCGATGATGGTGGTGATGTCGCCCTTTTCAGCCGCCAGGTACATGTAACTCACCGCCCCTGTATGGGTAGTTAGCTGCTGCCCCTGCCGGACGGCATGGGTCATCGCCCTATCTTCGCCGATGAAACCGCCTGCGTGTGACGGCTTGGCGGCTCTCTTTACCCGATCCCCGCACATCTGACCGATCTGACCGTCTTGACCTGCGGCTGTGCGGTCGGGCTCACGCGAAGAAGCGTACGGTCACTCTGTGTATCACGGAGGGTGACTCCGGGCAATGATTGTCGTTGTTGCACTCTTGGGGCGGCGTCAGGCGTACGAGGCGACCAGGCGCGCGAGGTGACGTCCCGCCAGGAGGAGCGGGGTCTCCGCGCGGGTGATCTGGGCGGTCACCTCGGCGCCTTCGAGGGTGCTGATGACGGTGACGGCCAGGTCGCGCGCCTCGGGGGCGGGGAGGCCGCAGGCGAGGAGCTTCTCGGCGACGAGGTTCTGCCAGGAGCGGTAGGCGGTGGCGCAGGCTTGCTGGATGGGGTTCTCCTCGCCGAGGGTCTCCAGGGCGGCGGCGGTGACGGGGCAGCCCTCGGTCCAGTCGGAGGCGCGCAGTGCGCCGGCCAGGGCGCGGGCACAGGCGTCCAGGGCGGCGGCGGGGTCGCGTTCGGCGTCGAGGGCGGAGCGCAGGAGGTCGGCGAACTCCTCGCGGCCGTGCTCCATGGCGGCGACGGCGACCGCTTCCTTGCCGCCCGGGAAGAAGTGGTAGACGGACCCGAGGGTGGCGTCCGCCTCCTGGGCGATCTGTTTGATGCCGGTGCCGACGTAGCCCTGACGCTGGATGAGGCGTGAGGCGGCGACGACGATCCGGTCGCGCGTGCTGCTGCTGGTCCGCGTCTGCATGGGGAGAGTCTACCGGCCCATTGAGTAGAGCGCTCGTTTTAGAACCGTGCTACGGTCGGCACGAGCGCTGAGTAGAGCGTTCGTTTTAGCCCGTGAGTGCGGGCCGGGCCCTGTCCGGCTCCGCGTGTCCGTCCGCGTGCGCGTTCCGCCCACGCCCACCGAGGGGGTACCCCGTGCAGAAGAGCCGGCAGAACAGCCTTTCCGTCACCGTCATCGGCCTCGGCCCCATGGGCCGCGCCATGGCCGCCGCCTACCTCGACCGGGGGTACGCCGTGACCCTCTGGAACCGCACCGCGAGCCGCGCCGACGAGCTGGTGAGCAAGGGCGCCGTCCTCGCGGCCGGCCCGGAGGAGGCCCTCGCCGCCAACCAGGTCGTCGTCCTCAGCCTCACCGACTACGACGCCGTCCACGGCATCCTCGACTCCGTCGACCCCGCCGTCCTCAAGGGCCGCGTGATCGTCAACCTCAGCTCCGACACCCCGGAGCGCGCCCGCGAGGGGGCCGCCTGGCTGGCCGAGCGCGGCGCCGTCCAGCTCACCGGCGGCGTGCTCGTACCGCCGTCCGGCGTCGGCGACCCGGAGTCCGCCACCTTCTACAGCGGCCCCCTGGACACCTTCGAGGCCCACCGGGAGACCCTCTCGGTCATCACTGGGAAGACCGACCACCGCGGTGAGGACCCGGGCCTCGCCGCGCTGTACTACCAGCTCAACATGGTCATGTTCTGGACGGCGCTCTCCGGCTACTGGCAGGCGCTCGCCCTCGCCGGCGCCCACGGCATCAGCGCCACCGAGCTCCTGCCCTACGCCCACGGCGCCCTCGACCTCGGCCGGTTCCTCGACTTCTACGCGCCCCGCGTGGACGCGGGCAACCACGCCGGGGACGTGGACCGGCTCACCATGGGCCTGGCCAGCGTCGAGCACGTCCTGCACACCGTCACCGACGCGGGGGTGGACGGCGCCCTGCCGGCCGCCGTCGCCGAGCTGTTCCGGCGCGGGGTCGAGGCGGGCCGGGGCGGCGACAGCAGCTCCAGCCTCGTGGAGGTCCTCAAGGGGGCGTGACCCCGTCACGTGCCCCGGCCACGTGCCGCGTGACCCCGCCCCGCGCGCCCGGTGCGCCCCCGGCGCCCCGTCTCCCGCCGTGACCACCGTGTCGCGCACGGTCCCCAGGAGGCCCCTCCCCGCCTAGACTGGCGCTCCGGAACGTACTGCCAGGAGCCGAGGGGTGGTTGACGGTGCGTAAGGCGGGCAGGCCGGGCGGGGCGGGGAGGGCCGGTCGGGCGTGGCTGATGGCCGGCGGGGCCTTCGGCCTGTGCCTCGGCTTCCTCCTGCTGCTCGTCGTCGGCACGTACTCCGCCGCCGCCGGGCTCCTCGGCGGCGCGGGCAGCGGCAAGAACGGCACCGTGTCCCTGGCCAAGGGCGCCGTCCCCGCCCTCTACCAGGGACTCGTGCAGCGCTGGGGCAACCTCTGCCCCGCCATCAACCCGGCGCTGCTCGCCGCCCAGCTCTACCAGGAGAGCGGCTGGAACCCCCGGGCCGTCTCGCCCGCCAACGCCCGCGGCATCGCCCAGTTCATCCCCGGCACCTGGGCGAGCCACGGCATCGACGGCGACGGCGACGGCGACCGCGACATCTGGGACCCGCGGGACGCCATCCCCTCGGCCGCCTCGTACGACTGCGCGCTCGCCGGCTACGTGAAGAACGTCCCCGGCGACCCGGCGAACAACATGCTGGCCGCGTACAACGCGGGCGCCTACCGGGTCATCCAGTACCGCGGTGTGCCGCCGTACAAGGAAACCCAGAACTATGTCCGGATCATCCGCTCGCTGGAGAAGAGCTTCGCCCGCCCCGCCGGCCGCGTCTCCCCCTCCAAGCAGGCCGCCGGAGCCATCTACTACGCCCAGCAGAAGCTCGGCACCCTCTATCTGTGGGGCGGCACGGGCACGGCCGAGCAGGGCGGCCGGTTCGACTGCTCGGGCCTGACCCAGGCCGCGTACGCGAGCGTCGGCATCCACCTGCCGCGCGTCGCCAACGACCAGTACAACGCAGGACCGCACCCCGGCCGCGACGAACTGCTCCCCGGCGACCTGGTGTTCTTCTCGGACGACCTGACCAACTCGCGGGCGATCCGGCACGTCGGCATCTACGTCGGCGGCGGCTACATGATCAACGCCCCGCGCACCGGAGCCGTGATCCGCTTCGACAGGATCGACACCCCGGACTACTTCGGCGCCACCCGCGTCACCGCGGACGGCGCCGCCGCGCTGCCCACCCATCTCCCGCAGCCGTGAACGGAACGGACGGGGCGTCGGACACCGCCCGAGGCGTACCGGACATGGCTGGAACTCACCGTCCGAGGCGGCCCCTGAGCTGCGGCGGACCGTCACTCTTCGATAACGTCGGCATGATCCACCGGAGACAGCGGAACGTGCGCCTCAGGCGGTTCGTTCCCTGATCCGACCGCTCTGACCACGGGGGTTGGAAACCAGACACGAGAGCAAGGGGCCGCAGCAATGGCTGGACTCGCATCGGACGCTTCGAACCCCGATGTCAGCCTGCTCCACGACATCAACGGGCTGGCGAAGACCGCCCCGCCGTGGTTCGACCGGGTCATGGGCTTCGTCGGCGAGTACGGCCTCCTGCTCGGCACGGTCCTCGTCGTGCTCTGGTGCTGGTGGAGCGCCCGCCGGCGCGGCACCCCCGCCGACTCCGTCACGGCCGTGACCGGCATCGTCTGGGCCCCCCTCGCCGCCGGCATCGCGCTCCTCGTCAACGTCCCCATCCGCGACTTCGTCGAACGCCCCCGGCCGTTCAAGGACCACAAGAACCTCGAAGTCCTCGTCGAGGGCAAGACCGACTTCTCCTTCGTCAGCGACCACGCCACCCTCGCCATGGCGCTCGGCGTCGCCCTCTTCGTCGCCGACCGCCGCTTCGGCCTCGCCGCCATCGGGCTCGCCCTCGCCGAGGGTTTCGCCCGCGTCTACATGGGCGTCCACTACCCGACCGACGTCATCGGCGGTTTCGCCCTCGGTACGGCGGTGGCGCTGCTCCTCGCCCCGGTCGCGAGCGCGCTCCTCACGCCCGTCGTCTCCGCCGTGGCCCGCTCCGGCCGGGGCGCCCGCCTCGTCCGCTCCCGGCACGCGGCGAGCCCGCACCGGGCGGAGACGGTCGGCATCCCGGAACCCCGGATCGGCGGCCCGGCCACCGGCCACAGCGACCTGGCCGCCTGACAGCCCCTGGGGCGCGGGATCTAGAGGGTGTCCGCCGGGCCCACCGGGCACGCGGCACCGGCCGCCGCCGTGCGGAGGTGGTCGGCGGCGTCCGTACGGGCGCGGTCCCGGGATCTGCGCGCCGGACCCGTCCAGCCGCAGGCGCAGCGTGCCAGCGCGAACGCGCCGCGCTCCGTCGTGGTCGTCTCATGCGGGGACTGCTCGTGCACCCCACCACCGTACTGCGCGTGACGGGTCGCCTGCGCCGTCGTTATGCGGATCGGGAATCCCCGGATCCACAGGCCCCGGGGAAGCGCGGGGCCCGGGCAAACAGCGGTGAGGCGTTGGGGGTTGGCAGGCGATGGTGGAGCAGCGGTACGGGCGCCCGCGCGGGCACGGGAGCGGGAGCCTCGCCGCCGCCGCGGCCCTGGTCGGCTCCCTCGGCGCCACGGCGCTCACCGGGTGCGCCGCCTCCGCCGACCCCAAGCCGCTGCCGGACCCGGCCCGTACCGTACGGAACGCCGCCGACGCCCTGACGAAGGCCGGGTCCGCCAAGGCCACGACCTCCATGGAGATGGCCACCGGCGGGACCCGCGTCACCATCCGCGGCGAGGGCGGCTACGACTTCCGGCGCCGCACGGGCCGGCTCCAGGTGGTGCTGCCGCACGCCGCGGCCGGGGCGAGCGAGCACCGGCCGATCACCGAACTCCTCACCCCCGGCGCGCTCTACATGAAGAACCGGGGGGCGGGCGTGCCCGCCGACAAGTGGGTGCGCGTGGACACGACCACCCTGGAGGACGGCAACCTCGTCACGGGCGGCGCCACCGACCCCGGAGCGGCGGCCGAACTGCTGCGGGGTGCCGGGGACGTCACGTACCTCGGTGAGACCGACCTCGCGGGGGTGAAAGTCGGCCACTACCGAGGCGTCGCCGACCTCGCGCGCGCCGCCCGCGCGGCCTCGCCGCAGCTGCGCGGGGCGCTGGCCGCGGCGGCGGAGGGGTTCACCACGGACACGGTCCCCTTCGACGCGTACCTGGACGCGGAAGGGCTGCTCAGGAAGGTCCGCCACCAGTTCACCTTCAGCAACCAGGGCCGTACGGTCGCGGTCGCGTCGACCACGCTCCTGTACGGATTCGGGGTCGCCGTCGAGGTCACGCTGCCCGACCGCCGGGACATCTACGCCGGGAAGATCAAGGCCTGAACCGGCCTCCGAGGCCGGCCGCCGGGCCATGGTGCGGACCATCGGCAAAATGGTCCGGACGTGTCATGCGCGCTGTGTGGTGCGCTCCCTACGCTGGGATACCGACTCCGGCAGGAAGAGGTGATGGCGTGTGGCCCCGCCCGGTACGGCGACAGCGACAGCGAACGCGACCGCATCCCCGGACCCGGAGTGCGTGGCCCTCGCCGAGATAGAACTCTGCGGCGAGCTGATGATCGCCGCCGCCGCGTCCGAGGGGGAGCGGCTCAGCCCCGACCGCATCGACGAGGTTCTGCGGGTCGGGGCCGAGCGCGGTCCGCGCGGCCGCTGACCCGCAGCGCCACGGCGCGGGCGACCGCCGGGCCCCGTCTCAGGTCCGCAGCATCCGGGCGATCGCCTTCGTCGCCTCCTCGACCTTCTCGTCGATGCCCTCGCCGGTCGCCGCCGCGTCCGCGACGCAGTGCCGCAGGTGCTCCTCCAGGAGCTGCAGGGCGAAGGACTGGAGCGCCTTGGTGGACGCGCTGACCTGCGTGAGTATGTCGATGCAGTAGACGTCCTCGTCCACCATCCGCTGCAGGCCGCGGATCTGCCCCTCGATGCGGCGCAGCCGCTTCAGGTGCTCGTCCTTCTGCTTGTGGTAGCCGTGGACCCCGTGCGCGTGGTCGGTCCGTGCGTGGCCGGCCGCCTCGACGGCCTGGACGGCCTCGACGGTCTCGGGGGTGACCTGGTCCGTCTCGGTGGTCGTCATCGCGTCCTCCCGCTGTCCGTTAAGGGGGTGTATACCCCTCGTGGGTATATGGTACCGATCCCCGCCGATCCGGGCGGGGGCACGTGCAGATCACTGTGCCTGATGGGCGACACTGAGAGACGCCGGTTAGCCGTGGCCGGATGATGCGCCTAGCATCAGCCTGACCGAAACCCAGCACCCCGAGGACCCCACGTGCGCTTTCGTCTGACCCCCAGGGAGACGAGCTTCTACGACATGTTCGCCGCGTCCGCGGACAACATCGTCACGGGCTCGAAGCTCCTGATGGAACTGCTCGGGGCGGAGCCTTCCGCCCGGGGCGAGATCGCGGAGCGGATGCGGGCAGCGGAGCACGCCGGTGACGACGCCACCCACGCGATCTTCCACCAGCTGAACTCCTCGTTCATCACGCCGTTCGACCGCGAGGATATCTACTCGCTGGCCTCCTGCCTCGACGACATCATGGACTTCATGGAGGAGGCCGTCGACCTGGTCGTCCTCTACAACGTCGAGGAACTGCCCAAGGGCGTCGAGCAGCAGATCGAGGTCCTGGCCCGGGCGGCGGAGCTGACCGCCGAGGCCATGCCCAATCTGCGGACGATGTCCCACCTCACCGAGTACTGGATCGAGGTCAACCGGCTGGAGAACCAGGCGGACCAGATCCACCGCAAGCTGCTCGCCCACCTCTTCAACGGCAAGTACGACGCCATCGAGGTGCTGAAGCTGAAGCAGATCGTGGATGTGCTGGAGGAGGCGGCCGACGCCTTCGAGCACGTGGCGAACACGGTGGAGACCATCGCGGTCAAGGAGTCCTGAGCTTCGTGGACACCTTCGCTCTGATCGTGACCATCGGTGTCGCGCTCGGCTTCACGTATACGAACGGCTTCCACGACTCCGCCAACGCCATCGCGACCTCGGTGTCGACCCGGGCCCTGACGCCCCGGGCGGCGCTCGCGATGGCGGCGGTGATGAACCTCGTCGGCGCCTTCCTCGGGCAGGGCGTCGCCAAGACCGTCAGCGAAGGGCTGATCGCGACGCCCACCGGCGACAAGGGGATGGGCATCCTCTTCGCCGCGCTCGTCGGCGCGATCATCTGGAACCTGGTCACCTGGTACTTCGGGCTGCCGTCCTCGTCCTCCCACGCCCTGTTCGGCGGCATGGTGGGCGCGGCGCTGGCCGGCGGGACCGAGGTCATCTGGTCGGGTGTGCTCGAGAAGATCGTCATCCCGATGTTCATCTCGCCGGTCGTCGGCCTCGTCGCCGGCTACCTGGTCATGTGCGCCATCATGTGGATCTTCCGCAAGGTCAACCCGCACAAGGCCAAGCGCGGCTTCCGCATCGCGCAGACCGTCTCCGCGGCCGGCATGGCCCTCGGCCACGGCCTCCAGGACGCGCAGAAGACGATGGGCATCGTCGTGATGGCCCTCGTCATCGCCGACGTCCAGCAGGCCGGTGACGAGATCCCGGTGTGGGTCAAGATCGCCTGTGCCGTGATGCTGTCGCTCGGTACGTACGCGGGTGGCTGGCGCATCATGCGGACGCTCGGCCGCAAGATCATCGAGCTGGACCCGCCGCAGGGCTTCGCGGCGGAGACCACCGGCGCGTCGATCATGTTCGGCTCGGCGTTCCTCTTCCACGCGCCGATCTCGACCACGCACGTCATCACCTCCGCGATCATGGGCGTGGGCGCGACGAAGCGGGTCAACGCGGTGCGGTGGGGTGTCGCCAAGAACATCATCCTCGGCTGGTTCATCACCATGCCGGCGGCGGGAGCGGTCGCCGCGGTGAGCTACTTCGTGGTCAGGCTGGCCTTCGGCTGACCCCGGTCGGCCACGGCGGCCGGAACGTGGTCGGGCCCGGCTCCCCTGGGGGAGCCGGGCCCTTCGTCGTACGGTGGCACCGCCATGCAGCACCGCAGACGAACTTGCCCCGCACGTGGTGACCCTGGGCCGGGGGCGGGGTGGTTGCGCCCGGTGGTGGGTTCACTCGTGGGGAAGGAGTTGCCCCGCACGTGGTGACCCTGGGCCGGGGGCGGGGTGGTTGCGCCCGGTGGTGGGTTCGCTCGTGGGGAAGGAGTTGCCCCGCACGTGGTGACCCTGGGCCGGGGGCGTGGTGGTTGCTCCCGGGGGTGGGATCGCTCGTGCGAGAGGTGGTTCGTACGGGACGCCCCGGGACGGCGGGGCGGCCCGTACGGGGGGCGGCGGGCTAGCCGAAGCGGCCCGAGATGTAGTCCTCGGTCGCCTGGACGCTCGGGTTGGAGAAGATGCGCTCCGTGTCGTCCAGCTCGATCAGCTTGCCGGGCTGGCCGACGGCCGCCAGGTTGAAGAAGGCCGTGCGGTCCGAGACGCGCGCCGCCTGCTGCATGTTGTGCGTCACGATGACGATCGTGAAGCGCTCCTTCAGCTCGCCGATGAGGTCCTCGATGGCGAGCGTGGAGATCGGGTCGAGGGCCGAGCACGGCTCGTCCATCAGCAGGACCTCCGGCTCGACCGCGATCGCCCGCGCGATGCACAGACGCTGCTGCTGGCCGCCGGAGAGGCCGGAGCCCGGCTTGTTCAGGCGGTCCTTGACCTCGTTCCAGAGGTTCGCGCCCTTGAGGGAGCGCTCCACGATGTCGTTCAGCTCGGACTTCCTGTACGAGCCGTTGAGCCGCAGGCCCGCCGCCACGTTGTCGAAGATCGACATGGTGGGGAAGGGGTTCGGGCGCTGGAACACCATGCCGACCGTGCGGCGGACGGCCACCGGGTCGACGTGGGAGCCGTACAGGTTCTCGTCGTCCAGCATCACCTTGCCCTCGACGCGGCCGCCCGGGGTGACCTCGTGCATGCGGTTCAGGGTGCGCAGGAAGGTGGACTTGCCGCAGCCGGAGGGGCCGATGAAGGCCGTCACCGAGCGGGGCTCGACGGTCATGGAGATGTCGTCGATCGCCTTGTGGGTGCCGTAGTAGGCGGAGAGGCCGCTGACGTCGATCCGCTTGGCCATGTGAATCACTTCCAATCGACCGCGGTCAGCGGCCGGTCTTCGGGGCCTTCCAGCGGGCGATGCCGCGGGCCACCAGGTTGAGGATCATGACGAAGGCGATCAGGACGAGCGCGGCGGCCCAGGCGCGGGCCACGGCGGCGTCGGTGCCGACCGCGTACTGCTCGTACACGTACAGCGGCAGGGAGGACTGGGCGCCTTCGAAGGGGTTCGGGTTGATGAGCTTCGTACCGAACACGAGGAGCAGGACCGGGGCCGTCTCACCGGTGATGCGGGCGACGGCGAGCATGACGCCGGTGGTGATGCCGCCGATCGCGGTGGGCAGGACCACCTTCAGGATGGTGCGCCACTTCGGGATGCCGAGGGCGAGGGAGGCCTCGCGGAGCTCGTTCGGGACGAGCTTGAGCATCTCCTCGGTGGAGCGGACGACGACCGGCATCATCAGGATCGCGAGGGCCATCGCGCCGGCGAAACCGGAGGGGCCGAAGCCCAGCATCAGGTTCCAGGTGGCGAGGATGAAGAGGCCCGCGACGATCGACGGGATGCCCGTCATGACGTCGACGAAGAAGGTGACGGCCTGGGCCAGCTTCCCGCCGCCGTACTCGACGAGGTAGACGGCGGTGAGGAGGCCGATGGGCGCGGCGATCAGGGTCGCGATGCCGACCTGCTCGACGGTGCCGAGGAGGGCGTGGTAGACGCCGCCGCCGGCCTCGGCGTCGAGGACGCCGTTCATCGAGTGGGTGAGGAAGTAGCCGTCGAGGACGGTCATGCCCTTGCTGATCGTGACCCAGGCGAGGGAGAGCAGCGGGACGACGGCGAGGACGAAGCAGACCCAGACGAGGCTGGTGGCGACGCGGTCCTTGGCCTGCCGGGAGCCCTCCACCTTGGAGGTGATCGCGTAGGTGGCGGCGACGAAGATCAGCGCCGCGATCAGACCCCACTGGACCTTGCTGTGCCAGCCGGCGCCCGCGCCGATGCCGATGCCGGCGGCGATGGAGCCGGCCGCGACGGCGGCGGGCGTCCAGCGCGGGAGGCGGGCGTGGGCGAGGGTTCCGCGGCGCGGGGTCACGGCGACCGGACGATCCTGAATGGCGTGGCTCATGCCGCTGCCCCCGAGTACTCCTTGCGACGGCCGATGATCCACCGGGCCGCGCCGTTGACCAGCAGGGTGATGGCGAAGAGGACGAGACCCGAGGCGATCAGGGCGTCCCGGCCGAATGCGTCGGCCTCGTTGAACTTCGCGGCGATGTTCTGGGCGAAGGTGCCGCCGCCCGGGTCGAGCAGGTGGCCCGAGATGAGGAAGCTGGGGGAGAGGACGACGGCCACGGCCATGGTCTCTCCGAGCGCGCGGCCGAGGCCGAGCATGGAGGCGGAGATGATGCCGGAGCGGCCGAAGGGCAGCACCGACATGCGGATGACCTCCCAGCGCGTGGCGCCGAGGGCGAGGGCGGCCTCCTCGTGCATCTTCGGGACCTGGAGGAAGACCTCGCGGGTCACGTTGGTGATGATCGGGAGGATCATGATCGCCAGCAGGATGCCCACGGTGAAGAGGTTGCGGGCGACGCCGTCGCTGGACTTGTCGAAGATGTACGTCCAGCCCAGGTAGGTGTCGAGCCACTGGTTGAGGCCGTCGAGGTACGGCACCAGGAAGATCGCGCCCCAGAGGCCGTAGATGATGCTGGGCACGGCGGCGAGCAGGTCCACCACGTACGCGAGCGGCTTGGCCAGCTTGCGCGGTGCGTAGTGCGAGATGAACAGCGCGATGCCGATGGCGATCGGTACGGCGATGACCATCGCGACGATCGAGGAGACGACCGTGCCGAAGGCGAGGACGGCGATGCCGAAGACCGGCGGGTTCCCGGCCGGGTTCCACTCGAAGGTGGTGAAGAAGTTGGTGCTGTCCTGGGATATCGCGAGGACGGCGCGGTAGGTGAGGAAGACCGCGATCGCGGCCATGATCACGAGGAGCGTGATGCCGGAACCCCGGGAGAGGCCGCTGAAGATGCGGTCTCCGGGGCGGGCCGCGCCCTTGGGGCGCCGGCTCCTGGGGAGGTCGGGTGTGGTGGTAGCCATCGGCTTCTCCGGTCTGCGGGGCCGGTACGGGTGTACGGCTCCTGGCGGCGGTGCACCGGATGCCGGGGGCGGCCCCTCCACGGGAGGTGAGGGGCCGCCCCCGGCCGGGGATCAGGACAGGGTCGGGACGATCGCGCGGACCTTGGCCGCGATCTCGGCCGGCATGGGGGCGTAGTCGGCCTCGGCGAGGACCTTCTGGCCCTCCTCGCTGATCGCGTAGTTCAGGAAGGCCTTCAGGGTCGGCAGGGTCTCCGCCTTGTTGCCCTTGTCGCAGGCGATCTCGTAGGTGACGAGGACCAGCGGGTAGGCGCCCTCGGCCTTGGTGGCGTAGTCGAGGGAGAGCGCCACGTCGTTGCCGGTGCCCTTGACCTTGGCGGCGGCGATGGCCTTGGAGGCGTTCTCCGTGGTGGCGGCGACCGGGGCGGAGGCACCGGTGTTGATGCTGACCGTGGAGATCTTGTTGGAGGTGGCGTACGAGAGCTCGAAGTAGCCGATGGAGCCCTCGGCGTCCTTGACGGCGGTGGCGACACCGGAGGAGCCGTTGGCGGCCTGTCCACCGGGGGCGGGCCACGACTTGGACTTCGGGTCGTACTTCCAGTCTGCGGCAGCCGCGGTGGAAAGGTACTTGCCCAGGTTCTGGGTGGTGCCCGACTCGTCCGAGCGGTGGAAGGCCTGGATCGTGGTGTCGGGGAGCTTGGCGCCCGGGTTGAGCTTGGCGATCGCCGGGTCGTTCCACTTGGTGATCTTCGTGTCGAAGATCTTGGCGAGGGTGGCGGCGTCCAGGACGAGGTTGTCCACGCCCTCCAGCTTGTAGCCGATGGCGATGGGGCCGCCGACCATGGGGAGGTTGACGCCCTTGCCGCCCTTGCAGATCTTCTGCGACTCGGCGACCTCCTCCTCCTTCAGCGCGGAGTCGGAGCCGGCGAAGGCCACCTGGCCCTGGTTGAACTTGGTGATGCCGCCACCGGAGCCGATGCCCTGGTAGTTGACCTCGACGCCTTCGCACGCGGCCTGGAAGTTCTTGACCCACAGGTCCATCGCGTTCTTCTGGGCGCTGGAGCCGGCGGCGAGCAGCTGGCCCTTGGCGCCCTCGCACTTGATGCTCGAGGAGGCGGCGTTGCTGGTCTTGCCGCCACCGCCCTTGGTGGGCTCCGTGTTGTTGTCCGAACCGCACGCCGAGAGGACGAGCGCACCGGAGACGACGAGGGCACCGATCGCGGAGGCGCGAAGCCCGTTCTTGCGCGAAAGCTTCACTTTCGGGTGTTCCTTCCAGAAGCCGCCGTGCCGTGGACCTGGTGTCCGGACGTCCGAGGGCGGCGCGTATCGGGGTTGATGGGTGCATCGTCGTGCTTCGAGCACCTCGTAAGGCCGAAATTAGGCAGAACAGGTGAAGCGGTCGGCGGAGGAGAGTGAACGGGAAGTGAACCGTGCCGTAAGCCCGGGTGCGGACGGCGTCACCGGTGCGCCGGCGGCACCGGCAGGGCGTCCAGGAGCGCCCGGTCCTGGGGCCGGGTGAGGCGGGCGCGGGCCTCGGCCGGCGGCAGCCAGAGCAGGGCGTCGACCTCCCGGGTGGGTGCGAAAGTGCCGCTCAGGGCGCGGGCGGCCCAGTAGTCGACCACCTTGGGGCGGCCGGACGCCGTGTAGCGGACGGTGGGGAGCCGGGCGCCCAGCGCGCAGTGGTGGCCGGTCTCCTCCAGGACCTCGCGCAGAGCGCACTCCTCGGCGGTCTCGCCCCGCTTCCGCTTCCCCTTGGGGTGGGACCAGTCGTCCCACTTGGGCCGGTGGATCACGGCCACCTCGATCCCGGCGGGGTCGCCGGGGTGGCCGGAAACCGCCGGGCGCCACAGGACGCATCCGGCCGCCAGGACCGGGGCGGCGGCCCCGGCCCCGGCCCCGCCGCCGTGGCCGGTCCCGGGGCCCGACGGGGCCGCGGCGGCGTTCATGGCACCGGGGCCGTCGCGCTCCGCCAGGCCCGCTGGAAGGCGAAGCGGGCCGCCTCGACCTCGTGGCGCTGGTCGGCGTGGAGGACGCCCAGGGCGTACGCCGTGGCCGGGGCGATCCTCGGTGTCCGGGCGGCCGTGGCGGCGGCGGTCGCGGCCTCGGCGGCGTCCCGGTGCCGGTCGAGGGCCCGGGCCGCCTCGTACAGCACCGTGTCGGGTTCGCCGCCGGTGTGCAGGACCTCGGAGGCGTACCGGTGGAGCCGCAGCAGGAGCCGGGTGTGGTGCCAGGGCGCGTCCTGCGTCTCCCCGGCGGACAGGGCGAGCGCCTCGGCGTTGTACGGGTGGGCGGCCCGGGTCAGCGGGAGCGCGGCGACCGCCTCCCGCAGGCGGCGTTCGGCGAGGGCGGCCGGGCCGTCCAGGACCTCGGCGGCCGGGGCGGTCCCCGCCGGGCCGAGCGGCACCTCGGAGGCGAGGAGCGCCACCGCGTCGGCGACCGCGTGGAAGCGGGAGGAGCCGAGCGCCTGGAGGGCCGCCGAGTGGGCCCGCGTACGGGCCAGGGTGAGCTGGCGTTCCAGGAGCGCGCCGGCGCGGGCGGCGCCGACGGTGAGGCCGGCGCTCCGCTCGCCCCGGGCTGCGGGGACGGGCCCGCCGGCGCTCGACAGGCGGGACAGCGCGTCCACCAGACGGACGAGCCGGGAGGTGCAGGCCTGTTCCAGGGCCAGGGTCCCGGAGAGCCAGGCCAGCTCGGCGCGGAGCTGGTCGGCCCAGACCGGGTCCAGCAGCGGCCGGAAGGTGTGCAGGGTCCCGCTGATCCGGCGCGCGGCGGCCCGCAGCGTACGGGCGGCCTCCTCCGCCCCGGCCGTGTCGGCGCCGCTCTCGCGGTGCAGCCGCAGGCCGCGGAGGAAGTCCGCGGCCCGGGCGTGCAGGTACGGGGCCAGGACCTCGCCCGCCATGACGTCCTGGGAGTAGTGGTCAGGGTTGGACACGCCGCCGCCTCCGGGCGTCGATGAGCATCTCCTGGACGTGCCGCAGCGGCTTGCCCTCGGCGTCGGTCGCGTGGCGCGTCCAGTTGCCGTCGGGGCCGAGGTGCCAGGAGGAGGTGGTGTCGGACATCCCGGTCTCCAGGAGCCGGGTGAGGGCCGCCCGGTGGGCGGGGTCGGAGACCCGGACGAGGGCCTCTATCCGGCGGTCGAGGTTCCGGTGCATCATGTCGGCGCTGCCGAACCAGACCTCCGGTTCGCCGCCGTTGCCGAAGGCGAAGATCCGGGAGTGCTCCAGGAAGCGGCCGAGGACCGACCGGACCCGGATGTTCTCCGAGAGGCCGGGGACGCCGGGCCGTACGGCGCAGATGCCGCGGACCCAGATGTCGACCGGCACCCCGGCCTGCGAGGCCCGGTAGCAGGCGTCGATGACGGCCTCGTCGACCATCGAGTTGACCTTGATCCGGACGTAGGCGGGGCGCCCGGCCCGGTGGTGGACGATCTCCTTGGTGATCCGGGAGACCAGCCCGTCGCGCAGCGACTTGGGGGCGACGAGGAGCCGGCGGTACGTCTCACGGCGCGAGTAGCCGGAGAGCCGGTTGAACAGGTCGGACAGGTCGGCGCCCACCTGCGGGTCGGCGGTGAGCAGGCCGAGGTCCTCGTAGAGCCGGGCCGTCTTCGGGTGGTAGTTGCCGGTGCCGACGTGGGAGTAGCGGCGCAGCAGCTCGCCCTCCTGCCGTACCACCAGGGACAGCTTGCAGTGGGTCTTGAGGCCGACGAGGCCGTAGACGACGTGGCAGCCGGCCTCCTCCAGCTTCCGCGCCCACTTGATGTTGGCCTGCTCGTCGAAGCGGGCCTTGATCTCGACGAGGACGAGGACCTGCTTGCCCGATTCGGCCGCGTCGATCAGCGCGTCCACGATCGGCGAGTCGCCCGAGGTCCGGTAGAGCGTCTGCTTGATCGCGAGGACGTCCGGGTCGGCCGCCGCCTGCTCCAGGAAGGCCTGCACGGACGTCGAGAAGGAGTCGTACGGGTGGTGCAGCAGCACGTCCCGCTCGCGCAGCGCGGCGAAGACGTCCGGCGCGGACGCCGACTCCACCTCGGAGAGGTCCCGGTGGGTGCCGGCGACGAACGTCGGGTACTTCAGCTCGGGCCGGTCCTGCCCGGCGATGCCGAAGAGGCCGGTGAGGTCGAGCGGGCCCGGCAGCGGGTAGACCTCGGCGTCGGACACCTTGAGCTCGCGGACCAGCAGGTCGAGCACGTACGGGTCGATCGACTCCTCGACCTCCAGGCGGACCGGCGGGCCGAAGCGGCGCCGCATGAGCTCCTTCTCCAGCGCCTGGAGCAGGTTCTCGGCGTCGTCCTCCTCGACCTCCAGGTCCTCGTTCCTGGTCACCCGGAACATGTGGTGCGCGAGCACCTCCATGCCGGGGAACAGCTCCTCCAGGTGCGCCGCGATGACGTCCTCCAGCGGGACGTACCGCTGCGGGGAGGCCTCCAGGAAGCGGGAGAGCAGCGGCGGCACCTTCACGCGCGCGAAGTGGCGGTGGCCGCTGACCGGGTTGCGGACGACCACGGCGAGGTTGAGCGAGAGACCCGAGATGTACGGGAAGGGGTGGGCCGGGTCGACGGCGAGCGGGGTGAGGACGGGGAAGATCTGCTGCCGGAAGAGGGTGAAGAGGCGGGCCTGCTCCTTCTCCGTCAGCTCGGGCCAGCGGATCAGGTGGATGCCCTCGTCGGCCAGGGCGGGTGCGACGTCCTGCTGGAAGCAGGCGGCGTGCCGGGCCATGAGCTCGCGCGAGCGGGTCCAGATGAGGTCGAGGACCTCGCGGGGCTGGAGGCCCGAGGCGGAGCGCGTGGCCACGCCGGTGGCGATGCGGCGCTTGAGGCCGGCCACGCGGACCATGAAGAACTCGTCGAGGTTCGAGGCGAAGATCGCGAGGAAGTTGGCGCGCTCCAGGAGGGGCGTGCCGGGGTCCTCGGCGAGTTCGAGGACGCGCTCGTTGAAGGCGAGCCAGCTGCGTTCACGGTCGAGGAAGCGCCCCGGGGGCAGCTCGTCGTGTCCGTCGCCGTCCCCCTCGTACGCGTCGGGATCGGAGTCCAGACCGGAGTCGATGCCCCCTACGCCGTTCGGGTGAACGACCTGGGGCCGGTGCGCGGCGATGGAGCCGACGGACGGCTGCGCGGACGGGGTGGCGGAGGACTGGACCGGGACCTCGGCGGGCTGCTGGCTCATGGCCCCATTCTTCCGCGCGAACGGGTGGTCGGGCGCGTCGGAGCGGGCCGTGGTGGAGGGAAGTCTCCCCTTGGGGAGGGCCCTGGCGGGCACGGGCACGGAGCGCTTCATTGCGTGAGCGTCGCAAGCGCGTCTGAACGGTCGGTAACGGGGACGTGGCGTGACGGAATCGGGGGCGGGGCCGGGCGAGTGCCCGGCCCCGCCCCCGGGACCCCCTACGGGTGGCGGGTGCGCAGCACGCGGAAGGCGGCGAAGAGGGCGAGCGCGGCGAGGGCGAGGAGGATGCCGGACTCGATGAACTGCGTGGGCCAGAAGTGGGACTGGGGGTGGTGGTCGACGTACTGGGCGGTGACGTCGTTGCGGCTGAGGCACTGCTCGTGCGCCGTGATCCACAGGTCGTGGTCCGCGTCCACACCGGGGACCGCGTTGGCCTCCTGCCAGCAGATCCCCCGGTCGAAGCGGGCGCCGGTGGAGGTGAGCAGCCCCGTGTCCATGAGCAGCCCGTTGTCCCGGGGCATCAGCATGTCCCCGTTCGGGCCGGTGACCGTCCGAACAGGCAGGAGCGACCAGCGCAGCGCGCCGAGCACGAGCAGCACCGCGCCCAGGACCGCGCCCGTGGCCGCCATGGCCAGGAGGGTCCGGCGGACCAGCAGGCCGAGGAGGGCGCCGACGGCGACGGCGGCGAGGAGCTGGGCGAAGAGGACCAGGCCGGTCACCTCGTACGGGCCGGGGTCGAAGTCCCGGTACGGGGTGTCGGTGAGGTGGCCCTGGGCCAGCCGGTACAGGAGGCTCAGGGCGAGGGCCGTGGCGAGCGCCGCGACGGTCACGGTGAGGAGCTTGGCGCGGAGCCAGGCGGCGGGGCCGACCGACTGCGTGAGCGCGAGCCTGTACGTCCCCGACTCGTACTCGCGGGCGATCAGGGGGCCCGCGACGAAGGCGCCGAGAAGGACCGGCAGGAGGAGCATGCCGTCGGCCACCTCGCCCACGGCCACGCTCAGCAGATGCCGGCCGGTGTCGGTCTGCGCGGGCAGTGTCCGGCCGCCCCGGGTGTACGTGTCGGGGACCCGGGCGTCCCAGATCCACAGCGCCACCAGCACCGCCCCCACCAGCACCACCGCCGCTCCCGCCAGCCACAGCGTCCGCCGGTACTGCCGGACCGTGACCCAGGTCGTGCCCTTCAGGGCGAGGCCGCTCATGCACGGGCTCCTTCGGTGGTGCGGAGGTGGGCGAGGAGGAGGTCCTCCAGGGACGGGGCGGCGGTCTCCCAGGGGCCCGCGACCGGGCCCTCGTGACGGACGAGCGCCGTGAGCTGACGGCCCGTCGTGCGCGACTCGACCACCGTGTGCGGGGCGAGGTCGGCGACCGGTCCGGTGAGCAGGGTGTGGGCGGCGAGGAGGTCGTCGACGGGGCCGTCGAGGCGGACGCGCCCGCCGGCGAGGAGCAGGAGGTGGTCGCAGGCGCCCTCCAGCTCGGTGAGGATGTGCGAGGACATGACGACGGTGGTGCCGCGTTCGGCCGCGTCGGCCATGAGCAGGCCCATCAGCTGGTGGCGGGCGAGCGGGTCGAGGTCGGCCATCGGCTCGTCCAGGAGCAGCAGTTCGGGCCGCTTGCCGAGGGCGAGCGCGAGGGCGACGCGGGTGCGCTGTCCGCCGGAGAGGTCGCGCACGGGGGAGCGCGGGTCGAGCGCGTCGGCCAGGACGCGGCGGGCGGCGGCCTCGTCCCAGCGGCCCGGGTTGAGTTCGCGGCCCATGCGCAGGGTGTCGGCGACGCTGAGCCGGGGGTGGAGCGGCTTGTCCTGGGCGACGTAGGCGATCCGCTCCCGGTCCGGGCCGGTGATGTGGCCCTCGGTGGGGCGCAGGAGTCCGGCGGCGAGGGCGAGGAGGGTGGACTTGCCGGCGCCGTTGGGTCCCACGAGGGCGCAGACGCGCCCGGCGGGGAGGGCGAAGTCGCACTCCCGCAGGGCCCAGCCGCCCCGTCGTCCCCCGTACCGCAGGCCCAGGAGCCCCGCCGTCAGAGCGGCGTCTCGTGTCATCGGTGGTCGTCCCCCTCGAAGTGTTCCTTCAGTACGGCGGTGAAGAGCGCGGCCACGTCCTCGCGGTCCAGTCCGGCGGCGCGGGCCCGGCGCGCCCAGTCGGCGAGTTCGCCGCGCAGGGGCGAACCGGCGGTGGCGGCGGCGCCGAGCGTGGCGCGGACGAAGGTGCCGAGGCCGCGGCGAGCCTCGACGAGGCCTTCGCGTTCGAGTTCCCGGTAGGCCTTGAGGACCGTGTTGGGGTTGATCGCCGTGGCCTCGACGACCTCGCGTGCGGTGGGCAGCCGGTCGCCGGGCTCCAGGAGGCCCATGCGGAGGGCCTGTTTCGTCTGCTGGACGATCTGGAGGTAGGTGGCGACGCCACTGCGCCGGTCGATGCGGTACTCGACCACGTTCTTTCCACCACCCTTTCACTAATCAAGTAGTGAAAGGGTGATGGAAAGAAGGGGGCGGTGTCAACCGCCCCCTCACCTCCAGGAGTTCGCCCGCGCCGCTACGACTCCGCGCGGTACATCAGGTCCACCTCGTGCGTGGTGAAGCCCATCCCCTCGTAGACCCGTACCGCCGCCGTGTTGTCGGCGTCCACGTAGAGCATCGCCGTCGGCAGCGTCTGCGCCGCCAGGTGGCGGAGGCCGATCGCCGTCAGGGCCTTGCCGAGGCCGCCGCCCTGGGCCTCCGGCAGGATGCCGACCACGTACACCTCGCCGAGCTGCTCCTCGGCGTGGGTCTTCGTCCAGTGGAAGCCGATGATCCGGCCGTCGCGCTCGGCGAGGAAGAAGCCCTTGGGGTCGAACCACGGCTCGGCCATGCGGTCGTCCAGGTCCCGCTGGGTGAGCGAGCCCTGCTCCGGGTGGTGCGCGAAGGCCGCCGCGTTGACGGCGAGCCAGGCGGCGTCGTCCTGGCCGGGGACGAAGGTGCGGACGGTGACGCCCTCCGGCAGCACCGGCTCCGGGACGTCCAGCGGGCTCAGCGGGCGGCGCAGCTGCCGGAGCTCGCGGAAGAGGGTCAGGCCGAGGACCTGGGCGAGGTGGCGGGCCGCCGACCTGCCGCCGTGCGCCCAGACGCGCAGCCGCTTGCCGGAGGCGGCGAGCAGGGCGGTGCCGAGGGCCCGGCCGTGGCCGCGCCCTCGGTGTGCCGGGTGGACGAGCAGCTCGGCGGCCGGGGCCTCGACCGGGTCGGTCTCCTCCAGCTGGGCGTAGCCGTACAGGGCGGGGCCCACCGTCAGGAGGAAGTGGCGGACGCCCTCGCGCCGGCCGTTGCGCAGGTAGAGCCGCCCCTGCTCGGAGACGGCGTGCACGCCGTCGGCGCGGTCCGCGGCCTCGAGCAGGTCCAGTACGTCCTGGACCTGCTCGGGCGAGAGCTCGTCATACGTGTGGATCTGCCGTCCCGGTTCGAGGGCCGGCGCCGCGTCGGAAGTCATGGGACGAGCCTACGGCGACACTTCGTCAGCCAAGGGCAACTGTCTTGTAACCGGCCGACCCCTGTTGCGCTACGCGCGTTGACCTTAGGCTGCGTCCGCAGACGGGGGACGATCAGGGCCGCGTACCGGGGCAAAGGGACCAGGGAGAGATGGGAACGACACCGAGGAAGAACAAGGCGGGGCGGCGCATTCTCGCCGTCGGCGCGGGGCTCGCGACCGCCGGGGCGCTCGTCGCCGCGCTGCCCGCCGGGGCGTCGCAGGACGCCGCGGAGACCGCCGCGTCCGGCACCAACGGCAAGGGCTGGGGGCGGATGGTCGACGTCCAGCTCCTCTCCTTCAACGACCTCCACGGCAACCTGGAGCCGCCGGCCGGCTCCTCCGGCCAGGTCAGCCACACCCACCCGGACGGCCGGGTCGAGAAGATCGACGCGGGCGGCGTCGAGTACCTGGCGACGCACCTGCGCCAGGCCCGTCAGGGGAATCGTTACTCCATCACGGCGGCGGCCGGTGACCTCATCGGCGGCTCCCCGCTGCTGTCCGGTCTCTTCCACGACGAGCCGACGATCCACGCCCTCAACGGCCTGGACCTCGACGTCACCTCGGTCGGCAACCACGAGTTCGACGAGGGCGCGCGCGAGCTGGCTCGCATGCAGAACGGCGGCTGCCACCCGACGGCCGGCTGTTTCGTGAAGGGCGAGAAGTTCGAGGGCGCCGACTTCCCGTACCTCGCGGCCAACGTGACGGACGAGAAGACCGGCAAGCCGCTGCTCGACCCGACCTTCGTCTGGGAGAAGGACGGCGTCCGCATCGGCTTCATCGGCGTGACCCTGGAGGGCACCCCGAACATCGTCACCGCCGAGGGCGTCAAGGGCCTGAAGTTCGGCGACGAGGTCGAGACGATCAACAAGTACGCCAGGATCCTGGAGCGCAAGGGCGTCAAGTCCATCGTCGCCCTGGTCCACGAGGGCGGCGCGCCGGCCTCGTCCTCGTACAACTACGACTGCGACAGCCCCGGCCCGGGCGACGGCATCTCCGGTCCGATCACCGAGATCGCCAAGAACGTCTCGCCGCAGGTCGACGCGCTGGTCACCGGCCACACGCACCAGGCGTACGTGTGCACGGTGCCCGACCCGGCCGGCAAGCCGCGCCTGGTCACCTCGGCGTCCGCGTTCGGCAAGCTGTACACCGACACGACGCTCACCTACGACCGCCGCACCAAGGACATCGTGCGCACGGCCGTCGACTCGGCCAACCGCGTCGTCACGCGCGACGTGCCGAAGGCCGCGGACATGACCGGCCTGATCCAGGACTGGCAGGCGCTCGCCGCCCCGGTCGCCAACCGCCCGCAGGGCTGGATCGCCGCCGACATCAACGGCCGCGGCTCCACGGCGTACGAGAAGCCGCTCGGCGACCTGATCGCGGACGCGCAGCTGGAGGGCCTGGCCCCGGCGGACAAGGGCGGCGCGCAGCTGGCCCTGATGAACCCGGGCGGCATACGCGCGGACCTGGTGTACAAGGCCTCGGGCTCCGAGGGCGACGGCGTGGTGACGTACGGCGAGTCCTTCACCGTGCAGCCCTTCACCAACATGATGAACGTGGTCGACCTGAGCGGCGCGAACCTCATTCAGGCGCTGAAGCAGCAGGTCAGCGGCTCGAACCTGAACTCGGTGAAGATCCTCCAGGTCTCGAAGGGCCTCACCTACACGCTGGACATGACGAAGACGGGCGCGGACCGCGTCGTCGACGGCACGATCAAGCTGAACGGTGAGCCGATCGACCCGGCGAAGACCTACCGGGTCGCGATGAACGAGTTCCTCGCGGGTGGCGGCGACGGCTTCCCGGCCCTGGCGACCGGCACGAACAAGCTGGTCGGCGCCTCGGACCTGGACGTGTTCAACGCCTACCTGGCGGCGCACTCCTCGGCCGCGAACCCGCTGCCCGTTCCGGCGGCGGACCGCATCACGGTGATCAAGTAGGACGCGGGGCGGCTCCCCCGCACGCTCTGCGGCGTGCGGGGGAGCCGCCCTTCCCGCACTCTGGTGCCGTTGTCGTGCACCTGCCATAGTGCCGCCCATGGAGCGACGACGCTTTCTCGTGGGAGCGGTGGGGGCCGGGGCCGCGCTGCTCGTCGGGGCACCTCCCGCCTCGGCCGTGGACGTACGGGCGTGGATGGCCGCGCACGGGGACGGGACGCCGCTCCAGCGGCTCACCATCCCCGGCACGCACGACTCCGGGGCCCGCTTCGGCGGCCCGTGGAGCGAGTGCCAGAACACCACCATCGCCCAGCAGCTGGACAGCGGTATCCGGTTCCTGGACATCAGGTGCCGGGTGACCGGTGGGTCCTTCGCCATCCACCACGGCGCCTCCTACCAGAACATGATGTTCGGCGACGTCCTGATCGCCTGCCGGGACTTCCTCGCCGCGCACCCCACCGAGACCGTCCTCATGCGGGTCAGGCAGGAGTACTCCGAGGAGTCCGACGCGGCCTTCCGCGCCGTCTTCGACGACTACCTCGACCGGCGCGGCTGGCGCCCCCTCTTCCGGATCGCCGACCGGCTCCCGCTCCTCGGCGAGGCCCGCGGGCGCGTCGTCCTCCTCGCCGACAACGCCGGCCTGCCGGGTCCGCGGTGGGCCGACCCCGCCGTCTTCGCGGTCCAGGACGACTGGAACGCCCTCCCCGACGCCAAGTACCCGAAGATCGAGAGCCACTTCCGCGCCGCCTACCAGCAGCCGGGGAAGCTGTACGTCAACTTCGTCAGCACCGCCGCCTACCTCCCGCCCCGCTGGAACGCCGACCGGCTCAACCCCCGCGTCCACTCCTGGCTCGACGGCACGGAGGCGGCCGGGAGGACCGGCCTCGGCATCGTGCCGATGGACTACCCGAACACCCGCCCGGGCCTCGTCGAGGCCCTCCTCCGCCACAACTGACGCGACGGGCCGCTCAGGGCGCCGTCTCCGGCGGCGGGGTCGGGGCGCCCGGGAGGCGGAGGGTGACGCGGGTGCCGCCGCCCTCCGCGGGGGCGAGCGCGACCGTGCCGCCCGCCTGCCGGACCGTACGGGCCACGATCGACAGGCCCAGGCCCGAGCCCGGCAGGCTGCGGGCCGACGGCGAGCGCCAGAAGCGGTCGAAGACGTGCGGCAGTTCGTCGGGCGCGATGCCGGGGCCGTGGTCCCGGACGGTCAGCTCGCCCCGCATCAGGGTCACCTCGACCGTGCCGCGCGGGGGCGAGAACTTCACCGCGTTGTCCAGCACGTTGACCAGGGCCCGTTCGAGAGCGGCCGGTTCCGCCCGGACGTACCAGGGCGCCAGGTCCGTCGTGAAGGTGAGCTCCGGGCCGCGCAGCCGGGCCCGGTCCAGGGCCGAGCGGAGGATCGTGTGGAACGGCACCACCTCCAGCGGCCCCGGCCGCGCCGTGTCCGGGCGGGCCAGCTCCTGGAGGTCGCCGATCAGCGACGCCAGCTCCGTCATCTGCGCCTTCACCGAGGCCATCAGGGCCCGCCGGTCCTCCGCCGGGATCGCCCGCCCGGTCTCCTCGCTGCGCGCCAGCAGCTCCACGTTGGTCCGCAGCGAGGTCAGCGGCGTCCGCAGCTCGTGCCCCGCGTCCGCGATCAGCCGCGCCTGCCGGTCCCGGGAGGTCGCGAGCGCCGCCGTCATCGCGTTGAACGACCGCGACAGCCGGGCGATCTCGTCCTCGCCCTCCACCGGGATCCGCACCGTCAGGTCCTCGGTCGCCGCCACGTGCTCCACCGCCCCGGTCAGCCGGTCCACCGGCTCCAGGCCGGTGCGCGCCACCCACAGCCCGGCCGCGCCCGCGCCGACGACGCCGATCCCCGAGACCAGCAGCAGCACCCAGCGCAGGGTGGACATCGAGTTGTCGATCTCGGAGAGCGAGCGGGCGAGGGAGACCGCGATCCCGGGCGGACCGGCCTGCGGATAGGTCGAGACCCGCATCTCGCGTCCGTCCGCGTCCGTCACCGTGTGGAGCACGTACGCCAGTTCACCCCGCGCGACCCGGAGGTCGTCGCTCCCGACCGGCAGCGGCGCCTGCCCCGAGGTGCACACGGCACCGTTCGCGAGGACCACCTGCACGGTGTACGGCTCCACGGTGGCCGCCGGCTTGCGGCCCTGCCGGCAATCCGTCAGGAGCTCCGTCACCGCCCCGGTGTCCAGCCGTACGTTGCGCAGCGAGGCGTCCAGCTCCGCCTCCAGCTGGGCCCGCGTCACGAACCAGCAGGCCGCCGAGACCGCCGCCACCGCCACCGCCACCGCGAAGGCGGTGAGCAGCGCGAGCCGTGAACGCAGCGGCCGTGACCGGAACCAGGCGAGGGGACCGCGGGCGTCCCGTCCCTTCACTCCGCGCCCCCTCCGCGCAGCACGTACCCGACGCCCCGCACGGTGTGGACCAGGCGCGGCTCCCCGCCCGCCTCCGTCTTGCGCCGCAGGTACATCACGTACACGTCGAGCGAGTTCGAGCTCGGCTCGAAGTCGAAGCCCCACACCGCCTTCAGGATCTGCTCGCGGGTCAGCACCTGGCGCGGGTGGGTCAGGAACATCTCCAGGAGGGTGAACTCGGTACGGGTCAGCTCCACCGTCCGCCCGCCCCGGGTCACCTCCCGCGTCACCGGGTCCATGCGCAGGTCCTCGAAGGCGAGGACCCCGTCCCCGGCCGGCGCGGCGGCGGGCGCGGCGTACGCGCTGCGGCGCAGCAGCGCCCGGATGCGGGCGAACAGCTCGTCCAGTTCGAACGGCTTCACCAGGTAGTCGTCGGCGCCCGCGTCGAGCCCGGTGACCCGGTCGCCGACCGTGTCCCGGGCCGTCAGCATCAGGATCGGCACGGTCGAGCCTGAGGCCCGGATCCGCCGGGCCGCGGTGAGCCCGTCCATGCGGGGCATCTGCACGTCCAGGACGACGAGATCGGGGGCGTACGACTCCATGGCGGCGAGCGCGTCGAGCCCGTCGGCGGCCTCCCGCGTCGCGTACCCCTCGAAGGCGAGGCTGCGGCGCAGGGCCTCCCGTACGGCCGGCTCGTCGTCGACGACGAGGATGCGCTCGGCTTCGTTCTGCTGTCCCGTCTGTGCCGTCATGGCCCAAGACTCGCACGCGTCCGGTGTGCCGTTCAGCTGTCGCCGCCCGCGCGCAGACGCGGCAGGTCGGCCTTGACGGTGTCGACGGGGATGGCGAATCCGAGGCCGACGCTTCCGGCCGCGGAACCGTTCGCGGAACTCGGCGCGTACATGGCCGAATTGATTCCGATGATCTCACCGTTCATATTGATCAGCGCACCGCCGGAATTCCCCGGATTCAGGGAGGCGTCGGTCTGGATCGCCTTGTACGTGGTCTTCGAGGAGCCGGTGTCACCGTTGAACCGCTGGCCGCCGAATTCGAACGGCCAGCCCTGGCGCGGATCCCACTGCTGCCCCCGGCCCTGCCCCTGGTCCTCGTCCTTGGCGACGGTGACGTCCCGGTCGAGCGCCGACACGATGCCGCTGGTGACGGTGCCGGTCAGGCCCTCGGGGGAGCCGATCGCCACGACCTCCTCACCGACCCGCACCTTCGAGGAGTCACCGAGGGTGGCGGCCTTGAGCTTCCCGGGAGCGCCCTTCAGCTCGATCAGCGCGAGGTCCTTGTCGGGGTCCGTGCCGACGACCTCGGCCGGGAACGTACGGCCGTCCCCGAGCCGTACGGTCACCGAGGAGGCCCCGGAGATCACGTGGTTGTTGGTGACGATCTCGCCGTCCGGAGTGATGATCACGCCGGAACCGGTGGAGCCGCCGGCGGCCGAGTCCGCGGAGATCTCGACGATGGAGGGCGAGACGGCCGCGGCCACCCCGGCGACCGTGCCCCGGCCGCCCGTCGACACGTTGGTGCCGGCCACCACCGGCGCGGCGGAGACGGTCGCGGGCTCCGCCGTGAACCGCTGCACCAGGGTCGCGGTGCCGCCGCCGACCGCCGCGGCGGCGATGGCCACGGCCACGACGAGCCCGGTCCCGCGCCGGGCCCGCCGCCGCGAGCCGGGCGCGCCGCCCGCCGCCCCTCCCGCCACCGGCCCGGCCGGCGGCGGCAGGTGCCCACCGGAACCGGCGGGCCACACGGTGGTGCCCGGCCCGGCGGTGAACGGCGCCGCCGGCTCGTACGGCGGCCTCGGGGGGTGGGGCGGCTGCGGGGGCTGCTGCTGGTGCGCGAAGTCCGTCATGGGAACGACTTTCGGCGCCGTCCATGAGAACCGTCTGAGGAAGGGGTGAGAAGCCCGGCAGAACCCTGTATGCCCGAAATGAAGCCCCGCGCGCGCGGCCCCCTGGTCGCCCCGGTGAGGGGCCCCTTCCGACCCGGGTCTACGGTGCACCCAGCGCGTCCCGGCCCTCGGGACGCCGGGAGGGGAAACGACGTTGCGCAAGACGGTGAAACGCCTGCTGGCCTCGGTGACCGGTGTGCTGGCCGGCGGGCTGCTGGCGGCCACGCTGCCGGCCCAGCCGGCCCAGGCCTCCTCGTGGATGGACCGCTGCCCGGCGGGCTACTTCTGCGGGTTCACGGGGACGTCCGGCGGCGGCACCCTGTTCAAGACGAACACGAGCATGGCCACGCTGGGCACCTGGGACAACAAGATCCGGTCGTTCACGAACAAGTCCGCCGTGATCGCGTGTGTCTACACGGACCCCCACTACTCGCTGAGCGGTTCCAGCTCCTCGCTCTTCGCGGTCGCCCCGGACGGGAGCGGCCACGACTACACCGACAGCCTGGACCGCGCGATCAGCTCGATCAAGATGGTCAGGACCGAGAACGAGTGCACGGGCGACGCCTACCCGCACTGGATCTCCGATCCCGGGACCCGCGCCGCCGGCTTCGGCGACCTCGACAACAACCGGCGGGCCGACGTGCTCTCGCGCGACCTGGCCGGCCGCCTCTGGTACCTGCCGGGCGACGGCACCGGCCGCTACCTCGGCGCCGGCTGGAACGGCATGACGGCCCTGACCCGGCACGGCGACTTCACCGGCGACGGCCGCGAGGACCTCGTGGCCCGGGACGGGGCCGGGCGGCTGTGGATGTACCCCGGCAAGGGCACCGGCGCGTTCGGCACCCGTACGAACGTCGGCACCGGCTGGAACACCCTGGCCGCCCCGACCGCCGTGGGTGACCTCTCGGGCGACGGCAGGGCCGACCTGGTCGCCCGCGACGGCTCCGGGCGGCTGTGGCTCTACCCGGGCCGCGGCAACGGCACCTTCGCCGCCCGGAAGCCGGTCGGCACCGGCTGGCACGTCATGAACCGTCTCGTCGGCAGCGGGGACATGAACCGGGACGGCAAGGCGGATCTGATCGCCCGCGAGCGGGACGGCAGGCTCTGGTTCTACGCGGGCCGCGGCAACGGCACGCTGGCCGGGCGGACGCTGATCGGTACCGGCTGGCACGTCATGGAGAACCTGATCGCCGTCGGCTCGTACGACGGAGACGGACTCAACGACCTCGTGGCCTCCACGAACGAGCAGTATCAGGGCGGATTCCCCGGCCGTCTCCTCGGCTACCGCGGTTCCGGCACGGCTCCGGCCGTCCTGCGCCCGGTCCAGGAGCTCAACGGCTGGCAGTGGTGGAAGCAGAACGGCGTCTTCTGAGCCTCGCTGCGCCCCCAGGGCCCGAGCTGAGCCCGTGCCGTGTCGTGTGCGGGCTCAGCCGTGGCAGCCGCAGGAGCGGCGGACGACGAGGGCCGAGGGGAACAGCTTCACCCGCTCGCGGCGGGAGCCGGCCACGCGCAGGGAGTCGTCCAGGACCAGGTCCACGGCCGCGCGGGCCATGGCCGGGCGGTCCGAGTGGACGGTGGTCAGCGGCGGGTCGGTGAGCGCCGCCTCCTTCACGTCGTCGAAGCCCGCCACCGCCAGCTCGGTCGGCACGTCGATGCGCAGCTCGCGCGCCGCCCGCAGCACACCGAAGGCCTGGTCGTCGGTGGAGCAGAAGATGGCCGGCGGCCGGTCGGGCCCGGCCAGCAGCTCCAGCGCGATCCGGTAGGCGTCGTAGCGGTTGTACGGGGCCTCGAAGAGGCGGCCCTCGACCGAGCGGCCGGACTCCAGCATGGCGCGCCGCCAGCCCTCCACGTGGTCGGCGACCGGGTCGCCGACCGCCGGGGTGTTCGGGACGCCACCGAGGCAGGCCACGTACGGGTGGCCGTGCTCCAGGAGGTGCCGGGTGGCGAGCTGGGCGCCGCCGATGTCGTCGGTGACGACGGCGACGTCGTCGATGGCCTCGGGGCGCTCGTGGAGCAGCACCACGCGCGCGTCCCAGGCCTCGATCTCGCTCGCGGCCTGCTCGCTCATGCCCTGGCTGACAAGGATCAGTCCGGAGACCCGCATGCCGAGGAAGGCGCGGAGGTAATGGATCTCGCGCTCGGTGCGGTAGTCGGAGTTCCCGACGAGGACCATCTTCCCGCGCTCGGCGGCGGCCTGTTCGACCGCGTGGGCCATCTCCGCGAAGAAGGGCTGGCGCGCGTCGGGGACGACCATGCCTATGAGGTCGGTGCGGCGGGACGCCATGGCCTGGGCGACCCGGTCGGGCCGGTACCCCAGCTCCTTGATGGCGGCGAGGACACGCTCGCGCGTGGCCGGGGCGACCGGCCGGGGTCCGTTGTTGATGACGTAACTCACGACCGCGGTCGAAGTACCCGCCAGTCGCGCTACGTCATCCCGCGTCACCTTGGCCACGCGCGGCAGTCTACGCGGGGTGACCTACCTCCCGGCAGGCCGTACTGTGGCGTCCGCCACATCGGGGTCGCCCGACGGGGTGACGGCAGGCGTGGCGGCCTTGACCCCGGACGCGCCGGGGCCTCCTTCTTCGCCGGTCCGCCGGGCCCGCGCCTCCTCCTTCGCGCGGGCCTCCTCGGCGGCCCGCTCGACCTTCTCCGGGGCGACGAACCGGTACCCGACGTTACGGACGGTGCCGATGAGGGACTCGTGCTCGGGCCCCAGCTTCGCCCGCAGCCGCCGCACGTGGACGTCGACCGTCCGGGTGCCGCCGAAGTAGTCGTACCCCCACACCTCCTGGAGGAGCTGCGCGCGCGTGAAGACCCGGCCCGGGTGCTGGGCCAGGTACTTCAGGAGCTCGAACTCCTTGAAGGTGAGGTCGAGGACCCGGCCCTTGAGCTTGGCGCTGTACGTGGCCTCGTCCACCGACAGGTCACCGTTGCGGATCTCCATCGGGGAGTCGTCGGCGACGATCTGCTGGCGGCCGGTCGCCAGCCGCAGCCGCGCCTCGACCTCGGCGGGTCCCGCCGTGTCGAGGAGGACGTCGTCGATGCCCCAGTCGGCGGTGACGGCGGCGAGACCGCCCTCGGTGACGACCAGGATCAGCGGACAGCCCGGTCCGGTGGAGCGGAGCAGCTGGCAGAGGGAGCGGACCTGCGGGAGGTCGCGGCGGCCGTCGACGAGGATCACGTCGGCGCCGGGGGTGTCCACGAGGGCGGGGCCCTCGGCGGGAGCCACCCGGACGTTGTGCAGCAGCAGGCCGAGTGCGGGAAGCACCTCGGTCGACGGCTGGAGGGCATTGGTCAGGAGCAGCAGTGAACTCATCGCGCGCCACCTGCCCGGGTCGTCGCTGGGTCGTGCTTCGTGCACTCGCTCATCACGTCGGTTCCTCCTCGGTCCCTGCGAGGACGTGGCACTGCTTCGTACGGATCACTGCCGGCTCTCGCGCCCTGAGAGCTTTTGTTCACCCGGTCGTAACAACGGCCGGAAAACGCAAAAGGACCCGGGGGCTGCTTCGCCCGGATCCTCTGCCAGCAGAATAGCCCACATGACTTCCGCGGCAGAGGGCCGATTTCACATGGTGGATGTTTCCTCGCTCACTTCCGTCCATCACGGTGTGCCGCGCCGGGCGATGCTCCGCACGGAGGACGGCGTCCGGATCGAGGCGGTGTACACCCCCTCCCCGGCCGGTGTCACCGGCCCGGCGGTGACGGACACGGCGGTCGTCCTGGCGCACGGTTTCACCGGGTCCGCGGACCGGCCCTCGGTCCGCCGCGCCGCCCGGACCCTCGCCCGTCACGGGGCCGCCGCCGTCGTCACCTTCTCCTTCCGCGGCCACGGCGGCTCCGGAGGCCGTTCCACGGTCGGCGACCGCGAGGTCCTGGACCTGTCGGCGGCCGTCCGCTGGGCCCGTGAGCAGGGCCACGCGCGCGTGGCGACCGTCGGCTTCTCCATGGGCGGCTCGGTGGTGCTGCGGCAGGCGGCGCTCGACCGGGGGACGCCGGGCAGCCCGGACGCCGTGGCCGCCGTCTCCGCCCCCGCGCGCTGGTTCTACCGGGGGACCCCGGCCATGCGCCGGGTGCACTGGGTCATCACCCGTCCGGAGGGCCGGCTGGTGGGCCGTCTGGGTCTCGGCACCCGGATCGACCACCGGGCCTGGGACCCCGTCCCGCTCCCGCCGGTGGAGGCCGTACCCCTGATCGCGCCCACCCCGCTCCTGATCGTGCACGGCGACCGGGACCCGTACTTCCCGCTCGACCACCCCCGGGCGCTGGCCGCCGCCGGTGACGGCGCGGCGGAGCTGTGGCTGGAGCCGGGCATGGGGCACGCGGAGAACGCGGCGGGCCCGGAGCTGCTGGCCCGCCTCGGGAACTGGCTCACGCGCGGATAGCCCATCATGGGGGGCGGCGCGCACACGAACGAAGGGAGCGCCGCTATGGCAGCGGGAACCATCCGCTACTGGGCCGCGGCCAAGGCCGCCGCCGGTGTCGCCGAGGAGCCGTACACCGCCGACACCCTGGCGGAGGCGCTGGACGCGGCCCGCGCGAAGCACCCGGGCGAGCTCGTCCGGGTCCTCCGGCGCTGCTCGTTCCTGGTCGACGGCGACCCCGTCGGGACCCGGAGCCATGAGACGGTACGGCTTGCCGAGGGCGGCACGGTCGAGGTGCTCCCCCCGTTCGCAGGAGGGTGAACCCCAGAGCATGAGCAACGAGCAGCAGTACGACCCGTACGGGCGGGGTCACGGGTACGGGGCGGAGAACCCCGCCGAGGTCGCCCAGACCTGGGAGGGCCAGACCTGGGACACCCAGTACCAGCCGGCGGTCCGCCCGCAGGACCCCGCCCCGGCGCCGCCGGAGGCCCCCGCCGCGTACGGAGCGGGCACCCCCGGTCCGGCCGCGTACGGGGCGCCGGCCCCGGCCTCGTACGACACGGCCTATCCGCCGCAGCAGCAGTACGGGCAGCCGCAGCCCGAGCAGGGGTACGCGCCGCAGCCGTACGAGCAGCAGTACGAGCCGTACGCGCAGCCGTACCAGCAGGCGCAGGCACCGTCGTTCCCGCAGCCGCAGGCCCACGCCCACGGCCAGGCCTCCGCCCGGCCGTACGCGGAGGCGCCCGCCGAGTCCCCGGTGGAGGCCGCCGCGCCGGTCCCGGGGGCCGGACCCGCGTACTCGGCGCCCACCACCTCGGGGAACACGCGGGTCACCGACGCCCAGCGGGCCCGCGCCGAGGGCCGCTCGCCGGTGATCGAGCCGGGCATGCAGCCCGCCGTGCTCACGGCCGTCCTCTCCCTGCTCCTGGCCGGCGGCGCCGTCCTCGGCACGTACGGGCCGCTCGTCCCGCTCGTCCTGCTGCAGGGCCTCACCGCCGCCGGCTGGTTCCGGCTCAACGGCATGTGGCCGGCCCGGCAGGGCATCGCCCTCGCCTTCCTCGGCGGGCTCGTCTCCGACGCGGTGCTCCTCGCCGCCGGCCGGGCTCACGCGGCCGCCGCGATCCTCGGCACCCTCGGCGTGTGGGTCCTGCTCTGCCTGGTCCTCCAGCTGCGCAGCCACGCCGATCCGGACGAGCGCGTGTACGGCCTGATGGCCACGGTCGCCTCGGCGGCCCTGACGATCGTCGCCACCGGGCACCTCGGCTCCGAGGCGGACGCGGTGACCGTCGGCGGGGTCGCCGTCGCCGTCGCCGTCCTGGCCCGGGCGCTGCCGCTGCCCGGTCCCGTCTCCCTGGTCGTCGCGCTGCTCGCCGCCGCGGGCGGCGGTGTCGCGGCCGGCGAGCTGACCGGCCTCGGTGCCTCCGGGGCGCTGCTCGGCCTGGCCGCCGGTGTGTGCGCCTTGATCGGCCTGCGGGTGGCCAGCTACGACTACCCCTCGCGGTTCGTGCACATGACGGCCGGGATCGCGCTGCCGCTCACGGCCGCGGCGCCCGCCGTGTACCTGCTCGGGCGCGCCCTGGTCTGACCGGCGGGGACGCCGGGTCCGCCCGGCCCGGGAACCATTCGGCCCTCCGACACGTCGATCTTCGTGTCGGAGGGCCGTTTCGTTCACCAGTTCCACGCGCCCGCACTCATCGGCCCGCTCTCGTCGGCCTGACCCCAGGGGGACGCACAGCCCATGCGCGCACTGCGGATTCTGTTGATCGTGGCCGTCGTGCTGGGCGGAGCTCTCGTCGGGATCGACCGGCTCGCGGTGGCGTACGCCGAGTCGGAGGCGGCGAGCCGGGTGAAGCTGTCGGGCGCGGGGAGCGAGTCCCTGGAGATCGACATCAAGGGCTTCCCCTTCCTCACCCAGGTCGCGGACAAGCGGTTCGGGGAGGTGGACGTGGTGGCGAAGGGTGTGCGGGCGACGGCGGGCAGCCGCCAGATCCGGATCGGTGAGCTCACCGCCGAGCTGCGGGACGTCACCGTGACGGGGGACTGGGCGGGTGCCAGGGCGGCGTCCGCGTCCGGCACGGCCCTGATCTCGTACGCCGACCTCTCGGCCGCCTCCGACCGTGAGGCGACCGTGGCCTACGGCGGCCCCGGCAAGGTGAAGGTCACCGGTGGCGTCAGCTTCATGGGCCGCACCCTCACCCGTACGGTCGTGTCCACCGTGACGGTCGCGGGCGGCAACACGATCCGCGTGCACGCCGACGAGGTGCCGGGCGAGGGCATCCCGGGCCTGGAGGAACTGGTGCGCACCCGCACCGACTTCGAGCGTCCGATCGGACTCATCGCCGGCATGAAGGTGGAGAAGGTCGAGCCCCGTCCGGAGGGCCTGGCCGTCCTCGTGTCCGGCAAGGACATCGCCCTCGGGGGCTGATTCCGGCCTGTCGGATCACATGCTGAGACGGTGCGGTCCGCTCCGCAGAAGCACAGGGAAAACGCCCGGTAAGGGCGCGCTCGAAGCCCTGGTCAGCGGCGTACGCGTCCCGCATGGTGGACGATCGCGTCTCGAAATATGACACGCCGGTGACACGGTCGCGTCTGCGTCCCTACGATCGTCGGCATGAAGCGACAGGCGGAACTCACGAAGCGGCGGGCAGTCGACCTGTGCCGCGTCGCCGCCATGCTCTGTCGCTCCGTCTGAGCGGGGCGCCGGACCCTCACCGGCTCCCGTATTCCTCAGGCCCTTCGACTCGAGTGTCGGGGCCATCCCCTGTGTAGCCGTACGCCGTCGTACGCACCCACGACGCGTATCCGCACCACCCCGCACGACACCGCCGCACACTGCCCCGGAGGAGAAACAGCATGGCTCGCAGCGACGTCCTGGTCGACGCAGACTGGGTCGAGGCCAACCTCGACAACCCGAAGGTCGCCATCGTCGAGGTCGACGAGGACACCTCGGCCTACGAGAAGAACCACATCCGCAACGCCATCCGGATCGACTGGACGAAGGACCTGCAGGACCCGGTCCGCCGTGACTTCATCGACCAGGAGGGCTTCGAGAAGCTCCTCTCGGCCAAGGGCATCGCCAACGACACCACGGTCGTCCTCTACGGCGGCAACAACAACTGGTTCGCCTCCTACGCCTACTGGTACTTCAAGCTCTACGGCCACCAGGACGTGAAGCTCCTCGACGGCGGCCGCAAGAAGTGGGAGCTCGACTCCCGCGACCTGGTCGACGGCTCCGAGGTCCCGTCCCGCCCGGCGACCGAGTACAAGGCCAAGCCGCAGGACACCTCGATCCGCGCCTTCCGCGACGACGTCGTGGCCGCCATCGACGCCCAGAACCTGGTCGACGTCCGCTCGCCCGACGAGTTCTCCGGCAAGCTGCTCGCCCCGGCCCACCTCCCGCAGGAGCAGTCGCAGCGCCCGGGCCACGTGCCGAGCGCCCGTAACATCCCGTGGTCGAAGAACGCCAACGACGACGGCACCTTCAAGTCGGACGAGGAGCTCAAGGCCCTCTACGAGGAGGAGCAGGTCGATCTGGCGAAGGACACCATCGCCTACTGCCGCATCGGTGAGCGTTCCGCGCTGACCTGGTTCGTGCTGCACGAGCTCCTCGGTGTCGAGAACGTCAAGAACTACGACGGCTCGTGGACCGAGTACGGCTCCCTCGTCGGCGTGCCGATCGAGCTCGGCGCCAACAAGTAATCCGGTCGCGCGACCGACACCCCTCCCCAGGACAGGACAGAGAACATGTGTGGAGCTCAGATCGGCGGCCCCGACGTCAGCACGCTCAAGCCGGGTGAGACGGCCATCCAGGGCCAGGTGACCAAGGACGGCGAGCCCGTCACCGGTTACGTGCGCCTGCTCGACGGCTCGGGCGAGTTCACCGCCGAGGTCCCGACCTCGGCGACCGGACAGTTCCGCTTCTACGCGGCGGCCGGCGAGTGGACCCTGCGGGCCCTCGTCCCCGGCGCCCAGGCGGACCGCAAGGTCGTCGTCACCGAGGCGGGCAGCCTCACGGACGTGGCCATCGCGGTCTGACCCGCGACCACCGAACGGCCGGAGGGCCGTGCCTCCTGGGGGGTTGGACGCCATCACCAGGACTGAGAGGCACGGCCCTCCGGTCTGCCCGCGTGCGCCTGCCGCGCCCTCGCGCCGGACGTACGCTGAAGGTGTGTACGCCCGGCGCCGCCGCGTCTACTTCTGGCTGATGGGCGCCTGCCTGGTCCTGTTCGTGGGCGCCTGGGCCGTCGTACGCCTTTTCTCGACCCCCGTCGCCGTCGGCATGTGCGTCGTCGCCATGGTCATCCCTCCGGTGGCCGCGATGATCGCCAACCGCCGGGGCCCCGACGACCGCTGGTGGGACGACCCCTCCGGCGACCCGCAGTCGGACGCCTGGTGGGACGAGCTCGACGGCCGCCGGCGCCACGGGGACCGGTGAAAGGGGACCGGGGCCTCAGTAGACGAGCGCCTGCGTCCCGTCCACCACGGCCTCCTGCACGAACACCTGCGCCCCCGCGATCCGCACGCCCTCCAGGACGTCCTTCTCCGTGATCTCCCGCCGCGCCGCGCACTGCGTGCAGAGCGTGATCCGCCCGGCCGCCAGGATCGAGTCGATCAGATCCGGCAGCGGCGCCGCGTGCGGCAGCGCGAACTCCGCCGCCCGCCCCGGCAGCGCGAACCACGACGACTCGCCGGTCAGCCAGAGCGACACCTCCACCCCGCTCGCCACCGCGACGGCGGCCACCGTGAAGGCCTGCGAGCAGCGTTCGGGGGCGTCGGCCCCGGCGGTCACCTTGATCACGAGCTTCTTCGCCATAGGCCGAACTGTAACGGGCACCCGTCCGGCCCGGCCGGACCGGACGGGGGGCGGCGGGACACCGCTTGGACACACCTCACAGAGTGGGCCCGGCCCCCGCCCACTAAGCTGGGGTCCGGCCCGATCCGCCTTCACCGCTCAGCCGAGGAGCACCCCGTGATCATTTTCTTCGAAGCTCTGCTCGTCCTGGTCTGCGTCGGCGTGCTCGCCTTCGCCGGGCTGACCGTGAAGAAGCTGTACCAGGGCCAGCGGTAATCCCACCGAGAGAACGTCAGAGCTGCTCATGATCGAGATCCCGTCCGACCTCAACCCCGGCCTCGTGCCCCTCGCCTTCCTGCTCGGGACGTGGGAAGGCGCGGGTGTCTCCGACTTCCCCGGCGCCGAGAAGTGCAACTTCGGCCAGTCCGTGACGTTCAGCCACGACGGCCGGGACTTCATCGAGTACCGCTCGCACTCCTGGGTCCTGGACAACGAGGGCAACAAGGTCCGCCCGCTGGAGAGCGAGAGCGGCTACTGGCGGATCGACAAGGACCGCAAGGTCGAGGTCGTCATGGTCCGTGACCAGGGCGTCGTCGAGATCTGGTACGGCGAGCTCGCCGACCAGAAGCCGCAGATCGACCTGGCGACGGACGCCGTGGCCCGCACCGCGGCCTCCGGCCCGTACAGCGGGGGCAAGCGGCTGTACGGCTACGTCAAGAGCGACCTCATGTGGGTCGGCGAGAAGGCGACCCCCGAGGTCCCGCTGCGCCCCTACATGTCGGCGCACCTCAAGAAGGTCGTCACCCCGGAAGAGGTCGCCGAGATGGCGCGCAACCTCCCCGACATGCCCGACGACGGCATCGCCTTCTTCCGCTAGACCGCAGAGGGCCGCGCACCACGCCCTCCTACACTGGGGGGCGTGGTGAGCACCGACTGGAAAAGCGACCTGCGGCAGCGCGGCTACCGGCTGACGCCGCAGCGCCAGCTCGTCCTGGAGGCCGTGGACGCGCTGGAGCACGCGACGCCCGACGACATCCTCGGTGAGGTGCGCAAGACCGCCTCCGGGGTGAACATCTCCACCGTCTACCGGACCCTGGAGCTCCTGGAGGAGCTGGGGCTCGTCAGCCACGCCCACCTGGGCCACGGCGCTCCCACCTACCACCTCGCCGACCGGCACCACCACCTGCACCTGGTCTGCCGGGACTGCACCGAGGTCATCGAGGCCGACGTGGAGGTGGCGGCCGAGTTCACCGGCAAGCTCCGCGAGACCTTCGGCTTCGAGACGGACATGAAGCACTTCGCGATCTTCGGGCGCTGCCGGGACTGCGCGGCGAAGGCGGACGGCAAGGGGAGCGACGGCGGCGAAGGGGGCGGGACGGCGAAGGACACCGCGGCCGAGTCGTAGGCTCTGCTGTATGAAGAGTCCTCTGCTGTCCCTGCCCGGCGCCGTCCCCGCCGAAGGCCGTGACGAAGGCGTCGCCGCCCACTACGGCGACCTGTTCCGCGAGCAGCGTGCCCTCGCCGACGGCACCGGATTCGTCGACCTCTCCCACCGGGGCGTCGTCACCGTCTCCGGCGACGACCGGCTGAGCTGGCTGCACCTCCTCCTCACCCAGCACGTCAGCGAGCTGCCGCCGGGCCGGGCCACCGAGGCGCTGATCCTCTCCGCGAACGGACACATCGAGCACGCCCTCTACCTCGTCGACGACGGCGAGACGGTGTGGGCGCACGTGGAGCCGGGCACGCAGGGCGAGCTGATCGCCTACCTGGAGTCCATGAAGTTCTTCTACCGCGTCGAGGTCGCCGACCGGACGGACGAGACCGCCGTCGTCCACCTGCCGGCCGGTTCGGTCGCCGAGGTGCCCGAGGGCGTGGCCGTACGGGAGACCGCGTACGGCAGGGACGTCTTCCTGCCCCGCGCCGATCTGGAGGCCTTCGCGGCCGAGCACGGCCCGGCCGCCGGCATCCTCGCGTACGAGGCGCTGCGCGTGGAGGGGCACCGGCCGCGGCTCGGTTTCGAGACCGACCACCGCACCATCCCGCACGAGATCGGCCTCATCGGCAGCGCCGTGCACCTCCAGAAGGGCTGCTACCGGGGGCAGGAGACGGTCGCCCGGGTGCAGAACCTCGGGAAGCCGCCGCGTCGCCTGGTCTTCCTGCACCTGGACGGCAGCGAGGTGCTGCTGCCCGCGCCCGGCACGCCCGTACGGCTGGCCGCCGACGGCCCCGAGGGGCGGCAGATCGGTTTCGTGACGAGCGCCGTCCGCCACCACGAGCTGGGCCCCATCGCCCTGGCCCTGGTCAAGCGGAACGTACCGGTCGACGCGCCGCTGGTCGCGGGGACCACGGCGGCGGCGCAGGAGACCGTCGTCGAGCCCTGAGCCGCCGTGTCCCCGGGGCCCGGACCTCCAGCGGCGTCCTCCCCGGGGCTCAGACCTCCAGAAGCACCGTGAACGGGCCGTGGTTCGTGAGCGAGACGCGCATGTCAGCTCCGAAGCGGCCCGTCTCCACGTGCGCGCCCAGGTCGCGCAGCCGGGCCACCACCTCGTCCACGAGCGGCTCGGCGACGGGGCCGGGGGCGGCGGCGTTCCAGGTGGGCCTGCGGCCCTTGCGGGCGTCTCCGTAGAGGGTGAACTGGGAGATCACGAGGAGCGGGGCGTTCACGTCGGAGCAGGACTTCTCGCCCTCCAATACCCGGACGGACCAGAGCTTTCTGGCCAATTGGGCGGCCTTTTCCGGCGTGTCGTCATGGGTCACCCCGACCAGGACGCACAGCCCCTCACCGGTGATCTCGCCCACCGTCTCCCCTGCGACGACGACGCTCGCACCGTCCACCCTCTGCACCACCGCTCTCATGCGCACCAACCTACCGACTGACATGGGGAGGGCCGAACGGGTGCAGAGCGACTGCACCGCCCCGGGTGCGGGTGGCACGATGCCTGTCAGCGGTGCGCCCCCGCACCGGTCGAGGGGACGATTCTCATGAGTGCACCTGGCAGCGGGCCGATGTCGTCCGGTCCCGTACCGCTGACCCGCGTCGGCGGTTCCTCCGTCGTACGGCCGCCCGCGCAGCGCGGTGCCGAGCCGGTGCCGCCGGACCTCGGCTCGCTCCGGCTGCCGGAGCTGCGGGCGCTGCGCCGCGAGGCGCAGGGCGACGAGGCCGATCTCAGCTATGTGCGGAGGATGCTCCAGGGCCGGATCGACATCCTGCGGGCGGA
The DNA here is from genome assembly GCF_042900905.1 of Streptomyces sp. NPDC012827. NCBI lineage: Bacteria > Bacillati > Actinomycetota > Actinomycetes > Kitasatosporales > Streptomycetaceae > Streptomyces > Streptomyces sp. NPDC012827. The sequence continues at coordinate 547,352 of NZ_JBIBBY010000004.1, read as the reverse complement.
GCTGGCGCGGCGGGCCGATCCGGAGGCACCGGGCCGGCGCGCGGACCCCGAGGCCCCGGTGCTCGACCGGCTCTCCGAGATCCTGGCCGACGTGCCGTCCCGGCACCGCAGTTCCGCCCGGCACGTCACGCTGTCGACGCCCCGGGGCGAGGAGTACCGGCGGCTCGCGACCGAGATGCTGTCGGAGGTCGAGCTGTCGGACCTGTCGGCGCGGACGGACGCGGAACTGCACGCGGCGATGGGCCGGCTGGCCGGGTACGAGCAGCAGATCTCCCGCCGCCGGCAGTCCCTCCAGCGGACCGCCGACGACTGCGGGGCCGAGATCGCCCGCCGCTACCGGGAGGGCGAGGCCCAGGTCGACGACCTGCTGGCGTGAGGCGGGCGGGTGGGGCCTCGGCTTCCCCGTGCGGCCCGGGGTCCGGCGTCCGGCGCCGGGTGCCGTCGCGTGGCGCCCGCGGGCGGGCGGAAACTCGGGTGCGGGGCCGTCCGGGCCTTTCGTAGGCTCGCGGGATGACTGTCGACGTACGCGCCGTGACGGAGTCCGAGTATCCCGACTGGCTGCGGGCCCTGCACACCGGATTCCTGCGGCCCCCCGTGGTGTCCGAGGAGCTGGTCGCGGACCGGCTGCCGCACGTCGACCTCGGCCGGACGCTGGGGGCGTTCGACCGGGGCCGTACCGTCGCCACCCTCCGCTCCTTCCGGCAGGAGGTCAGCACGGTCGGCGGCGGCTCCCTCACCGCCGACGCGATCACCCAGGTCACCGTCTCCCCGACGCACCGGCGCCAGGGCCTGCTGAGCCGGATGATGAGCGCCGACCTGGCGGCGGCGCGGGAGCGGGGTGACGCGATCGCCACCCTGATCGCCGCCGAGTACCCGATCTACGGGCGGTTCGGCTTCGGCCCGGCGAGCTGGACCACCGAATGGAGCGTGGAGGTGCGCCGGGCCGGGCTCGACCCGCGCCGTACCGGCCGCCCGGAGGACGGGGGCCGGATCGAGCTCTCCGACGGCGAGGAGATCCGGAAGATCGGCCCCGGGGTGCACCGCCGGCTCGCCGCCGTCCGGGCCGGGGTCACCGACCGCACGCCGCGCGGCTGGGACGTGGGCACCGGCCTCGGCCACCAACTGGATCCGTGGACGGAGCCGTTCTACGCGGTGTACCGGTCGGCCTCCGGTGAGGTCGAGGGCTATGCCGCCTACACCGCCGACGACAAGTGGGGCGACGCCAAGCAGCCGGTCAACACCGCGTCCGTGAGCGACCTGATCGCGGTGACGCCGGCCGCCGAGCGCGCCCTGTGGAGCTACCTCTGCTCCCTGGACTGGGTGGCCACCGTCCGGTCCGGCCACCGGGCGCCCGACGACCCGTTGCCCCTGCTGCTGCCCGACCCGAGGGCGGCGCGGATCGTGACGCACGCGGACATGCTGTGGGTGCGGGTCCTGGACGTCGTCCGGGTCCTGGAGGGGCGGACGTACCCGGTCACGGAGAGCCTGGTGCTCGAGGTGCGGGACGGGGACGGGTTCGCGGGCGGGCGCTACCGGCTCGACGCCTCGCCCGAGGGCGCCGACTGCGTCCGTACGAGCGCCGGAACCGCCGACCTCGCGCTCGACGTGGCCGAGCTCGGGCCCCTGGCCTGGGGTGACGCGTCGGCCGTCCGGCTCGCCCGGCTCGGGCGGGTCGAGGAGCTGACGCCGGGCGCCGCCGAGCGGGCCGAGCTGCTGTTCCGTACCCCGCTGCGGCCGTTCTCGCCCGACATCTTCTGAGCGGGGCCGCTCCGGGGCCGGGGCCCGTCAGCGGGTCCTGAGGCGGAAGAGGACGCCGGATGAGGCGAGCGCCAGGGCCAGGAGCCCGGCGCACCAGGCAAGCGCGATCCAGGGATCCGCGCCCACCGGCCGGTCCAGGAGCAGACCGCGCATCGACTCGATGAGCGGCGTCACCGGCTGGTGCGCGGCGAAGCCGTGCAGCCAGCCGGGCATCGTGTCGATGGGCACGAACGCGCTGCTGGGATACGGCAGGAACATCATCACGAAGGTGACCGCGCCGGCCGCCTCCGGCGTCCTGGTGAGCAGGCCCGCCGCGGCCGACAGCCAGGAGACGGCCGTGAGGAAGGCGAGCAGCAGGCCGATCGCCGCGAGCCCGCCCGCCGCGGTGGCCTCGGGCCGGAAGCCGGTGAGGAAGGCGACGCCGAACACCAGGGCGGTGGCGAGGACGTTGCGGGCGACGGCGGCGACGACGTGCCCGGCGAGGAACGGGACGCCGCCGACGTCGAGGGTGCGGAAGCGGTCCACGACGCCGCGCTTCATGTCCTCGCTGACGGAGACGGCGGTGCTCGCCGCGCCGAAGCCGGCGCAGAGGACGAGGACGCCGGGGACGACGTAGGTGACGTACCGGGTGCCGGTGTCGATGGCTCCGCCGAAGAGGTGGACGAAGACCAGCATCAGCAGGACCGGAAGCATGACCGAGGTGAGCAGGGCGTCGACGGTGCGGCGGCCGAGGCGGATGCCGCGGCCCGCGAGGGTCGCGGTGGCGGTCAGCGGCTTGGCGCCGAGGGTGTCAGGCAGGGACATGGCCGGTCTCCTGGTCGGGGTCGGGGGTGTGCGCGTGCGGTGCGGGGCCGGCCGGGCCGGGGTCCGCCGAGGTGAGGCGGAGGAAGACGTCGTCGAGCGTGGCGGTGTGCAGGCCGAAGCGTGCGATGTCCCGCCGCCCGGGGTCGAGTTCGTCGAGCAGGGCCCGGACGTGCGCGGCGCTGCCGTCGGTGGCGACGCCGAGGGTGAGGGTCGCCGGGTCGTGGGTGACGGCCCGGCCGCTCAGCCGCAGGTAGGCGCTCCGGTCGCGCAGGACCAGGTCGAGGCGGTGGGCGCCCCAGCGGGACTTGAGCGCGGCGGGGGTGCCTTCGGCGAGGGCGCGGCCCTTTCCGAGGACGGCGACGCGGTCGGCGAGCCGGTCGGCCTCCTCCAGGTACTGGGTGGTGAGGAAGACGGTGGCGCCGTGGCGGGAGAGTTCGCGGACGGCGTCCCAGAGTTCCTGGCGGCTGCGCGGGTCGAGCCCGGTGGTCGGCTCGTCCAGGAAGACCACGCGGAGCGTGGCGGGGTCGCGGACCAGACCGGCGGCGAGGTCGAGGCGGCGGCGCATCCCGCCGGAGTACGTACGGGCGAGGCGGTCGCCGGCCCCGGTGAGGCCGAAGCGTTCGAGGAGTTCGCCGGCCCGGCGGGCGGCGGCGCGGCGGGGGAGGCCGGAGAGCCGGGCCGCCATCCGCAGGTTCTCGGCGCCGGTCTGGTTCTCGTCCACGGCGGCGTACTGGCCCGTGAGGCTGATGGCGGCGCGGACGCGCGAGCGCGCGGTGACGACGTCGTGGCCGGCGACGCGGGCCTGTCCGGAGTCGGGCGGGGTGAGGGTGGTGAGGACCCGGACGGTGGTGGTCTTCCCGGCGCCGTTGGGGCCGAGGAGGGCGAAGACGGTGCCGGACTCGACGGTGAGGTCGAGTCCGTCGAGGACGCGGACGTCCCCGTAGGACTTGGACAGGCCGGTGGTGTCGATGGCCGGAGGCATGGGTGACTCCCTGGGCATGGGCCGGGGACGCGTACTGCGTATGCCATACGCGTTACTGTTTAAGGGTTACGCATTACTAGGATGGGCGTCAAGCGGGCGGCGAGGTGCGGAGGCGGCGAGTGGCGGCGGACGGCGGTACGAAGGGCGGCCGGGGGGCCGGGGGCCGGGGCGGTGACGGCTTCCTCCCGCCGGTCGTCGAGGCGGCCTGGGGGCTCAGGGAGCGCCCCACCAAGGGCCCGAAGCCGGGTCTCACCCTCGACCGGATCGTCGGCGCGGCCGTCGCCGTCGCCTCGGCGGAAGGGCTCGGCGCCGTCTCGATGGGGAGGGTCGCCAAGGAGCTGGGCGTCTCCACGATGTCGCTCTACCGGTACGTCTCCGCCAAGGACGAGCTGTACGTCCTCATGCAGGAGGCCGCCACCGGGGCGCCGCCCGAGCTGTTCCCGCCGGGCACCCCGTGGCGCGAGGCGGTCGAGCGGTGGGCCCGCGGCATGCGCGAGGTCTACCTGCGCTCGCCCTGGCTGCTGCGGGTTCCCGTCTCCGGGCCGCCCGCCACCCCGAACGCCGTCGCCTGGTGGGAGAAGGCCCTGGTGGCGCTGGAGGGCACCGGTCTCGACGAGGGGGCCAAGATCTCCGTGACCCTGCTCGTGGCCGGTTTCGTCAAGAGCGAGACCCTGATGGCGGTGGAGCTGTCCGAGGCGATGGCGGCGACGGCCGGCCGGGGTGACGGCGCCGGCGAGGCCCTCGCCCACTACGGCCGCACCCTGCGCCGGCTCGCCGACCCCGCCACGTACCCGGCGGTCGCCCGGCTGCTCGACTCCGGCGTCCTGGACGCCCCCGACGAGCCGGACGCCGAATTCCGCTTCGGCATCGCGCGGATCCTGGACGGCGTCGCGGCACTGGTGGAAGGGCGGGCGTCGTGAGGCGGCCGGAGGTCGCCGACGAGGGCGTCGCTCCCGGGGAGCCCGGGTTGCGGGAGCGGAAGAAGCGGCGCACCCGGCAGGTGCTCTCCGACGTGGCCGTCGCCCTCTTCCTGGAGAAGGGGTACGACGCGGTCCCGGTCGCCGAGATCGCCGCCGCGGCCGAGGTGTCGAAGCCGACCCTCTTCCGGTACTTCCCCGCCAAGGAGGACCTGGTCCTCCACCGCTTCGCCGACCACGAGGACGAGGCCGCCCGGGTGGTGACCGCCGCCCGCGCCGCCGGCACCGCGCCGCTCGACGCCCTCCACGCGCACCTGGTCTCCGGCCTGGAGCGGCGCGACCCGGTCACCGGCCTGTGCGACGACCCGGACGTCCTCGCCTTCCACCGGCTCCTGTACGGCACGCCGGCCCTGGTGGCCCGCCTCCCCACGTACCGGCGCCGGTCCGAGGCGGCCCTCGCGGCGGCGCTCGGCGGTGACCCGCTGGAGGCGCGCCTGGCGGCCGGTCAGATCGTCGCCGTCCTGCGGATCCTCGCGGAGGAGAACGTCGACCGGATCGCGGGCGGCGCGACGGCCGACGCCCTCGCGGAGGGGGCGCGGCTGGCCGCCGACCGCGCGTTCCGGGCGCTGCGGGAGGGGCTCCCGTACTGAGGCGGGGTCCGGACCGCACCCGTATCGCTACCGAGTAAAAAATGTAACTCGGTAACGTCTTTCGCTAGGCTGGGCGGAATGACGTCACTGAGCACCCGTTCCTGCCCGGACCCGTCCCCCGATCCCGCCTCCCGCCGCGCACCCGACGGCGGCCTCGACCGCGCACTCGAACGGGAGCGCGCGCACCACGAGGCCTGCCGTGCCGCCCTGACCCGGATGACCGAGGACGTCACCGAGCAGATCGTCACCGGCGAGGACGTCGCCGCCTCCGGTGCCGACGCCGAGATCCTCGGCCGCCATCTCCGCAGCCGCGCCAAGGAGATGGCCGCCCTCCCGCCGGGTCCCCTCTTCTTCGGCCGGCTCGACCGGGCCGACGGCCAGACCCACCACATCGGCCGCCACCGGATCACCGAGGACCCCGCCGCCCCGCCGCTCGTCGTCGACTGGCGGGCCCCCGTCGCCCGCGCCTACTACCAGGCGGGGACCCATGACCCGCAGGGCGTGCTCCGCCGCCGCCGCTTCGGCTGGGCGCCGGGGAGCACGGGCGCCCCGGAGGAGCTGACCGCCCTCGAGGACGAGCACCTCACCGCGCCGGGCGGGGCCGGGCCCAGCGCGCTCGTCGCCCGGGAGATCGAGCGGCCGCGCACCGGCCCGATGCGGGACATCGCCGCCACCATCCAGCCCGACCAGGACGACCTCGTCCGGTCCGACCCGGCCGTCTCCCTCTGCGTCCAGGGCGCTCCCGGCACCGGCAAGACCGCCGTCGGCCTGCACCGGGCCGCGTACCTCCTCTACACCCACCCCCGGCGGATCGCCCGCTCCGGACTCCTCGTCCTCGGCCCGCACCCCGCCTTCCTCTCCTACATCGCGGAGGTGCTGCCCGCGCTCGGTGAGACCGGGGTGCGGCAGACCACCCTCGGCGGGGAGATCGCCCGCGGCCCGGTCGGGGCCGAGGACGGCGAGGCGGCCGCCCGCGTCAAGCACGACCTCCGCATGGCGGAGGTGCTGCGGCGCGCGCTCCACGGCCGGATCCGCACGGAGGCCGCCGAGGACCTGGCCGTGCCCGACGGCTCGTACCGGTGGCGTGTCCCGGCCGCTGAACTCACCGGCATCCTCACGGCGGTCCGGGAGGAGGCCCCGCCCTACACCACCGGCCGCGAACGCGTCCTCGCCCGCGTCGTACGGGCCCTGCGGGAGCAGGCCGAACGCCGCTCCGGCACCAAGGGCGCGGCCTGGGCGCGGCGCGTCGAACGGGCCCGGCCGGTGACCGCCTTCCTCGACGCGCACTGGCCGAAGGTGACGCCCGAGGAGGTCCTCGCGGGTGTGCTCACCGCCCCCGACGACCCGGCGCTCACCGAGGAGGAGCGGGCCGCGATCCGCTGGGCCCGGCCCCCGCGCTCGTACCGCTCGGCCCGCTGGACCGCCGCCGACCACGTCCTCCTGGACGAACTCGCGGGCCTGATGGAACGGCCCGAGGGCTACGGGCACGTGGTCCTCGACGAGGCCCAGGACCTGTCGCCCATGCAGTGCCGGGCCGTCGCCCGCCGCACCGCCTTCGGCTCGCTGACCGTCCTCGGCGACCTGGCGCAGGGCACCACCCCCTGGGCGGCCCGGGACTGGCGCGAGCAGCTCGCCCATCTCGGCGCGCCCGGGGCGCCGGTGGTGCCGCTGACGACCGGCTACCGGGTCCCGGCGGCGATCGTGGAGCTCACCAACCGGCTCCTGCCGCATCTGGGCGTGGACGTCCCCGCCGGGCGGTCGGCCCGGACGGACGGTGAGGTGACGGCCTGGCCCGCTGAGGAGGGCGGACTGCTCGACGCGACGGCCGGGGCGGTGGCCGCGGCGCGGGAAGGGGAGGGCTCGGTCGGGGTGATCGCCCCCGGGGACCTCGTCGGCCCGCTGCGCGAGCGGCTCGCGGGGGAGGACCGGGTCGCGGTGCTGCCGCCGGAGGTCGTGAAGGGCCTGGAGTACGACCACGTGGTGGTGGTCGAGCCGGCCACGATCATGGCCTCGGGCCCGCGGGGACCGCACCTGTTGTACGTGGTCCTGACCAGGGCGGTGTCCCGGCTGACGCTGGTGCACGCGGAGGCGCTGCCCCGGTGGCTGGGGCTGGACTGAGACGGGCCCGGCGCCGGCGACGGCGGGCGCCACCCGCTTCAGTGGGCGGCGGGCACGGGCGGCGCGTCGTACGCGGCGCCGGACCCGGTCGTCTCGGGCGCGGCCCCGGCTGTACGGCCGGGACGGCGGCGCAGGACGGTGGCGGCGACGGCGAGGGCGGCGAGGAGCAGACCCGTACCGACCGCGAAGGCCAGCCGGTAGCCGCCGGTCAGGGCCTCGGCGGGGGAGTGCCCGGCGGCGGAGAGCGTCTCGGTGCGGGCGGCGGCCAGGGTGGAGAGGACGGCGATGCCGAGGGCCATGCCGATCTGCTGCGTGGTGTTGAAGAGGCCGGAGGCGAGGCCGGCGTCCGCCTCGTCGGCGCCCGACATGCCGAGTCCGGTGAGGGCGGGCAGCGCGAGGCCGAACCCGGCGGCGAGCAGCATGACCGGGAGCAGGTCCGTGACGTACGAGGCGTTCACCGGGACCCGGGTCAGCAGGCCCAGGACGCCGACGAGCAGGGCGAGGCCGGTGAGCAGGACGGCGCGTTCACCGAACCGGGCGATCAGGCGGGCCGAGACGCCGAGCGAGACGGCGCCGATGACGGCGGCGGCCGGAAGCATCGCGAAGCCGGTGGCGGAGGCCCCGTACCCGAGGACCTTCTGGAGGTGGAGGGCGACCAGGACCTGGAAGGAGAACAGCGCGGCGACCATCAGCATCTGCACGAGGTTGGCGCCGGCGACGCTGCGGGAGCGCAGGACGCGCAGCGGCATGAGGGGGTTCGCGGCGCGGGCCTGGCGGAGGAGGAAGCCGGCGAGGAGGGCGAGGGCGAGGGTGCCGAGGCCCAGGGTGTGCGCGGATGCCGCCCCGTACTCCTCGATCTTGACGACGGCGTAGATGCCGGTCATCAGGCCGGAGGTCACCAGGAGCGCGCCGAGCAGGTCGGCGCCCGCCCTGAGGCCGAGACCGCGGTCGGCGGGGAGCGCGGGGAGGGCGACGAGGACGGTGGCGAGGCCGATGGGGAGGTTGATGAAGAAGATCCAGTTCCAGGCGAGGGCGTCGGTGAGGATCCCGCCGAGCACCTGGCCGAGGGAGGCCCCGGCGGCGCCGGTGAAGCTGAAGACGGCGATGGCCTTGGCGCGCTCGCGGGGTTCGGTGTGGAGCGTCACGAGGATGCCGAGGGCGACGGCCGAGGCCATGGCGCTGCCGACGCCCTGGAGGAAGCGGGCGGCGACGAGCACGCCGGGGGAGCCGGCGAACCCGGCGAGGAGCGAGGCGGCGGTGAAGACGCCGGTGCCGGCGAGGAACATCCGCTTCCGCCCGATGAGGTCGCCCAGCCGTCCGGCGAGCAGCAGCAGCGAGCCGAAGGCGATGAGGTAGGCGTTGACGATCCAGCTGAGGCCGACGGGGCTGAAGCCGAGGTCCTGCTGGATGGCGGGCATCGCGACGGTGACGATGCTGCCGTCGAGGACCGTCATCAGCATGCCGGTGGCGAGGACGCCGAGGGCGAGGCCGCGGCGGCGGGCGGGGGCGGTGGCGGGCATGGGGATCTCTCCTGTTCGGTGGAGGCGACAGGGGAGACGCTAGCAGATGATTTTGTTGCAGACTATTTTTTGCGGGAGCAGTCGCTCCGGGCGACTCAGCCCCGCTGCCGGGCTCGGCGGGCGGGCCTCGGTCCCTCGACGGGCGTCTCCAGGTGCCCGGTGACCAGCCGGTTCAGGGCGCGCAGCAGGACGGCGCGCTCCTCGCCGGGCAGGGAGCCGAGGGCGGCCTCGTGCACCCCGTCCACGATCTTCTGGCTGCGCGCGGCGACCTCGGCCCCGGCGTCGGTGACGGCGATGATCCGCGCCCGCCGGTCGGTACTCGACGGCCGCCGCTCGGCGAGCCCCGCCTTCTCCAGGGCGTCGACCGTCACCACCATCGTGGTCTTGTCCATGTCCCCGATCTCCGCGAGCTGCGCCTGCGTCCGCTCCGCCTCCAGCGCGTGCACCAGCACGCAGTGCATGCGCGGCGTGAGTCCGATCTCCCCGAGTGCGGCGGTCATGCGGGTGCGCAGGACGTGACTGGTGTGGTCGAGGAGGTAGGAGAGGTCGGGCTCGGTGCGGGTGGGTGCCATGGCAGTCATACGTGCCAGCGTAGCGAGCCATTCGATCCGTCGCGGATCATCCTGAACCGTACGGCTTGATCCGGCCGGTGCCGCCTTCACCCGTCCCGGACGGTCCGGGGTGCTCCCGGCCGGCCGAGGGCGAGGAAGTGCCGGAGGTCGGCCGCCAGGAGGGACATCTGCTCACCGGCTTCGAGCCAGGTCGTGACCGACGCGCTCCAGCCGCGCGCGGCGTCCGGCCACGGCCGGAGCGTCCAGGTCAGGCCGACGTGCCCACGGCTGCGGAACACGGCCGACACGGACAGGTCCCGGTCGTCGGTCCTCCACGTCCGCTCGCCCTCCCAGCCCGGAAGTCCGCGGCCAGCCCCTCCAGGAAAGGGGCGAGATCCGGGCCCCAGACCCCGATGACCACCTCGTCGACGCGCGCGGTCAGCCCCGGCGCCCACGCTTCGACGGCGAAATGCACCGAGTCCGCGTCGAACGCGAAACGATCGCGGAACCGCACCCCGACGGACCGGCGGTCCGCGCACCGGATGACGACGTCACTGTCCTCGGAGATCACGCGCCGAACGCTACGGCCCGCTCCGGACCGTCGTCATCCCCTTTCGCGGACCCCCGGTGGGAACGCGTGAGCGGGGTAGGAGGGGCGGGTGCGGCCGGATGGGTGACACTGGAGCTAGCGGTTGCTTGCAATAGTTAGCAATGGGTGGCATGGTCGAGGCATGGCATCGCTCAACGTCGGCAATCTCGGTGAGTACCTCCGCGAGCAGCGGCGGACCGCGCAGCTGTCCCTGCGGCAGCTCGCCGAGGCGGCCGGGGTGTCGAATCCGTACCTGAGCCAGATCGAGCGCGGACTGCGCAAGCCCAGTGCCGAGGTGCTGCAGCAGGTGGCGAAGGCGCTGCGGATCTCCGCCGAGACGCTGTACGTACGGGCCGGGATCCTCGACGAGAAGGAGCGGGACGAGCTGGAGACGCGCGCCGTCATCCTGGCCGACCCGTCGATCAACGAGCGGCAGAAGCAGGTGCTGCTCCAGATCTACGACTCCTTCCGCAAGGAGAACGCCGCCGAGAGCGCGAACACCCCGGCGGAGCGCCCCGGCGACGGGGCACCCGCCGAGGCGCCTGCCGACAGGCCTGGTGACGGGCCCGATGCCGAACCGACCGCGAGCTAGTTCGACCCTGTACGACTCATCCGGGAGGACCCCCAGCATGGCCATCATCGACGAACTGCGTACCCCCCTCTACTTCGCCGCCGGCACCGCCGACCTCGCCGTGCGGCAGGCCAGGAAGGTGCCCGGTCTGATCGAGCAGCTCGCCGCCGAGGCGCCCGCCCGCATCGAGGCCGTACGGAAGACCGACCCGAAGGCCGTGCAGGAGAAGGTGGCCGCCCAGGCCAAGGAGGCCCAGGCCACCGTGCAGTCGAAGTTCGCCGAGGTCGTCGGCGGACTGGACACCGACCTCAAGAAGCTCGGCGAGACCGCCCAGGACCTCGCCCTGCGCGGCGTGGGCGTCGCCGCCGAGTACGCGGTGAAGGCCCGTGAGAAGTACGAGGAGGTCGCCGCCCACGGCGAGGAGGCCGTCCGCACCTGGCGCGGTGAGGTCGCCGACGAGATCACCGAGATCGCCGTCGTCGTCGAGCCGGAGCCCGCCAAGGACCCGGAGCCGGAGGCGCAGCCCGAGGCCGAGGCGTCGGACGGGGCGGCGGCGGAGGGCGGCGAGCCGGCCGGTGCGCGGAAGCCCTCCGGCCGCCGGACGTCCGCCAAGAAGACGGCCGTCACCGCCGAGACGGAGTAGCACCGGGCACCGAACCGGGTGTCCGGAGCGTTGTACCGGGTACCTTGGCCGCGAGGCGCACCCTTCCCCTCACCCCTAGGCGGTGCTCAGCATGTTGCGCGCGGGATTCGATTCCCTTCTCCAGCTGGTGACCTTCCTCCTCTTCACCGGTTTCGCCGTCGCCGCGCTCGTCTTCGCCGCCCTGGCGCGCGAGGACGCCTACCGCGCCGCCGAGAAGCAGACCAAGAAGTTCTGGCTGATCATCCTCGGCATCAACCTGGTCCTGAACCTGTTGCTGCCGATGCTGTTCCTGCAGATCGCCGGTCTGATCGCGGCCATCGTCTTCATGGTCGACGTCCGCCCGGCGCTCGCCCAGGTCTCCGGCGGAGGCCGGGGCCGGGGCGGCGGCTCCAGCAGCGACGGCCCGTACGGGCCGTACAACGGCGGCCGGTAGAGGGCCGGCCACCAGCGGGGCCGTACGGGCGATCGGCCCGGCCGGCGTACGGGCGACAGGCTCGGTGGGGCCCGGGGTTCATCCCCGGGCCCCGACCCGTTCCAGGGCCAGGACGGCGACGTCGTCGGTCAGCTCGCCGCCGTTCAGGGCGCGGACCTCCGTGACGGCCGCTTCCAGGAGCTCCTCGCCCCGCAGGCCCGCCGCCAGCTGCCGGTTGATCATGTGGACCATGCCGTCCTGGCCGAGCCGGGGCGACCCCGGACCGGCCGAGCGGCCCTCGATCAGCCCGTCGGTGTACAGGAGCAGGCTCCAGGCCGCGCCCAGCTCCACCTGGCGGCGCGGCCAGCGGGCGCGCGGCAGCAGGCCGAGGGCCGGGCCGCCGTCCTCGTACGGCAGGAGGCGCGCCGGCCGGCCCTCGAGGGCGATCAGCGGCGAGGGGTGTCCGGCGAGGCAGAGCCCGGCCCGGCGCCCGTCGGGCGCGATGTCGACCGTGCAGAGCGTCGCGAAGATCTCGTCGCTCTCCCGCTCGTGTTCCAGGACCTGCTGGAGCGTGGAGAGCAGCTCGTCCCCGCAGAGTCCCGCGAAGGTCAGGGCCCGCCAGGCGATCCGCAGCTCGACGCCGAGCGCGGCCTCGTCGGGGCCGTGCCCGCAGACGTCGCCGATCATGGCGTGGACGGTGCCGTCCGGGGTGCGGACGGTGTCGTAGAAGTCTCCGCCGAGCAGGGCCCGGGACCGGCCCGGCCGGTAGCGGGCGGCGAACCGGAGGTCCGAGCCCTCCAGGAGCGGGGTCGGGAGCAGGCCGCGCTCCAGACGGGCGTTCTCCTGGGCCCGCAGCCGGGACTCCGCCAGCTTCACCTGCGCCCGGTCGGCCCGCTTGCGCTCGACCGCGTACCGGATGGCCCGGCTGAGCAGCCGCCCGTCGAGCTCCTCGCGGAACAGGTGGTCCTGCGCCCCGACCCGTACCGCCTCGGCCGCGAGCTCCGCGTCCGCGGAGGCCGCGAGCGCCAGCACCGCGTGGCGCGGGGCGAGCCGCAGGATGTGGCGCAGCGGCGCGAGCGGGTCGTCCCCGGCGGCGGCGCGCGGGTCGGGCAGCGAGAGGTCGACGAGGACGCAGTGCACGTCGTCGGTGAGGAGCCGCTCGGCCTCGGTGAGGTTCCGGGCGGTACGGATGCGGACGCGGGTGCCGGCGGCGTCCGCCGCGTCGAGGAGTTCGGGTACGGCGAGGGCACCCGCCGGGTCGTCCTCGACGACCAGGAGGGTGAGATCGGCGCGATCGGTTCCTGTACCTGTGCCTGTCATAACGGTGGCGTCGCAGGACCCCGCGGCAGAGACGTTTCTCCGGCTCTGGCGCGGTACGGATGCGGGCATCGGTCCGGCCTGTTCCTTCCCTCCCCCCGGGAGTGCGCGGAGCGCCGGGTGGCGTCCCGCCCGTCCGGGACCATAGCGGTAGGGCGGCCGGGAACGGAATGGTGATCAGCCTGTGAGAGCGCTCCCGAGGTTGGCATATGCCGCGGAAGGGGAGGTAGTTGACCCGGATCCGGGCCCGGCGGCAATGAGAAAGCTCACTCCGGGGAGGGGTCCGCGAGGACCGGCCGTCACCGGGGGCGGACGACTCCGAGGATCTCCATCGAGCCCGCGCCCGCCAGGGTCACGTCCCGCCCGGGCCGTGGCGCGTGCACCATCACCCCGTTCCCCACGTACATGCCGATGTGGCTGGCGTCCTTGAAGTAGACGATCAGGTCGCCGGGCCGCATGTCCTTGACGTCGACGCGCGGCAGCAGCCGCCACTGCTCCTGCGAGGTGCGGGGGATCACCTTGCCCGCCGCCGCCCAGGCGCTCTGCGTCAGGCCCGAGCAGTCGAACGAGTCCGGTCCTTCCGCACCCCACACGTACGGCTTGCCGATCTGCGCCGCCGCGAAGGTGACCGCCGTCCTGCCCTGCTCGGTCGCCGGGGCCGTGAGGTCGGGCAGGTCGGCGGTCTTGAGCCAGTTGGTCTGGGCGTTCTCCTGCGCCAACTTCTCCAGACGGCGCAGCCGCTCCCGCTCCTCGGCGGCGAGCCGGGACTCCAGGCGTTCGGCGGCGCCGATCTTCTCGGTGATCTCCTTCCTGGCCGCGGCCTGCTTGACGCGATGGGCCTCCAGCCGGGTCCAGTTCTCACCGGCCTCCTGGGCGTAGGCGTCCAACTCCGCCTGGGTGCGGGTGAGTTCGATGAGAAGGTCCTTGGTGGCCCGAGCCCCCTGCCGGAGCCGTCCGGCCGTGTCGAGGAAGAGCTGCGGGTCGTCGGTGAGGACCAGCTGGGCGCCGTCGGGCAGCCCGCCGTTGCGGTACTGGGCGCGGGCGGCGGCGCCCGCCCTCGCCTTCAGGTCCTCGATCCTCGCGCGGCCCTCGGCGATCGTCCGGCCGAGTTCGGCGAGCTCGGCGGACTGGGCCTTGGCCTTCTCCTCCGCGAGGTTGTACGCGTCGGTGGCGACGGCCGCCTGCCGGTACAGGGCGTCGATCTCCCTGCGCACCTCCTCCAGCGTCCTCTTCGGCGCGGGCGGGGCGGGGGTGAGCGAGGCGCCGGAACCGGCGGAGGCTCCGGCCGAGGCGGCCGGCGGGACCGGGGGGAGGGGGGCGGCGGACGCCCGGAGGGTCAGCGCGGGTGAGGCCAGCACGGCCAGGGCGCAGATCACGGTGATCGCGGCAGAGGCGTGGCGGCGACGGTTCACGAGTTCCCCCTCGAATGACCCATGTGGGCAACCGATACCTGATTTACCGTCAGTAACTTATCGGCGGCCTGGCGATAGTGCCATGGGGAACCCGAAAACGACAGGGGGTCAGGGCCTGCCGGGAGGTTCCCCCAGGGAGACGAGAGTGACGCCCGTGGCGTTCCGCGCGTACGGGAACGATTGCGGGGCGGGCCCGGGGACCGGTCCCGGGGCGGCTCAGCGGGAACGAGGCGCGAGCGCCTCCCACCGCACCGTCACCTCGCCCTGCCGCCACCGCCGGGGCCCGTCCGTCAGCGGCCAGTCCGCCGCCAGGTCCCGCACGGCCCGGATCCAGCGCTGCCGGGCGCCGAGCGAGGCGTACGGAGCGGCCGCCGCCCACGCCCGGTCGAAGTCCCGGAGGAAGGCGTGCACCGGCTCCCCGGGGACGTTGCGGTGGATCAGGGCCTTCGGCAGCCGCTCCGCCAGGTCGGAGGGGCGCTCCAGCGAACCGAGCCGGGTGGCGAAGGTCACCGTGCGCGGCCCGCTCCGGTCGAGCGCCACCCAGACGTGCCGGCGCCCGATCTCGTCGCAGGTGCCCTCCACCAGCAGGCCACCGCCGCGGCCACCCGCGCCGGGGGGCGCGAGGCGTGCGCGGAGCCGGGCCCACACGGCCGCGACCTCGTCCTCGTCGTACTGGCGCAGCACGTTCGCCGCCCGGATCAGCGAGACGTCGCCGGGGACCGGCACCTCGAAGCCGCCGTGCAGGAACGCGAGCCCGGGGTTCCCGGCCTCGTACGGCCGGGCCGCCTCCACCCGGGCCGGCTCGATCTCGATGCCGTACAGGAGGGTGCGGGGATCGGCGGTGCGCAGCCGGGCGAGCAGCTCGACGGCGGTCCAGGGCGCCGCCCCGTACCCCAGGTCGACGGCGACCGGCGGCGCGGCCGAGCGGCGCAGCGCGGGCCCGTGGACGGCCGCGATCCAGCGGTCCATCCGCCGCAGCCGGTTCGGATTCGTGGTCCCGCGGGTCGGCGTGCCGACGGGGCGGGTGGTGCGCGGGGCCATGGAACGAGCGTAAGGGGTACGGGGCGGGCCCCCGGGCCCCGGCCGCTGCCCCGGCACCCGGGCGCCCCGCCCCCGCCGTCCCGGCCCCACCACGTCCCCCGCCACCCCGGCCCCACCACGTCCCCGGCCCGCACCGCGCCCCTGCCCTCGGGCGCTCCGGCCCCGCCGCCCCGGCAACGAATTGGCAAAGGGCCCTCACCAGCGGAAATGAAAGATGAGGTTCCGGTGTTGTCCAGGGCTGAAGGACGCACCGCGTCCCCAGCCGTCATGCCCGTCATGATCCGTCGGGCCGGCGGTTGCCATGCCCGCCCTGCCCGACGCAAGCGCAGGCCCGAGAGGAAGGACCGCCGACGTGAGCCAGTACGTGTCCCGGCTCGCCGGCTCACGGCACCGGCATCCGGTGCCGAACCGGCTCCGGCTCCCCGGGCGGCACCGCACCCCGCGCCGCGTCGCCATGCTCAGCGTCCACACCTCACCGTTGCACCAGCCGGGGACCGGGGACGCCGGCGGCATGAACGTCTACATCGTCGAGCTGGCCAAGCGGCTCGCCGCGATCGACATCGAGGTCGAGATCTTCACCCGCTCCACGACCGGTGGCCTGCCCCCCGCCGTGGAACTCGCGCCCGGCGTACTCGTGCGCCATGTGGACGCCGGGCCGTACGAGGGCCTGTCCAAGGAGGAGCTGCCGGCGCAGCTCTGCGCCTTCACGCACGGCGTGATGCGGGCCTGGGCGGGCCACCGCCCCGGGTACTACGACCTGGTCCACTCCCACTACTGGCTCTCCGGGCACGTCGGCTGGCTCGCCGCCGACCGCTGGGGCGTCCCGCTCGTCCACGCCATGCACACCATGGCGAAGGTCAAGAACGCGGCGATGTCCGGCTGCGACACGCCCGAGCCCGCGGCGCGGATCATCGGGGAGACGCAGATCGTCGCCGCCGCCGACCGGCTGATCGCGAACACGGCCGAGGAGGCCGACGAGCTGGCCCGCTTCTACGAGGCCGACCCCGGCAAGATCGCCGTCGTCCACCCCGGCGTCAACCTGGACCACTTCCGGCCGGCCGACGGCCGGGCCGCCGCCCGCGCCCGGCTCGGCCTGCCGCGGGACGCGTTCATCCCGGTCTTCGCCGGGCGGATACAGCCCCTCAAGGCGCCCGACATCCTGCTCCGCGCCGCCGCCGCACTCCTCGAGCGCGATCCGTCGCTGCGTTCGCGGATGGTGGTGCCGGTGATCGGCGGCCTCAGCGGCAGCGGCCTGGCCACGCCGAAGGGCCTGCAGAAGCTCGCCGCCGAGCTGGGCATCGCCGACCTCATGCGCTTCCACCCGCCGATGGGCCAGGACCGGCTCGCGGACTGGTTCCGTGCCGCGTCCGTGCTCGTCATGCCCTCGTACAGCGAATCGTTCGGCCTCGTCGCCATAGAGGCGCAGGCGGCCGGCACCCCCGTGGTCGCCGCCGCGGTCGGCGGGCTGCCGGTCGCCGTCCGGGACGACGTGACCGGTTTCCTCGTCCAGGGGCACGACCCCGCGGACTACGCCCGTGCGCTCGGCCGCTTCGTCGCGGACCCGGCCCTGACGGACCGGATGGGCGCGGCGGCGGCCCGGCACGCCGGGTCCTTCGGCTGGGACACCGCCGCCTCGGGCACGGCCGACGTGTACACGGCCGCCATGCACGACCACCGGCTGCGCGAGAACCGCCGTCGCGTACGCTCCCACCATGGCTGAGGACGTGACCGGGAACGTACGGCGGACCATCGAGACGACCCTGGACGACGCCGAGCTGGAGTGGGAGTCCCCCGAGCCCGGCTCGTACGTGGTGAAACTCCCGGGGACGCGCAAGCTGTTCACCACGCTCTCGCTGAAGGCGGGGCGGCACTCGCTCTCCCTCAACGCCTTCGTCATCCGCCACCCCGACGAGAACGAGACGGGCGTCCACCGCTGGCTCCTGGAGCGCAACCTCAGGCTGTACGGGGTGGCGTACGCGGTCGACGGGCTCGGTGACATCTACCTCGCCGGCAAGCTGCCGCTCGCGGCCGTGACGCCCGAGGAGCTGGACCGGCTCCTCGGCTCGGTGCTCGAAGCGGCGGACGGCGACTTCAACACCCTCCTCGAACTCGGCTTCGCGTCGGCGATCCGCCGCGAGTACGAGTGGCGGGTCTCGCGCGGCGAGTCCACCAGGAACCTCGACGCGTTCAAGGGCCTGATTCAGAAACCCACGAACTGACCCTTCCCCGCACCCTCTCCCTCCTGCCATGCTCGCGCCCTGCGCAGATCTGAACACCGTTCATGTACGTGAAATGGGAAAGGTTCAGGTTCTCTCATGGCACTCAGCAGGAGGCGGTTCGCCGCCGCCGCGACGGCGGTGACGGCCGCCGTCACCACGGCGGCGTCCCCCACGGCTCTCGCCACGCCCGCGCCCCCCACGGGCCCCACCCCCGCCCGCCCCGCACCGGGAGGCGGTCCCGCCCCGGCCCGCCGTCCCGCCGTCGCGCGCCTCTGGCGGGAGTGCGAGGCCACCCCGACCACCCACCCGCAGATCCCCTACGTGGGCCGGGCCGGCGCGTTCTCGGGGGCCCGCCGGCTGCCCCGCCCCCCGGTCGTCGCGGACGCGGTCGCCACCTACGGGGCCGACCCCGGGGGCCGGGCCGACGCCGCCCCGGCGATCAACCGGGCCCTCGCCGAGGCGGGGGAGCGGGGCGGCGGCACGGTCCTCCTGCCGCCGGGCACGTACCGGATCGACGACTACCTCCGGATCGGCCACAGCGGCGTCGTCCTGCGCGGCGCCGGTTCCGGCCGTACGACCCTGCTCGCCACCCGCAGCCTCACGGAACTGATCGGCCCGTACGGGTCCCGCTACGGCGGCGACAAGTCCGCCTGGTCCTGGGCCGGGGGCCTGATCTGGCTCTCCCCGCTTGCCCGGCACGCCTCCCTCGTCACCGCGATACGGGAGCGGGCCTGGCCCTTCGAGGGCTGGACCGGCAACCGCCGTGACGCCTGGACGACGCTCACCGCCCTCCGCCCGGCCCGGCGCGGCGACCGGACCGTCGCCGTCGAGGACCCCTCCGGCCTCGCGCCCGGCCGGCTCGTCCTGCTCCGGCTCGCCGACGACGCCGGACACACCCTCCTGGAGCACGTGGCGGGCGGCGGCCCCGGCGCGGAGGCGTACGCCTGGGACGACAGGACCAAGCTCCTCTCGTACGTCCCCTACGAGTGGCCCGTACGGGTCGTCCGCGTCCAGGGCCGCCGCGTCACCCTCGAACGGCCCCTGCCGCTCGACGTGCGCCCCGAGTGGGACCCCCGACTCGTCTCCGGGACCGAGCCCCTGACCGGCTCCGGGGTGGCCGGTCTCACCCTGGAGGCGGTCGAGACCCCGCAGTCCCCGCACCTCCTGGACCCTGGCCGCAACGGCGTCACCTTCCAGTGCGCGTACGACTGCTGGGCCGAGGACGTCGTCGTCCGCCACGTCGACAACGGCTTCGGACTCGTCGCCGCCTCCGCCTGCACCCTGCGCCGCACCCGGGTCGAGGGGCGCGGCTCCCACCACCCGTACTTCTGCCGCGAGGGCGCGCACGACAACCTGGTCGAGGACTTCCGCGTCGCGGCCCGTACCGTCCCCGCCCCGCCCGGCACCCAGCTCCACGGCATCAACGTCGAAGGACTGTCCAGCCACAACGTCTGGTCGCGCGGGGTCATGGAGACGGGCACCTTCGACACCCACCGGGGCATGCCCTTCGCCAACGTACGGACCGAGATCACCGTCGAGAACGACGGCCGGCACGGCGGGGACGCCTCGGCGGGCCCGCTCTACGGCGCCCGCTTCACCCACTGGAACGTGACGGTGACCAACGGCCGGGCGGGTCTGGTGAAGCTGGACACGGTCGCCCCGTACAGCGCGACCGTCGGCATCAGCGAGGTCCGGGAGTTCGACCAGATCGACGTCCCCGACTTCACCGGCGCGCTCCACGCGCGCGTGGAGGCGTACGGGAGGCCGGAGTCGGTCCGCCCCCGGAACCTGTACGAGGCCCAGCGCGCCCTCCTCGGGGACTGATCCCGCCCCTTCGCGGCTGCCGGTCAGCCGCCGGCGGCCGTCGCCGCCGCCCGGTACCGGCCGGGCGTGGTGCCGAACTCGCGGCGGAAGGCGTGCGACAGGGCGTACGGCGTGCCGTAGCCGACCCGGCGGGCGATCGTCTCCAGCGGCTCACCGGTCTCCCGGAGCAGCGCGGCGGCCCGGGTGAGCCGCCACCACGTCAGGTACGCCATCGGCGGCCGGCCGACGAGCGCGGTGAAGCGGCGCGCCAGCGTGGGCCGGGAGACACCGGCCTCGGCGGCCAGCCGCTCCACCGTCCAGGGCGCGGCCGGATCGCCGTGCAGGGCGCGAAGCGCGGCGGCGGTCACCGGGTCGCCGAGGGCGGCGGGCCAGCCGCCGGCGGTGCCCGGCGCCGCCCAGGTCCGGATCATGTAGACGAGGAGCAGGTCGACCAGGCTCGGCAGCGCGATCGCCGAGCCGGGCAGCCGCTCGTCCACCTCCCGTCCCAGGAGCCCGATCGCGGCCCGCAGCTCCGGCGGTCGCCCGGGCCGGTCGGGGAGGTGGACGAGGGGCGGGAGTTCGGCGAGGAGGGGGTGGGCACGGCTGCGGTCGAGCCGGTACTTGCCGCACAGCATCTCCACCGGGGCGCCCGCCCGCGTCCCGTCCCGGCCCGGGTCCCACCCCTCCCACCGCTCGAACGGCACGGCCCGCCGGAGCCCTGCCGCGTCGACGGGCGCGTCGGCGATGACGTGCCCGGTGCCGTGCGGCAGCAGGACGGCGTCCCCCGGTCCGAGAGAGACCGGTTCGCCGCCGTCGGGCAGCAGCCAGCAGCGGCCCTCCAGGACCACGTGGAAACCGGCGCCCTCGTAGGGCGCGAGACGGGCGCACCAGCGGCCCCCGGTCCGTACCCGCTGGGAGGAGGGCCGCCCGGTCCGCACCGCCGCGATCGCGTCGCTCACCACATCCATCGCGCCAGGCTAGCCGGGCGGTGAGACGGACGCGTATCTCCAGGAGCCGCACGGGCATGGAGAGGCTCACGGCGGGCTTCCTAGGGTCGGGCCATGGAACGTGAGAGCACACAGCGGATGGTGTTCGGGGACGTCGAGGTCCTGCGGGTGGTCGAGTGGCAGGGGCCCTTCGCACCGGCCGGGGAGCTCGTCCCCGGGGCCGGGGCGGAGACCTGGGAGGAGAACGAGGACTGGCTCGCGCCGGACCACTGGGACCCGGTGACCGGCCGGGCGGTGATGGCACTGCAGACCTGGGTGCTGCGCAGCGCGGGGCGGACGGTCCTGGTCGACACGGGGGTGGGCGACGGGCGGGAGCGGCCGGGCTCGCCGCTGTTCCACCACTGGCGGGGCGACTTCCCGGGCCTGCTGGAACGGGCCGGAGTCCGCCCGGAGGACGTGGACGTCGTCGTCAACACCCACCTCCACGCCGACCACGTCGGCTGGAACACGCGGGCGGCGGACGACGGGGAGTGGGTGCCGGCCTTCCCGCGCGCCCAGTACCTGCTGCCGGCAGCCGACGACGCCCACTTCGGCCCCGGCAACGCCTACGGCGGCGGACTGCGCGTGGACGACCGGTACGTGTACGAGGACAGCGTCGCGCCCGTCCACCGCGCCGGGCAGGCGGTGCTGTGGGACGGCGTCCACCGCATCGACGAGCACCTCACCCTGGAGTCCGCGCCCGGCCACACGCCCGGCTCGGCCGTGCTGCGGCTGGCGTCGGGCGGGGAGCGGGCGGTCTTCGTCGGGGACCTGCTGCACAGCCCCGTACAGATCCTCGATCCGGCCCGGAACAGCTGCTTCTGCCTGGACGCGGGGCGGGCGGCCGCGAGCCGCCGCCGGGTCCTGGAACGGGCGGCGGACGAACGGGAACTGGTGGTGCCGGCGCACTTCGGCGGGACGGGCGTGGCCGAGGTGCGCCGGGAAGGTGGTGCCTTCACCGTGACGGCCGGGCGCCCGTGAGCGCCCGGCCGTCGGGTCGTTGAGGGGCCGTCAGGTGGTGGTGACGGGGGAGGACGGCCGGGAGGCCTCCTCCTTGCCCGGGTCCTCGCCGGTGGCGGACCCGCCCCTGGGCGCGGGAACGGCGGGCAGGCCGCCGCCCTGCTGGGCCTTCCCGGCCTCCGGAGCGGTCTTCCGGAGTTCCGGCCGGCCGCCGCCGTCCACCGTCTCCCCGGCCTCCGGCACGGCCTCGACCTCCGGCTCCTCCTCGCCGAGGGCGGTGCGCAGCCGCAGGGTGTAGCCGACGGCGGCGAGGACGCCGATCCCGAAGGTCGCGGCCCACAGGACGTCGGGTCCGGGCCCGTCGACGATCGCACCGGCCCCGATCGGGGCGACGAACCCGGCGACCGCCCACGACATGCCCATCACGCCCTGGTAGCGGCCCCGGGCGTGCACGGGGGCGAGGCGGGCGGTGGCGGCGGCGTTGGTCGGGACGTGGACCATCTCGCCGATCGTCCACACGATCACGGTCGCGGCGAACGCGACCGACGAGCCGGCCAGCGCCGTGGCCCCCGTACCGAAGGCGAAGAGGAGCGAGGACAGGGTCAGCAGGACCACCGGTGAACGCTTGTCGGTCAGCTTGTTGACGAACAGCTGGAAGCCGACGATCACGATGCCGTTGACGGCGATGACGACACCGTACGAGGACGGCGACAGGCCCTGCTCGGCCATGGTCAGCGGCAGGCCGATCCAGGGCGCGGTGAAGACCAGGCAGACGAGCAGGTTCAGCAGGACCAGGGTCCGGAACGGCGCGTCACGCAGCACGGTCAGCATGGAGACCTTGGGCTCGGCCACCTTCTCGCCCCGGTGGTCGACCGCGGCCTCGGGCCGGGTCTCGGGCAGGCGCAGGAAGACGATCACGGCACACAGGACGGTGGCGACCGCGTCCACGACGAACAGGGTGCGGTAACCGAGGAAGGCCGCGGCGCCACCGCCGATGGAGGCGATGGCGAAGCCCAGGTTTAGGGCCCAGTAGTTGAGGGCGTACGCCCGGCGCACGTCGTGGGCGGGCACCATGTCCGCGATGGTGGCGTTGATCGACGGCCGGACCGCCTGCATGGCGACGCCCATGACGAGGACGACGGCCGCGATGCCCCAGGCGCTGGTGACGACGGCCAGCGCGGCGGCGGAGGCCGCGGCCAGCAGGTGCATCGTCACCATGGTGGGCCGCCGACCCCAGCGGTCGGTGAGCGCGCCGCCGAGCGGTGAACCGGCGACGCCGCCGAGGCCGTGGAGGGCGACGACGAGACCGGCGAACCAGGCGGAGTGCCCGAGCTCGACGGTCAGGTAGAGGGAGAGGAAGGTCAGCACGAACGCGCCGGTCCGGTTGACGAGGGTCGACAGCCAGAGCCACCAGAAGCCCGGGGGCAGCCCCGAGACCGTCGCGCGGGCCGATCGTCTGAGTGACGCGATGGACATATGTGGTGGCCCCCTGCGGTGTGTAAGTCCCTCTACTGCCTTCCGTAACTTACGCATCTCACCGGGCGGACGCCAGCGAATTGACGACGCGCGTCAATCGTCGGCCGTCTATTAGGCTCGACCGCATGGCCGACGCACCGTACAAGCTGATCCTCCTCCGCCACGGCGAGAGCGAGTGGAACGAGAAGAACCTGTTCACCGGCTGGGTGGACGTGAACCTCACCCCGAAGGGCGAGAAGGAGGCGACGCGCGGCGGCGAGCTGCTCAAGGACGCCGGCCTGCTGCCCGACGTCCTGCACACCTCCCTCCAGAAGCGCGCCATCCGCACCGCGCAGCTCGCGCTCGAGGCCGCGGACCGCCACTGGATCCCGGTCCACCGCTCCTGGCGCCTGAACGAGCGCCACTACGGCGCCCTGCAGGGCAAGGACAAGGCGCAGACGCTCGCCGAGTTCGGCGAGGAGCAGTTCATGCTGTGGCGCCGCTCGTACGACACCCCGCCGCCGCCGCTCTCGGACGACAGCGAGTACTCCCAGGCCCACGACGCCCGCTACCTGACGATCCCGCCGGAGCTGCGCCCGAACACCGAGTGCCTCAAGGACGTCGTCCAGCGGATGCTGCCCTACTGGTACGACGGCATCGTCCCGGACCTCCTCGCCGGCCGCACGGTCCTCGTCGCCGCCCACGGCAACAGCCTGCGCGCCCTGGTGAAGCACCTGGACGGCATCTCGGACGCCGACATCGCGGGCCTCAACATCCCCACCGGCATCCCGCTGGCCTACGAGCTCGACGAGAACTTCAAGCCCGTCACCCCGGGCGGCACCTACCTCGACCCGGACGCGGCGGCGGCGGCGATCGAGGCGGTCAAGAACCAGGGCAAGAAGAAGTAAGCCCGCACGAAGAAGCCCCCTGCCTGCGGCTTTCCCGCAGGGAGGGGGCTTTCCCGTGCCCCGGGATGCGGAAGGGAGCCGCGGCTGTGGCGACTCCCGTTCACGCCCCCTGAGTCTCCGTCACCGCACCGGGCACCAGGTGGAGTTCGTACGGGGTCCAGCACTCCGGCATCGCCGTGGTAAATCGGGTGCTCCGGCCGGTGACGATCACTACCGTCCGCGACATGACCACGTCACCGTCGCCCCGGATCGAGAAGATCACCCTCGCCAACGTGGACGCCGCGCTCGCGCTCCGCGTCCACCCCCACCAGGAGAAGGCCGTCGCCCCCGTCGAACGCTCCCTCGCCGAGGCGTACGCCGCCGGGGACGCCGCCTGGCCGAGGCTGATCCTGGACGGTGACCGGACCGTCGGCTTCCTGATGGCCTTCCTCGACCTCCCCTGGAACCCGGACGCCGACCCCGCCGACCGCCGCAGCGGCCTCTGGCGGCTGAACATCGCCGCCGACGCGCAGGGCAAGGGGTACGGGCGCTTCGCCGTGGAGGCCGTACGGGACGAACTCCGGCGCCGCGGCGCATCCCGGATGTACGTCACCTGGGAGCCCGGCGACGACGGGCCCGGCGCCTTCTACGAACGGCTCGGCTTCCGCCCCACGGGCGAGGTCAGCGGCCGGCAGACCGTCGGCGTCCTGGAGTGGTGACGAACTGACCCGGCACCGCCGGGACGCCGCCGGCGGGGCGGAGGCCCGACACGGCGCCCCCACCCCCTCCCGGCGCGCCGTCAGCCGGAGCAGCCACCGCACTGGCACGGGCCGCCCGACTGGCAGCCGCAGCCGCAGCCCGAGCCGCACCCGCAGGCGCCGAGCACGGGCAGCAGAACCGACCCCTGCGGGGCCTGAGCCGAGGAGTCGGTCGTGATCGGGGAATCGGCCATGGGGTCCCTCCCTCGCGAGACGCGGATCGTCTCTCCCCCCATTGCATGCCCACCCGCACCGGCGCATCAACGGCGCACGGGAGCCCCGCGCTCCTACGCGCCCTCCACCGGCGTGTCCGTGTGCTGGAGCTCGTCCGCGTGCTCGCCGGTCACCAGGTACACGACGCGCTTGGCCACCGACACCGCGTGGTCGGCGAACCGCTCGTAGTAGCGGCCCAGCAGCGTCACGTCGACGGCCGTCTCGATGCCGTGCTTCCACCGGTCGTCCATCAGGTGCTGGAACAGCGTCCGGTGCAGCAGGTCCATCTCGTCGTCGTCCTGCTCCAGCTGGAGCGCCAGATCGACGTCCTTGGTGATGATGACCTCACCGGCCTTCGCCATCAGGCGCTGCGCCAGCTGCCCCATCTGCAGGATGGTGGCGTGCAGGTCGTTCGGCACCGCGCGGGCCGGGAACCGCAGCCGCGTCAGCTTCGCCACGTGCTGGGCCAGGTCGCCCGAGCGCTCCAGGTCGGCGCTCATCCGCAGCGAGGTCACCACGATCCGCAGGTCCGTCGCCACCGGCTGCTGCCGGGCGAGCAGCGCGATGGCCCGCGCCTCCAGGTCGTGCTGGAGGTCGTCGATCTTCTGGTCGCCGGCGATCACGCTCTCCGCGAGCTTGAGGTCCGCGTCGAGCATCGCCGTCGTGGCGCGTCCGATCGCCGACCCGACGAGCCGGGCCATCTCGACCAGGCCCTCACCGATCGAATCCAGTTCCTCGTGGTACGCGTCCCGCATCGATGTCCCTCTCTCCGCAATGCTCAGGGGTCCGGGTGGGGCTCGGCCCCACGTTCCCACGGTCCGACCCGTACGCGTCCGGTTCCACCCCCTCACGTGAACCCGTACTTTCCCCCAGGTGAACTCTGGGCGACCCGGACCGCCACCTCCTCGGACCAAATGAACCACCCCCGTCTCCACGGTGAACTCTGGGCGACGACTGTTCGAGCAGCCGCTCGGACGGCTGGGAGAGTGTCCGTGACCCCGCATAACCTGGAGGGCATGGACGTGAACGCGGCGGTCGCCGCATTGGCCGCGATCGCCGGCGTGTGCACCGGCGTGATCGCCATGCTGGCGTTCCGCTGGAGCGAGCGCGACCAGGCGCGACCCACCCGGACCTCCCTGCACACCGACGCCGTGCTGCCGCCCGGTGTCGACACCGTGCTGTCCGTGCTGCGCTCCTCCGCGGTCGTCCTCGACGAGAGCGACTCCGTGGTGAAGGCCAGCTCGGCGGCGTACGCCCTCGGCCTGGTGAGGGGCGGGAAGCTGGCCGTCGAGCCCATGCTCAACATGGCCCGCGACACCCGCCGCGACGGCGAGATACGGCAGGTCGAGCTGGACCTGCCCCGGCGCGGCACCGGACGGGGCGAGGCCCTCGCGGTCTCCGCCCGGGTCGCCCCGCTCGGCTCGCGGCTCGTGCTGCTCCTGGTCGAGGACCTGACGGAGGCCCGCCGTATCGAAGCGGTACGGCGCGACTTCGTCGCGAACGTGAGCCACGAGCTCAAGACCCCCGTCGGCGCGCTCTCCCTGCTCTCCGAGGCCGTCATGGACGCCTCGGACGACCCCGAGGCGGTCACCCGTTTCGCCGGCCGCATGCAGATCGAGGCGACCCGGCTGACCAACCTGGTCCAGGAACTCATCGACCTCTCGCGGGTGCAGAACGACGACCCGCTGGAGGACTCCGAGCCGGTGTCCGTGGAGGAACTGGTCGCCGAGGCGGTCGACCGGTCCCGGCACACCGCCTCCACCAAGCAGATCACCATGGCCTCCGGCGGAGCCGCGGGCCTGTACGTCTGGGGCAGCCGCGGCCAGCTCGCGGCGGCCCTCGGCAACCTCGTCGAGAACGCCGTCAACTACTCACCGGCCCGTACGCGGGTGGGCATCGCCGCCCGGCGCGTCGCGGCGCCGGGCGGGGACCTGATCGAGATCGCCGTGACCGACCAGGGCATCGGCATCTCGGAGAAGGACCGCGAGCGGATCTTCGAACGCTTCTACCGGGTCGACCCGGCCCGCTCCCGTGCCACCGGCGGTACGGGACTGGGGCTGGCCATCGTCAAGCACGTGGCCGCCTCGCACGGCGGGGAGGTCACCGTCTGGAGCACCGAGGGTCAGGGCTCCACCTTCACCCTGCGGCTGCCCGAGGCGGGCGCAGGACGGGACCGCAGGTCCGCCGCCGCCTCTTCGCCCACCCCCGATCTCATGACCGAACCGCTCCCTGCCCCGGAGGTCCTTCCGTGACCCGAGTGCTCGTCGTCGAGGATGAGGAATCCTTCAGCGACGCCCTGTCGTACATGCTCCGCAAGGAAGGCTTCGAGGTCGCCGTCGCGGCGACCGGGCCCGACGGTCTCGACGAGTTCGAGCGCAACGGAGCGGATCTCGTCCTCCTCGACCTGATGCTCCCCGGCCTGCCCGGCACCGAGGTGTGCCGCCAGCTGCGCGGCCGCTCGAACGTGCCGGTCATCATGGTGACCGCCAAGGACAGCGAGATCGACAAGGTCGTCGGCCTGGAGATAGGAGCCGACGACTACGTGACGAAGCCGTTCTCCTCGCGGGAGCTGGTGGCCCGCATCCGCGCGGTCCTGCGCCGCCGCGGCGAGCCGGAGGAGGTCACCCCGGCGGCCCTGGAGGCGGGCCCGGTCCGCATGGACGTCGACCGCCACGTGGTGACGGTCGCGGGCGGCAAGGTCGACCTGCCGCTGAAGGAGTTCGACCTGCTGGAGATGCTGCTGCGCAACGCGGGCCGCGTGCTGACCCGCATGCAGCTGATCGACCGGGTGTGGGGCGCGGACTACGTCGGCGACACCAAGACCCTCGACGTCCACGTCAAGCGCCTGCGCGCCAAGATCGAGCCGGACCCGGGCGCGCCCCGGTACCTGGTGACGGTCCGGGGCCTGGGCTACAAGTTCGAGCCGTAGACCGTACGGCGCGCCCCCGGCCCGCGCCGGGGGCGTGAGCGGCCACCGGTGACCGGGGCGGCGAGCGGTGGCCGCGGTGCCGTGGGCCGGGGCGGTACGCCGTGGGGGGTACGCGCCGGTGCCGGGCCCCGCCCGGACCCGGCCCCCGCCCCGTACCGCTCGCGCGCACGCAGAAGGGGCGCCCCCTCCCGGGGGCGCCCCTTCGCACGTACCGCTGCTCGTCCGGCTCAGTGGCCGGACGCGTGGCTCGCCTCGCCCGACGGGGAGGCCTCGCCGCCGTGCTCCGCGCCGTGCTCGCCGCCCGCCGTCGCCGAGGCGGTCGGGGTGGCCGACGGCGGGGCCGGGACCTCGCTCGGGCCGAAGCCCTTGTAGTAGCCGGTGCCCCGGACGACGAAGGCCTCCAGGGCCACGTCACCGGTCCTGCTGAGCTTGAAGACGACCTTCTGGGCGTCGCCGTCCCTGGCGGCCTCGGTGCCGTTCTCGATCACGGCGGTGGCGTTGCCCTCGCCACCGATCACGACGGAGCCGCCGGCCGGGACGGTGACCGGGCCGGTGCCCTCGGCGGGCTTCAGCTTCACGGTCGCGGTGGTACCGGGCAGCGTGATCGCGTCCAGGGTCTGGGCCTGGCGGCCGTTGTTGAAGACCGTGGCCGAGACGACGGCCGGGCCCTTCACACCGGGCGTCGGCTGGGTGATGACGACCGCGTTCTGGATCTTGACGTCGTCCACCGAGACGGCGGCGTTGTCCGGCCGGACGCCGAGCGTCTGTGCGTCGTTGCCCGCACCACAGGCGGACAGCGCGGCGATCGAGAACACGATGGCGGTGGCGGCGAGGGCGCCGCGTCGAAGGCTGCGGCTCACGGCGGCGGCAACTCCTAGGACGTACGGACGGGCTTAGGACTGTGGAGCTATGGACCGGCTCAGGGTGTGTCAGCGCGCTTAGGTTACCGACCCCTACTCTCCGTCCCGCACCCGACCCGCCCCTTGACGGGACGGGCCCTCCCGCTCCCGGCACCGGGCCACCCGTACGCGCCACCCGTGCCGCCCCGCGGAGCCGTGGCCGACGGTCCGCCGGCCGGTGGCCGGATCACGTCCCATTGACCCGCTGTTCACATAACCGCCTTGATCAATTCGGCGGCGGTCACGGCATTCTCATCGCCGTCCCACGGGAAAAACACCGGCTGGTAGCCGTTGATCAATTCGGGAATCACCGCCAGATGCACCCGTACGGGTGACCGATCCTCGAACGGAGTACGTGAAGAAGGCCACTCCGAAGCGGACAAAACGGGTCATCGTCGCGCCTCCGGCGGCCTCCGCGCCCCTGTAACGTGCGCGTTTCTCTCTGTCCACGCAGCCGCTCCGACCTGCGAATACCCCCTTCCGGAAGCCCGCCGCAGCACGTCCGCCTCGCTGTTGTCAAGCCCCGAGATATGCCCTGACCTGCGAAAACGCCATTCAGAAGAAGCTGTATCCGTGTTACCCTGGATAGCCACGGAAGGGGTACCTGTCACATGACGTTCAAGGTTGGCGACACCGTGGTCTATCCCCATCACGGGGCCGCGCTGATCGAGGCCATCGAAACTCGCCAGATCAAAGGCGTGGACAAGACCTACTTGGTGCTCAAGGTCGCGCAGGGCGACCTGACGGTTCGCGTGCCGGCGGACAACGCGGAGTTCGTCGGAGTGCGCGACGTGGTCGGGCAGGACGGGCTGGACCGGGTCTTCGAGGTGCTGCGCGCACCGTACGCAGAGGAGCCGACGAACTGGTCCCGTCGCTACAAGGCAAATCTCGAGAAGCTCGCCTCCGGCGACGTCATCAAGGTGGCCGAGGTCGTACGAGACCTGTGGCGGCGAGAGCGCGAGCGCGGTCTCTCCGCCGGTGAGAAGCGCATGCTGGCGAAGGCGCGCCAGATCCTGGTGAGCGAGCTGGCCCTCGCGGAGAACACCAACGAGGACAAGGCCGAGGCGCTCCTCGACGAGGTCCTCGCGTCCTGAGACGCGCCGCGGGCGCGTCCCGGTACGTGCTCCGAGCGCGTCCCGGAAGCGTCCCCGTACGCGTTTCGCGAACAAGCGATGCCGCGGTGCCCGTCGGGCGTACTGTGATCCACACAGTGCGCCCGCCGGGCGCTGCGGCATGTTCGCGTCCGCACGGGGGGCGTACGCGAACCGTGAGCGCGACGGTACCCACGCCGGCGCGGTCGCGCCCCGCCGGAGAAACCCGCACCCCCTGAACTGCTTCACGTACGAACCCCTGTGCCCACGCGGCATCGCCTCGACCGTCGTCACGGAAAGGGCCCGGTCAAGGCGGCGCGTCCGGCACGGTGAGGCCATACCCATGTCGGCCGCGGAAACAAACCTGCCGGAGTGCAACCGATGTCAGACGAAGCGCGTCCCCGTCGTACCGCCGTGGTGATCCCGGCCGCCGGGCGGGGCGTACGCCTCGGCCCCGGCGCCCCCAAGGCGCTGCGCGCCCTGAACGGCACCCCCATGCTCATCCACGCCGTCCGCGCGATGGCCGCCTCGCGGGCGGTCTCCCTGGTCGTCGTGGTCGCGCCCCCCGAGGGCGCCGCCGAGGTCAAGAACCTCCTCGACGCCCACGCCCTCCCCGAGAGGACCGACTACCTGGTCGTCCCCGGTGGCGAGACCCGCCAGGAGTCCGTGCGCCTCGGTCTCGACGCGCTGCCCGAGGGCATCTCCACCGTCCTCGTCCACGACGCCGCCCGCCCCCTCGTCCCCGTCGACACCGTGGACGCCGTGATCGAGGCCGTACGGGACGGGGCCGTCGCGGTCGTCCCCGCGCTGCCCGTGGCCGACACCGTCAAGGAGGTCGAGCCGGCCGGGCGGCCCGGCGACCCCGAGCAGGTCGTCGCCACCCCGCCGCGCGCCCGCCTCCGCGCCGTCCAGACCCCGCAGGGCTTCGACCGCGACACGCTGGTGAACGCCCACGCCACCGTCGCCCTCACGGGGGAGGGCGCCACGGACGACGCCGGCATGGTCGAGAAGCTCGGCGCGCCCGTCGTCGTCGTGCCCGGCCACGAGGAGGCGTTCAAGGTGACCCGCCCGCTCGACCTCGTGCTCGCCGAGGCCGTACTCGCCCGCAGGAGGGCCAACGATGGCTTCTGACCAGCTCCCCCTCGTCCCCCGCACCGGCATCGGCACCGATGTCCACGCCTTCGAGGAAGGCCGCGAACTCTGGTGCGCCGGCCTGCTCTGGGAGGACGAGCGGTACGGGCTCGCCGGGCACTCCGACGGCGACGTGGCCGCCCACGCCGCCTGCGACGCCCTCTTCTCCGCCGCCGGCGTCGGCGACCTCGGCGCCCACTTCGGCACCTCCCGCCCCGAGTGGTCCGGTGCCTCCGGCGTCACCCTCCTCGCCGAGGCCGCCCGCATCGTCCGCGCCGAGGGGTACGAGATCGGCAACATCGCCGTCCAGGTCGTCGGCGTCCGTCCGAAGATCGGCAAGCGCCGCGAGGAGGCCCAGAAGGCACTGAGCGACGCCGCCGGCGCACCCGTCTCCGTCTCCGGCACGACCACCGACGGACTCGGCCTGACCGGCCGCGCCGAGGGCCTCGCCGCCCTCGCGACCGCACTGGTGTACCGCGTACGGCCGGACGGGCGGTGAAAAACGTGTCCCGCGACCGGGAATCGGTCGCGGGGCACTGTCGGCCGCCCACTACCCTGGACCCCGTGACTATTCGCCTGTACGACACCAGCGCCCGGCAGATCCGTGACTTCACCCCGCTCACGCCGGGCTGCGTCTCGATCTACCTGTGTGGCGCGACCGTGCAGGCCGCCCCGCACATCGGGCACATCCGCTCCGGCCTGAACTTCGACATCATGCGCCGCTGGTTCGAGTACCGCGGCTACGACGTCACCTTCGTCCGGAACGTCACCGACATCGACGACAAGATCATCGTCAAGGGCGCCGACCAGGGCCGCCCCTGGTGGGCCATCGGCTACGAGAACGAGCGGGCCTTCAACGCGGGCTACGACGCCCTCGGCTGCCTGCCGCCCACCTACGAGCCGCGCGCCACCGGGCACGTCCCCGAGATGATCGAGATGATGCGCGGCCTCATCGAGCGCGGCCACGCCTACGAGGCCGACGGCAGCGTCTACTTCGACGTGCGCTCCTTCCCCGGCTACCTCCAGCTGTCCAACCAGGACCTCGACGACCTGCGGCAGCCCGCCGAGGAGGGCATCACCGGCAAGCGCGACCCCCGCGACTTCGCCATGTGGAAGGCGACCAAGCCCGGCGAGCCCGACTGGGAGACGCCGTGGGGCCGCGGTCGCCCCGGCTGGCACCTGGAGTGCTCGGCCATGGCCCACAAGTACCTGGGCTCCGCCTTCGACATCCACGGCGGCGGCCTCGACCTGATCTTCCCCCACCACGAGAACGAGATCGCCCAGGCCAAGGCCTTCGGCGACGACTTCGCCCGGTACTGGGTGCACAACGCCTGGGTCACCATGAGCGGCGAGAAGATGTCGAAGTCGCTCGGCAACAGCGTGCTCGTCTCCGAGATGGTCAAGAACTGGCGCCCGATCGTCCTGCGCTACTACCTCGGCACCCCGCACTACCGGTCCATGATCGAGTACAGCGAGGACTCCCTGCGCGAGGCCGAGGCCGCCTTCGCCCGCATCGAGGGCTTCGTCCAGCGCGCCACCGAGAAGGCCGGGCGCACCGTCGCCCCCGCCACCGAGGTGCCGCCGGCCTTCGCCGAGGCCATGGACGACGACCTCGGCGTCCCGCACGCCCTCGCGATCATCCACACCACCGTCCGCCAGGGGAACAGCGCCCTGGCCGCCGACGACAAGGACGAGGCCACCGCCCGCCTCGCCGAGGTCCGCGCCATGCTCGGCGTCCTCGGCCTGGACCCGCTCGACCCGCACTGGGCCGACGAGTCCGGCGGCGGCGAGGAACTCCACGGCGTCGTCGACACCCTCGTACGGGTCGTGCTCGAGCAGCGCGAGTCGGCCCGCGAGCGCAAGGACTGGGCCACCGCGGACGCGATCCGTGACCAGCTCAACCGGTCCGGCCTCGCCGTCGAGGACGGACCCGACGGCCCCCGCTGGACGCTGGGCAACCGCTAGACCGCTGATGAATGTGCCGTCCGGGGCCCCGGACGGCACACTTCACTTACAGGCTTCACTTACGCAGTAGAGGAAACAGGTAGTCATGGCCGGGAACAGCCAGCGCAGGAACCGCCGTACGTCCAACAAGAAGGGTGCGACGGTCGGCAGCGGTGGCAAGCGGCGCCGCTCCCTCGAAGGCAAGGGCCCGACGCCCAAGGCCGAGAACCGCAAGGGCCACAAGGCCTACCGCGTCTCCAACGCGATGGCCCGCAACGCGGCCAAGCGCAAGCCCATCGCCCGCCGCGGCGGCAAGGGCCAGTCCGAGATGGTCGTCGGCCGCAACCCGGTCTTCGAGGCGCTGCGCGACGGCGTGCCCGCCACCACGCTCTACGTCCAGCAGTTCATCGACAACGACGAGCGCGTGCGCGAGGCCCTGGCCCTCGCCACCGGCCGCGGCAACATCAACATCATGGAGGCGCCGCGCCCCGAGCTGGACCGGATGACGAACGGCCTGAACCACCAGGGCCTCGTCCTCCAGGTCCCGCCGTACGAGTACGCGCACCCGGAGGACCTGGCCGCGGGCGCCTTCGACGACCACGAGGACCCGCTGATCGTGGCCCTCGACGGCGTCACCGACCCGCGCAACCTCGGCGCCGTCGTCCGCTCCGTCTCCGCCTTCGGCGGCCACGGCGTGGTCGTCCCCGAGCGGCGCGCCGCCGGCATGACCGCCGGCGCCTGGAAGACCTCGGCCGGCACCGCCGCCCGCACCCCGGTCGCCCGCGCCACCAACCTGACCCGCTGCCTGGAGCAGTACCAGAAGGCGGGCCTGACCGTGGTCGGCCTCTCCGCCGACGGCGACACCGAGGTCCACGAGCTGGAGGCGCTCGAAGGCCCCGTCGTCATCGTCGTCGGGTCCGAG
Organism: Streptomyces sp. NPDC012827; assembly: GCF_042900905.1. Taxonomy (NCBI): domain Bacteria; kingdom Bacillati; phylum Actinomycetota; class Actinomycetes; order Kitasatosporales; family Streptomycetaceae; genus Streptomyces; species Streptomyces sp. NPDC012827. Next base: position 513,870 of record NZ_JBIBBY010000004.1, on the reverse strand, counting down.
GGCAAGGGCCTCTCCCGCCTCGTCGGCGAGACCTGCGACTTCCTCGTTCGCATCCCGATGCCGGGTGGCGCCGAGTCGCTGAACGCCGGTGTCGCCGCCGGTGTCGTGCTCTACGAGGCGGCCCGCCGCCGCATGGGCTGACACCGGCCACGCCGTACCCACCCGGCCCCGGCCATGGCGTGATCTTGACGGGTCTCGGACATTTCCGAGCTGTCAAGGCAGTGTCCTAAACCCAGATCACTCGGTTAGATGAGTGTGGACACCAGAACGCCCCGGCCGGGGTTCGACGATCAGCCCGCGCTGAGCATGGTCAAGGTGGATTCCGATCCCGCCCAGGTGATCGTGAACCACGCCAGCTTCCGTGTGCGGCTCGCGCCGGCCCAGCAGCCGAAGTTCGCCGCGAACCCGCGCGTCGCCGCGCTCGCCCGAGCGGGAGGGGCCCCCGGCGCGGGAGCGCCGCGCCGCCGCCCCGTCGTGTGGACCGGGAAGTCCGCCCCCGGGACGACCGGACTCCTCCAGGCCGTCCGCGAGTCCTCGGCCGCCGCGGGCGCCGTCTCCACCCTGGAGCCGGCCACCACCCAGGCCATCCCGCGCATCGACGACACCATGCCCACCCCCGTGGTGCCCGGCGAGCGCCCGCCCCTGCTGCCCCCGATGCGCCGGGCCGAGGGCGCCTACGACGACATGTACGAGCTGCGGCCCGAGACGCCGGAGCCGTACGGGGACGAGGACGGGCCCGGCGCCCGGCCCCCGCAGCGGCACGGCGCCGACGCCGTCCGGCACGCCTACTACCCGGGCCGCCGGATGAACCTGGGCGTCGTCCTGCTCCCGCTGCGCGTCTTCCTCGGCTTCATCTCCATCTACGCCGGCATGGGCAAGCTCTCCGACCCCGTCTACTTCGACGGCGGCGAGCGCGGCTCCATGGTCAAGTGGCTGAATTCGCTCCACCCGTGGCCCATGGCCGAGCCGCTGCGGGACTTCGCCCTCCAGCACCCCGTCGGCGCCGGCCTCACCGTCGCCTTCCTCCAGGTCGTCGTCGGCGTCCTCACCGTCCTCGGCCTCTGGCAGCGGGTGGCGGCGGTCGGCGGTGCGCTGCTCTCCGCGGCGCTGATCCTCACCGTCAGCTGGAAGACCCTCCCCGTCTACGAGGCGCCCGACTTCATCTTCCTGGCCGCCTGGTCGCCGCTGATCATCGCGGGTGCCCCCGTCTACTCCGTCGACGGCCGCCTCGCCGGTGAGGCCTGGCGCACCCTCGGCCCCCGGGCGGAGATCTGGGACCTGCGCCGCCGCGTCCTGCGCCGCGGCCTCCTCGCCGCCTCCGTCGTCGTGGGCCTGACGCTCCTCGTCGGCTCCGTCCTCGGCGGCGCCGTCCGCTCCACCGAGACGGTCACCGTCCCCGGCCCCAACGACGACCCGATCAACCACCTGCCCGGCCGCCCGCTCCCCACGGAGACCCCGCGCGACACCCCCTCCAGCACGCCTCCGACCCGGCCCACCCCGTCCGCGAGCACCGAGCCGCCCCGGGAGGAGCGCCGCGCGACGGAGGCGGCGGAGGAGGAGACGGCCCGGCCGGCCGAGACCAGCCGCGAGTCCGCCCGGACGGAGGAACGCCGGCCGTCCGCCACCACCGACTCCACCAGCGGCGGCGGCACCGCGAGCCGTACCCCCACCGAGTCCCGCCCGGCGCCCCCGCCGTCCACCAGCGACGCCCCGTCCACGACGGGCGGCACGACCGGTGGCGGCGACGGCGGATCGACCGGCTCGACGGGCGAGGAGACCCCGCCCGAGGACACGAGCACGGGCGGCGGCGCCCGCAACCCGATCGGCGGCCTGCTGGGCTGACGGCCGGGGACCGACACGGAGAAGGGCGGCACCGCGCGGAGACGCGGTGCCGCCCTCTGTGGTGCCTTACGGGGCTCGCGCACGGGCCTCGGGTACGACTCCGGAGGCCCGGTGCGGGCGAGAGGCCTCGGGTACGGGCCGGGGGCCGGGCTCAGGAGCTCTGGGTGGCGAGTTCCCTGGCGGCCTCGGTGAGGTCCTTCGCGGTGTCGATGGCCCTCCAGTACGCCCCCTGGGGCAGCGGGAAGCCGGCGAGGCGCCGCTCGCGCGCCAGACGGGGGAAGGTGGTCCGCTCGTGGTCACCGAGGTCGGGCAGCAGGTCCGTGAAGGCCGCGGAGAAGACGTACACGCCGGCGTTGATGAGGAACGGCGACGGCGGCGCCTCGATGAAGTCGGTGATGTGCCCGAAGGTGTCGGTCTCGACGGCGCCCCACGGGATGCGGGGGCGGGCGAGGGCCAGAGTGGCGGTGGCGTCCCGCTCGGCGTGGAAGGCGGCCATCTCGCGCAGGGAGAAGCGGGTCCAGATGTCGCCGTTGGTGGCGTACCAGGGCTCGTCGGGCGCGGGCAGGTGGCGGGCGGCGTACTTGAGGCCGCCACCGCGGCCCAGGGGCTCGGTCTCGACGACCGTCGTCACCTTCAGGGGCAGTTCGGCGTCCCGGAGCCACTCCTGGAGCACCTCGGCGAGATGACCGCAGGAGACGACCACATCGGTCACGCCTTCGGCGGCCAGCCAGGAAAGCTGATGGCCGATGATCGGGGTCCCGGTACCCGGGATCTCGACCATCGGCTTGGGGCGGTCGTCGGTGTAGGGGCGCAGTCGCGAGCCCTGGCCGCCCGCCAGGACCACGGCCTGCGTCGGAGTGGTGTGCATACGGGGAACGATAGGGCTCCCGTACGCGCGCAGGCGCTCAGTTCGCCGACTCAGCCGGCGCGCATCACGCCGGACGCGTACGAGGTGTCGCAGACCGGGCGGGAGAAGGACTGGGCGCGGGTCGGGCCGTAGTGCTCGACGGCGGCACGGCCGAGGGCGCGGGCGATCGACATGCAGTGCTTGGCGAGCGAGGGCCGGTTCTCCACCGCGCGCTGGAGGTGGGTCAGGGCGACGCCCGGGTCCTTCTCCTGAAGCTCCGCGAGGAGCTGGTCCCGCAAGACGTCCTGCGGGGCACGGGACTTCGCGCGCGAGGAGACCTCGGAGGAGGAGGCCGTCAGCATCTGGGTCGTGGGGTCCTGGCCGGCCCACGGAACGGCGGACACCGCGAGCGTTCCCGAGAGCACCAGGACGACGGGCAGGACGAGGGCGAGAGAGCGGCCGATTCGGCGGGCAGTGTGCGTCACGGAGGCGAGCGTAGCGTTCGGTAGTGACATGGAGACATTTAGTCACTCTCGCGGGGGATCGTTCGACGTGGTTTTTCGAATTCCGTGTTGACGCCGAGAAGCCCTGCGGGCCCCGAATGCCGGGGTTTTCCGGGGTACGCCCGTTTAAACGGACGGCCCCGCATCCGTGTCGGATGCGGGGCCGTCCGGCCGCCCGGTGGGGCGGTCAGTCGCTGAGGCGCTCGCCCGTGGAGGTCGAGAACACGTGCAGCTCGCCGGCGCGCGGCACGACGTGCAGCGTGGAGCCCTTGGCGGGGACGTCACGGCCGCCGACGCGGACCACCAGGTCCTTGTCCTCGCCGTCGACGCGGGTGGAGCCGTAGACGAAGCCGTCGGAGCCGAGCTCCTCGACGACGTTCACGATCACCGCGAGACCGTCCTTGCTGGTCGGGCCCGAGACGTCGAAGTGCTCGGGGCGGACGCCGACCGTCACCGTGGTGTCGCCCTTGGCGGAGGCGGCGGCGATGGCGTCGCGCGAGACGGGGACGACGCTGTTGCCGAACTTCACGCCGCCGTCGGTGATCGGGACCTCGATCAGGTTCATGGCGGGGGAGCCGATGAAGCCGGCGACGAACAGGTTGGCGGGCTTGTCGTACATGTTGCGCGGGGAGTCGACCTGCTGGAGCAGACCGTCCTTCAGCACGGCGACGCGGTCGCCCATGGTGAGGGCCTCGGTCTGGTCGTGGGTGACGTAGACCGTGGTGATGCCGAGGCGGCGCTGCAGGCTCGCGATCTGCGTACGGGTCGAGACGCGGAGCTTGGCGTCGAGGTTCGACAGCGGCTCGTCCATGAGGAAGACCTGCGGCTCCCGCACGATCGCCCGCCCCATCGCCACACGCTGCCGCTGACCACCGGAGAGCGCCTTGGGCTTGCGGTCCAGGTACTGGGTGAGGTCGAGGATCTTCGCGGCCTCCTCCACCTTGGCGCGGATCTCGGCCTTGTTGACGCCGGCGATCTTGAGCGCGAAGCCCATGTTGTCGGCGACGGTCATGTGCGGGTACAGCGCGTAGTTCTGGAACACCATGGCGATGTCCCGGTCCTTCGGCGGCAGGTGGGTGACGTCCCGGTCACCGATGCGGATGGCGCCCGAGTTGACGTCCTCGAGACCGGCGAGCATGCGCAGCGAGGTCGACTTGCCACACCCGGAGGGCCCGACGAGGACGAGGAACTCGCCGTCGGCGATCTCGATGTCGAGCTGGTCGACGGAGGGCTTGTCGGCGCCCGGGTAGACGCGGGTCGCCTTGTCGAAGGTGACAGAAGCCATGGTGATGTATCCCTTCACCGGCAGGAACGTGCCGGACGATCCGAGTAAAGGAAGGATTGAGGTCTAGTCCACCAGGGTGAACTCCAGGCGACGCTACCTGCCCGGACCCGTTCTGTCAGTAGGCGCGAGGTGGTGAGATTTCCGACCGGCGGAGGGACGGGGTTGGTTACACTTCACTCGCTGCCTCCTTAGCTCAGCTGGCCAGAGCACCGCTCTTGTAAAGCGGGGGTCGTCGGTTCGAACCCGACAGGGGGCTCACGGCGAAGGGCCAGCGCAGGGGCATGATTCCCCGGCGCTGGCCCTTCTGCATGATCGCGGCCGTGCCACCTACGTGCCAGAAGGCCCCGTATCGCTGCCCCTGCGGGCCTGGCGGATCATCTCCCCGAGCTTCCCCGCGATGTGCCGGTCACGGTCGCTCGTCATGTGCTGGTAGATCAGCGCGGCCCTGGTCGTGCTGTGCCCCATCCGCGTCATCAGCTCCCGGGTGCTGGCCCCGGCGCTGGAGGCCAGGGTGTTCCCGGTGTGCCGGAGGTCGTGGAAGTGCACGTCCTTGGAGACGCCGGCCTTCGCACGGGCGGCCGTCCAGTCGTCGCGGAAGTTGCTCCGCCGCAGCAGGCCTCCGCGGGGACCCTGGAAGACGTGACCGTCCTGCCCGGCCCCGGCGAAGTGCTCCAGGTGGTGAACGAGCTCCGGGACGAGCTCGGAGGGGAACGCGACCGGCCGGACACCGGCGGCGGACTTCGGCGCCTTGTCGGCCAGCGTGCCGTCCTGCAACTCCAACTGGGCCCGGCGGACCAGGACCACGCACCGTGTCAGGTCGAGGTCCCGCCGGCGCAGCGAGGCCAGCTCGCCGAACCGGAGCGTGGTGAAGGCGGCGAGGAGCACGAGGGCCCGGAAGCGCGGCTGGATGGCGTCGGCCACGGCGTACACCTCGGGCACCGTGAGGACGGGCCGCTCCGGTACGTCGTAGCGGTCGGCGCCCTTGATGCGGCACGGATTGCGGCGGATCAGCTCGTCGTCCACCGCCGTGTTCAGGATCGCCCGCAGCAGCTGGTAGGCCTTGACCACGGTCGGCTCGCCCACACCGGCTTCGAGCAGGGCGGTACGCCAGGCCCGGACGCGGGGCGTGGTGATCGCGGCGAGCGTCCCGGCGCCGAAGGCCGGCTTGATGTGCAGCCGCAGCACGCTCTCGCTGCGCTCACGGGTACGGTCCTCCAGCTTGCGGTGCTTCAGCCAGTCGTCCGCGTACGGCCCGAAGGCGACCTTCCCGGCATCGGGGGCCATGTAGGTGCCCCGCACGATCTCCGCCTCGATGGTGGTCAGCCACACGTCGGCGTCCGTCTTCGTATCGAAGGTGTGCGGCGCGGACTTCATCTCGCCCGACAGCGGATCGCGGTAGCGGGCCTGCCAGCGGCCCGAGGCGAGTTGGCGCACATTGCCGAAGCGGCGCCGGCGGCCGGAGCGGTTCGCCATCAGACGACCGCCCGGAATCGGCGCTCGACGGGCCGCACGGTGTGCGACTCGATGAACGCTTCGACGGCGGGCTCCGGGATACGGACGTGGCGGCCGACCTTCACGAAGGTGATACGCCGCTCCTCGATCAGCCGCCGGGGGAACCGGACCGAGGTGCCGAGCAGTTCGGCGACCTGGTCGACGGTGAGCAGACGTACGGGCATGGTCACCACTCCTCTTCGGCGGACGCTTCGAGCTGAGCGCGGATCTCACGGGCTGTTTCACGGTTGTGCTGGATGTCGCGGCGGATGGTGGCGGCGAGCCAGGACTCACCCGGGGTATGGCCGTGTCCCGCGTAGGCCCAGTGGGCGACGACCAGGACGGTGGATTCCGGGTGTTCGTCGGGGTCGGGCAGGCCGAGGGCGGTGCGCTGCTGGGCGGCGCGGTAGTCGGCGCGGACCTGGCGCAGTGCGCCGAGGGTGGTGGAGTAGCTGCGGGATTTGGTGGAGAAGTGGCCGCGGAAGCCGAGCATGTGGGCCCAGTCCCGTAACCGCCGGCCGGGGTAGGCGGCGTGCAGGTTCATGCAGGTCTCCATCAGGCGCCGGGGATGGTCCGGGATGTCGAGGAGGACGAGCGCTTCCTTGTTGCCCACCGGATGGTCGACGGTGCCCGTCGTTTCGGCGGCCTTGGTGGCGTACTTGGCGACGTAGGCGGCGACGGCCTGTTCGGTGATGTCCTCGCCCTGGCCGAAGGCACCGATGGGCTGAACGTCGAGCTGCGTGCCCCAGGTGAGGACGACGTCCTGGTCGACGCCGTGGGCCGGTGCGGCGGGGACGACGACCCGGACGCGGGCGGCGGCGGCGCGGATGGCGTCGGTGAGGAGGCCGAGGGTGGCCCAGGCCGGGGGCGGGGAGTCGGGCCCTTCGGGGCCGTCGAAGCGGATGACGGCGTGGAAGTGCACGGCCCCGCGCTTCTGGAACTCGGCCACCTTGCCGAAGGAGACGCGGGACTGTTCGCGGGCGGCCTTCTGCGTGAGGCCGGCGCGGGCGGCGATCTCCCGGCGGAGGTAGATCGTGAAGTACCGCCACAGCTCGGAGGCGTGGTTGTTCCACAGCACCGCGCCCGCGTAGTCGTACGTCTCCGGGTCGAGCGGGGCGCCGAGTTCGGGCGCGTCCTCCTGGTGCCGCTTCCCGCAGCGGCAGGGCCGGGCGCCCGGCCGGTTGTGGACCGGGCCGAAGGAGGGAGCGGTGAGGGTGGCGAAGACGCGGGGGTGGTCCCGGATGGTGTCGGGCGTGCCCTTGTCCGGGGCGCCGACGAGTCCGGCGCGGATCAGGTGGTACGTGTCACCGGCGTAGGTCCAGGCGCAGGCCGGACAGCGGGAGGCCCGCCGGTTGCCGCAGGCGACTCGCAGGACTCCGCCGGGTTCGGTGTCGGTCGTGTAGGCGTGCAGCACGGTCTTCGTGGCGGGGTCGAGGAGCTTGGTGCCGCCGGTCAGACGGATGGGAGCGGTGCAGCCCCCCGTGCGGCGGATCTGTTCGGTGAGCCGGTCGAAGCCGGGGGACCCGGCCACCCGGAGCAGATCGCTCAGGGTGGCCGGGTCCAGGCCCGCCGCGGTGGCGGTGTCGGTCAAGACGGTCACTTCCCCGTACGGACGAGGGCGACCGTCACGGTGCGGGTGCCGGTGCCCTTGCAGGCCGGGCAGGTCGCGGCCAGGGTGCGGCGCCGGCCGTCCGGGGTGAGGCTCCCGGTGGTGACGTGGACGACGGGGAAGCCGTCGCAGTCGCGGCACACGCGCTGGGTGAGGGTGTTCTCGGGCATGATGAGTGCTCCCTTTCGGGTCCGTTGGATCTGGAGGGGGTCAGGCGCCCGGGGCGGCGGAAGTTTGGCGACCGAGGCCGCTCCGGGGGCCGCTCAGCGTGTGTTGCGCCTGCCGTGGCCCTTGGCCGCGTACATCGCCGCGTCGGCGGCCGACAGGGCGTCGGTGAGTGTGGGGACCGGCAGTTGTCCGGGGTAGGAGCAGCCGACCGAGGCGGAGACCGGCAGGACATGCCCGTCGTGGGTGACCGGGCTGTCCAGGGCGGACCAGAGGTCGAAGAGGCCGGCGGTCCGCTCGGGGTGCGTGACGATGGCGGCGAACTCGTCCCCGCCGAGGCGGGCGGCGATGCCATGGCGTCCGCACCAGTCGTTCAGCCGCTGGGCGGTTGCGGTCAGGACGACGTCTCCGGCGGCGTGGCCGTGGGTGTCGTTGACGGCCTTGAAGTCGTCCAGGTCGACCAGGAGCACGAGCGCGCCGGGGTGCCTGGCGATGAGGCGTTCGGCCCGGGCGGTCCACCCGGCGCGGGTGTGCAGGCCGGTCAGCGGGTCGCGGCGGGCGGTGGCCAGACGGCGCGAGAGCAGCCCTCCGTGCAGGGCCCACCCGAGGACCGGTAAGCCCGCGGCCGCCATCGTGTACGTGTCCACGTCCCTCACCGGCCCTTCTGCATGTCTCGGACCAGTAGCCGCAGGACGACCGCGATGACCGCGACGGAGACGCCCGTGAGGGCGACCGCGAGGAGCATCGAGACCAGGACGGCGCCGACGACCAGGACCACCGCACCGCCGCCGGCCGCGAGGGCGAGCGCACTGCCGGGGGTGAGCTGGACCGTGGCCCGGGTCGGGACGACCGGGGCGGGGGCGGGAACGGGGGCGGCCGGTTCGACACCGGCGGCGGGCGCGAGCCGGGTGAGGGGAACGGGGTTTCCGGCCGGGAGCGGGTTGACCGGGATCCGGGGCTGAAGCATGGCGGTTCTCCCTACTTGATCGTGTTGTCGATGAGCGGGGCGAGCAGGCTGTCGGCCAGGAGGTAGCCGCCGAGCAGCAGGACGGCGACGAGCCACCAGGGCGGGCGAATGAGCTTGATGCCGAGGCCGCCGACGATGAGCAGGGCGAGCCAGAGCGGAACGTTCATGGCGCGGAACTCCTTCGGGTCAGCGGGGGTTGCAGCGGTGGGTGCGGGCGGCGAGTTCGGCGGCGGCGCGGGTGTTGTAGTCGGCGGAGAAGTCGCAGCGCGGGGCCGTGCACACGGCGGTGTGCTTGGTGCGGCCCCTGCCGTCGCGGTGGGTGCCGACCTGGACCGGGCCGATGCGGGTCACGTCGTAGAAGCGGTTCGGACGCACGGGATGAACCTCCTTTCCATTCAGGCGAGTTGGAGGGTGATGGAGTCTGCGAGAGCGGCCGGGATGCCATGGCGGGTGCGGAGGGTTTCCGCGTCGATCGGCCGACCGGTCCGGGCCCGGTGGGTGTCCGCGAGCTTTTGGGCGTGCGCCAGCAGAGCGGGCGGCACCGGCACCGTCGGCGGGTCGGGGACGGGCTGCGGCGGCGCTTCGGCGGGAGTGGAGTCGGCCGGCGGGAGTTCGGGCGCGGGTTGGGGAGCACGCTCCACGGCGACTTCGGCCGCCGGTTCCGGGCCGGGCTCTTCGCGGGCGACCGGTGTGGTGGACTCCGGCACGGGAGCGGGCGCGGGTTCCGGGGCGGGGCGGGGCGCGTGGGCGAGCAGGGTCCCGCCGAGGAAGGCCAGGGCGGGCCATCCGGCGACGAGGATGCGCAGCCAGTCCGGGACATCGCTCATGTCGAGGAGTCCGGCGGTGGCGACGTTGGCACCCAGTGATGCGATCAGGGCGATGGCGAACCAGAGCCAGGCGTCGCGGTTGCCGCCGTCCTTGCGCATGCGGCGCCAGGCAGCGACCAGGAGCAGGTCGACGGAGACCGGGTAGGCCCAGGCCTTCCAGCCGTCCTGTCCGGCTGCGGCCGCGAGGTCGTGCAGGTGGGCGAAGGACAAGGCCCCTGCGATGACGGCCTGGACCAGGACGGCATCAAGGCGGAGGGTACGGAACACGAGGGTCACCTCCTTTCGGGCATGGGTCGGGTAGGGACCTGGCGTGAGAGGGTCACGCCGCCGAGGTGGGACGGGGGTGTTATGCGGTGGCCGGGCTTGGCTTCGTCAGCGGAACGGGCCCGGTGTCGGCGCCGGCCGAGTCCGCGGCGGCGGGGCGCCAGGCGGCGAGCGCGGTCAGATCCGGAGTGAGATGAGCGTGCGCGGCGCAGATCGCGGCGGCTTCGGTGGCGCTGAGCTGAGGGGTGCGGATGCGGGACCAGCCGCCGGAGGTGTCACCGGCGACCGCGATGCCGGGCCGGTCCGGCGGGATGGCCAGCACCGTGACCACCGCGTCCGGTGCGATGTCCCCGACCCCCATTTCGGCGGTCTGCTTGTCGTTGACCCGGTGCACGGCCCGGCCGGTGAGCTGGGCACGCAGGGCGGTCGCGCCCTTGCCGAGGTCGGAGCCGAAGCGCTGCCCGCAGACCTCCAGGAAGACGCCAGCCGCACGGGCCAACTGCCCGAGACGGATGAGCTGGGTGACCATCCGGTCCCGCCGTTCCTCATCCTTCTTCGTCGCGACCAGGAACAGCTCGGCGACCTCGTCCACCAGGACCACGACAGGCACCGGGCGGACATCCTCCGGCAGGGCCCAGATGTCGGCGACACCGTGCGCGCTGAGGAGATCGAAACGGCCTTCCATCTCCCCGACCAGAGCGTCCAGCAGACCGTCCGCTTCCTCAGGTGTGGTGGCGAGGGCGGAGAGACGGGGCGCGTAGCCGCGATGCTCGACTCCCCGCTTGCAGTCGATGCCGACCAGAGCCACGGGAAGGCGGGCGAGTCCGGCGATCAGGTTCCGCTGGTACATGGACTTGCCGGACTGGTTCGCACCGAGCGTCAGGGCATGGGGCACCTTCAGGTAGTCCCGTACGAACGCCGTACCGTCCTCCCGCAGCGCGACCGGAACCGACAGCGGACCCGACACGACACGGCGCGGCATCCGTACCCGATGCAGGACGTCGTAGCCGGTCATCCGGAGCTCCACGTACCCTGGCTTCGTCTCCACGACGGTGACGGAGTGGACGCCCCAGGCGTGCCGCAGCCTCTCGGAGGCCGCCTTCACGTCAGCGGGCTCCAGACCGGCCGGGAGCCGGAGGGTCACCCGCAGGCCGGTCGCGGTGCCCCGCACTCGGCGAATCTTCGGCGGGACGGGCTGGACATCGGGGCGGCGGGCGATGTTGCGGACCATGAACGCCCTCAGCCGAGAGGGCTGCACCGTCAGCCCGCACACGTCCATCGTCGCGTGGTACGACACCGCGAACCGCACCGCCGTCACCGGCAGACCCACCACCGACCAGAACACCCGAGGCGCACGGGCCCTCGCGTATCCCAGACCGCCGGCGGTTCCGGCGAGCGGGAGACCGACCTCCCATAACGTCGAGATGTCAGCCATGGTCAGGCCCCTACCGGGGTGACCGCGACAGCGCGGAACGAGATGCCGTGACGCGTCTGCCCGTTGAACGTGTTCTCCCAGTCCCGCGCCTTCAGCCCGATGACCGTCACGGGCATACCCGGCGTGAGACCGTCCGGCAGCCCCGTCTCCGGAACCGTCACCTGGTACAGGTTGCCCTCCCCTTCATCCGAGATCAGCAGCCCCACCGTGGACAGCCCGGCACCGGTCTCCCGGTCCATCGCCCGCTCACCGGTCTGCTTGCTCACGAGCTTCGGCACGGGCACGGTCGCCACGAACACCACAGCGGTCGACGTGTCCACCTTGAACGACGGCATGGTCACTCCTTGAGTCAGGCCCGGTGATGCGCACCGGGTCGCAGCTTCACTACGAAAGTAGGCGCAGTAAAACTGTGAGTCAAGAAGTTCTGCGAGTAGTAGTGGCGCTGAATCTCTGCGACGCTGGCTCTACCTGTTGCGCAACGCAATGGGTAAGCGCCAGCCAAGACCTAGGGAGGACCACATGACCAGCGGCTTCGGCCTTGTCGTCCGGTTCCACCTGCGCGACGCAGAAGCGGCGACGGCTTTCGACGCCCTCGTCGAGGAGACGCTGAAGGGCATCCAGGCCCACGAGCCCGGCACCCTCGCGTACGTCGTGCACGCCGTGGAGGACGAACCCAACACCCGCCTGTTCTACGAGCTGTACGCCGACCGTGAGGCGTTCGAGCAGCACGAGCAGCAGCCGCACACCCGACACTTCCTGGCGGAACGGCAGAAGTACGTCACGGACTTCGATGTCACCTTCGTGCAGAGCCAGGGCGCAGCCGGGGCGTGGAAGTGACCCCAGAGGAACGCCGCGTGTTCGGCGCGCGGGTCGCGGACCTTCGCGAGCAGCGCGGCCTCACGCAGAAGCAGTTGGCAGCCGAGATCGGCCGTACCGCGAGTTGGCTGTCCCAGGTGGAACGGGGCATCCAGCCGGTCAACCGTCTCGACGTACTGCGGCTACTGGCGGACGGCCTGGGGGTCTCCGTGCAGGAGCTACGGGCGGACGCCCCGGTGCAGGCCCCGGTGGAAGAACCCGCCGCCGAGCTGCCGAACGATCTCGACCAGGCGCGCCTGGTCATCTCGGGCCACCCTGTTCCGGAAGTTGTCCTCGGCTCGGCCGGCCCCAGCCCCGTCAACGTGGAAGAACTCCAACGCGCGGTCGACCGGGTGTGGGAGCTGACCCACGCCAACGAGTTCGCGGAGCTGAGTTCCATGCTGGGGCCTCTGGTGCCCCGGATCGAGCGTGCCGCCAGAACGGCTCCTCCAGAGGAGCGCGGAAGGCTGTGGGGCCTTCTCAGCCGTACGTACCAGGCCCTTGCCGCAGCGTTCGTCCGGCAGGACGAGGCGGACGCGGCATGGGTGGCGGCGGACCGCGCCATCCGCGCGGCGGAGGACTCGGGCAACCCCTTGGACGTCTTCGCCAGCGTCTTCCGTCTCTCCCAGGCCTTCGTACGGCTCAAGCACCTGGACCAGGCCGAGCACGCCGCGACCACTGCCCTGAACGCGTTGGAACGGCACTACCGCGAAACCGCGGGCGAACCCGAGGCGCTGTCGGTCATCGGAGCCCTGCACCTGGCGCTGGCCCTCATCCACGCGCGAGCGGGAGACCGCACCCGCGCACGACAGGAGATGCACCGAGCCCGAGAAGTAGCGGCACGACTGGGAGAGGACCGCAACGACTTCAACCTGGAGTTCGGCCCGACCAACGTGGAGATCCAGGCCGTCTCGATCGCGGTCGAACTGGGAGACGCCGGCGAGGCCATCGAAGTCGGCACCGAGCTGGACACGTCCTCACTGTCACTGGAGCGCCGGGCCCGCCTAAAGATGGACCTCGGTCGCGCCTACGCGCAGCGACGCCAGGTCGGAGAAGCACTTGGAGCACTGCTGGAGGCGGAGGCACTGTCCCCCGACTTGATCCACACCCATGTCGCCGCCAGGGACACGATCCGGGACCTCCTCCTCTTCGCGGGACGTACGACGCCGCCGGAGTTGAAGGAGCTTGCCGACCGAGCAGACGCACGGCCCTGAGGTGTTACAAGTTTCTCTACCTCATCAAGGCACCCGCCGCGCACAGCGCGGCGCGCGCGGCCCGTCGCCCGGGCCTGCGCTCCTGTCTCCGCCCCGCTCCAGCCCGGCCGCCGGCCGCACGCCTGACAGCTTGGGTTGATGGGTGGCGAACCCCTCTGTGGCTGGGGCGGTCGGTTCCACGGCTTTAGGCAGCCACTTTGGGGCGAGCCTCTAAGATCATGGCCCCAACGTCGTGCCTTACCGGGCAGGTCCACAGACTGCCCGACGCGCCGGAAGCTTACGGGGCCATGATCACTCGCCCCAAAGCAGCTCCAGCCCAAAGCCGCTCCACCGACCTCGTCACAAGATCCTCTGACTGTGCGCCGAGATTTCGATGGTCTGAGGTTGCCCCGCGATGGCACCACGACGTCTGATCTGCTGTGAGGAGACCCACGCAATGTCTGGATGTCCAGCGTTAGCAAGTTGGCGAAAAGCGTCCTCTTGTTCCTGATTCGGCACAAGCTCGTAAACGTCTGCTACAAGAATCTCCAGCGATGCAGCCCACTCGCTGTAGCGAATTGGATCGACCTCTCGCTTGAGATAGTTATGCATGATATGTGGAAACTTTTCTTGCGGCAGAACGCCAGTCGCGAGCAATTCTTCCTGAAATTCTCGCCAAGGGGAATCTTCCCGGCCTTGTCGAGAGTCGAACCACTTGAAAAACTGATATATATTCTTCCCTGGAACCCGCACGCGCAGATCACCATATCTCACGGCGTCAAGGGGTATCAGGTCGTCGTCCGTTACTCCCATGGCGGCAAGCGTGGCGTTACCTTGAGGTGAAACTTTATGAACCCCGCCCACTGGTTGGAACTGAGTGCGATATCGCGATCCCCGGATCAATAGATACTTTCCATCAAGGTAGATTTTGAACAGGTACGACGTCGAGACGCGAATGGAACGCTTGCGGTAACGCAGCGAATACCAGAGGTGCCTGATGTTGCCCCAGTTCTGTGCCACCTCATCAACCACCGGTACGAACAGTCCAACGCTGAGGCCAGCCGTCATGTTGACGATAGTGGAATTGGGGATGAAAAAACTGGCTACCCCCGCCGAAATGGCCAGGAATGCGTAGATAGCAAGCCGCAGCAAAACCTCTCCTAGCGAGGTAGGGGTACGACGGGGTTGCCGAGCAAGTAGCGACTAACCCACATTAGTCTGGAGTTTGATTGCGCCAGTCCTTCAAGGAGCGGGCGTGAAATTGAACGAGCCTCGTACATCGCGACGAGTAGCGCACGTCGAACGTTAACGTCGGATTCGTGCTCATACTCCCGACGCAGGAGTTGCCCATCAGCGATCGTACTTACCTTTCCAAGGTATCGGGCAGCGAACTCGCGAGGAAGACTGGACTTATTCTTATTCGCCAGTATCGCCCAGGCTGCGTCTCGGATTTCGGGCGAGCGGATTCTCTGGCGTGTGGCGGCTTGCAGTATCCGCTGCTCGAGGCTGTCGTACTTATGGCCGGCGGCCTGATGCATCGTGGAGACGTAGGCCCTGGTGACGGCGGGCAGGCGTTCAGGGAAGCACTCAAGGTATTTGATCAGCTCAACCGCCAAGTGGTGACTTTCCTTGAGGTGTCGCAATGCCCATGGAAGAGCGCGATCGTCTCTTAGATTCCCCATTCGGAAGAGTGCGAACTTGACGTCTCGATCGACTTGCTTCCCCTCGGCTGCTTCCAAGAACAGTTTGTATAGCCTTTCGTCTGCACCAACCTCTCCGATCTTTATTCCGTAGTTGATGGCGTCTTTTTCTAGGTCTTCAAGCTGTGAAAGTGCCTGCACCTCGTCATAGATGTTGGTTTTAGTCGTAGACATCGAAAGGCGACGCGATCGAAGGATAGCGTTTATTTCGAGCAGGCTATTCCGAAGGGCCTCTCTCTCGGTATCGAAAATCATCATGTCATCCGAATATCGCAGATACTTGAAATGCGATCTGTGGACGAACTCATCTACGGGGAGAAGGTAGAGATTGGCCAAAATGGCTGAAGAGTCAGGTCCCTGCGGTATCCCCCAAGCGTGGCTCGATGACTGGAACATTCGGAGATAAGTAATCAGGCTTTCCGTTACCCAGGTTGAAGCTCCAGTGGCTTGAATATCGACTGCCAATGTTTCGATGTCAATGTGTTCGTAGAACGAAACGACGTCGGTTCGGGCCAGCTGGAAAGGTGTTTCGTCTAGCATTCGCGCGCCGCGTTTTTGCATCGAAACCCACGAGTTAACTGGTGACCAAAACGACTTGCCGTTGTCACCCCATCGGGCGCTGTAGACGCTATCGTGCAGCTGTGCCTCAACGAGCTCAGCAATGGAGAACGCGAGCGTGTCGTAAACAAGACGATCGTGCACCGTTAGGCGCGCAATTGGACGCACGGCGACGGCGTTTTTAGGGAGATCTAACACCTCGACATAATCAGGTCCGACCTGGCCGCTCCGGAGTGCAGTTACAACGTTTTTGCGAACATCGGGCCAGGAGGCATTAATATCTGCCCAATTGATGATGTCTGGTATTTCTGACCGTCCTCGCCCGTGAAACAGGCGATTCCAAGCTTGATCGAGATACGTCAGGAACGGGCGGCGGTTCATGTTCCTCTTGCGGCTCCCTCCCCCAGGCGGCGTCATCGACGCGCAATCGCATAGCGTATAGAACACAAACGCTGAGTGACAGTCCCAGCCTGTGATGCGACTACCCCGTCAGACGTGCCGGTGCTGAGGGCAGGCGAACGGAGCCTACGAAGAGGGCGCCTGCGATGCGCTGCTGGGCTGTCCAACGCCCCAGAGGCCACCTCTAGTACGCCCGGCCTCCGGAGCTGTTGCCAGCGGGGACGACTAGAAGGTTCGCGCGCGGCGGGCACTGGCCCCCGGACAGAGCCAGGGATGCAGCTGCACTGCAGAGCTGGACATCTCGGGAGCCGACCGCGCGCAGGTGGACGCCATCCCGAGGCACTGGCAGGCACCGGCCAGGACCATGCCACATCCGTGCCAGATCATGCGGGGAACCACGGGGAACGAGGGGCATTGTCGGGCTCTACGGTGTCGATCAGCTCCCGCGGCGTCTGTGCAGGTCAGCCGCAGGGCCGCCATCCCACTCTTGTAAAGCGGGGGTCGTCGGTTCGAACCCGACAGGGGGCTCCAGGTAGGAAACGCGAAGACCCCCGACCGATCTTGGTCGGGGGTCTTTGACATCTACAGGTGACATCAACGGGGGCGGTCGGGCCGTTTCCGTGTGAGGAGTCGGTCCATGTGGCTGATGGCCTCGCGCTGGGTGTCCTGGACGACGTGGGTGTACACGTCCATGGTCAGGCTGATCTGGCTGTGCCCCAGGATCTCCATCACGACTCGGGGCGCGACCCCGGCTGCGGTGAGGAGCGTCGCGCACCCGTGCCGGGCGTCGTGGAGCCGGATGAGTCGGAGGCCGGCGGCCTCGCTGACGCGGACGAAGGAGCGGTGGACGTTGCGGGGCTCGACGGGGCGACCGGTGCGGGTGGCGAAGACGTAGCCCGTGGCCGTCCACTCGGTGCCGGTTGCTTCGTACGTCGCCTTCTGACGTATCCGGTGCCAGCGCAGGGGAGCCAGGCACATGGCGGGGAGCGGGATCGCGCGGGAGCGACGTCCCTTGGTCTCGTCGTTGTAGAGCACTCCGCGGCGGCGCTGCACCTGTTGGCGGACCAGGAGGACGCGGTTCTCCAGGTCGATGTCGTTCCAGCGCAGTCCGACGATCTCGCCCCGGCGGAGCCCCATCGCGATGGCGAGCACGAAGGCGGCGTACAGGGGGTCCCGGCGGGCGGCGGCGAGGAAGTTGAGCGTCTCGTCGAGGGACCACGGGCTGAGGTCGCGTACGGCGGCCCTGGGCGGTTCCACGAGCTTGGCGACGTTCCGGACGATCAGCTCCTCCCGGCAGGCGGCGGAGAGGGCCGTACGCAGCACGCGGTGGGACTCCTTGGCGGTGGCAGCGGTGGTCTTCTTCTCCAGCTGGAGCAGGAAGCGCCGGACGTCCGCGACGCTGAGGGACTCCAGCCGCTTCGTGCCGAGCATGGGGGAAAGGTAGAGCCGCACGTGCGCCTCGTACTTGTCGTACGTGCTGAGCTTGCGGCGCGGCCGGACGACGCTCTCCAGCCAGTACGTCAGCCACTCGGAGAGCTTCGCCGAGCGGGTGGGCACGGGGGTGCCGCTCGCGACTTTGTCGAGGAGCGCCCGGCGCTTGGTGTCGCACTCGGCCCAGGTCTTGCCGTAGGCGAACTTGCGGGCGCGGGTGCCATCCGGCTGGAGGACGTAGACGGCGGCCTGGAAGCGTCCGTCCTTCCGCTGGGTGATGGTGCCGGCGCCATTGGGGTTGCGCTTGCGCTGCGTGGCCATCAGGCGGCCTCCTCAATCTGGCCAGCGATGAAGTCCCGGACGGCGTCGGCGGGGATACGCCGAGACCGGCCGATGGTGATGGAGACCAGGCGGCGGGAGCGGATGAGGTCGTAGACCATGGAACGTCCGAGCTTGAGCCGCTCCATGACCTCGGGCACGGTCAGCAATTCAGCGTTGGTGGTGGTCATGCTGCGGCTCCTTCCGGGGTGAGTTGATCGCGCAGGGCTTCGCGTGCGGTTTCGCGGTTGAGCTGGATGTCCCGTGCGATGGCAGCGGCGAGGACGGCCTCTCCGGGGCTGTGGCCCTGACCGGCGTACTGCCAGGAGGCCAGGACGAGGACGGTGTCCGGCTCCATGTCGTCCAGGCCCCGGGCGGCGCGTTCCTGGGCGGCGCGGTACTCGGCGCGGGTCCGGCGGAGTTCGCCCAGGGTGGTGGAGTACTGCCGGGACTTGGTGGAGAAGTGGCCCCGGAAGCCGAGCATGTGGGCCCAGGCGAGGAGGCGCCGGTCCGGGTAGAGCGGGTCGAGGTCGAAGCAGGCTTCCACCAGGCGCCGGGTGTGGTCGGGGACGCCGAGGAGGACCAGGGCCTCACGGTTCCCGATACGGCGGTCGAGGCTGCCGGTGGTCTCGGCGGCCTTGGTGGAGTACTTGGCGATGTAGGAGGCGACGGCCTGTTCGGTGATGTCGGAGCCGTCCCCGAAGGCTTTGACGGGCCGGATGTCGAGCTGGGTGCCCCAGCGGAGGCGCCGGGCGGGCTGCTCGCCGGCGGCGGGGACGGTGACGGTCGTGTACGCGTGCGCGGCAGCCGCCCGGACCGAGCGGGTCAGCAGGTCGGTGGTGGCCCAGGACGGCGGAGGACTGTCCGGACCATCCGGGCCGTCGAGACGGACGACGGCGTGGAAGTGGACGGCGCCGCGCTTCTGGAACTCGGCCACCTTCCCGTACGAGATTCGGGCGACCTCCTTCAACTCCCGTTGCGAGAGGCCTGCGCACGCGGCGATGTCGCGACGGAGGCGGTTCGTGAACCTCTGCCAGAGCTGCCCCGCGTAGTTGTTGAACAGGACGGCGGCGGCGTAATCGTATGTGTCGGGGTCGAGCGGGGTGCCGAGCGCGGGATCGCCCTCGGCGTGGTGGGTGCCGCAGCGGCAGGGGCGGTTTCCGGGTCGGTTGTGGACGGGGCCGAAGGACGGAGCGGTGAGGGTGAGGAACACGCGGGGGTGGTCACGGACGGCGGTGGGGATGTCGCGGCGGTCGTCTCCGGCGAGACCGGCGCGGATGAGGTGGAAGGTGTCCCCGGCGTAGGTCCAGGCGCAGGCGGGGCAGCGGGAGGCCCGCCGGTTGCCGCAGGCGACCCGGAGCCGTCCGCCGGGTTCGGTGTCGGTGGAGTACCGGTGCAGGGTTTCACCGGTGGTCTTGTCCTGGCTGAGGGTCCAGCCCTGAAGGTGGACGGGGTTGGAGCAGCCGCCGGTGCGCTGGATCTGCTGCTTCCAGCGGTCGAAGCCGGAGGACCCGGCCACCCGGAGCATGTCGCCCAGGGTGGCCGAGTCCAGGCCCGCCGCGATGAGGGCGGAGTCGTTCAAGAGGGTCACTTCCCGGCGCGCACGAGGGTGGTACGGACCGTGTGGCCGAGTCCCCGGCAGGCGGGGCAGGTGGCGGTGAGCGTGCGGCGCCGGCCGTCCGGGGCAGTGGTGCCGGTGGTGACGTGGACGACGGGGAAGCCGTCGCAGTGGGAGCAGACGCGCGTGGTGGGGGAGTGGGGCATCATGAGCTTTCCCTTTCGGGTCCGGTGGATCTGGGAGGGGTTCAGGCGCCCGGGGCGGCGGATGTTTGGCGACAGAGGCCGTCCCGGGGCCGCTCAGCGTGTGTTGCGCCTGCCGTGGCCCTTGGCGGTGTACATCGCCGCGTCGGCGGCCGAGAGGGCGTCGGTGAGGGTCGGGACCGGCAGGTGCACGCGGTGCGCGTGGCCGACCGAGGCCGAGACCGGCAACGTGTGGCCGTGGTGGACGACCGGCTGATCCAGAGCGATCCGCAGGGCGCGAAGGCCGGCGGTGCGGTCCGGGTCGGTGACGATGGCGGCGAACTCGTCTCCCCCGAGGCGGGCGGCGATGCCGTGGCGTCCGCACCAGTCGTTCAGCCGGTGGCCGGTCTCGGCGAGGACCGTGTCTCCGGCGGCGTGTCCGTGGGTGTCGTTGATGGCTTTGAAGTCGTCCAGGTCGACCAGGAGGACGAGGGCCTTCGGGTTCTTGGTGAGCAGGTGTTCGGCGCGGGCGGTCCATCCTGCGCGGGTGTGCAGGCCGGTCAGAGGGTCGCGGCGGGCGGTGGCCAGGCGGCGGAGGAGCACGCCGCCGTGCAGGGCCCAGCCCAGGGCCGGTAAGCCCGCGGCCGCCATCGTGTAGGTGTCCACGGCGGTCACCGGCCCTTCTGCATGTCGCGGACGAGCAGCCGCAGCACGACCGCCACGACGGCGACGGACGCACCGGTGATGGCGACCGCGAGCAGCAGGGAGACGAGAACCGTGCCCACCAGGAGCACGAGCCCGGCGCCACCGGCGACGACGGTGACGAGGCCGGTCGGGGTGAGGCGGACGGCCGGGGCCTGGACGCGGGGCGCGGCCGGGACGGGCCCCGAGCCCTGGTGGTGGCGGAGCATCGGTTCGGCGTCGGTCACGGTGGCCGGCTGGACGAGCGGGGTGACGATGCCGGTCGGCAGTGGGTTGACCGGGATGCGCGGTCGGAACATGACGGGTCTCCCTAGTTGATGGCGGAGTCGATGAGCGGGGCGAGGATGCTGTCGGCGAGGAGGTAGCCGCCGAGGAGGATCACGGCGACCAGCCACCAGGGCGGGCGGATGAGCTTGATGCCGAGGCCGCCGACGACGATCAGGGCGAGCCAGAGCGGGACGTCCATGACGCGGTTCTCCTTCGGGTCAGCGGGCGGTGCAGCGGTGGGTGCGGGCGGCGAGCTGGGCGGCGGAGGAGCTGGAGTAGTCGGCGGACCAGCCGCAGCGGTCGGCGGTGCAGGCGGCGGCGTACTTGGTACGGCCGTTGCGGTCGCGGTAGGTGCCGATCTGCACGGGGCCTATCCGCATCAGGGAGTGGAAGTGGTCACGGGCGGGCATGGTGGTCTCCTTTCAGGCGAGCTGGGCGGCGATGGCGTCGGCCAGCAGGGGCGGGACGCCGAGGCGGGCGCGCAGGGTGTCGGCGTCGATCGGGTGGCCGGTGCGGGTGCGGTGGTCGTCGGCGACCTTCCGGGCGTGCGCGACGAGTGCCGGCGGTGCGGCCACGGGGGCGGGATCCGGCACAGGTGTGGGTTCCGGGCCCGGCTCCGGCTCTGGCCCCGGGGAGGGGAGGGCAGGGGTGGGGTCGGCGTTCTCCGGTTCAGGCTCGGCCGTGTTCTCGCGCTCGATGACCGCTTCCACGGCCGGGGAGTGCTCGGTATGCCTGTCCGGCTCGGCGGCGGACTGGTCGGGCGCCGCATGGCCCGGGGCGTGGACGAGGAGCGTGCCGCCGAGGAAGGCGAGGGCGGGCCATCCGGCGACGAGGATGCGCAGCCAGTCCGGTACGTCGGTGAGGTCGAGGAGCCCGGCGGTGGCGACGTTCGCGCCGAGGGACGCGGCCAGGGCCACGGCGAACCAGGTCCAGGCCGAGCGGGCCGAGGTCCCGGCGGCCCGGAGGCTCCGGAGTCGGTGCCAGGCGGCGACGAGGAGGAGGTCGACGGAGACGGGGTAGGCCCACGCCTTCCATCCCGTCTGTCCGGCGGCCTGAGCGAGGTCGTGCAGATGGGCGAAGGACAGGGCACCGGCGATCACGGCTTGCACGAGGACGGCGTCCGGCCGGAGCGTGGGGCGCATCGCGGTTCCTCCTTTCCGGTTTCAGGCATGGGAGGGGTAGGGACGTGGCGTGAGGAGGTCACGCCGGCCGTGGGGAGGGAGTGGTCAGGCGGTGGCGGGGGCCGTGTCGAGTGCGGGTGTCGCGGGCTTCGCCAGGGGCGGCAGGACGGGCCGGAAGGCGTCCAGCGCGGGAATCTCCGGGGTGCGGTGGGCGTGGGCGTTGCAGAGGTTCACGGCCCGGCGCAGGGTGAGGTGCGGGGCCCGGATGCGGACCCAGCCGCCGGAGGAGTCGCCGACGACGGCGGTGCCGGGTCGGTCGGTGGGGATCTGGATGGCGGCGAGTACGGCGTCCGGTGAGATGTCGCCGAAGGCCATGTTGGCGGACGTTTCGTCGTTGACGCGGTGGGCGGTACGGCCCGTGAGCTGGGCGCGGAGCATGGTGATGCCCTTGCCGAGTTCAGAGCCGAACCGCTGTCCGCAGATCTCCAGGTAGACGCCGGCGGCACGGCCGAGTTGGGCGAGCCGGACGAGGGACGTGATGATCCGGTCCCGACGCTTCTCCTCATCCTTCGAGGCGAAGAAAGCGAGTTCGGCGACCTCATCGACCAGCAGGACGATCGGAGTCGGACGGAGGTCGGTGGGGAGGTCCCAGATGTCGGAGGTGATCTCCGCGTCGGGGATGTCCGCGCTCAGCCTCTGCTCACGGCGGATGAGTTGGTAGACGTCCTCCATGTGCCCGACGAGGGCATCGAGAAGGTCGGCGGCGGTGTCGGGGTTGTCAGCGAGAGCCGTGAACCTCCGGGCCAGTGGGGCGAGTTCGACACCCTGCTTGCAGTCGATGCCGACGAGCGCCACGTCGAGAGCCGCGAGGGCGGCGACGAGGTTGCGTTGGTAGACGGACTTGCCGGACTGGGTGGCGCCGACGTTCAGCGCGTGCGGGGTCTGGCGGTAGTCGCGGTAGTAGACCTCTCCGTCCTCCCGCAGGGCCACCGATACTCGCATCGTCCCGCCACCGGGCAATGCGGGCATCTGCACCCGCTTGAGCACGTCGTAGCCGGTCATCCGCAGTTCGACCACACCCGAGCGAATTTCCCGGGTGGTGACGTTCCGCATGACGAGTGAGTGCCGCAGCCGGTCGGAGGCGGTCGAGAAGTCGAACGCATCCTGCCCCGGGCGGAGTTTCAGCCGAAGCGTCAGACCCGTACGCGTCGGCCGCAGCCGCAGAATTCGCGGGGGCCGAGATTCGGGGAGCGGCTGGCGGGTGAGCCGGGCCAGGGCGAGCCGCCAGCGCGACGGCGGGACGGTCAACCCGCACGCGTCCATGACGGACGAGTACCGGACCAAGACCCGCACGATGGCGAAGCCGATGCCGAAGGTCATCCAGTACCAGGCCGGACGCTGCCACCGCAGCAGCAGCGCGGTCCCAGCGACCAGGACGAGGGTGACCGTTAAGGCGGTCATCGTCAGGCCGCCTTCGCTGCGGTGAGGGATGTGACGGCCACCGCGCGGAAGCTGATCCCGTGGCGCTTCTGGCCGTTGAACTCGTTCTCCCACGGCCGGGCGACGACGCCGGTCAGGGCGACCGGAGTGCCCATGGTCAGCTCACCGGAGATGCCCGTCTCGGGAACGGTCAGGTTCAAGATCTCCGCGTTCCCGTCCATGACAAACATGACGTCGATCGTCATCAGGGTCGCACCGGTTTCGCGGTCGGTGGCGAGCTCTCCGGTCTGCCGGTTCGCGATCTTCGGGGCCGGGGGCTGGGCCACCATCACCATGGCCGTGGAGGTGTCGACGGGGATCTGACGCACAGCGAATCACTCCTCTATAGAGGCTGGTCTCGTTCACTCCTGTATAGGAGTGACATGAAGAAGAGTGCAGCACTCCTGTATATGAGTCAACCCGCCGCGAAGAAGATTTCGCGACGGGCTGCGGGGAGTGGAGCGGACGTCAGTCCGTGGCGGGGATGCGGTACTGGAATACGAACTGGTCAGCGGCCATGAGGGTGTCGCAGACCTCGACCACGAGTCCCTCCTCGGTGACAGCGTTCCGGAGGAGGTGGATCACGGGAGCGCCAGGACTCAGCGCGAGTTCCGATGCCTCCGCCTTCGTGGCCGGCCGGGCCTGGAGCGTCTCGACGAACTCGGCGAAGACGTGGCCGTGGTCTTCGAGTCGGGCGTAGATCCCGCCGGGGCCCGGGTTCTCCTCGAACAGCTCGGGGATGTCCTTGACCACGTCCCACGGCAGGTAGGAGGAGGCGGTCTCGACCGGGGTGCCGTTCCGGAAGTACAGGCGGCGACGAGCGAGAACCTTCGTGCCAGCGTTGAGGTCCAAGCGCTCGGCGACCTCGGCCGGCGCTTCCATGGGGCCGATGTAGAGGACGCTCACCTTCGCCGTGGCGCCGGACTGCTCGGACTCGGCGAGGTAGGCGGCCTTGCCCCCGCGGCGGTGCGAGGCACGGAACCGGTCCGACGAGCGGAGTCGTACGGGTGGCCGGTCCTTCACGATCGAACCCTTGCCGTGCCGGGTCTCGACCAGGCCGCTTGCCCTGACCTCCACCATGGCCTTCCGGATCGTCCCGCCGGCGACGCCGTAACGGTCGACCAGCTCGGACTCGCTCGGCACCATGTCGCCCGGCTTCAGGACGCCCGCGCGGATCTGCTGGACGATCTCATCGGCGATCTGAACGTACCGAGGTACTGCTCGACCACCTCCTACTGGAGTTCCCACGGTCCTCTTCACTCTCCTATGCTCCTATACATGAGTAACAGCGCCCGCGAAGGCCAGTCAACGCCACTGCACTCCGTATCGGTGGCGGGGGCGGTCGTCCGGGAGGACGGGCGCCTCCTCGCGATCCGCCGAGCGGACAACGGGACGTGGGAGCTGCCGGGGGGAGTCCTCGAACTCACGGAGGCCCCGGAGGAGGGCGTCGTCCGCGAGGTCTGGGAAGAGACCGGCATCCGCGTCCAGGTGGACGAGCTGACCGGGGTCTACAAGAACACGACGCGGGGCGTTGTCGCTCTGGTCTTCCGGTGCACACCGGCGGGTGGCGCCGAGCGGACGTCCGACGAGTCGACGGCGGTTGAGTGGCTGACGCAGACGGAGGTTCAGGAGCGCATGGCCGAGGTCTTCGCGATCCGGCTGCTGGACGCCCTGGACGGGGCGGGGCCCCACGTGCGGAGCCATGACGGCAAGCACCTGATCACAGCGCGGTAAGACTTTCTCTACTTCATCAAGGCACCCGCCGCGCACAGCGCGGCGCGCGCGGCCCGTCGCCCGGGCCTGCGCTCCTGTCTCCGCCCCGCTCCAGCCCGGCCGCCGGCCGCACGCCTGACGGCTCGGGTTGATGGGCGACGAACCACGAGGTGGCCAAGGCGGTACGCGAGTGCGGCTCACGACGATGCCTCCGGCGGGGGCGCTCCGGCTCCGGGATGGCGGGGGCGCCGTACGCGGGTGCCGGCCGGTGGGGTGCTGAGGCGGGGAACTCCCATCCCGTCCGCCGTCGACCCAGGACAAGCCGAGCAGACACGGCACCGGGCGTCCAGGTCGTTCGTCCAGTTGGGCGCTCCACCTGGACGCCCGGCACCGCGCCTGCTCCACGGTGTGTGGGTCGACGGCAGACGGGATGGGAGTTGGGGGTAGTGGTGGGTCTAGTCGCGTAGGTCGTGCGTAAGCCTTCCGTGGCGTGATTACTCGCGCCAGAGCAGCTTCAACCCACGACTACCCCTACGACATCCTCAAATTCGCCTACGCGCCTGCCTTTGATGCTCTAGCATTCATCGTCACTACCAACTCTTACACATTGGAGATGGGGATCATGTCGGATGAAGCAAAAAATGAAAAGGCAACGCCTTTCGAGTCGGAAGATATCTCCAGGATTGCGCAGTGTCTCGGTCTGGCACATGTGGGCACAGATGGCGAATTTCTCATCTTTGACACTCTGGAAAAAAATGGAGCCCGGCAGCGAGACGCCGCTGTCCATTTTGATTCCGCCAAGAAGATCCTTGAGTCGATTGATCGAGGAGGGAGGAGAATGGAGGAGGCGGAAGGATGGCTTGATCCGGATAGGGGTTTCGCCGAGTTTGAGGTAAGAATGCAAGGACTTGGAGCGATGCGACCCTCCAGCATCGAAAAATTTGAATTCGACACTCGCCCCTGCCCCCACGAACACACCGCCGAGCCGCCACTCGCTTACGAGGAGAGTCGCCAATACGTTTCTGCCGTAATCCGCGTCACGTCGAGCGATGGCTCGACGTGCATCGAGATTTCTCCGAATACACTCCTTTGCCCCCCCTTGATACCTCTCGGCGCAGAATCAAAAGGGCGGACCCGCACACATGCAACCTTGAAGGTTTTTCTGGCGGGAGCTACGGAGCAGGTGGAACTCGAGCGCAGGTCCCGTGAGCTGGCCAACTCTTTCTTGTTCGAACTCAACGCCCGCCATAGGACTGTCTACTCGTTGCGCCCCAAGGTCGAAGTCCCTTCATACCGACGACGCGGCGTATCTATTAGCCATTCAGTTCGCTTCCCTCGCACACCCGTGCCGGATAACGTTGCCGCGCTCTTCTCCATCCCTAGCGATTTTGCGATGCGCGGCAATTTCACCCTGTTCTACCTGTCCTACTATCAGATCCTTGAGCACTACTTTCCCGCTGTCCACAGGAGGGACTCGGTTAAGAAAGTGCGCCGAATCCTGCGTTCCCTAGATTTCGACGAAGAAAAGGATGCTTCTGTACTGAAGATCCTCAACTCCGTGGAGCGGTCACACGGAGCTAGCGAGGCGGATCAGTTGCGCACCCTTATCGAAGAATGCGTACCCGAAGGAAAGCTCCAGGAATTCTTCGCACTCGACCATGGTGGCCACTTCGACAGGAACGGTCCTATATCTGGAGTCTCGGCAGTCAATCCCAAGAGTGGAGAGCCGTTGGCCTCGCAGGTGGCCAAGCGAATCTACAAACTCCGGAACAGGATCGTCCATGCGAAGGATGACGTCCGCTATGCCGAGTCCAAGGTTCTCCTGCCACTCAGTCACGAGGCGATGAAGCTCTACCCCGACATTGAACTCGTGCGGCTTTTGGCTATCGAGGCAATCGTGGATAATCGGTAATTGCGCCTGTTGCCCAGGGGGTCATATCGGCAGGAAGCTTGGCGATTCCTGGGTTCGCGAAGTATCGGCGTCAACCGCTAACTTCAGGCCTGCAGCAACCGAGGGATTCATGGATGGTCAGCGGCCTATTCGTGGACGACGGATGCGTACCGAGGGACTTACGCGTTCCTGACCAGCGGTAATGCATGGGAGGCACGCGGCCTCCGGAGCCGTTGCCGCGTGCTAGGTGGGTTCGCGCGCGGCCGCGCTGGCAGGGCGCTCTTGGCCGTCGGCGGAGCCTCGCCGTCGGTTGGGTCCCGGGCTTGCACCGGGCCGCCCCCGGGTAGAGCCAGGGATGCAGCTGCACTACCGAGCTGGGCACCTCGGAAGCCGCCCGCGCGCAGGCGGACCCTGTCCCGAGGCACTGACAGGCGCCGGCGAGGACCGTGCCACATCCGTGCCAGATCGTGCGGGGAACCACGGGGAACGAGGGGCGTGTTCGGGCTTTGGAGTGTCGATCAGCTCCCGCAGCTTCTGCGCAGGTCAGGTGCAAGACCGCCCTCCCGCTCTTGCAAAGAGGTTGTGAGCCCACGGCCGGGGGCGCCTACGGCGGGGGTCAGCAGCTCCCGGCTGACACAGTCTGGGCCTGCCGGTCGGCAACTCGACCGACGGACCCGGAACCATGTGCCCCACCGCGCCTCCGTGTGCGCCTCCCCAGCCAGCGAGTTTGGAGAGACGCTGCGAGCGTCCGTGCGGGCTCTTGGGAGGGAGAAGGACGTGACCCAGCCGAGGTGTGGGGCTCCGAAGAAAGGCGGGGGTCGGTGTACGCGACTGGCTGTCGTGGGCAGCGGTCAGTGCCACCAGCATCAGGGAGAGTGGACAGCCCGCGCACAGGCGGACCGGAAGAAGAAGGAAGCCGAAGCGAAGAAGCAGGAGCTTCGGAAGAAGAAGCGGTCCTGGTGGTGACCGACGGCTGACATCCACGGCTGACATCAACAGCGGTGGATGTGGGAGGTCGCCGACGGGCAGTAACGGCAGGTGAGCCCTCGGCCGTTGGCTGCGTCTGGTCGATCCGATCGAACTTGTAAAGCGGGGGTCGTCGGTTCGAACCCGACAGGGGGCTCCAGGGCGAAGACCCCCGGTCGATCACGGCCGGGGGTCTTCGACATCCACGGGCAACAGCAACACGGTTGAGATTTTTGGAGGCCGGGCGCCGGAGGAGCGTTGAGCCCACGTTCAACGGCACAGTCCCCTGATGATGTCGTCGAAGTCGGGGAACTCCTGTGCGGCCTCCGTGATGATCGCCGGTGCCGATGCCCGCCGGTCGGGAGCGTGCTGCTGAGCGATGGCCGCCAGGTCCTCGATGGGCTGAGGCGCCCAGTCAGGTTCGAAACCGTACGGGGTGGCGGCCTCCCAGGGGCCGAGGCCGTCGGCCAGCAGCCACAGGAAGGCGCCGAGGTCGCGGGCCACGACTCCGGCCTCTCCTTCGGAGCCCAGGAAGACGACCGGCTGGTCGACCAGCTCGCGCCCCGGGCGGATCAGCCAGAACGCCGCGTACCCGCCGGTGCCGTCCTGCCCGAAGACGCGGAACGCATCGCCGTTCAGGTCGTCGTTGCCCGTCCACGCGCGGAACCAGTCCGTCGTGTCCTCAGCGCTCAGGAAGGACTCGTACGGTTCGAAGTCCACACGGTCCTCGCCGGCGCGGTCGAGCCGGACCTTCATGGCGGCGGCGAGCGCGACGGGGAACTGGCGGTCGTCCTGCTGGATCATGCGCACAGGGTAGCGATCGGCCTGTGCACCGGCCCCGCCCGGACGCACGGCTGCCCACTGACGGCGGCGGTCGGTCGCAGCAGCCGCGGTCAGGATCGCCGGCCGAACACGGTCCCCGAGTCGGTCTCGGTGAGAAGGCGCACGTGGTGAATGGGCTTCGGCAGGGAAGGCGGCAGGTGGGAGTCCGGCGGAGGACTTCGGGGTCTCGGCTCGCGGCCGGGGCATCGGCTCGTGCCGCGCCCTGGGTGGCGCGGAGATCACCGGAAGGGACATCGACCGTGACGCACACCGACTCGCTCAACGAAACCCTGGCGAATGCCCGTGTCGTCCTCGTGGACTTCGACGGCCCCGTGTGCGATCTGTTCGCGGGACTGCCGGCCGCCGAGGTCGCGCGGGAGCTGGCCGGGCTTCTCGCCGCCCGGGACGGGGGCGCGGGCGCGAGGGCCGCCCGGACGGACGACCCCTTCGAGGTGCTGCGCATCGCGCACGAGGCCGGCGGCGAACTCGGCGAGGAGGTCGAGCGAGCCCTGACGGCCGCCGAGGTGCGCGCGGTCGCCGTCGCGGGGAAGCCGGTGCCCGGGGCCGCGGAGACGCTCGAAGCGGCCCGTGCCACCGGGCGGGGCGTCGCGGTGGTCAGCAACAATTCCGCCGAGTGCGTGCGGATCTTCCTCGGGCTGCACGGGCTGGACCAGTACGTGGCCGAGATCGTCGGCCGCCACTCCGCGCAGCCGCACCTGATGAAGCCCAACCCGTATCCGCTCATCACGGCGGCCGAGCGGATGAACATCGACGTCACCAGCTGCACGCTGATCGGGGACTCGCTCACGGACGTCCGGGCCGCGCACGCCGCCGGGGCCACGGCCATCGGCTACGCGACCACGCCGCCCGCGTACGAGGCGTTCACCGAGGCGCGCGCCGACGCGGTCACGGACAGCATGCAGGACGCCGCGGACGTGCTCGTCGCGGCGTAGCGACAAGGCCCGCGCCGCGACGACCCGGACGAAGCCCCGACCGTTCACCGGTGGGGGCTTCGGCGTTCCGGGTGAGGGGAGTGGGGGACGGGGTGGGGTCGGGTCCGGGAGACTGGAGGGGGTGAGGGGTGTTTCCGGGGAGGGGTGTGGTCGATGGGTCGGCGTTCCGGTGGGCTGATCGGGCTGTGGGCCGAGCAGCAGCGGGTGGCGCAGCGGCAGCGGGAGGGGCAGCAGCAGGCGGTCCTGCGGCAGCGGCGGGAGGCGGAGCGGGCGCTGCGGGCGCAGGAGCGGGACGTGGCGCGGATGCAGCGGGAGCAGCGGGCGGCGTACCGGCGGCACCGGGACGCGGACGCGCTGCGGCGGACGCGGGAGCTGGACGAGCGGGTGGCGGTGCTGGAGGGGTTGCTCGCGGCCGGCTGCCGGGAGCCGGGCTTCTCCGTGGAGTCGCTGCGGCGGCCCGAGGAGGTGGAGCCGTTCGCGCCCGGCCCGCTGGGGGAGCCGGTCGGGATGCCGGACCAGCGGGCGTACCACGGGTTCGGGGCGCGGGACCGGTTCGAGCGGGACTGGTACGCGGCGCAGGCGGCGGAGGCCCGGCGGCTGGAGACGCTGGCGGCGTACCGGCGTGAGTACGACGCCTGGGCGGCGGCCCGGCTCGCCGAGATCCGTACGCACAACGCGGGCATCGCCGGGACGGTGGCGGCGCTGCGCGAGGGGGACGCGGACACGGTGGTCGAGTTCTTCTCCGCCGTGCTCTACGCCTCGACCGCCTGGCCGGAGGGCTTCCCGCACGAGGTGTCCGCCGCGTACGACCGGGCCCGCCGCGAGCTGGTCGTCGACTGGGACCTGCCCGGGTACGAGGTGGTGCCCGAGGCCAGGGGCGTGAAGTACCTGCCCGGTACCGACCAGGACAAGGAGGTGCCCCGGCCGGTGACGCAGCGCCGGGCGCTCTACCGGCGCGTGCTGGCGCAGACCGTGCTGCTCGCGGTGCGGCAGGTGTTCGCGGCCGACCGGTTCGGGGCCGTGGAGAGCGTGGCGCTCAACGGGTACGTGGACGGTGTCGACCCGGCCACCGGGCTGGCCGCCCGGGTGTGCGTGGCGACCGTCGCCGTGGGCCGGCCGGTGTTCGACCGGCTGAACCTGGAGCTGGTCGACGCCGTGGAGTGCCTCACCGGGCCGCTCACGGGGCGGCTGTCGGCCAAGCCGGAGGAGCGGGTGGCGGTGCAGCCGCTGCGGCTGCCCGATCAGGTCGGGTCCGAGGTCGTCTCGCAGGGCGAGGGCGAGGAGCCCGACCTGCTGGCGATGGACCCGATCGCCTTCGAGGGGCTGGTGGCCGCGCTGTTCCGGGCCCGTGGTCTGCAGGCCGTGACCACGCGCCGGTCGAACGACGGCGGCGTGGACGTCGAGGCCCTCGACCCGGACCCGATCAGCGGCGGGTCGATCGTGGTGCAGGTCAAGCGGTACCGCAACACGGTGCCGCCGAGCGCCGTCCGTGACCTGTACGGGACCGTGCAGGGCGCCGGTGCCAACAAGGGCGTCCTCGTCACCACCTCGAAGTTCGGGCCCGGCTCGTACGCCTTCGCCAACGGCAAGCCGCTGACGCTGATCTCGGGCACGGAGCTGGTCGAGCTGCTCCACCGGCACGGGCTGCGAGGCCGGCTCGGGCCCGGTGCGCCGGCGGCCCCGGCGGCGGCGGTGTCCTCCCCGACCGAGGCCTCCGACGACTTCAACCTGCTCGGCATGGACTGGACGGGCGGGGTGGCGCTGGACGTCTGCGCCCTGGTCTGCGAGGGCGCCCGGGTCCTCGACGACGACTGGTTCGTCTTCTTCAACAACCCGGCCACGCCTGACGGTTCGGTCGCCATGGTCGCCGCCGCCCCGGGCGACCGGGCGGCGATCCGCGTCGGCTTCGACGCCCTGCCCGCGCGGGCCGACCGGCTGGTCCTCGTCGCGGCGGTCGACCCGGAGGTGAACCCGGACGCGGACCTCGGCGGCTTCACCGACGCGGGCATCCGGCTGCGGGACGACTCCGGTACGGAACTGGACCGGCTCGTCGTCTCCGACGGGCGGCAGGGCGAGACCGCGCTGGTCCTCGGTTCCTTCCGGCGGCGCGCGAGCGGCGACTGGGACTTCGTCCTGGGCGGGAAGGGGTACCGGGGCGGTCTCGCCGAGCTGGTGGGTGACTTCGGCATCGAGGTGGAGTAGGGGGTGTCACCGGCTCGCGGGCCCCGCGAGCCGGTGACACCCGCGGGCGACGCCCCGTCAGCGTCCGCTCAAGCGGTTGGCCAGGCTCGCCACCCGGTCCGTCGTCGCCGCGTGCGTCGTCGTCTCCCGGCGGTCGGCGGCCCGGTAGGCGGCGTACAGGGTGTGCACGCCCAGCCAGCGCAGGGGCTCAGGTTCCCACTTGCGGACCCGGTGGCCGACCCACGGCAGGGCCGTCAGGTCCGTCGGGCCGGACTGGCCCGAGTCCTGTTGGATCAGGTCGCGCAGGGTGCGGGCGGCGAGGTTGGCGGTCGCGACGCCCGAGCCGACGTAACCCCCCGCCCAGCCCAGGCCGGTGGAACGGTCGAGGGTCACGGTGGCGCACCAGTCGCGGGGCACGCCGAGGACGCCGGACCAGGCGTGGGCGATGCCGAGGCCCGCGAGCTGCGGGAAGAGGCGGACCAGGATGTCGCGGAGGTCCTCGACGGTCCGGGCCTGCGTGCGGCCGTCGTTGTCGGTCTTCGAGCCGAAGCGGTACGGGACGCCCCGGCCGCCCAGCGCGATGCGGCCGTCGGCGGTGCGCTGCGCGTACATGTAGGCATGGGCCATGTCGCCGAGGGTCTCGCGGCCGTCCCAGCCGATGGACTCCCACTGCGCGTCGGTGAGCGGCTCGGTGGCGATCATCGAGGAGTTCATCGGCAGCCAGGTGCGGCGCTGGCCGGAGAGGGAGGCGGTGAACCCCTCGGTGCAGCGCAGCACGTAGGGGGCGCGGACGGTTCCGTACGGGGTGACGGCGTGCTTCGGCCTGATCTCGGTGACCGGGGTCGACTCGTGGATCGTGACGCCGAGCGCCTCGACGGCGGCGGCGAGTCCCTGGACCAGTTTGACGGGGTGGATCCGCGCGCCGTGCGGGGTCCAGGACGAGCCGACGGCCCCCGCGACGCGGATGCGCCGGGCCGTCTCCCGCGCCCCGTACAGCTCGCGGTCCGTCTCCCCGAAGGCGGCCTCGGTGGCGTGGAAGGCCTTGAGCCGGGCCAGCTGGGCCGGGGTCAGGGCGACTTCGAGCACGCCGCCGCGGTGCTGGTCGGCGTCTATCTTCTCGGTGTCGAGGACGTCGAGGACCTCGGTGACGGTGGCGTTCATGGCCTGCTGGAGGCGGACGGCGGCCTCGTGCCCGTGGAGTTCGGCGTACCGGTCGCGGCCCGCGATGCCGTTGTAGAGCCAGCCGCCGTTGCGGCCGGAGGCCCCGTAACCGCAGAACGACGCCTCCAGGACGGTGATGTTGAGGAAGGGGACGGCCTTCTTGAGGTAGTAGGCGGTCCACAGGCCGGTGTAGCCGCCGCCGACGACGCACACGTCGGCGGTGGTGTCGCCGGGGAGGGGTTCGCGGGGCGCGGGGGCGCCTTCCTGCGCGTACCAGAACGATATGCCGCCGTTGACCGTGCTCATGTGTGTCCCTGCTTCCGGATGCGTGGCGGGAGGCTACCGCCGGGAGCGGGCCCCTGGATACGGGGACCTGTCCGGAAGGCACCCCTTAGCCTGGGCCGGTGATCCAGGTGCCGGAGGAGTTCGCGCGGGCGCAGGCGGCGTACAACGGGGCGACGGGACGGGCGTTCGTCGCCGCGCTGCCGGGGCGGGCGGAGGAGTCCCTGGGCCGCTGGGGCCTGCGGGTCACCGGGCCGCCGATGCACGGCGCGGCGTCCCTGGTGCTGCCGGTGGTGCGCGGCGGTGACCCGGCCGTCCTCAAGTTCCCGCTCCTGGACGAGGAGACCGAGGGGGAACCGGCGGCGCTGCGTGCCTGGGCCGGCGGGGGCGCGGTACGGCTCCTCGGCCACGACCCGGCGACGGGGACGATGCTCCTGGAACGCCTCGACGCCGGCCGGCCGCTGTCCCGGCTCCCCGACCGGCGGCGGGCGGTGGAGATCCTCGCCGATCTGCTCGCCCGGCTGACCGCCGCCCCCGCGCCGCCCGGACTGCGGCCCCTCGGCGGCGTCGCGGCCCGGATGGTGGCCGGCGCACCCGCCGCGGCGGTACGGCTCCGGTACGCCGGGGAAGCGGCCCTGCTGCGCGACTGGGCGGCGGCCGTACGGGACGTGGCGGACGAGCCGGGGGACCGGCTGCTCCACTGGGACCTGCACGAGGGCAACGTCCTGGCCGCCGCGCGCGAACCGTGGCTGGCGATCGACCCCAAGCCGCTCGCCGGCGACCCCGGCTTCGACCTGCTGCCCGCCCTTCGGGGCCGTACGGGAGCGGGGGAGCGGGCGGAGGTCCTGTGGCGGTTCGACCTCCTCACCGCCCGCCTGGGCCTCGACCGGGGCCGGGCGGCCGCCTGGACGCTGGGCCGGGTGCTCCAGAACGCGCTGTGGGACATCGAGGACGGCGCGCGCGTCCTGGACGCCGGGCAGGTGGCGCTCGCCGTGACCCTGTCGGCCAGGAGGGCGTGAGCCGGGTCTTCGGCCGGGAGGGCGTGAGCCGGGCCGCCGCCAGGAGGGCGCGAGCCGGGTCTCCCGCCGGGTGGGCGTGGCCCGGTGCCTCTGGTCAGGACGGCGTCCCCCGGGGCAGGCTGGGGCCATGATCCGTACCGCCGTTCCCGCCGACGTCCCCGTCATCCACCGCATGATCCGCGACCTCGCGGAGTACGAGAAGGCCCTCCACGAGGCCCGCGCCACCCCCGAGCAGCTCCACGACGCCCTCTTCGGCGACCGCCCCGCCGCCTACGCGCACATCGCGGAGACGGACACGGGCGAGGTCGCGGGCTTCGCGCTCTGGTTCCTCAACTTTTCGACCTGGCGCGGTGTCCACGGGATCTACCTGGAGGACCTGTACGTCCGTCCGGAGCTGCGCGGCGGCGGCCACGGCAAGGCGCTCCTGGCCGAGCTGGCCCGGATCTGCGTCGAGCGGGGCTACGAACGCCTGGAGTGGTCGGTCCTGAACTGGAACAGGCCGTCGATCGACTTCTACGAGTCCCTCGGCGCGCGCCCGCAGGACGAGTGGACGGTGTACCGCCTGACGGACGCGGCGCTGACGAAGCTGGGTTCGGTGTAGGAAGGGGGGATGGACATGGACATTCAGCAGCGCTCGGACATCCGGCAGCGGTTCGAGCGGATCACGGACTTCATCGAGGCGCGGCTCACGCCGCTGTTCGACCCCGAGAACGGCAAGGACCACGGCTTCGGCATGGACGACACCTCCCGGGCCCTGCGCGCGCTGCGCTACACGGTGCAGGCCGCTTCCGCGGTGAACGGTCTGGTGGAGAAGCGGGAGACGGCGCCGGAGCTGCGCCAGGTGGTGGACCAGGCGCTGGAGCACAACTGGGACGTGCTGCGCTCCGCCGCCCGGATGTGGGAGGACCACCCCGACTTCCTGAAGGAGTTCAAGGGCCACTCCTGGGACGTGCTCGGGGTCTGAGCCTCTCCCCGGCGCCGTACTCCCGGGTCCGGCGGGGTCTCAGGGGACGAGGACCACCTTGCCCATCGTGCCCCGGGTCTCCAGGGCACGATGGGCCCGCGCCGCCTCGGCGAGCGGGAAGGTCTGGACGGCGGGGCGGAGCGTGCCGTCGGCCGCGGCCTCGAGCGCGGCGCGTTCGAGGGTGCGGACGTCCCCGCCGGCCTTCCGGAGCATCACCGGTCCGAGGACAGATTCCGAGGTGATGCCGCGGTCCGCGAGTTCCGCGGGGGTGAAGGTGAGGGCCTCGCCGTCGTGCAGGCCCGCGCTCGACCAGCCGAAGACGAGGTGGCGGCCGCCCCTGCCGAGGAGATCGACGGCGGCGCGGCCGGTGTCACCGCCGACCGAGTCGAAGACGACGGTCGCGGTGCGCCCGCCCAGCTGGGCCCGGACCTTGTCGGCCCAGTCCGGTTCCGTGTAGTCGACGGCGAGGTCGGCGCCGTTGGCGCGGACGCGGGCGACCTTGTGGGGGCCGCCGGCGAGGCCGATGACGGTGGCGCCGGCGTTCTTGGCGTACTGGACGAGCAGGGTGCCGATGCCGCCGGCCGCCGCCGGGATGATCGCGACGGAGTCCGGGCCGAGTTCCGCGAACTGGAGGATGCCGAGGGTGGTGCGGCCGGTGCCGATCATCGCGACGGCCTCCGCCTCCCCCAGGTGGTCGGGGAGCGCGTGGAGGCGGGCGGCGTCGGTGACGGCGAGCTCCGCGTAACCGCCGGGGGCCATGCCGAGGTGGGCGACGACCCGCCGGCCGAGCCAGGACGGGTCGGTGCCCTCCCCGAGGGCGTCGACGGTGCCGGCGACCTCCCGGCCGGGGACGGTGGGGAGTTCGGCGGGGGCGGGGAACGGGCCCGTCATGCCCTCGCGCAGCGCCGTGTCGAGGAGGTGCACACCGGCCGCGGCGACCCGGACACGGACCTGGCCGGGGCCGGGCACGGGGTCGGGGACCTCCTCGTACGTGAGGTTCTCGGCGGGGCCGAAGGCGTGAAGGCGGATGGCGTGCATGACGTTCCCCTGTCGTCGGGCGGGCGTGTGCGTGCGCGGACGCGGGCGTGGGCCGGGCGCGGTTCCCGGCGTACGGGGCCGGGGCACCGGCCGGCCCACGGGCCGGTCGCGCGGGAACAGCCTCCGACCTCAACCGCGCTCGAGGTCAAGCGGCTTCTGGAGGCGGCCCGCCCGCAGGGCCAGCGACACCGCCTCCACCGCGCTGGTGAACGACACCTCCGACAGCACGCCCGGCGCCGCCACCTGGTCGCCCACCAGGTACACGCCGTCCCCCCGGTCGATCGCCGGCCGGTCGCGCCAGGTCGTACCGGGCCGGTCGACCGCTCCCGTACGGCCCTGGGAGACGGCTTCCCTGCGCCACACCGTCCGGTCGCGCCAGCCGGGGAAGCCCAGGTCGAGGAGGCGTTCGGCGTGGGCGACGCCGTCCGCCTTCGACGCGCCGGGGCCGATGGGGAGCTGGGCCTGGACGAGCTGCTGTCCGGCGGGGGCGAGGGAGGGGTCCTGGGCGGTGAACCGTTCGACCCAGCCCGGCGCGTCCAGGTCGGAGACGGCGAACGCGTCGCCCCTGCGGGTGCGCAGACCGAGGTCGACCAGGACCGTACGGCCGCTGTCCCAGGTCAGTGAGGGGTCGCCGAGGAGCCGGGCGGCGGCCGGCAGCGCGGTGGCGACGACGACGGGCCCGCCGCCGGTGGGCAGGGTGTCGATCCGCGACGAGGTCTCGATCCGTACGCCCGTCTCCCGGGCGCGGGCGGCCATCCGGTCGATGAGCCGCTGCCAGCCGCCCCGGACGTAGTGGGCCTCGGGCGGCAGGGCGGCGGCCCGGTGGAGGCGCTCCTGGACGAAGCGGGCGGAGAGCGAGCCGGGGTCGTGGTGGAAGAGGGCGACCGCGCTGTACGCGGCGGCCTCGCGGGCGGCGCGCTCCCCGGCGAGGCCGGTGGCCCAGGTGCGGAAGTCGGTGTCGACGGGCGCCCGCCCCGCGCCGTGCCGGGCCAGGCGGAGCAGGCCGAGCGGCGGGGTGCGGCGCAGGGCGCCGGCGCGGTGGAAGCGGAGCCGGAGGGCCTCGGCGGGCGGCAGCGGGGCGAGCGGTCCGAGGAGGCCGCGCTGCTTGAACCAGGTCCAGTGCGGGCCGCCGTTGTAGAGGGCGTGCGGGCCTTCGTTGGTGCGGTACGGGCCGTCGGCGGTACGGGCCCGGCCGCCGAGGGTCCGGTGCGCCTCGTACAGGGTCACCCTGGCGCCGGCCTCGGCGGCGGTGATGGCCGCGGTGAGCCCGGCGAAGCCGCCGCCGACGATCGTGAGCGTGCGCATGTCTCGTCTCCTTCGTCCGGATGTGCTGACACAGGTGGGACGGCCGGCGGGGGGCCTTCCGTGACATCCGGGCGGGGCGTTGTCAGTGGCGTGCGTCACCATGGCGGCATGGTGACGAGGAGGCGGAGGACGGCGGCGCGGGCCCGGCGGCCGGAGGTGCGGCTGCCGGACCTGGCGCCGTACGGGGGGAGGCTGGAGCCGGACGGGGACTACGACGGCCTGGCGCTGGACGGGCTCGATCTGGCGGGTCAGGCGGGGGAGGGCGCGCGGTTCCTGGACTGCGCGCTGCGCGGGTGCGGGCTCGACGGCACCCGTCTGGCGGGGGCGCGGTTCCTGGACACGGTGCTGAGCGGGGTACGGGGGGTGGGCACCGACCTCGCCGGGGCGCAGCTGCGGGACGTGGAGGTGGCGGAGGCCCGTCTCGGCGGGGCCCAGCTGCACGGATCGGTGTGGGAGCGGGTGGTGGTGCGGGGCGGCAAGGCCGAGTACCTGAACCTGCGGGGGGCGCGGCTGCGGGACGTCGTCTTCGAGGGCTGCGTGCTGAGTGAACCGGACTTCGGGGGCGCCCGGCTGGAGCGGGTGGAGTTCGCCGACTGCGACCTGCTCGGGGCCGACTTCTCGGGGGCCCGTCTCACGGACGTGGATCTGCGCGGGGTGCGGCGCCTGGAGATCGCGCGCGGGGTGGAGTCCCTGGCGGGCGCGGTCGTCTCGTCCGCCCAGCTCCTGGACCTGGCACCGGTCCTCGCGGCGCACCTGGGGGTGCGCGTGGAGGACTGAGCCCGCCCCGGCGGGGGCGTACCGGTCAGGGCAGGCGGGGGAAGCGGGCCTGGAGGTCCCAGACGGCCGGGTTGTCGGCCAGGCCCTCGTGCATGTCGGTCAGGTCGGCGATCAGGTCGTGGAGGAAGTCCCGTGCCTCGCGGCGCAGTTCGGCGTGGTTGAAGGTGAGCGGCGGCTCGTCGCCGGGCATCCAGTCGGCCTCGACGTCGACCCAGCCGAAGCGCCGCTCGAAGATCATGCGGTCGCTGGACTCGGTGAAGTCGAGCTCCGCGTACTGGGGCCGCGCGGCCCGGCTGCCGCGCGGGTCCTGGTCGAGCCGCTCGACGATGTCGCACAGCGCCCACGCGAAGTCGAGGACCGGCACCCATCCCCAGGCTGTGGACACCTCGCGGTCCGCCTCGGTGTCCGCGAGGTACACGTCACCGCAGAAGAGGTCGTGGCGCAGGGCGTGGACGTCCGCGCGCCGGTAGTCGGTCTGCGGCGGGTCGGGGAAGCGCCGGGAGAGGGAGTAGCCGATGTCGAGCACGGTCCGATGGTGTCACGGCACGGGGCCGGTCCCGCACGCCGCTTCTTCCGGCCCGGCCCCCCGGGCCCTCGCCCCCGGTCCCCTCATCCCCGCCCGTGCACCGCCCGTGCCACCCGCGGCCCCAGCCAGCGCTTGAGGCGGCGCAGGGGCTCCAGGCTCTCGGCGGCGCGGTCGAGGCGGTAGTAGAGCTGCGGGGGCACGTAGGGGAGCAGGGGGGAGTGGCGCTGGCCGAGGAGGGCGAACATCCGGCCGGGCTCCAGGCGCATGTAGCGCGGGAGGTTCTC
This sequence comes from Streptomyces sp. NPDC012827, assembly GCF_042900905.1. Lineage (NCBI taxonomy): Bacteria > Bacillati > Actinomycetota > Actinomycetes > Kitasatosporales > Streptomycetaceae > Streptomyces > Streptomyces sp. NPDC012827. The sequence goes on along the minus strand of NZ_JBIBBY010000004.1, from coordinate 474,990 downwards.
GTACCACTGGGCGCTGAGGCGGGCCGCGCTCTGGGCCGGGACGAGGGCGGAGCGGCGTTCCTTCCCGTACGCGGCGAGCGCGGTCTCCCGGTCGGGGTGGGCGCGCAGGGCGGCGGCGAGGGCGAGGGCGTCCTCCAGGGCGAGCGTGGTGCCCGCGCCGATGGAGTAGTGGGTGGTGTGGGCGGCGTCGCCGAGGAGGACGAGGTTGCCGCGGTGCCAGACCCGGTTGGTGAGGGTGCGGAAGGTGAGCCACCGGGCGGCGTCGTCGGCCTGGGCGCGGCCGATGAGCGGGTGGCCGTCGAGGAGGTCGTGGAAGACCTTCTCCAGCAGGGCGAGGCTGTCGGCCTCGCCGAGGGTGTCGAGGCCGAGGCCGCTCCAGGTCTCGGGGGAGCACTCGACGACGCAGGTGGACCGCTCGCCGCTGAAGCCGTAGGCGTAGCACCAGATCCAGCCGTGGTCGGTCTCCTTGAACGCGAAGCTGAAGGAGTCGAAGACCTTGGTGGTGCCGAGCCAGATGTAGCGGTTGCGGCCGGCGGTGAAGGTGCTGCCGAAGTGGTCGGCGTGGGCCTCGCGCAGGGCGCTGTGCACGCCGTCGGCGGCGACGACCAGGTCGGCGTCGGCCAGTTCGGGGGCCTCCGGGCCGGCGACGGGGTGCTCGAACTCCACGCGGACGCCGAGCTCGCGCGCCCGGTCGGCGAGCAGGCCGAGCACGGCGCGGCGGCCGACGCCGAAGCCGGCGTCGCCGCGGTGCACGGTCCGTTCGTCGCGGACGATCGCCAGGCCGTCGGTCCAGGTGACGGAGGCGGCGGCGACCGCCTCGGCCGACTCGGGGTCCCCGGCCCGCAGCTTGTCGAGGAGCCCGGCCCAGTAGGTGACGCCCCAGCCGTACGTGGAACCCTCCGGGTTCCGCTCGTACACGGTGATGTCGTGGCCGGGGTCCTGGCGCTTCATCAGGACCGAGAAGTAGAGCCCGGCGGGCCCGCCACCGACGACGGCGATCTTCACGTGCACTCCCACGAGGACGACCTGACGCATCCGCGCACCACGCGCGCATGACGCTGTGCGCACGGAAAGCGACGCACGGTCACAGTGTGTCAGGGGAGGAGCCGTTGTTCCTTCGCCACGGCGACGGCACCGGCGCGCGTGTCGACGCCGAGCTTGGCGTAGATGCGGCCCAGGTGGGTCTTCACGGTCGCCTCACTGATGAACAGGGCCCGCGCGATCTCCCGGTTGCCGAGGCCGTGCGCGAGCTGGGCGAGGATGTCGCGCTCCCGGTCGGTGAGGCTCGGCCCGGCGGCGCCCCGCATCCGGTCCATGACGCGGCTGGCGACCGGCGGCGAGAGGGCGGTACGGCCCTGGGCGGCGGCGTGGATCGCGGCGAACAGCTCCTCGGGCCGTTCGGCCTTCAGCAGGTAGCCGGTGGCGCCGGCCTCGATGGCGCGCGTGATGTCGGCGTCCGTGTCGTACGTGGTGAGGACGAGGACGTGGACGCCGGTGGGCGCGATGCGTCGCGTCGCCTCCACCCCGTCGATGCCCGCCCCGAGCTGGAGGTCCATCAGGACGACGTCCGGCATGAGCTTCGCCGCCATGGCGACGGCCTCCTCGCCGCTGCCGGCCTCGCCGACGACCTCGATGTCGGGGGTGCTGCCGAGCAGGGCGAGCAGCCCGGCGCGGACGACGACGTGGTCGTCGCAGAGCAGGATGCGTACGGTCATGAACCGGTCTCCGTCGACGTCGGTACGAGGGGGATGGAGGCGGAGAGCACGGTGCCCTCGCCGGGGGCGGACTCCACGGTCAGGGTGCCGCCGAGCTGCTGGGCCCGTACCCGCATCGCGGGCAGGCCGTGGCCCCGCACCCCGTCCTCCGGCCGGTGCGCGGCGGGGTCGAAGCCGCTGCCGTCGTCGGCGACGTCGAGGACGACCTGGTCGTCCAGGTAGGTCAGGGTCAGCGCGGCGGACCGGGCGGCGGCGTGCTCGCGGATGTTGGCGAGGGCGCCCTGCGCGATCCGCAGCAGCGCCGACTGCACCCGGTCGGGCAGCGGCACCGCGCCGCCGTCGACGCGGAAGTCGGCCGACTCGCGGGCGGCGAGTTGGCGCAGGGCCTCCTCCAGGCCGCCGCCCTCGGCGAGGTCGGCGGGGGCGAGGTCATGGACGAAGCGGCGGGCCTCGGCGAGGTTGCGTTCGGCGATGGACTCGGCGGTACGGACGTGGCGCCGGGCGGTGGCCGGGTCGCTGTCCCAGGTGCGGTCGGCGGCCTGGAGCAGCATCTGCTGGCTCGACAGGCCCTGCGCGAGTGTGTCGTGGATCTCCATGGAGAGCCGCTGGCGCTCGGCGAGGGTGCCCTCGCGGCGTTCGGTGGCGGCCAGTTCCCGCCGGGTGCGGATCAGGTCCTCGATGAGGGCCCGCTGCCGGGCGGCCTGCCGCTCGGCGTGCACGAAGACGGCGGTGGCGATGGCGGCCACGGCCGGCGGGGCGACGATCAGGTTCGGGTCCCAGCCGCCGTGCGAGAGCTGCACCTGCGCGAAGACCACGAAGGCGGTGAGGACGGCGACCAGACCGAGGGCGGCGCGCGGCGGAAGCGTCCGCAGACCGGTGTAGAAGAGCGGCACCGCGCACCAGGCGAAGCTGGGCGCCAGGACCACCAGGACCACCCAGACGGTGACGACCGTGCACAGCCAGGCGATCCGGCGCGGGGTGGCCAGGGTGCCGAGCACCGGGCCGAGCACGTACAGGGAGGCGAGGGCCCCGGTCAGGGCGATGATCCACGGACTGCGGTCCTCCCACTCGTGCCGCAGGAGGAAGCGGACGAGGGAGGCGCCGAGGAGCAGGAAGAACGCGAGGTGCATGACCCGGGCGAGCCAGCGGGCGTCCGGGTCGTGGGGTGCTCGCCGGGCGTCCGGGAGGGTCCGCGTCAACCGTCCCGCCTCCTCTGCTTCCGGGGCCGGCCTGGGAATACGTGTCCATGCTGGCCCAGGAGGACCAGGCCGGCATCAGCCGATCGGCTGACCCCGGTGTCGTCCAGTGTGCGTGAGGAGGGCAGCCGGACCGTGGACCGGACGGCGCCGTTTCCCGGCGGAGGATCGATGCGGAGCGAACGAACGGCGAGGCGCCCCCGGCAGCACCGCCGGGCGGCACCCGCCGCGCCGCCCGCTCGCCGATCCCGTCCCCCCCGTGCCGCGTACGACCGTCCGGCCACCCGCCCCGCACGATCCAGGAGACCCCCATGAAGAAGATCCTCTTCGGTGCCACCGCCGCCGCCCTCGCCGCCGCCGGAACGTTCGGCGCGGTCTCCGCGAACGCCACCGCACCGGCCGCCGCCCCCGCCGCCGCGGTCCGCGCCGACGCCGGCAACGACCACCTCCAGCAGTCCACCCACCTGACGATCGACGCCGCCACCAAGGCCGCCCGGGCCGCCCTCGACGCCGCCGAGAAGGAGAACCAGCGGATCTCCGTCGCCGTCGTCGACCGCAACGGCAACACGATCGTCACCCTCCGCGGCGACGGCGCCGGCCCGCAGTCCTACGAGTCCGCCGAGCGCAAGGCCTTCACCGCCGTCTCCTGGAACGCCCCCACCTCCGTCCTCGCCGGCCGCCTCGCCCAGACCCCCAACCTGAAGGACATCCCCGGCACCCTCTTCCTCGGCGGCGGCGCCCCCGTCACGGCCAAGGGCGCCCCCATCGCGGGCATCGGCGTCGCCGGCGCCCCCTCCGGCGACCTCGACGAGAAGTTCGCCCAGGCCGGCGTCGCGGCCCTCACCCGCTGACACCCTCCGCGGCACCCCTCGTGCCGGTGACGGCGCCCGGACCCCCCGCCGGGCGCCGTCACCTGTCCCTCCCCGCTTCCCCCTCACGACCCGTCACCTAGGATCGCCACGTGAGACGACGCGGCGGGACCCGAGGCACGACCGCGGCCCTGGCCGCCGCCGTCTCCGCGCTCGCCCTGCTCGCGGGCGGCTGCACCGGAGGGGTGGACGGCACCCCCGGGGCGGCCGGGCTGCGCGACCCGTACTTCCCCAGGCTCGGCAACGGCGGGTACGACGTACGCCACTACGCGCTGAACCTCGCCTACGACCCGGCCACCGGCCGTCTCGACGGCACCGCCGAGATCACCGCCCGCGCCACCCAGGACCTCAGCGCCTTCAACCTCGACCTGGCCGGCCTCACGGTCGACCGGACGACCGTCGACGGCGCGCCCGCCGCCTTCCACCGGGCAGGTGACGAACTGACGCTCCGCCCCCGCGAGGAACTGCGCGAGGGAGCGGAGTTCACCGCCACCGTCACCTACTCCGGCGTACCCGAACCGGTCACCGACCCGGACGGCTCCGAGGAGGGCTGGCTGCGGACCGCCGACGGGGCGGTCGCCGTCGGCCAGCCGGCCGGCTCCATGAGCTGGTTCCCCGGCAACCACCACCCCTCCGACAAGGCCGCGTACGACATCACGCTCACCGTCCCGTCCGGTCTGCGCGCCCTCTCCAACGGGGTCATGACCTCCGAGAAGCGCACCGCCGACGGCCGCACCACCACCGTGTGGCACGCGGCCGAACCGATGGCGAGCTACCTGGCCACCGTCATGCTGGGACGGTACGAGACGGGCACTGCGACCGCCCTCGGCTCGGTCCCCGTGGTCACCGCCACCGAGCCCTCGGCCGCCGCCGACAGTGCGGAGCTGCGCGCCGAACTGCCCGGGATCCTCGCCGAGCAGGTGAAGCGTTTCGGCCCGTACCCCTTCTCCGCCGCCGGCGCGGTCATCACCTCCGACGACACCCTCGCCTACGCCCTGGAGACCCAGACCCGGCCCGTCTTCCCCGCCTCGGCCTTCGACCGGGCGACCCTCGTCCACGAGCTGGCCCACCAGTGGTTCGGCAACTCGGTGACGCCCGCGACCTGGCGGGACCTGTGGCTGAGCGAGGGCTTCGCCACGTACGCCGAGTGGCTGGACGCGGAGGAGTCGGAGGGCGTCCCGGTCGACACCAGCTTCGCGCGCGCCTTCGCGGAGGAGGACAACTGGGCCTTCCCGCCGGCCGCCCCGCCCACCGCCGCGAACCTCTTCGACCCGCCCGTGTACCAGCGCGGCGCGATGGTCCTGCACAAGTTGCGCGAGGCCGTCGGCGACGCGGCCTTCGAGAAGATCCTGCGCGGCTGGCCGGCGAAGTACCGGCACGCCAACGCGAGCACGGACGACTTCACGGCCTACGCGGAGGGCGTGGCCGGCACCGGCCTGGACGAGCTGTGGGACGTCTGGCTGCGCGGGGACGGGAAGCCGGCACGTCCCTGACGGGACGGCGGAGGGACGACGGTGGGGGAGAACGCGGGAACGGACGTGCGGCGGCGGGTCTCCGCCTACGCGGTCGCCGTCGAGGACGGACGGCTGCTGCTGACCCGGCTGTCGGAGGCCTCCCCGGTCTTCGCGCCGGGCCTCTGGCACCTGCCCGGCGGCGGCGTCGACGCCGGCGAACAGCCGGAGGAGGCGTTGGCGCGCGAGCTGTACGAGGAGACCGGCCGCCGGCCCGCCCGCGCCCGGCTCGCCGCCGCCCGTACGTACGCCGCCGAACGGGGCGGTGTCTCCTGGCACCTGGTGGCCCTGTTCTACGTGGTCGACCTCGCGCCCGGCCCGCTCCTGGTCACCGAGGCGGACGGCAGCACGGCGGAGGTCGCCTGGCGGCCCCTCGCGGACCTCGCGCCCGGTGCGCTGTCCCCGGCCGCCGCCGACGCGCTCGCCCTCGGACTCACCGGCCCCCGCTGACCGGCGGTCGGGCGAGGTCCTCGCGCACGGCGACGCACGGGCGGTCGTGTGCCAGGTCGGGGCGGTGGTCCGCGCGGTGAGTTCCGTGCGGAGCGGGCCGGGCAGGGCGTGGGCCCCGGTGCGGGGGAGCGCTGCGACGATCACCCGGCACGGCGGAGCCCCGGCCGGGAATCCGGCCGGGGCTCGATGTGCCGTACCGCCGCCGTGTTCCGACGGGTGCCGCCGGGGGTTCGTCAGCGGAGACCGCCGTGCGGCGGCGTCCGCGTCGCGGCGGCGCGGGCCGTCGTCAGAGGTTGACGCCGAAGTCGCGGGCGATGCCCTCCAGGCCGGAGGCGTAGCCCTGGCCGACCGCGCGGAACTTCCACTCGGTGCCGTGGCGGTACAGCTCGCCGAAGACCATGGCGGTCTCGGTGGCGGCGTCCTCGGAGAGGTCGTAGCGGGCGATCTCGGCGCCGCCGGCCTGGTTCACGATGCGGATGTACGCGTTGCGGACCTGGCCGAAGTTCTGGGAGCGGGACACCGCGTCGTAGATCGACACCGGGAAGACGATCTTGTCGACGGTCGGGGGGAGGCCCGCCAGGTTGACGTTGATCTGCTCGTCGTCGCCGCCGCCCTCGCCGGTGCGGTTGTCACCGGTGTGGACGATGGTCTGGTCCGGGGTGGACTTGTTGTTGAAGAAGACGAAGTGGGCGTCGGAGGCGACGCGGCCCGCGGCGTCGACACCGATCGCGGAGGCGTCGAGGTCGAAGTCGGTGCCGGTGGTGGTGCGGACGTCCCAGCCGAGGCCCACGGTGACGGCGGTGAGGCCGGGGGCCTCCTTGGTCAGGGAGACGTTGCCGCCCTTGGACAGGCTTACAGCCATGGGATGGCCCTTTCCTCGTGATGCTCGTGATGCTCGGGTCGAAGCGCGGTGCTCATCCGGAGAAACGCGCGCGGCCGCCCCGCGGTTCCCGGCCGGACGGGCCGGTGGCGGAAATCAGGGTGACGCCCCGGGTCCCCTCCGGGGAACATGGGGGCATGTCCGGTCCCTACCCGATCCGCGGCTCCGTCTCGCTGCCCGAGGCCGAGCTCCAGTGGCGTTTCTCGCGCTCGTCGGGGCCCGGCGGCCAGCACGTCAACACCAGCGACTCGCAGGTCGAGCTGCGCTTCGACCTGGCCGCGACGGAGGCCCTGCCCGAGGTGTGGAAGGCGCGCGCCCTGGAACGGCTGGCCTCCCGCCTCGTCGGCGGCGTCGTCACCGTCCGCGCCTCGGAGCACCGCTCCCAGTGGCGCAACCGCGAGACGGCGGCGGTGCGCCTGGCCGCGCTGCTCGCCGAGGCGACGGCCCCGCCCCCGAAGCCCCGCCGCCCGACGAAGATCCCGCGCGGCATCAACGAGCGCCGGCTGCGGGAGAAGAAACAGCGCTCCGAGACGAAACGGGCCCGCCGGGGCGGCGGCGACTGGAGCTGAGGCCCCCGGCTCACCCCAGGTGGCGGTACTTCCCCCGGAAGTACGTCAGCGGCGCGGCCTCCGCCGACGGCAGACCCACCGCCAGGACCCGGCCGATCACCAGCGTGTGGTCCCCCGCCACGACCCGGTTCTCGGTGCGGCACTCCAGGGTGGCCAGCGCCCCTCCCATCAGCGGCGCGCCGCTCACCTCGCCCCGCGTGTACGGCAGGTCGGCGAAGAGGAGCCGGTCCGAGACCCGGCCCTTCATGGCGAAGCGCCCCGCGACGTGCCGCTGGCTCTCCGCGAGCACGGACACCGCCCACACCGGGACCTCGGCGAGCAGGTCGTCCATGCGGGAACCGTTGCGCAGGCTGACCATGACCAGCGGCGGATCGAGGGACACGGACAGGAAGGCGGTCGCGGTCATGCCGACGTCCTCGCCGCGCGGGCCGTCGTCGGGGTCGTGCGCCGTCACCAGGACCACGCCCGCCGCGAGGCGGGACATCGCCGCCCGGAACTCGTCGTTGCTCACCCCCTCAGCATGAGGGACGGCCAGGCCGGACACGGAGGGAGAGGCGGGGGTCTTCTGCAGCACACCCGCACGCTAGTCCCGGCCCGCCGCGCCCCGCATCGGGCGGGGGGACCAGCGGCCCACCCCCTCCGGTCCTAGGACCGCGGTCCCCGCCCGCGCGCGCCGCGACCTGCGGCGACCCGCCCCGAGCTGCTGTGACTTGAGTCACAGAAGGCAGTATTTGTTGACCCTGTGTACCGGGTGCGCAGCTCGCTGTGATTCAGTGGCGGTGACAGTGCACACGATGCCGATGAGAACCCTGGAGTTGCTGTCGAGGTCTCGGGGAGAGCGAGCGATGGAGACCGAGTCGGAGCCCTACGTCCGTCTCTCGACCCTGCGGCAGCTGCACCAGGTCGTGGCGGACCTCAACACCGCCCGCAGTCTGGCGGACACCGTGCAGACCGTCGCCGACGGAGTCGTCGCCGGTCTCAACTACGAGCTTGCCTGCGTCAACCTCGTCCGGCCCGACGGTGACCTCGTCGTCGCGGCCTTCGCCGGCAGCTCCGCCGCCGAGGCCCTGATCACCGGCCGGGTCGGATCCCGCGCCGCCTGGGACCGGCGCCTGTCCATGGGCGTCGCCTGGGGCGACCTCCGGTTCATCCCGCACACCGAGGGCTGGGTCCTCCTCGACGACGACGTCCCCCAGTGGCACACCGAGGGCCCCGCGCCCCGCTTCGAGGACGAGTGGCACCCGCACGACCGGCTCTACGCCCCCATGTACGCCCCCGGAGTCCGCTCCGGCCAGGGCGGCGGACCGGCGGGCCCCGGCCGGGAACTCCTCGGCGTCATATCCGTCGACCGCCCGCGCAACGGCCGGCATCCCGGGCCCTGGGGCCAGGAAGCCCTCCAGATGTACGCCTCCCAGTCGGCCATCGCGATCAGCAACGCGCGCCTGCGCTCCAACATGCAGCGGGCCCTCGTCCGGCTCGAGCGCGAGCAGCAGGCGCTGCGCGCCAGCGAGGAGTCCTTCCGGCAGGCCTTCGAGTACGCCCCCTCCGGCATGGCCATCGCCGAGATGGGCGGCGACCAGCACGGAAGGCTGCTGCGGACCAACGACGCCCTGTGCCGGCTCCTCGGCCGCCCCGCCTCCGTCATGCGGCGCTACTCCTTCGCCGACCTCGTCCACCCCGAGGACATAGGGACACTGCTGCGCACCTCCGCCGAAGGCGGCCGGGCCGAGCTGCGGCTGGCGCGGCGCGACGGCACGTACGTGTGGGTCTCCCTGCGGAACTCCGTGGTCGCCGACACCGCCGACGGGCCCCGTTTCCTCCTCACCCACGTCGAGGACATCGAGGAACGCAAACGCCACGAGCTCCAGCTCGCCCACCGCGCCTCGCACGACGCCCTCACCGGGCTGCCCAACAGCGCCGAACTCCGCTCCCGGCTCTCCGCCCGCCTCTGCGAGCGCCCGGCGCACGCCGTGGGACACGAGGCGGGGACGTACGGGTACGGGACGGGCCCCGGCCCCGAGCTCGGCCCCGGCCCGGACGCCGCCCACGAGTCGCCGTACGAGTACGACCACGAGCACGAGCACGGCTTCGGCTTCGAGCCCGCCGGGATGCCGGGCGCCTACGACCACCACGTCCACCTCGCCGCCCCCTCCGCGGGCGAGACCGACGACGGCACGAAGGGGCTCGCGGTCCTCTTCTGCGACCTCGACGGCTTCAAGTCGATCAACGACCGGTTCGGGCACCACACCGGCGACGCCGTCCTCATCGAGGTCGCCCGCCGGCTCACCACCGGCGTCCGCGACGGTGACACGGTCGCCCGGCTCGGCGGTGACGAGTTCGTCGTCCTCGCCGACGGCCTCGGCGCGGCCGACGCCGCCGACCTGGCCGTACGCCTCCGCAACGCGATCATTCCGCCGATCCGGGTGGACGGCAGGGCCGTGCGGGTCGGGGCGAGTTTCGGTATCGGCTGGGCCGAATGCGGCATGTCGGTGGAAGAGGTCCTGAACTCCGCCGACCAGCGGATGTACGTGGAGAAACGCTCCCGCGCCAAGGTCCACCGCCGCGCCGGCTGACCGCGCCGGGGGCCGCCGGCCGGTCAAGGGGCCGCACCGGGGTCTGGTCCGTTCGGGGTAGGCTCGCCCGGTCGGCGACGGCTGGCGAGCATGGATAGGAGTGACCCGGATGGCTGCCGGTAACAACGGCGCGAGCAAGCCCGAGGACGACGATCCCTTCGGCTATCTGTACGCGGACGGCCAGGCAGCCGGCGCGCAGGGCCCGCAGGGCGGCGGCTACGGCTACCCGGGCCCCGCGCCCGCGCAGCCCGGTGTGCCCCGCACCTCGTACAACCAGGTCCGCACGGTCGGAGAGCGCCAGTACGGTGCCCCCACCCAGGGCCACGGCCAGGCCTACGTACCGCCGCAGCAGCAGGCGCCGTACGGCAGGCCGCACCCGCAGTACGCGGCGCCCGAGACCTACGGCGGCCCCCCGACCCGTCCCGTCCCCCCGCAGCACGGCGGCGGCTCCGGCCGCGGCCCGAACACCAAGGGCCTCCTGATCGGCGCGGTCGCGGTCGTCGCGGTCGTCGTCGCCGGCATCGCCGCGGCCGTGATCTCGAACACGGGCGACGACAAGGACCCGCAGGCGGGGACGGGGACGACCTCCGCTCCGACGGCGCCCGCGTCCCAGAGCCAGGAGACCCCGAGCGCGCAGCCCAGCAGCGAGCCCACCCCCGCAGAGCTGCCGAAGCAGGACGCTGCCACGCTGCGACTCGGTGGTTCGGCCGCGCTCGGCAAGGACGTGAAGGGCGCCGAGGGCATCGACGGCGCCTATGTCGCGGGCTTCAACGCGCAGGGCTCCTCGGTGACCTGGAAGGCGAACATGCCCGACGGCGGCCAGTACCGGCTGACCGTGCGCTACACGATTCCCGCGGTCGACGCCAACGCCACCCTGACGGTCAACGGCAAGCCGAATCCGCAGCCGATCGGCCTGAAGAACTTCATCCACTCCTCGGACCCGAACCTGGAGAAGAACTGGCAGACCACGTGGGCGCCGGTCACCCTCCAGAAGGGCGAGAACGAGATCAAGATCTCGTGCGAGCAGGGCAACCAGTGTGACGTCCTGCTCGACTGGCTGCAGGTCACTCCCGAGCGGTAGGACCGGCCCCACGGGCCGGTCACGACCCCGGCGGCCGTGCCCCTGACCCCCGGTCAGGAGACCTCCCGCACCGTCACCTTCGGCAGCAGGTCCTCGTACGCCGCCGCGTCGAACTCGCCCGCCACCGGGGAGAGGACCGTCGCCGCCGAGAGGGCGACCGCGCGGGTCAGGCGGACGGCCCAGGGGGTGGCGTCGATCAGGCCCGAGAGGAGGCCCGCGACGGCGGAGTCGCCGGCTCCGGTGGGGTTGCCGTGGACGGGGCCGGGCGGGGCCGCCTGCCAGAGGCCTTCCGGCGTGGCGGCGAGAAGGCCCTCGGGGCCGAGCGAGGAGATCACCGCGTGGGCGCCGCGCCGGCGCGCGTCGAGGGTGGCGCGGTGCGGTTCGCGGGCCCCGGTCAGCTGGGCCAGTTCCTCGGCGTTGGGCTTCACGAGGTCGGGGCGGGCGGCGATGCCCCGGCGCAGCGGTTCGCCGCTGGTGTCGAGGAGGACGGGGACGCCGGCGGCGCGGGCGGCGCGGACGAGTTCGGCGTAGGCGCCGACGTGGACGCCGGGCGGCAGGCTGCCGCAGAGGGCGACCGCCCGGGCGCCGTCGAGCAGCTCGGTGAAGCGGTCGCGGAAGGCGGCCCACTCCTCGGGGGTGACGGTCGGCCCCGGTTCGTTGAGCTGGGTGGTGTCGCCGGTGGTGGTGTCCACGACGGCGACGGTGCGGCGGGTGGGCCCGGCGGTCTCCACGAGCGCGTCGCGGACCGTGGAGAGCTCCGCCAGCCGTTCGCGGAGCACGGCTCCGGTGGCGCCGCCCGCGAAGCCGGTGGCGACCGTCTCGTACCCGAGGGTGTCGAGGACGCGGGCGACGTTGAGTCCCTTGCCGCCGGGGCGTTCGATGACCTGGGTGACGCGGTGGGAGGCGTGCGGGACGAGGGCGGGGACGCGGTAGGTGAGGTCCAGCGCCGTGTTGAGAGTGACCGTGAGGATCACCTGCCCACCCTCCGTACTCCCTGGGACGATCCTGTGGAACGAACGCTCCGACGGGCATCGATCATGCCAAACGAAAGGCGCTCGGCACAGTCCCTCCGGCCGACCCGCGGCCGACCGCCCTCGTCCGGCCGCTGATCAGACCCCCGTGGGGGCCACCGTCCGGGCGGCCGTGGGCGTCACGATCCACTCCCCCTTGCGCATCACGCCCGCGAGGTCGAAGTTCCGGTCGAGGACGACGAGGTCGGCGTCCTTGCCGGGTTCCAGGGAGCCGACCCGGTCGTACACGCCGAGCAGCCGCGCCGGGTTGGCGGAGACGGCCTGGACGATCGCCTCGACGGGCAGCCGGTCGACGGTGGCGGCGCGCTTGAAGGCGCGGTCCAGGGTCAGGGTGGATCCGGCGATGGAGCCGCCCTCGACGAGCCGGGCCACCCCGTCCCTGACCTCGACGGCGAGCGTGCCGAGGGCGTACGTGCCGTCGCCGAAGCCGGCCGCGTCCATGGCGTCGGTGATGAAGGCGACGCGTCCCGGGCCGGCGTGGTGGAAGGCCAGTTCCAGGGCGGCGGGGTGCAGGTGGGTGCCGTCGTTGATCAGCTCGACGGTGATCCGCTCGTCCTCCAGGAGGGCGGCGATGGGGCCGGGCGCGCGGTGCCCGAGGGCGGGCATCGCGTTGTAGAGGTGGGTGGCGACGGTGGCTCCGGCGTCGATGGCGGCGACGGTCTGCTCGTACGTGGCGTCGGTGTGGCCGATGGCGGCGATGACGCCGTGCTCGGCGAGGAGGCGTACGGAGTCGAGGCCCCCGGGCAGCTCGGTGGCGAGGGTCACCATGCGGGCCTGGCCGCGCCCGGCGTCGATCAGCTTGCGGACCTCGGCCGGATCGGGGTAGCGGAGCAGGGTCTCGTCGTGGGCGCCCTTGCGGCAGGGGGAGATGAAGGGGCCCTCGAAGTGGAGGCCGGCGATTTCGCCCTGTTCGGCGAGTTCGGAGAGCAGTCCGGCCCGCTGGACGAGGAAGTCCATGTCGCCGGTGACGAAGGAGGCCGCGGTGGTGGTGGTGCCGTGGAGCCGGTGGGTGTGGACGCCCTGGAGGACCTCGTCCACGGTGCCGGAGGTGAAGGAGGCGCCACCGCCGCCGTGGTTGTGCATGTCGACGAAGCCGGGCACGAGCCAGTGGCCGGTGAGATCGAGGACGGGGGCGTCCCCGGGCGCGCTGCCCGCGATGCGCCCGCCGTCGATGATCACGCGCCCGTTCTCGACGGTCCCGGTGGGCAGCACGACGTGTGCGCCGGCGAGAACCTTGTGATCGGCCATCAGGCGGAAACCTCCGGGTCGGTGGGGCGCTGGGTCGGCTCGGGGCGCCGGTCGGCGAGCAGGTCCCAGGCGAGGAGGCCCGCGCCCAGGCATCCGGCGGTGTCCCCGAGGGCCGCCGGGACGATGGCGGGCAGCTTCTGGAACGTGACCCGTTCCTCCACCGCGGCCCGTAGTGGTGTGAACAAGGTTTCCCCGGCCTCCGCGAGACCGCCACCGATGATGAGGGTGCGCGGGTCCAGCAGGGTGAGCGCGGTGACGAGCCCGTCGGCGAGCGCGTCGACGGCCTCCTGCCAGACCCGTACGGCCGCGGGGTCACCGGAGGCGACGGCCTTGGCGCAGTCGGCGGCGTCCGCGCCGGGGTCGCCGCTCGCCTCCGCCCAGGCGAGGGAGACGGCGGAGGCGGAGGCGTACCGCTCCAGGCAGCCGCGCTGGCCGCAGCCGCAGTCGGTGCCGCCGGGGCGGACGACGATGTGGCCGATCTCGCCGGCGTAGCCGTGGGCGCCGGCCTCGATGCGGTCGCCGATGCCGATGGCTCCGGCGATGCCGGTGCCGAGGGGCACGAAGAGGAAGCGGTCGGCGCCGCGGCCCGCGCCGATGCGGCCCTCGGCGAGACCGCCGGTGCGCACGTCGTGGCCGAGGGCGACGGGGAGGCCGCCGAGGCGGTCGCTGAGGAGGGCGCGGAGGGGGACGTCACGCCAGCCGAGGTTGGCGGCGTAGACGGCGATGCCCTGCTCGGCGTCGACGATGCCGGGGACGGCGACGCCGGCCGCGGCGGCGGGTTCGCCGTACCGCTCCTCGCCGAGGGCGCGGAGTTCGGCGGCGAAGCCGAGGATCGTCCCGACGACGGCCTCGGGGCCGCGCTCGCGTCCGGTGGCGCGGCGGGCCTCGTGGAGCAGGGTGCCGTCCGCCCCGACCAGGGCGGCCTTCATGCCGGTGCCGCCCACATCGAGGGCGATGACGTGATTCACGGGGGACAGTGTGGCGCGCGACCACCCAAAAGGTCTAGTCCACTTCCGTGGATTGTTGCGTGCGGATACAAATGCGGGCTCCGTCATGGAGCCATGCTTCCCACCCGGTTGCGGAAGTGATACCCGCGTGGTGTAGACCTCTTATCCGGGCCGGGGGGAGACTGACGGCCTCAAGCGGTACGAACGTGCAGCTCAACGACGAGCAAAAGGTGGATGAAGCCGTGGAGCGGCGACGATTTCTTGGACTGACCGCGGCCGCCGCCGCCCTCGCGACGACGGGTACGGCCGCCGGCTGCGGCGTCCTCGGCGGCGACGACGGGAACGTGACGCTCACCGTGGTCGCGGCCGACTACGACCTGACCGGCGGCGACACCACGAAGAGGTACTGGGACGGCCTGGTCGCCGCCTACCGGGCCAAGCACCCCGAGGTGACGGTCCAGGTGCGGATCGAGTCCTGGAACGACGTGGACCGCACGGTCGCGGAGCTGGTGAAGGCCGGCAAGGCCCCCGACATCGCCCAGATCGGCGCCTACGCCGACCACGCCGCCGCGGACCGGCTCTACTCGGCCGACGAACTCCTGTCCATACCCGTTCAGGCGAACTTCCTCGGCCCGCTGCTCGCCGCCGGGGAGAGCCGGCGCACCCAGTACGGCCTCCCCTTCGTCGCCTCCACCCGCCCCCTCTTCTACAACCGCGACCTCTTCGAGGCGGCCGGCGCCCAGCCGCCCACCACCTGGGCCGAGCTCGCCGCCGCCGCCCAGAAGCTCAAGGCGCACGGCGTCCCCACCCCCTTCGCGCTGCCGCTCGGCCCCGAGGAGGCCCAGGCCGAGGCCATGATGTGGCTGCTCAGCGGGGGCGGCGGCTGGACCGACGCCGGCGAGCACTACGCCATCGACTCCGAGGCGAACATCCGCACCTTCGAGTGGCTGCGGAAGAACCTCGTCGGCAAGGGCCTCACCGGCCCCGTCGCCCCGGCCGAACTCAACCGCAAGGCCGCCTTCGCCGCCTTCACCGAGGGCCGGGTCGGCATGCTCAACGGCCACCCCTCCCTCGTGAAGGAGGCCGCGGCGAAGGGCATCCGGGTCGGCCAGGTTCCGCTGCCCGGCGTCGACGGCAAGCCCAAGACCTCGATGGGCGTCGCCGACTGGATCATGGGCTTCAGGCAGAACGGTCATCGCAAGGAGATCGGCGACTTCCTCGACTTCCTGTACAGCGACGAGAACGTCCTCAAGTTCGCCGGCGACAACGACCTCCTGCCGGTGACGCGCACCGCCTCCGCCCGGATGGAGACCGACCCCCAGCACGCCAACCTGCGCGAATTCCTCAAGGCGCTCCCCGACACCCAGCTCCCGCCGGTCGGCAAGACCTCGTGGGCCGCGGTCAGCGAGAACATCAAGCAGAACATCGGCCGCGCCGTCGCCCCCGGCGGCCGCCCCGCCGAGGTCCTCGGCGCGATCGGCCGCGCCGCGACGGCGGCGGAGGCCGCCGAGTAGGCGGTACGGCTCCGGCGGCGGCCGGGCGCGAGGGCGCACGGCACCGCAAGCGGCGGGCCCGGACGCGTACGGCTCCGGGGCGGTGGAGCCGGGGCCCGTACGGCTCCCGGGGCTCCACGGGCGCGCCCGTACGGCTCCGGGGGCGACCGTCGGTGCCGGGTAATAGGTTGGTCGTATGACCACCGGGGAGCGGGACGCGGCACAGGACGACGGGAGCGGGCTCGGCGCGCTCGCCCGCGCCCTGCTCGCCGTCGAGCGCCGCTCCTGGCCCGGCCCCGGCGCCAAGGAACGGGCCGTCCGGGAACAGCTCGGCCTCTCCCCGACCCGCTACTACCAGCTGCTCAACGCGCTCCTGGACGATCCGCGGGCCCTCGCCCACGACCCGGTGACCGTCAACCGGCTGCGCCGGGTCCGCGCCGAGCGGGAGCGCCGCCGCCGCTGAACCGCCCGGACGGCCGCCTGCCGGCCGGCGTGAGCCGGGCCACGCTGATGAGTCGCCCGTCCCTGGGTAGGGTCATGACATGGTCAGCAGCCTTCCGCACCCGACCACACCCGCCGGCCGCGACGGCCTGGCCGCGCTGCTCGCGCGGCCCGAGCAGGCCGTCGTCGCCCTGGACTTCGACGGGACACTCGCCGAGATCGTCCCCGACCCCGAGCAGGCCCGCGCCCATCCGGGTGCGGTGGCCGCGCTCGCCGCCCTCGCGCCCCGGATCGCCTCCGTGGTCGTCGTGACCGGCCGCCCCGCGGGGGTCGCCGTCCGGTACGGCGGTTTCGCCGGTGTCGCCGGGCTCGACCGCCTGGTCGTCCTCGGCCACTACGGGGCCGAACGCTGGGACGCGGCCACCGGCACCGTCACCGCCGCCGCCCCGCACCCCGGAGTGGCCGCCGTCCGAGCCGAGCTCCCCGGCTTCCTCGACCGGCACGGCGCCTGGCCGGGCGTCTGGATCGAGGAGAAGGGCCGCGCGGTCGCCGTCCACACCCGCAGAGCGGTCGACCCCGAAGGCGCCTTCGAGGCCCTCAAGGGCCCGCTCGGAGACCTGGCGGCCCGCCACGGCCTGGTCCTGGAACCGGGCCGGATGGTCCTGGAACTGCGGCCCCCCGGCATGGACAAGGGCGTGGCGCTCGCCTCGTACCTGCGCGAGACGGACGCCGGGTCCGTCCTGTACGCGGGTGACGACCTGGGCGACCTGCCCGCCTTCGCCGCCGTCGAGAAGCTCCGCGCCGACGGCGTCCCGGGCGTCCTCGTGTGCAGCGGCTCCTCCGAGGTCCCCGCGCTCGCCGACCGCGCCGACCTCGCCGTCCCGGGCCCGTCCGGTGTCGTGGAGTTCCTGACGGACCTGGCGGAGGCGGTGGGCGAGGCGCCCCGCTCCTGACCTGACCTGACCTGACCTGACCTGACCTGACCGGAACGGACCGACGCGGCGGGGGCGGTACGGAAGGCCGAGGCCTCCGTACCGCCCCCGGGGAAGCGGGTCCGCCGGCGTGCGGCCGGGCCGCTCACGCCGATCCCGGTGCCGTCGCCGGCGTCCGGCTCAGCCGCGCGGCAGCTCCCGCAGGGCCTCCAGCTGGGTCAGGAACCAGCGCTGGGGCGGGAGGGCCGTGGCGGCCGCCGCGAGGCGTTCGGTGCGGCGGGCGCGTTCGTCGTCGGGCATGGAGAGGGCCGTGTGGAGGGCCTCGGCGGTCCGGGAGACGTCGAACGGGTTCACCGTCAGCGCGTGCTCGCCCAGCTCGCCGTGGGCGCCCGCGCCCGTCGAGAGGACCAGGGCGCAGCCGGACTCGGAGACCACCGGTATCTCCTTCGCGACCAGGTTCATGCCGTCGCGGACCGGGTTCACCAGGGCCACGTCCGCGAGCCGGTAGGCGGCGAGGGAGCGGGTGAAGTCGTCCTCCACCGAGACGAGGACGGGCTGCCAGTCGTCCGCGCCGAACTCGGCGTTGATCTCGCCGGCGAGCCGCGCCACCGACTCGGTGTAGGCGCGGTACGACTCCAGATCCTGCCGGGAGGGGTACGCGGAGGCCAGGTGGACCACCCGGCCCCGCCACTCGGGGCGGGTGGTCAGCAGCTCGCGGTAGGCGAGCAGGCCGCGCAGGATGTTCTTCGACAGCTCCGTGCGGTCCACCCGGACGATCGTCTTCCGGCCCTCTCCGACCTCCTCGCGGAGCCGGGCCAGCCGCTCGTCCACCTCGGGGCGGTACGCGAGGGCCCGCAGCTCGCCGGCGTCCACGCCCAGCGGGTAGGCCCGGACCCGGGTGCGGCCCTTTCCGATGTCGTACCGCACGTGCTCGACGCCGTGCCAGGGGTCGCCGCTCGGCCAGACGCCCTCCGCCGTCCCCGTCGCGTCGTCCCGCCGCGCGCCGCTGATGAACGCGGACGCCCATTCCCAGGTGTGGAAGCCCAGCTCGTCCGCGCCGAGCATGCCCCACACCAGCTCGCCCGCGATGTCGTCCGGCAGCATCGCCAGGTACGCGGGGGAGGCCCACGGGGTGTGCGTGAAGTGTCCGATCCGCAGTTCGGGCCGCAGCTCCCGCAGCATGCCCGGGACCAGGGCCAGGTGGTAGTCCTGCACCAGGACGGCCGCGTCCTCGTCCGCCTCGGCGGCCAGCACCTCGGCGAAGGCCCGGTTGTAGGCGCGGTACGCCTCCCAGAGGCGGCGGAACTCCGCGTCGAAGACGGGCTCGCGCGGGATGTCGTACAGGTGGTGGTGGAGGAACCACAGCACCGAGTTGGCGATGCCGTTGTACGCGTCGGCGTACACCTCCGGGTCGATGTCCAGCATCCGGACGCCGGGCTCGGCGACGCCGCGCCGCACCGCCTCGCGGTCGCCCTCGCCGAGCGCCGCGCACACCCACAGGCTGTCCTGCGAGGAGACGGCGCTCAGGCCCGAGACCAGGCCGCCGCCGCCCCTGCGGGCGTCGAGCGACCCGTCCTCGCCGAGTGTGTACGAGACCGGTCCCCGGTTGGATGCCACGAGCACAGAAGCCATGTGCCGAACCTAGCCCGTCCCGTAAACGCTCAAACGTGCGTATACGAGACGGGCCGGTCCGGCCACGGCCGGGCCCCGGGAGCCGGGGGCGCCGTTCAGAGGTCGCGGCGCCCGCGCAGGGCCGCCTTCGCCACCAGACCGGTGCCGGCCAGGGCGAGGGCCAGGCCGCCCAGCAGCCACAGCCGTTCACCGTCGCCGCCGGTCGAGGCCATCGTCCCGCCGGCGGACGGCGGGACGTCCCGGGCCCCGGGCCCCGGAGCCCCGGGGAGGGCCGGGGCGATCCCGGACCCGGCCGGGTACGCCGTCCGGGTCGGCCCCGGGGGCGCGCTCGGGGCCGGCGTCGGGGACGCGGCCGGGGTCCCGCTCCGGGCCGGCGTCGTGGACGCGGCCGGGGTCGCGGGGGCCGGAGCCGTCTCCGTCGCGGGGCCGGGCCGCGCCGCCGGCGCGCCCGCCGCCCCCGTCGCCGCCGTGTCCGGCGCGGGTACGGACAGGGCCAGGGCGGCGGGCACGTACGTGTCGCCGTCCGGGGCGAAGGACAGCTCCACCGAGGTCGCGTCCCGGGCAACCGTGCCCTCGGGCAGTTCGAAGGTGCCGACGTCGAGCCCCGGCAGGACGGCCGGGAGGCCCGTACGGGACGCGGCCGCGCTCCGGCCGTCCACCAGGAACCGGTCCCCCGGTGCGACGCCGCCGAACGCCGTCACGGCCGCCCGGACCGTACCGCCGCGCCCGGTGAGCCCGGCGAGCCCGTCGACGGTGAGCGTGGTGACCCGCGAGGCCGGACGCTGCAGGACGTGCCCGCCGTACACGCGGACGTCCCGCCGCTCGCGGCCCGCCTTCGCGTCGGGCCCGGGGAAGGCGTACACCACGGTCAGGGACCAGCCGGCCGCGCAGCCCGCGCCGTTCGCCGCCCAGACGTTGCCCACGGCCACCGGTGTCGTGCCCGGCCCCGAGACGCCCGCGAAGGCGGCCGTGACGTCGGACTCGCCGGTGTAGAAGCGCGGCCCCTGGGTCTTCGCGGGGTCCGTGACCATGCTGTCGACCGGGACCGGAGCCGCGCGGCCCGTCCCGACCCGGAGCAGCGGGGCGGTCGTCGCCGGCTCGCCCGGGGACGGCACGGCGTCCGCGCCCGAGGCGGCACAGCGCCGCAGCCCCCGCCCGTCCGCCGTCTCGTACGTGCCGTCGTGACCGCCCCAGAAGAGGCGGGCGTACGCCACCTTGGCGCCGGCCGGCACCCGGATCCCGGCGGTGCCGGAGCCGTACGCGGGGGCTTTCCCGCCGGACGAGAGGCCCGCCGGGTCGACCCGCTCGCGTACGGGCGGCTTCGCGCCGGGCGGGACCCGGCCGTCCGCCGCGCACGGGGCGGGGGCGCCGGCGCACCGCATGACCGAGGCCCCGGCGGTCGTGAAGTCCCCGTACAGGGTGGCCCCGTACCGCCGGCCGAACGGTTCGATCACGTCCGCCGACGAGGGGGTGACCGCCGGAGCGGGGGCCGGTGGGGAGCTGTCCGCCGTGGCCGGGCCGGTCGCCGCGAGCGGGAGCGCGCTCGCGGCCAGGACGACGGCCGCGAGCACCCTTCCGGGGCGCGGCCGTCCGCAAGGGGCTTGTCTGAAGCGCATACAACAGAAATGTAGGTAAAACCCACCATTTCCGGGTGTTACGCCACGCGGCGCCGCGCATACTCCGTGATCCCGGCGATCGGCGGACGCTCCTCCGTGTCCACCGCGTACGTCCGGGGCTCGAAGCCCGACTCCCCCCGCTCGAACTGGGTCAGCCAGGGCCGCGTCAGGGGCCCCCGCGACAGCCGCAGCTGAGCCGTCCGGTAGATCGCCGCCGCCATCCGGCCGAGCGCCTGACCGTCCTGGTGCCGGTGCTTGCGGACGCCCACGTCCACCTGGGCGAGGGCGTCCAGGCCCACCAGGTGCAGCGCGTCCACCAGGAGCGCCAGCTCCACTCCGTAACCGACGGGGAACGGCAGCCGCTCCAGCAGGGAGCGCCGCGCCGCGTACTCACCGCCCAGCGGCTGGACGAAGCCGGCCAGCTGCGGCCAGTGCAGGTTCAGCAGCGGGCGCGCCACCAGTTCCGTCACGCGACCGCCCTGACCAGGGGCGTCGCCGAGGGGCCGGTCGTACATCGCCTTCACGAGGTCCACGTCCGGGTCCGTGAGCAGCGGACCCACGATGCCCGTGACGAAGTCCGCCGAGAAGTCCCGCAGATCGGCGTCCACGAAGCACACCACATCCCCGCCCGTCACCATCAGTGACCGCCACAGGACCTCGCCCTTGCCCGGCACGGCGGGTATCCGGGGGAGTATCGCGTCCCGCGCGACCACCCGGGCCCCGGCCGCCGCCGCCACCCCCGCCGTACGGTCCGTGGAACCGGAGTCGATCACCACCAGCTCGTCCACGAGCGGCACCGACGCGGTCATCAGCTCGCGCCGGATCACGGAGACGATGTCCCCGACCGTCGCCTCCTCGTTGAGCGCGGGCAGCACCACGCTGACGGTCGTCGAGCGCTTGGCGGCGAGAATCCGCTCCAGCGGTCGGTCGGCCACGGACCAGGACCGCCGGCCCAGCCAGCGCTCCACCTCTTCCAGCACGTGATCTCCATCTCGCGGTTCGGACGACCATCTCAACCGTCCATGCCTTCGGTTACAGTCTTGAACAACGCGAAGGCCCGTCGCATGTCGGGGTGCCGCCCGCGTTCCACAACCGAATACCGCTCATCCAGAGGGGCAGAGGGATACGGCCCGTTGAAGCCCCGGCAACCCTCCAGTCGGTTCTCGTCCGCGCCACGGCGCGCCAGCGGGGTCCCCGGCTAGGGAAGGTGCCAAATCCGTCTCATGGCGAAACGCGTCATGAGGAAGATGAGGAGAAAGGGCCTCGCCTCCATGGCTGTACAGACCGTCGCACCCGCCACCGGCTCCGCCGGCACCACCGTCGACCTCGGACCCGCCTCCGGACTTTCCTGCCGCGAATGCGGCGAGGTCTTCGCCCTCGGCCCGATCTTCGCCTGCGAACTCTGTTTCGGCCCCCTCGAAGTGGCCTACGAGCTCCCCGCCGGCGACCCCGAGGAGCTGCGCAGGCGGATCGAGTCCGGCCCCGCCAACATCTGGCGCTACGCCCCGCTCCTGCCCGTCCCGGCCGACGTCGCCGAGAAGCCGAACCTGAATCCCGGCTGGACCCCGCTGGTCAAGGCCGACAACCTGGCCCGCGAGATCGGCGTCGAGCCCGGCAAGCTGTTCGTGAAGGACGACTCCGGCAACCCGACGCACTCCTTCAAGGACCGGGTCGTCGCCCAGGCCCTGGAGGCCGCCCGCGCCTTCGGCTTCACCACCCTCTCCTGCTCCTCCACCGGCAACCTGGCCGGCGCCGTCGGCGCCGCCGCCGCCCGCGCCGGCTTCCGCTCCTGCGTGTTCATCCCGCACGACCTGGAGCAGGGCAAGGTCGTCATGGCCGGGGTGTACGGCGGTGACCTCGTCGCCATCGAGGGCAACTACGACGACGTGAACCGCTTCTGCTCGGAGCTCATCGGCGACCCGCTCGGCGAGGGCTGGGGCTTCGTGAACGTCAACCTCCGCCCCTACTACGGCGAGGGCTCCAAGACGCTGGCGTACGAGATCTGCGAGCAGCTCGGCTGGGTCGTCCCGGACCAGCTGGTCGTCCCGATCGCCTCCGGCTCGCAGCTGACGAAGATCGACAAGGGCCTCCAGGAGCTCATCAAGCTCGGCCTGGTCGAGGACAAGCCCTACAAGATCTTCGGTGCCCAGGCCGAGGGCTGCTCCCCGGTCTCCGCCGCCTTCAAGGCCGGCCACGACGTGGTCCGCCCGCAGAAGCCGAACACCATCGCCAAGTCCCTCGCGATCGGCAATCCCGCCGACGGCCCGTACGTCCTCGACATCGCGCGCCGCACCGGCGGTGCCGTGGAGGACGTGAACGACGAGCAGGTCGTGGACGCGATCAAGGTCCTCGCGCGGACCGAGGGCATCTTCGCCGAGACGGCGGGCGGTGTGACGGTCGGTGTGACGAGGAAGCTCGTCGAGGCCGGTCTCCTCGACCCCTCGCTCACCACCGTGGTCCTCAACACCGGTGACGGGCTCAAGACCCTGGACGCCGTGGCCGACAGCTCGCAGGCGACCGCCACCATCCGCCCCAGCCTGGACGCGTTCCGCGACGCCGGCCTGGCCCACTGAAAGGTTCGTGAACACATGGCCGTGAACGTCCGCATCCCCACCATCCTCCGCACCTACACCGGCGGGCAGGCCGAGGTGCCCGCCGAGGGCGCGACCCTCGCCGAGGTCATCGCCGACCTGGAGAAGAACCACACGGGCATCGCCGCCCGCGTCCTGGACGACCAGGGCAAGCTGCGCCGCTTCGTCAACGTGTACGTGAACGACGACGACGTGCGCTTCGAGCAGGGCCTGGAGACGGCGACGCCCGACGGCGCCGGCGTCTCGATCATCCCCGCCGTGGCCGGCGGCTGCTGAACCTCTCCCTCCCCTGCTTCCTCTTCTCCCCCTTCTCTCTCGAATTGCCCCTTCCGCTCCATAAAGCGGAGGGGGCAATTCTGCATGGTTGAGCGCGGTAGAGTTGGGGAAGCCCCCTCCGCTGCTCATGCCGGACGCATATGAGAATGCGTCCCCGCGCGACAAGAAGCAGCCAAAGTGCACGCACGTTCTGTACCTTCTGCGTGCTTTGCCGGGCCCGACTTGCCCCGGAATTCACAAGATTCGGACGAATTCACCTTTCCGTCGCGCCCAGAATTCTCGCTCGAATGGCCTGTTGCAGAGGGCAGTTGGGCAGATACATTCAGCCGCGGTCGACGCGTTCCGGCGCAGGGTCTGACCCGGGTCCGCGAAGTGCGGTCCCGCGCAAGGGCCAGTAATAGGGGAGTTAGGCATGGCTCAGGGCACCGTCAAGTGGTTCAACGCGGAGAAGGGCTACGGCTTCATCGCGGTCGACGGTGGTGCGGATGTTTTCGTCCACTACAGCGCGATCCAGATGGATGGCTACCGCACCCTCGAAGAGGGCCAGCGGGTCGAGTTCGAGATCTCGCAGGGCCAGAAGGGCCCGCAGGCGGACATGGTCAAGCTCGCCGTCTGAGCGCGGCGCGATCGGCCACCGACGCAACGCCGTCGAGGGGCCCGCATCCCGAGGGATGCGGGCCCCTCGCGCGTGCGCGGGGAGGTTCCGTACGGCGCGGGACGGGCCGGTTCCGTGCGCCGGGAGGTGGCGCGAACCCTTCCACGGGGCGCCGGGCGCGCCTCGCGCGGACGGCCCGAAAACCGAGAGGCGCTTGCACTCTCCTAGGGCGAGTGCTAATCATTGGCGTTAGCACTCGGAAGGTGAGAGTGCTACGAGGATCGAGCATGGCGAGGTCGCCGGCCGGGTGGGGCAAGGAACCACACGGAGCGCGGAGGCCGTCCGTCGCGGGCGTCGGCGCGGTCCTGGAGCGTTATCCACCCCATGTCCGGGAGGACCACTTCACATGGCCAAGATCATCGCGTTCGACGAGGAGGCCCGGCGCGGTCTCGAGCGCGGCATGAACCAGCTCGCTGACGCCGTCAAGGTCACCCTTGGGCCGAAGGGCCGCAACGTCGTCCTCGAGAAGAAGTGGGGCGCCCCCACGATCACCAACGATGGTGTCTCCATCGCCAAGGAGATCGAGCTCGAGGACCCGTACGAGAAGATCGGCGCCGAGCTGGTCAAGGAAGTCGCCAAGAAGACGGACGACGTCGCCGGCGACGGTACGACCACCGCCACCGTCCTCGCCCAGGCGCTCGTGCGTGAGGGCCTCCGCAACGTCGCCGCCGGCGCCAACCCGATGGCGCTCAAGCGCGGCATCGAGAAGGCCGTCGAGGCCGTCTCCGGCGCCCTGCTCGACCAGGCGAAGGAGGTCGAGACGAAGGAGCAGATCGCCTCCACCGCCTCCATCTCCGCCGCCGACACCCAGATCGGCGAGCTCATCGCCGAGGCCATGGACAAGGTCGGCAAGGAAGGCGTCATCACCGTCGAGGAGTCCCAGACCTTCGGTCTGGAGCTGGAGCTCACCGAGGGTATGCGCTTCGACAAGGGCTACATCTCGGCGTACTTCGCCACGGACATGGAGCGCATGGAGGCCTCGCTCGAGGACCCGTACCTCCTGATCGTCAACTCCAAGATCTCCTCCGTGAAGGACCTGCTCCCGCTCCTGGAGAAGGTCATGCAGTCGGGCAAGCCGCTGCTGATCATCGCCGAGGACGTCGAGGGCGAGGCCCTGTCGACCCTGGTCGTCAACAAGATCCGCGGCACCTTCAAGTCCGTCGCCGTCAAGGCTCCGGGCTTCGGTGACCGCCGCAAGGCGATGCTGAACGACATCGCCATCCTCACCGGCGGCACGGTCATCTCCGAGGAGGTCGGCCTCAAGCTGGAGAACGCGGGCCTCGACCTGCTGGGCCGCGCCCGCAAGGTCGTCATCACCAAGGACGAGACCACCATCGTCGACGGTGCCGGTGACAGCGAGCAGGTCGCCGGTCGCGTGAACCAGATCCGCGCCGAGATCGAGAACAGCGACTCGGACTACGACCGCGAGAAGCTCCAGGAGCGCCTCGCGAAGCTGGCCGGCGGCGTGGCCGTCATCAAGGCCGGTGCCGCGACCGAGGTCGAGCTCAAGGAGCGCAAGCACCGCATCGAGGACGCCGTTCGCAACGCGAAGGCGGCCGTCGAGGAGGGCATCGTCGCCGGTGGTGGCGTGGCCCTGCTGCAGGCGTCGAGCGTCTTCGAGAAGCTGGAGCTGGAGGGCGACGAGGCCACCGGTGCCAACATCGTCAAGCTGGCCCTGGAGGCCCCGCTGAAGCAGATCGCCGTCAACGGTGGTCTCGAGGGCGGCGTCATCGTCGAGAAGGTGCGCAACCTGCCCGTCGGCCACGGCCTGAACGCCGCGACCGGTGAGTACGTCGACATGATCGCCGAGGGCATCATCGACCCCGCGAAGGTCACGCGCTCCGCTCTGCAGAACGCGTCCTCCATCGCGGCGCTGTTCCTCACCACCGAGGCCGTCATCGCCGACAAGCCGGAGAAGGCCGCCGCGCCGGCCGGCGGCGGCATGCCGGGCGGTGACATGGACTTCTGAGCCACGGCTCAGCGGTTCTTCACGCACGACGCCGAGGGCGGCACCCCCACCGGGGGTGCCGCCCTCGGGCGTTCCCGCCGTTCTCAGGGGCGGTGGAAGAGGGCCGTCCACAGGAACGGTTCGCCGAAGTGGGGGGAGGCCGGGGGCTGGTGGCGCATGCGGCGGAGTTCCGTCGCCGTCATCGGGGAGAAGATCGCGCGGAGGGACGTGTCGGTGTAGGCCAGGCCGCCCTCCAGGGTGCCCGTGCGGTAGAACGCGGCGTCCGGCAGTTCCGAGCCCATGCCGCCCTCGCCGGCCGCGAAGGCGGTCAGGGCGAAGTGGCCGCCCGGGGCGAGGACGCGGTCGAGGAGCGCCAGGTGCGTGACGCGGCGGTGCGGCGGCAGGTGGTGGAAACAGCCGGAGTCGTACACGAGGTCGTACGGGCCGTCGGCGCCCAGCTCCGGGGCGGTGAAGGCGTCCCCGCACACGAACCGGATCCGGTCGGCGAGGCCCGCCTCCCTGGCCCGGTCCCGCGCCCAGTCGATCGCCGTGGGGGACAGGTCCACCGCGTCCACCGCGTAGCCGAGCGAGGCCAGGTACAGGGCGTTCCGGCCCGGCCCGCAGCCGAGGTCGAGCGCCCGCCGGACACCCGCGCCGCCTTCCGGGAGCAGCCCCCGTTCCACGTACGACACCAGGTTCTCGTCCGGCTTCGCGACGAAGAACGGCACCGGCCTTTCGCGGTCGGCGTAGAACCCGTCCCACCATCCGGCACCGCCCCGCGACCACCGGTCGGCGCCGGGCGCGAACAGCCCGTCGAGCAGGGCCATGACGTCCTCGACCGTACGGATACCGCGGTCCGTCTCCACCATCTGGATCTCCCCTCCGTGTCCCGCCAGCCTAGGGCGTGAAGGGGAGAAAGCCCAGGTCACAGCGGGTGCGGCGACGTGGCGTGGAGCTGCTTTACGGCCTCTGGGCGGGGCGCGGAGCCGGCCGCCGACGGGGCAGGCCACCGGCCCGGGCGAAAGGCTTCCGGAGCCCCTTCCCGACCCGGGAAACGGCCTTCCCGGGCGCCGCCGGGGACGGTTTCCCGCCGTCCGCGCGGGCTCCGCCGACGGCGAACGCCGTGCGGAAAAGGGGAGTTGGGGTGGTCCACTGACCGCATGGACATTCTGGTTCTGGGCGGTACGGCATGGGTGGGCCGCGAGTTGTCGCGGCAGGCGCTGGAGCGGGGTCACGAGGTGACCTGCCTGGCGCGCGGGGAGAGCGGAGAGGCGGCGGAGGGGGCCGCCCTGGTGGCGGCGGACCGGCGGGGCCCAGGGGCGTACGACGCGCTCCGGGAGCGGGACTGGGACGCGGTCGTGGAGGTGTCCTGGCAGCCCGCCTTCGTGCGTGGCGCGCTCGACGCGCTCGGCGGCCGGGCCCGCCACTGGACGTACGTGTCCTCGTGCAGCGCCTACGCCGCGCACGACGACCCGGGCGCGGACGAGTCCGCGCCGCTGCTGGAGCCGACGGAGCTGGGCGAGGTCGGCCGCGAGCTGTACGGCGAGGCCAAGGTCGCCTGCGAGCAGGCCGCCGCGGCGGTGGTCGGCGACCGGCTCCTCGTCGCCCGCGCCGGGCTCATCGGAGGCCCCGGCGACCACACCGGCCGCACCGGTTACTGGGCCGCCCGCGCGGCCCGCGCCCCGGAGGCGCCGCTGCTCGTGCCGGACGAGCCGGAGCTGCCGACCCAGGCGATCGACGTGCGCGACCTCGCGGCCTGGCTGCTGGACTCGGCGGAGACGGGCCGCACGGGAACGTACAACGCGGTCGGGCCGGCCATCCCCTTCCGCGAGTGGGTCGCGCTCTCCCGGGCCGCCGGCGGTCACACCGGCCCCGTGGTCCCCGCCCCCTCGAAGTGGCTCCTGGAGCAGGGCGTCGCGCAGTACATGGGTCCCGAGTCCCTGCCGCTGTGGCTGGCCGACGACGACTGGCGCGGTTTCCAGGCCCGCGCGGGCGAGGCGGCGGCCGCCGCGGGCCTGCGGCAGCGCTCCCGGGAGGAGCTGATCGCCGACACCCTCGCCTGGGAACGCGAGCAGGGCCTGGACCGCGACCGGCGGGCCGGTCTCAGCCCCGCCCGCGAACGCGAACTCCTCGCGCTCCTCGACGCCTGACCGGTGTCCGGCGCCCCGGGCAACCTTCACGGGCCACGCCGGGTCCTCCTTCGGAGAGGACCGCGAAGGGAGAGGGACACGATGGAGGAACTGGGGAGCGCCGTGGTGAAGGCACTGCGCTGGGCCGCGGTCGGCCTGGAGGCCCTCACCGCCTGGTACGACCTGCGCACCACGGGCGGGGCGCCCAAAGTCACCGGGAAGAAGGGACGTTGGGGCGCGGTGGGTTCTCCTTCCGGGCGCCGGGGCGCCGCGTAGGGTCGTCGGATGACCAACAGCGAGGTACGTGGTGATGTGCGGCCGCCCGATGTCGAGGGCGACGAGAGGACGACCCTGCTGGCCTTCCTGCGGTACCTGCGGGAGGCCGTCGTCGCGAAGACGTACGGCGCTCCCGAGGAGGCGCTGCGGACGCCCGGGGTGCCGTCGGGGACGAGCGTTCTCGGGTTGCTGAAGCACCTGACGGAGGTGGAACGCGGCTGGTTCGCCTGGGCCTACGCGGGGGAGGACATCGTTCTCGCCGAGGACGACGCCCTCACCCCGCAAGACACGGTGGACAGCCTCGTGGCCGCCTACCGGGCGGCCGCCGCGCACTCCGACGCGATCGTCGTCACGTGCGACGACCTGGACCGCCCGGGGGCCCGGTCCCTCCGGGAGACGGCCGCACCGTCGATGCGGTGGATCCTCGTCCACATGATCGAGGAGACGGCCCGGCACGCCGGCCACGCCGACATCCTGCGGGAGCGGATCGACGGCGCGGTGGGGCGCTGAGGCGTCACGGCCGGGGGCGGTGGAGGCCGTCCAGGGTCGCGAGGTCCTCGGGGGTGAGGCGGAGGGAGCCGGCGGCGACGTTGGCGGTGAGGTGGGCGGGGTCGCCGGTGCCGGGGATGGCGAGCAGGTGGGGTCCCTGGTGGAGGGTCCAGGCGATGCGGATCTGGGCGGGGCTCACGCCGTGGGCCTCGGCGACGGCGAGGAGTTCGGGGCTCTCGGGGGCCGTGGCGCCGCCCTGGCCGCCCGCGGCGGCGATGGCGTAGAACGGCACGAAGGCGATGCCCTGCTCGCCGCAGTGGCGGACGAACTCCGCGTACTCGGGGCGGACGCCGATCCCGTACATGTTCTGGACGCAGACCACGGGCGCGATGGCCCGGGCCTCGGCGAGGTGGTCCGGGGTGACGTTGGAGAGGCCGAGGTGGCGGATGAGGCCGGCCTCGCGGAGTTCGGCGAGCGCCCCGAAGCGCTCGGCTATCGAGTCGGTGCCGGTGATCCGGAGGTTGACCAGGTCGAGGTGGTCGCGGCCGAGCTGGCGCAGGTTCTCCTCGACCTGGGCGCGCAGCGTCTCGGGAGTGCGGGCGTGCTCGGCCCAGGCGCCGGAGGCGTCGCGGGCGGGCCCGACCTTGGTGGCGATGACGAGGTCCTCGGGGTACGGGCCGCCGAGCGCGCTGTTGATCAGCTCGTTCGCCGAGCGGAGCGGCGAGAAGTAGAAGGCCGCGGTGTCGATGTGGTTGACGCCCAGATCGACGGCCTTGCGCAGGACGGCGATCGCCTCGGAGCGGTCCCTCGGCACGGCGTGCGGGACGAGGGCCTCCCCGTACTGCGGCAGCCGCATCGCACCGAACCCGATCCGGCGGACGGTGAGGTCACCGAGGGTCCAGGTGCCCGCTCCGTCGGCGGAGGGCGGGGTGGTCGTGGTGGCGGTCGTGGCGCGTGGCGTCGTCATGGCGGGCATGATCTCCCGGCGGCGTGAGGAGCACGAAGTCATCTGTCCCGCAAGGGGGTTGGCGCGGCGGTCATCCGTCCGGGTGCAGGGCCGCGCGGAGGTGGCCGGCGGAGGCGGTGAGGCGGCGGGCGGCGGTCGGGGCGTCGATGTCGGCGAGGATCATGAGGATGGCGTTCTTCACCTCGCCGTCGGCGGCGGCGAGGGCCGCCTCGATCTGCTCGTCCGGTGCGCCGGTGGCGAGGGCGACGATCCGGCGCGAGCGGGCGTGGAGCTTCTCGTTGGAGGCGCGGACGTCGACCATGAGGTTCCCGTACGTCTTGCCGAGCCGGATCATGGTGATGGTCGAGATCATGTTGAGGACGAGCTTCTGGGCGGTGCCCGCCTTGAGGCGGGTGGAACCGGTGAGGAGCTCGGGGCCGGGGACGACCTCGATGCCGTGCTCGGCGGCGGCGGTGAGCGCGCTGTCGGGGTTGCAGGAGAGGCCGATGGTGAGCGCGCCCAGCCGGCGGGCGTGTTCGATGCCGCCGAGCGCGTACGGGGTGCGGCCGGAGGCGGAGACGCCGACGACGGTGTCGCGGTCGGTGAGCCCGAGGGCGGTGAGGTCGGCGACGGCGAAGTCCCGGGAGTCCTCGGCACCTTCGACGGCCCGGACCAGGGCGGTGGGGCCGCCCGCGACGAGGCCGACGACCTGGGAGGGGTCGGTGTTGAAGGTGGGCGGGCACTCGCTGGCGTCCAGGACGCCGAGCCGGCCGGCCGTGCCCGCGCCCATGTAGACGAGCCGGCCACCGTCGGCCATGCGGGCGGCGGTGGCGTCGATGGCGGCCGCGATGGCGGGGAGCTGCCGCGCGACGGCGGCGGGGACGGACTGGTCCTCGCCGTTCATGGTGCGGGCGATCTCCAGGGTGGACAGCCGGTCGATCTCGGCCAGTTCGGGGCGGAAGGCCTCGGTGGTGAGGGTGGCCAGCTGGGCGCGCAGTTCGGAGTACGTGGTCGGCACGGGCGGCGGCTCTTTCCTGGTGGTTCAGCGGCTGCGGGGCGAGTGGCGGTGGGCGAGGGCCTCGTAGGAGGCGGCGAGGGCGGGCGCGGCCGTCTCGTACGTGCGCTGCGTGACGCAGGTGAACAGGCAGTCCACGACCAGGAGTTGGCTGGTGCGCGAGGACATGGCGGCGGGCCGCAGTTCGCTCTCGCGGGCGGTGGAGGTGGTGAGGACGTGGTCCGCGTACTGGGTGACGGGGCCGTCCGGGCGGCCGGTGACGGCGACGGTGGTGGCGCCGTGGTCGAAGGCGACCCGGAGCGGTTCTATGACGTCGCCGGTGGAGCCGGAGTGGGTGATGGCGATGGCGACGTCACCGGAGCGCAGCTGGACGGCGTTGGTGACGGCGAGGTGCGGGTCGCCGGGGGCGTGCGCGATCAGGCCGATGCGCAGCAGTTTCTGGCCGAGGTCCTGCGCGACGAGACCGGAGGCGCCGATGCCGTAGATGTCGATGCGGCGGGCGGTGGCGAGGGCGGCGACGACGGCGCCGAGCTGCACGGTGTCGAGTGCGGCGGCGGTGTCGGCGAGGGTCTGCTGTTCGTCGTAGGCGAGTTTGGCGACGACGTCGGCGACCGGGTCGTCGACCGCTATGTCGGCGGTGACGGACGGCGCGCGGCCCGACTGCTGCTGGGCGGCGAGGCCCGCCAGGGCGAGGCGCAGGTCGCGGTAGCCGGGGTAGCCGAGGAGGCGGGCGGTGCGGACGACGGTCGCCTCGCTGGTGCCGGTGAGTTCGGCGAGGCCGGTGACCGTGAGCGCGGCGCAGCCCGCCGGGTCGCCGGCGACGGCTTCGGCGACCCGCTGCATGGAGCGGGTCATGGACGGGGCGAGGGTCCGGACCTTGGCCGCGAGGGCGGCGGGGGCCGGCGGCGCGCCGCTGGTGAAACTTTCCTTCACGTCTTGGGTCACATATGAAAGCTACTTTCGGTCCCGGCGGGCGACAAGACCCTCCGACCCGGAGAGAACCCTGGTCCGACCCGGGCCCCGACCCTGGTCCGTCCCTGCCCCGACCCCGGTCTTCTCGCCGCTCGGCCGCCGCGCGGGTCACAATGAACGCATGAACGAGATCGACCCCGTGGAGCAGGCGCTGCACGCCGCTCGCGCGCTGGTGCTGGCCGACCTCGCCGCCCGGGAGGTGGCCGCCGCCGAGGTCGTGTCGATGGTGGAGGAGTCGGTGACGCACCGGCGCTGGTGGGTCGAGCAGTGGCCCGAGGGCGTGTCGTACGTCGCCGGGCTCGTCGCCCAGGACGTGCAGGACGCCCTGCTCGAACGGTACGGGCGCTGGCCCATCTGCCCGGTCTGCGCCTCGGGCGACCCGCACGCCCTGGACGTGGAACCGGAGCTCGGCCCCGACCCGCACTGGGTGTGCGGCAAGCAGGGCGTGGTGGTGGCACCGGTGGGCGGGCTCACGTGACCGCGCCGCCGACCGGGACGCCACGGGCCCCCGCCGTCGGGCGCCGGGGCCGGACCGCGCGGGCGGGGGCGGGCGTATGACCCTCTACATCGACCCGCCCACCTGGCCGGGCCACGGCCGCATGTGGTCGCACCTCATCAGTGACGTCTCCTTCGAGGAGCTGCACGCCTTCGCCGCCCGGATCGGCGCCCCGCCGCGCGCCTTCGAGCGCGACCACTACGACATCCCCTCGGACCGGTACGCGGACGCGGTGGCGGGCGGCGCCGTCGAGGTCGGGTCGAAGGAACTGCTGCGCCGCCTCACGGAGGCGGGCCTGCGCCGCCCGAAGGGCCGCCCGCCCGCCTGACCGGCAGCGGCCCGCCCCCGTACGCCAGGAAGCGCGGCGGTCAGCGCAGGGCGCCGTCCGGCGTGGGCAGGGGGGTGGTCTCGCGGTCCTGGGCGCCGGTGACCACGCGGGAGCGGGACGCCGAGTGGAGGCGCAGCGAGACCGCGACCGCCGCGAGCGCGAGGACGGTCATGGCGGCGCCGGCCCAGGCGGGGGCGGCGAAGCCGAGGCCCGCGTCGATGACGGTGCCGCCGAGCCAGGGTCCGCCGGTGTTGCCGAGGTTGAAGGCGGCGGTGGTGGTGGCGCCGGCGAGGGTGGGCGCGGCGCCGGCCAGGTTGAACATGCGGGCGTTGAGCGCGGGGGCGGTGTAGAACGCGGAGACGCCCAGGAGGAAGGCGAGCAGCACCGTCACGACCGGGCTGGAGGCGAAGACGGCCAGCGCCGCCAGGAAGACGGTGGAGGCGGTGATGCCGCTGAGGAGCACTCCGAAGAGGTGGGCGTCGGCGACCCGGCCGCCGATCGTCGTGCCGACCAGGGCGCCGATGCCGAACAGGCCGAGGACGGCGGAGACCCAGCTGTCGTCGAGGCCGGAGACGTCGGTGAGCAGCGGGGCCAGGTAGGAGAAGGCGCAGAAGACACCGCCGGCGGCGAGCGCCGTGACGACGATGGAGAGCAGCACCTGGCGGTCGCGGTAGATGACCAGTTCCCGCCTGAGCCGGGGCGCGGTCTTCGGCACCGGGATGTGCGGGATGCGGGTGAGGACGCCGACGAGGGCGACGGCGGAGGCCGCGCCGACCGCCCAGAACGCGGAGCGCCAGCCGAGGTGCTCGCCGAGGAAGGCGCCGGCGGGGACACCGAGGACGTTGGCGATCGACAGGCCGCCGATCATCACGGCCATGGCGCGGGCACGGGCGTTCGCCGGCACCATGGCGATGGCGACGGCGGCACCGACGGCCCAGAAACCGGCGCAGGCGAGGGCGCTCACGACCCGGGACGCGAAGAGGACCCCGTAGTTCGGGGCGAGGGCGCCCGCGACCTGGCCGAGGCCGAAGACCGTGATGAGGGCGACCAGGGTCGTCTTCCGGGGGAGCCGCAGGGTGGCGGCGGCCAGCAGCGGGGCGCCGACGACCATGCCGATGGCGAAGGCCGATATGAGCAGGCCGGCGCGGGGGATCGAGACGTTCATGTCCTCCGCGATGGGCGGGAGGAGACCGGAGAGCATGAATTCGCTCGTACCGAGGGCGAAGACGGAGAGTCCGAGGATGTAGACGGCGAGCGGCATCCGGCCGGAGTCCTTCCCGGCCGGCGGCGCGGCCGCGGTGACGGACGACTTCCCGGAGGCGGTCGCGGGGTCGTTCCCGGGTACGGGGTCGTTCTCGGGTTCGGGGTCGGGCGTGGTCGTGGGCTCGGCTGACGAAGACGGCATGACATGGGTCAACGGGCCGTTTGTGCCTGTCATTCCCGCGAGGGGCGGGGTCTCGCGATACGAGACGGAGCGGTCCACCCCCGGTCCTTCTCCGCTCAGCCCGCGCCCGGGCCGCCCTCCAGCTCCGCCAGTTCCCGTTCCAGGTTCTCCCGGGCCCGCTCCTCCCAGGCCGCCGCCCCGTACGGCGTACGGAAGAGGCGGGGGAGGGCGAGGAGCTGCCGGAGGACGGCGGCGCGGCCGGTGCGGAAGGCGTCGTCGGGGACGAAGCCGTACTCCTCGCGGACCGCCGCCGCATACCCCCCGTACGTATCGGGGTCGCCCGCCAGGACCGCGAGGTCCGCGTCGCAGAGCGTCTCGCCGTTGAGGTCGCCGGGCGCCGGGTCGTGGGTGACGGTGAGGCGGACGAGGCGAGCCACCTCCGTGACCTCGCGGGCCGTGAGGCCGGCCTCGGTCAGGGCCTTCTCGGCGAGCGCGGCGGAGCGCTCCTCGTTCTCGGAGCGGTCGGGGCGGTAGACGGCGTCGTGGAACCAGGCGGCGAGCCGGACGAGTTCGAGTTCCCCGCCCTGGTCGGCCAGTTCGTCGATGCGGTCGAGGACCGCCCGGAGGTGGTCGACCGTGTGGTAGCGGCGCTGCGGTTCCGACCAGCGGGCCAGCAGGTTCCGGCCGTACGGGACGGGGTCCGGGCCCTCGCGGCCGGCCCGGGCGGCGAGCAGGGTGGCGGTCCAGCGCCGGAGCAGCTGGGGATCCTGGTCTGCGGTCATGCGGGGCATTCTGCCGGGCCGGTGGCCGGGGCGCGGCGCCGCCCGCCCCTTCCGGGGGGCGTTCCTCCGGGACCGGCGCGACCTCCGGAACCGGGCTTTCCCCTCACCGCCGACGGTTCTCCCTCCCTCTCTCGCATACCCCCCATGGGTATGTTACGGTGCTGCGCGAAGGTACCCCCCGGGGGTATAGGGCAGCGAGTGAAGGGTCAGGACGATGTCAGCCGAAACCGTCAATCCCCGGCGCTGGTGGGCACTCCTCGTGCTCGCCGCCGCCCAGTTCATGGTCATCATGGACACCTCGATCATCGGGGTCGCGCTCCCCGCGATGCAGAAGGACCTCGGCTTCACGCAGGGCGAGCTCCAGTGGGTCTTCAACGCCTACGTCATCGTCTTCGGCGGTCTGCTGCTCCTCGGCGGACGCCTCTCCGACCTCGTCGGAGCCCGCAGGATCTTCGTCTCCGGCTGGGCGGTCATGATCGTCGGCTCGGTCCTCGCCGCGGCCGCGCAGACCGCCTGGGTCGAGATCCTCGGCCGAGCCGTCCAGGGCGTCGGCGGCGCGCTCATCGCGCCCTCCGCGATGACCCTGCTGATGATGCTGTTCACGCACGACCCGAAGGAGCTCGGCAAGGCGATGGCGCTCTACGGCGCCGCGGCCCCCGCCGGTGGCACCGCCGGCGTCTTCCTCGGCGGCGTCTTCACCGAGTGGGCCGCCTGGCAGTGGGTCTTCGTCATCTACATCCCGATCGGCCTCGCGACCCTCGCCGCCACCAAGCTCCTCCCGAACGTCGCGTCCCGCCGCGGCTCCGTCGACGTCCTCGGCGCGGTCGCCGTCACCGCCGGTCTCGCGCTCGCCGTCCTCGCCGTCGTCCGGGCCCCCGAGGTCGGCTGGGGCGCCACCGCCACCATCCTGGAACTGGCCGCCGCCGCCGTCCTGCTGATCCTCTTCCTCGTGATCCAGAAGTCCGTCCGCGAGCCCCTCATGCCGCTCGGCGTCTGGCGGGTCCCGCGCCTCGGCTCCGCCAACCTGGCCATGACGCTGCTCGGCGCCGCATGGATCCCGATGTGGTACTTCCTCAACCTGTACCTCCAGCAGGTCCTCGGCTACGGGGCCTTCGCCTCCGGCGCCGCGCTGCTCCCGATGACCGTCCTCCTGATGATCTTCATGACGGCCCTCACCTCCCGGCTCATGACGAAGGTCGGCGCCAAGCCGCTCATCGGCGTGGGCCTGCTGCTCCTCGCGGCCGGTCTCGTCTGGCTCGCCGCCGTCGAGCCGACCGGCACCTTCCTCGTCGACGTCCTGCCGGCCTCGCTGGTCGCCGCGCTCGGCATGTCCCTCGCCTACATCCCGGCGATGATCGCGGCCATGTCCGGCGCCCCGCAGGAGCAGGCCGGCCTCGCCTCCGGCATCGTCAACACCACGTACAACGCCGGCTCCGCGCTCGGCCTCGCCGCGCTCACCGCCGTCGCCATGGCGCAGGGCGCCGACCGGCTCGGCAACCTGCCCCGCCTGACCGAGGGCTTCTCCGCCGCCTTCACCGGCGCGGCGATCATCGCGGCCGTGGGCGGTGTGCTCACCCTCCTCGTCATGAAGGGGGACAAGGCCGCCGCGGCCGGGGCCGCCCCCGCCCCGCGGGCCGAGAAGGCCGGCGTGTGACGCACCGGGTGCGCGCCACCACGTGGCCCAGGGGCCGCCCGACGTCCGTCCCCACGGATGCCGGGCGGCCCCTGTTCCGTACCCGGCGGGGCGGTCGCGCCTGTCCGGGCCGGGGAACGGGGTGAATCCTTTCCCCTGCGGCACGCCTCTCATAGGCGTGCGGACGACCGCGTCCGCTCCCCAGCCCACCGGGAGGACCCCATGACCACCACCGTCGTGATCGCCGTCGCGGCCGCCGCGCTGCTCGTGTGCGCGTGCGCCGTCACCCTGCGCCGCCGTCGGCGTCACCGTGGCTGACCACGGCTGGCCCGGCGCCGGCCTCGTCACGGCGGCGCAGCGCGGTGACGTGGAGGCGCTCACCGCGCTCGTGTACGGCTCCTATCCGCACGTGCGGCGGTTCGCGCACAGCCTGTGCGCGACCCCGCAGGACGCCGAGGACGCCGCCCAGGAGGCGGTGATCATCCTCTACCGGAAGATCGGCATGCTGCGTGCCTCCGGGGCGCTCGCCTCCTGGATGTTCCGGATCGTGCGCAACGAATGCCTGCGCCGCACCCGGGCCCTGCTCCACCGGGGACCGGGTGCCGTACCCGCACCGGGCGAAACCGCCCCCGGCGGAACGGCCCGGTCCGCCGAGGAGGACACCCTGCTGCGCCTGGAGGCCGAGCGGGTCGCCGCCGCCGTCGCGGCCCTCCCCGCCGACCAGCGGCAGGTTCTCGTCATGCGCGACATCCAGGGCCTCCCCGGCCGCACGGTCGCCGACCGTCTCGGCCTGAGCACCGCCGCCATGAAGTCCCGTCTGCACCGGGCGCGTTCGGCCGTCCGGGAGGCACTGAGCGAGGAGGGGAACCGATGATCACGAAGCACGGCCCCGCACCACGGCGTTTCGCCAGCGCCACCGTGCCACGGCATCTGGCCCGGGGAGCGCTCGGCTTCGGCGCCCTCGCCGGGGCCCTCGCCCTGCTGCCCACCCTCGGCCCGCTCGGCCTGCTCCTCGTCCCGGTCGGGCTGGTCGCGCTGCGCGGCTGCCCGATGTGCTGGGTCATGGGCCTGGCGGAGACGGTCTCGGCGGGCCGCCTGCGCCGCTCGTGCGCGGACGGGAGGTGCGAGCTGACCGC
Source organism: Streptomyces sp. NPDC012827 (assembly GCF_042900905.1). Classification (NCBI taxonomy): domain Bacteria; kingdom Bacillati; phylum Actinomycetota; class Actinomycetes; order Kitasatosporales; family Streptomycetaceae; genus Streptomyces; species Streptomyces sp. NPDC012827. Next base: position 437,750 of record NZ_JBIBBY010000004.1, on the reverse strand, counting down.
GACACGCTAGGGAACTCCGGCGAGGACGGCACGCCATGGCCCGGTCCGGGCTCCGGCTCCGGTCCGGGTTTCAGGTCCGGTCCTGGCTCTGGTCCCGGTCCGGGTTTCGGTCCCGGCCCTGGCTCTGGTTCCGGTGCCGGCTCCGGATTCGGTGCAGGCCCGGCACAGCCGTTCGTCCCCGACCGGCCGGAACAGCATGGGCTGGATGTGCTCCCCTTCGCACTCCCGCGCGCCCGCGAGCCGCGCCGACAGACGGGGCCGGTCCTGCGGGTCCTGCGGGTCCTGCGCGTCCGGTGCTTCGGGGGGCGGGGGTGGTGGCGGCACCTCCCGCAGGAGGTAGCGCAGGAAGCCGCCGGGCCGGTACACGGGTGTCCCGTCGCGTGGCAGGCAGCGCCGGACGTGTTCGCGTACGTCGGCGGAGGTGTGCCCGGCGACCAGCCAGCGCGCCGCCAGCCGCGTCAACTCCGCCCGCATCCCGGCCGGTACGAACCGCAGCGCGGGCGACAGCAGCGGCAGATCCCCGACGAGCGTCCGCGCTTCCTCGGCGACGGGGTCGAGCGGCGGGGGCGGCACCTCACGACCCGGGACGGGCTCCGGTGCGGGCTCGGGTGCCGGTTCAGGTTGCGGCGCCGGTTCGGGCTCCCGCGCCGGTTCGGGCTCCCGCGCCGGTTCGGGCTCCCGCGCCGGTTCGGGCTCCCGCGCCGGTCCAGGCTCCGGCGCCTGGGGTGGCGGCCGGAAGGAGGAGGAGTCTTCTTCCGGTTTTTTCTTTGGAAGACCGTCGGCCGCCCGACGGGTCCGCTCACCGACGGCCGGACCGCCGTCACTCGGCACCACCTGCGACGACATCCATGCGAGCAACTCGGCGGCCTCAGCGGCGGTCAACGGCTCGTTGGAGACGAGCTGGTACGTCTCCCACTTCCCGCCCGGCCCCTGCACACGCTTCTCGTGCAGAAACCCCTCGTCCTTGAGCTGCCGCTTGGCCTTGAGGAACGCGCCCGCACCGATTTTGGCCTGCCTGGCCGTCTCCCACAGCGGTTCGCGCTCATCGGGACGGAGCGACAGCTGCCAGGTCAGGATGCGCGCGGCGTGCGAGTCGAGACGCGGATGCCGGATGAGCGTGTGCTGAAAAAGGGTGAAGCCCTGGGTGGGCGCGATAAAGTGCCGGTAGATCATGGGTGGTCTTCCTAGTCGTCCACTCGTGATTCAGGCCCCCGCGGATGGCTGCTACCAACGCGGGGGCTGTTTGCTGAGAACGTACAGCGCGCATATGCCAATTCGGCCACGCAGAGTGAAGAACCCCCCGTTCGAGTGATCACCAAGTCCGTTACGGATCACTCAAGTTCGGGAATGCGCGAGCTGCTCCGGCACACGTCGACCGGACCGCCCGCGCCGGAGGGAGTGGACGTGGGAGACATGACGGCCAGGACACGCGTGGGGGGTCTCGTCATCGCGTACGCGGTCCTGGTCGACGCGAGCAACGCGTGCGACGCGGTGGACGAGGTGGCGGTGGCCGCCGAGAGCTGGGCATCGGCGGCGGATCTCCTCCGGGCTCGCGGTTACCGCAGGGTTCCCCGGCGGGCCGTCGGCGACCGGGTCCCGGACGGGGCGGTCGAGGCGGCGTTCGCCAGGCCCGGAACGGTGTTCCGCAAGCGGTTCATGGCGGACACCCCGTGGACGCCCGCCACCGGCTGAGAGAAGCGCCTCACCGGGTGCGGGCGCGCAGCTCGTCGGGGGAGTCCCGGAGCCGTACGCCCGCGTGCAGCTTCCCCGACTGGAACGCCGAGAAGCCGTCCCCGCGAAAACCCTTTGCGGCCCCCGCCCCCCGGCCGCCAGGCTTTCGGGCATGACCAGTCATCCCGTCCGCCCCGTCGCGGACCTCTTCGCCGCCGACGGGCGCCTGAAGGCGATCCCGCGCAAGCCCGCCCGCCGTGAGGCGCTGCTCGCGCACCTCGCCGAGACCCTTTTCGAGGCCGGCCGTACCTACCGTGAGGCCGAGGTCAACGAGGCCCTGACCTCGGTGCACGAGGACTTCCCGGCCCTGCGCCGCTACCTCGTGGTGGGCGGCTTCCTGGCCCGTACGAAGGACGGCGCGGCCTACCGCCGACAGCAGCGGCCCACCGGCACCGGAGGCGCGATCCCCGCCGTCGCGTGACGGGCGCGGTGGTGGCCGGCCTGCTGGCCGGCTACGGCATCGCGATCCCGGTCGGCGCCGTCGGCGCCCACCTGGTGGCGGTCGCGGCCCGCGGCCCGTGGCGTACGGGAGTGGGCGCGGCCCTCGGCGTCGCCACCGCCGACGGGGTCTACGCCCTGGTCGCGGTTCTCGGCGGCGCCGCCCTCGTCCCCGTCCTGGCCCCGGTGACGACCCCGCTGCGCTGGGTCTCCGCCCTGGTCCTGCTGGCCCTGGCGGCGCTCTCGTGCCGTACGGCCGTGCGGGCGCACCGCGCGGGACCCGCGCAGGCGCCGCCCGCGGTCCCGCCCCGGCGGGCGTACCTCACCTTCCTGGGGATCACGATCCTCAACCCGATGACGGTGCTGTACTTCACCGCGCTCGTCCTCGGCGGCGGTCCCGCGCGCGGCCCGGCCGGCGCGAGCGCCTTCGTCCTGGCGGCCTTCGCCGCCTCGGCGAGCTGGCAGCTCCTCCTCGCCGCCACCGGCACGCTGCTGGGCCACACCCTGTCGTCCCCCCGCGCCCGCCTCCTGACCGGCCTGGTGTCCAGCGCGCTGATCGCCGTGCTGGCGCTGGCCGTCATGGTGTGACGCCCACCCGGTGCGCCGTACTCCCCTCGGGTCGTCAGCTTCTGATCAGCCGGGCGATGCGCCGCAGGCGCCCGATGAGGTCTTCCTCGCGCTGCCCGTAGCCGGCCACGGCGGCGTCCTGCCGGTCCGTCACCTCACGCGTCGGCGGCCCGGAAGCCCCGCAGCCGCAGGCTGTTGCCGACGACGAAGACCGAGGAGAAGGCCATCGCGGCACCGGCGATCATGGGGTTGAGCAGTCCCGCCGCGGCCAGCGGGAGGGCGGCCACGTTGTAGGCGAAGGCCCAGAAGAGGTTGGAGCGGATGGTGCCGAGCGTCCGGCGGGAGAGCCGGATGGCGTCGGCCGCCGCCCGCAGGTCGCCCCGTACGAGGGTCAGATCCGCGGCCTCGATGGCGGCGTCCGTGCCGGTGCCCATGGCCAGGCCCAGGTCGGCCTGGGCGAGCGCGGCGGCGTCGTTCACGCCGTCGCCGACCATCGCGACCGAACGGCCCTCCGCCTGGAGGCGCTTGACCACGTCGACCTTGTCCTGCGGCATGACCTCGGCGATGACCTCCCCGATGCCGACCTCGGCGGCGACGGACTCGGCGACCGCCTTGTTGTCGCCGGTCAGCAGGATCGGGGTGAGCCCGAGGGCCCTGAGGCGGCGGACGGCCTCCGCGCTGGTCTCCTTGATCGCGTCGGCGACCTCCAGGACCGCGCGGGCCTTCCCGTCCCAGGCGACCGCGACGGCCGTCCTTCCGGCCTTCTCGGCCTCGTCCTTGGCGGACTTGAGCCCGGCGGGCAGCTCCATCGCCCACTCGCCGAGCAGCTTCTCGCGGCCGACGAGGACGGCGTGGCCCTCCACGACGCCCTGCACGCCGAGTCCGGGGACGTTCGCGAAGTCCTCGGGGGTGGGCAGGGTGCCGGTCCGCGCGGTGGCGCCGGCGGCGACGGCCTGGGCGACGGGGTGCTCGGAGGAGTGCTCCAGGGCGCCCGCGAGACGCAGGACCTCGGTCTCGTCCTCGCCGTCGGCGGTGTGGACCTTGATGAGGGTCATCCGGCCGGTGGTGACGGTGCCGGTCTTGTCCAGGACGATCGTGTCGACCTTGCGGGTGGTCTCCAGGACCTCGGGGCCCTTGATGAGGATGCCGAGCTGTGCGCCGCGGCCGGTGCCGACCATGAGGGCGGTCGGGGTGGCCAGGCCCAGGGCGCACGGGCAGGCGATGATCAGCACGGCGACGGCGGCGGTGAACGCGGCGGTCAGGCCCTGTCCCGTACCGAGCCAGAAGCCGAGGGTGCCCAGCGCGAGCGCGATGACGATCGGCACGAAGACGGCGGAGATCCTGTCGGCGAGCCGCTGGGCGGCGGCCTTGCCGTTCTGCGCGTCCTCGACGAGCCTGGCCATCCGGGCGAGCTGGGTGTCGGCGCCGACGCGGGTGGCCTCGACGACGAGGCGGCCGCCGGCGTTCAGGGTGGCGCCGGTGACGGAGTCGCCCACGCCGACCTCCACCGGCACGGACTCGCCGGTGAGCATGGAGGCGTCCACGGCGGAGGAGCCCTCGACCACGGTGCCGTCGGTCGCGATCTTCTCGCCCGGGCGGACCAGGAAGCGCGTCCCGACCCGGAGTTCGGCGGTCGGTACGGTGACCTCGCGGCCGTCCCGCAGGACGGTGACCTCCTTCGCGCCCAGCTGCATCAGCGCCTTGAGCGCGGCGCCCGCCTTCCGCTTCGAGCGGGCCTCGAAGTAGCGGCCGGCCAGGATGAAGGCGGTGACGCCGGCGGCGGCCTCCAGGTAGATGTTCCCGGCGCCGTCGGTGCGGGCGATGGTGAACTCGAAGGGGTGCGTCATGCCGGGCGTGCCGGCGGTGCCGAGGAAGAGGGCCCACAGCGACCACAGGAACGCGGCGGTGGTGCCGACCGAGATCAGGGTGTCCATGGTCGCGGCGCCGTGCCGGGCGTTGGTCCAGGCGGCCCGGTGGAAGGGCCAGGCGGCGTAGGTGACGACCGGCGCGGCGAGCGTGAGGCTCAGCCACTGCCAGTACTCGATCTGCAGGGCGGGGACCATGGCCATCGCGATGACCGGCACGGCCAGCGTGACCGCGGTGACCAGCCGCTGCTTCAGCGGCCGCAGCTCCTCGTCGGCCTTCTCCTCGTCGGAGGGGCCGTCACCCCCGGCCGTGTCGGCCTTCGGCGGCTCGGGCTCGGCGGCGGTGTAGCCGGTGGCCTCGACGGTGGCGATCAGGTCGGCGACCGGGATGTCGGCGGCGAAGGTGACCTTCGCCTTCTCCGTCGCGTAGTTGACGGTCGCCTCCACGCCGTCCATGCGGTTGAGCTTCTTCTCGATCCGGGCCGCGCACGAGGCGCAGGTCATGCCGCCGATGGCGAGCTCGACCTGGGCGGTGCCCGGAGTGGTCGTGGTCATTTCCTGCTCCTCGTTTCTTCCTGCTGAGGCCGGGTGAGCCTCAGCGGCGCGTCCCGGAGGGGGCGGGGCCGGGGCCCGGCGGACGGCGGCCGGGCCCCGGCGGCCGGGTCGGTCGTGGCGGTGCCGGTCAGGCGCGGCCGGTCAGCTCGTAACCGGCGTCGTCGACGGCGGCGGCGATGGCGGCGTCGTCGGGGGCGCCGCCGGTGGTCACGGTCACCAGGCCGCCGGCGATGTCCACGTCGACGGAGAGGACGCCGTCGAGGGCGCCGACGGAGGTGGTGATCGCGGTACGGCAGTGGCCGCAGGTCATGCCGGAGACGGCGTAGACCGTGGCGGTGCTCTCGGCGACGGCGGTGGCCGTGGTGGCCTCGCCGGTGTTGGTGGAGCAGCTGTGGTCAGGGGTGCAGCAGGAGCCCATGGCTCTCTCTCCTCGTCCATACGGCGGTGAATACCCTCGGGGGGTATCCGTTCGTGGGTCCATGTATACCCCTGGGCGGTATCGGAGGCAAGTGTTGACCCGACTTGACTTGATACCCCCCAGGGGTATGGTGAGGTGTATCGAACGGGTACGCCCGCCACCCAGTACGGGAGAGCAGTCATGAACACCGGAGTGAAGATCACTGCCTTCGCCACCGCGCTCGCCGCGACCTTCGGAACCGCGTACGGGATCGGCAAGGGCGTCGGCCCCGTCGCGGAACCGGCGAAGGCCGGGCACGGCGAGCACGCCGCCGCCCCCTCGGCGAACGCGGACGCCGGCGCGAGCGCGGGCGCCGACGGACACGCCGGGCACGGCGAGGGTGACGGCGCCGCCGCGCCCGCCGTCCCCGGCGGCCTCCAGGTCTCCGACGGCGGCTACACCCTCGCCCTGGAGACGCCCACCACCACCGCCGGCCGCAGCGTCCTGAAGTTCGCCGTCAAGGACGCCGCCGGGCGGAAGGTCGCCGCCTTCACCACCGAGCACGGCAAGGAACTGCACTTCATCGTCGCCTCGCGCGACCTGACCGTCTTCCGTCACCTGCACCCCGAGAAGGCGCCCGACGGCACCTGGACGACCACCGTCGACCTGCCCGCCGCCGGCGGGTACAAGGCCTTCGCCGACTTCAAGCCGGCCGCCCCCGGCGCCCGGGCGCTCACCCTCGGCGCCGACCTCGCCGTCCCCGGCGCCTACGCGCCCCGGCCGCTCCCGGCCGCGGCGCCGACCGCGACCGTCGACGGCTACCAGGTCCGCCTGGGCGGCACTCTCGACCCCGGCCGGGCCGGTGAGCTGCGGCTCACCGTCACCAAGGGCGGCAAGCCCGTCACCGACCTGGAGCCGTACCTGGGGGCGTACGGTCACCTCGTCGCCCTCCGCCGGGGCGACCTCGCCTACCTCCACGTGCACCCGAACGAGGGCGGCCCCGGCCCGGACGTCTCCTTCACGGCGACGGCGCCCAGCGCGGGCGCGTACCGCCTCTTCCTCGACTTCCAGCACGGGGGAAAGGTCCGGACGGCCGCCTTCACGGTGACGGCGGGCGCGAACGGGAAGGCTCCCGTCGAGGCCCCCGCGCCCACCCCGTCCGGAACCGGGGGTGACGGGCACGGTGCGCCCGGTCACTCGCACGGCTAGTCTGGTCATTGGACTAGACCTGTCGCCGTCTTTGTGGAGGAATGGGCTCGATGAGCAACCGTGCAGTCCTTGAGGTGATCGCCCTCGACGAGCGGGACGCGGTCGCCGCCCGGAACGGCGGCGCCGACCGGCTCGAACTCGTCACCGACATCGCGGCGGACGGCCTCAGCCCGTCCCCGGCCCGCTTCGCCGCCATCCGCGCCGCCGTCGACATTCCGCTGCGCGCGATGCTCCGCCTCAGCGACGGCTTCGCCGCCGGGGACATGGACGCCCTCGTCCGCCGGGCGGCCGAACTGCGGGAGGCCGGGGCCGACGAGTTCGTCCTCGGCTTCCTCACGGCGGACGGCACACCCGACCTGGTCGCCGTCGAACGGCTCATCGCCGTCCTCGACGGCTGCCGCTGGACCTTCCACCGCGCCATCGACCGCGCCGCCGACCGCGACGCCCTCCGCAAGAGCCTCGCCGACCTGCCGGGACTCGACACCTACCTCACCGCCGGCGCGGCCGGCGGCGTCGACGACGGCCTCGCCACCCTCACCGCCGAGGCCGCCCGCGCCGGCGAACCGGGTTACGAACCCCAGATCCTGGTCGGCGGCGGCCTCCGCCTCGACCACCTCCCCGCCCTCCGCGCCGCCGGACTCACCGCCTTCCACATCGGCGGCGCGGCCCGCCCCGCAGGCTGGACCGCGCCGGTCTCCACCGAAGCGGTCCGCGCCTGGCGCGAGGCCCTGGACGGCTGAGGGGGCCGGCACCGGCGGGGCACGCGCGAAAATCCGTGGTCCCGCCCCGGCGGGGCGCGAAAACCCGTGGTCCCCGCCCGCCCCGCCCCGTTAACCTCCCGCGCATGGTCGATCCCACGCAGAGTCAGAAGGCCGTCGTCGGTGTCCCGCTCGTGCGGCGCCTCGTGGCCGCGCAGTTCCCGCAGTGGTCCGCGCTCGACGTGCGCGAGGTCGAGTCGGCCGGCACCGACAACGCGATGTTCCGCCTCGGGGACGAGCTGGTGGTACGGGTACCGAAGGCCGCCTGGGCGGTACGCCAGGTGGAGAAGGAGCAGCGCTGGCTGCCCCGGATCGGACCGCACCTGCCACTCGCCGTCCCCGAACCCGTCGGGCTCGGCGCCCCCGGCGAGGGCTTCGGCCTGCCGTGGTCCGTCTACCGCTGGATCGACGGCCAGGACGCCTTCACCGCCCCCGTCACCGACCTCGCCCACGCCGCCGTCGCCCTCGGCCGCTTCGGCGCCGCCCTGCGCCGCGTCGACGCGACCGGCGGTCCCGCCTCCTTCCGGGGCGGCCCCGTCACCGCGTGGGAGGAAGGCGCCATGCCCGGCGCGATCCGGGCCCTCGCCGCCACCGGGGACCTCGACGCCGTCGCGGCGACGGACGCCTGGGAGCACACCCTCACCCTGCCGCAGTGGCACGGCGAGGCGGTCTGGGTCCATGCCGACCTGCTGCCCGGCAACCTCCTGACCCGCGCAGGCCGACTCCACGCCGTGATCGACTTCGGCGGCCTCGGCACCGGCGACCCGGCCTGCGACATGATGGCCGCCTGGACGCTCCTCACCGACGCGACCCGCCCCCTCTTCCGCGAGGCGGCGGAGGTCGACGACGCCACCTGGGCCCGGGGCCGGGGCTGGGCCCTGTGCTGGGGCGTCGTCACCGAGAACCACTACCGCACCACGAACCCGGTCCTCGCCGCCGTCGCCCGCCGCACCCGCACGGAGGCCCTCGCCGACCACGTCGCGAGCACCTGAGCCGGATCTGATCCCTGCCCCGGTCCCGACCGGCGGGTGCGAGACGTCGCCCAACCGCCTACGCCCCGGGCCGGTCGGGATCAGACACCGACCCGCCTGCTCCGGCCCCGCCCCGGCCGGTCGGGATCAGATGCCGCCCAACTGCTCCGGCAGCTCCGCCGCGTGGATCACCGTCAGCCCCGACACCGCACGCGTCAGTGCCACGTACAGCCGCCGCAGCCCCGTCCGCTCGTCCGGTTCGCCGTCCACGACCGCCGCCGGATCGTCCAGGACGACGTAGTCGTACTCCAGACCCTTCGCGAGCGAGGCCGGCACCAGCGTCAGACGCGACACGGCCGTGGTCTCCTCACCCGGCGAGAGGGACGCGAGCCCGGCCGCCGCCAAGGCCTCGGCGAGCGGCGCGATCCGCGCGTCCGCCGCGATCAGACCGACGGAACCCTCGTGCTCCAGCGCCTCCCGGCACGCCGCCACCACCTCCGCGTCCAGAGCGCCCGGCTCCGTCCGGCGCACGGCGAGCGAACCGGGGTTCTCCCGCACCGACTCCACCGGCGCAAGCCCCGGCGACATGTGCGGCAGCAGCCGCGAGGCGTACGCGATCACCTCACGCGGCACACGGAAACCGGCGGTCAGCTCCTCCACCACCGCCTCCGGCTTCCCCAGGTGCGCCAGCGCCTGCGCCCAGCTCTCCGTCGCCCACGGCGTCGTCCCCTGCGCGAGGTCGCCGAGGACCGTCGCCGAACCGGTCGTGCACCGCCGCCCCACCGCCCGGTACTGCATCGGCGACAAATCCTGCGCCTCGTCCAGGACCACGTGCCCCAGCGACTGCGTCCGCTCCACCAGGTCTTTCGCCTCGTCGATCAGCACCGCGTCCGCCGCCGACCACCGCGCCGACCTCACCCCGCGCGCCGGCTTCTCCCACAGCAGCAGCTTCTGCTCCTCCTCGTCGAGGAGACCGTCCGCGTGCTCGGCCAGGAAGTCCGCGTCGCTCAGCAGCCGCAGCACCAGCTTCGCCGGATCCACCGCGGGCCAGCAGGCGTTGACCACCGCCTTCACCGCCGTGTTCCGCGCGACCGCGTTCTGCACCCGGTCGTCGGGCGCCTCGCCCGCCTCCTCCATCCGGACGAGCACGGCATGGGCGATGCGCTGCGGAAGTGCCTCCCGGGCCGCGCCGTACCGGATGTCCCGGTCCAGCAACTCCCGGACCATCTCCTCCAGTTCGTACGCCGGAACCCGCCAGCGCCGCGAACCGCGCACCACCATCAGCGGCTCCCCGGGCATCGACACGTGCGAGCGGAGCGCCCGCCGCAGCACCTCCGCCATCCGGGCATCGCCCTTCACGACCGCCGTCGCCGCCGCGTCCGTACCCCGCACCTCCACGTGCGCCACCAGGTCGTCCACCGTCGCCTGCTGCACCTCCAGCTCACCGAGCGCGGGCAGCACCTGCTCGATGTAGTGGAGGAAGGACCGGTTCGGCCCGATCACCAGCGTGCCCGTGCGGGCCAGCCGCTCCCGGTGCGCGTACAGCAGATACGCCACCCGGTGCAGACCCACCGCCGTCTTACCGGTCCCCGGCCCTCCCTGCACGCACACCGTCCCCGACAGTCCGGAACGGACGATCTCGTCCTGCTCGGGCTGGATCGTCGCCACGATGTCCCGCATCGGACCGACACGGGGCCGCTCGATCTCCGCCTGGAGCAGCCGGCTCGTCCGCTCCTCCTCACCCGGGTCCGACAGGTGTTCGTCCTCGTACGCGGTGAGCTCGCCGCCCGTGTAGCCGAAGCGGCGCCGCAGCCCCACGTCCTGCGGATCCTTCCGCGACGCCCGGTAGAACGGCTGCGACACCGGGGCACGCCAGTCGATCACCATCGGCTCACCGTCGGCGTCGTGGACGTGCCGCCGCCCGATGTAGAAGCGCTGCCCCTCCTGCGCGGTGTGCAGGTAGTCGAGGCGGCCGAAGAACAGCGGGGTGCCGGCGAGGTCGGCGAGGGCCTTGATCCGCTCCTCGATCTGCCGGCCGAGGACGAGCGAGTTGACCCAGTTCGCCGTGACGTCCTTGATGTCGAGCGCCTCCACGTCCTCGCGCATGGCGCGCAGGGCGGCGCGGGACGCCGCCAGGTGGGCGCGCTCGCGTGCGAGGGGGTCGGGGAGCGGGTCGGATGCGGACACGGTGAAGCCTCCGGGCGGTACGTACACGGACACGACGAAGTGGCCGCCGGTTTCCGACCGGACGGCGGCGCTCCACGGGCACGAGGCGGGAGGCGGGAAGCTGGCGAGTGTAGCTGCGGCGCCGCCGCCCGGGCCACCTGATTTCCCCGCCCGCGCCCCCACCCGGACCCCGCCCCGCCCGCCCGCCTCCGCACCGGGCCGCCGCCCGGGAGCGGCCCGGTGCCGCTCCCCTGAGGCGGTCCCGCTCGCCGACGCCCTTACCCGCCCAGCAGCTCGTCCGCGTCCACGATCCGGTACGCGTACCCCTGCTCCGCCAGGAACCGCTGCCGGTGCGCCGCGAAGTCCTGGTCGATCGTGTCCCGCGCCACCACCGAATAGAAGTGCGCCTGGTGCCCGTCCGCCTTCGGCCGCAGCACCCGGCCCAGGCGCTGCGCCTCCTCCTGGCGCGAGCCGAAGGTGCCCGACACCTGGATCGCGACCGTCGCCTCCGGCAGGTCGATGGAGAAGTTCGCCACCTTCGACACGACGAGCACGCTGATCTCACCGGTACGGAACGCGTCGAACAGCTTCTCCCGCTGCGCGTTCGACGTCTCGCCCTTGATGACGGGCGCGTCCAGGTGCTCGCCCAGCTCGTCGAGCTGGTCGATGTACTGGCCGATGACGAGGATCTGCTGCCCCTCGAACTTCCTCACCAGCGCCTCGGTGACCTTCCGCTTCGTCGCCGTCGTCGCGCAGAAGCGGTACTTCTCCTCGGCCTCGGCCGTCGCGTACGCGAGCCGCTCCGCGTCGGTCAGGTTCACCCGCACCTCGACGCAGTCGGCCGGCGCGATGTACCCCTGCGCCTCGATCTCCTTCCACGGCGCGTCGAACCGCTTGGGCCCGATCAGCGAGAACACGTCCGACTCGCGCCCGTCCTCCCGGACCAGCGTCGCCGTCAGCCCCAGTCGCCGCCGCGCCTGGAGGTCGGCGGTGAACTTGAACACCGGCGCCGGCAACAGGTGCACCTCGTCGTAGACGATCAGCCCCCAGTCGCGGGAGTCGAACAGCTCCAGGTGCGGATAGACGCCCTTCCGCCTGGTCGTGAGGACCTGGTACGTGGCGATGGTGACCGGCCGGATCTCCTTCCGCGTCCCCGAGTACTCGCCGATCTCGTCCTCCGTCAGCGAGGTCCGCCGCACCAGCTCGCTCTTCCACTGCCGCGCGGAGACCGTGTTCGTGACGAGGATCAGCGTCGTCGCCTTCGCCTTCGCCATCGCGCCCGCCCCCACGAGCGTCTTGCCCGCGCCGCAGGGCAGCACGACGACACCCGAACCGCCGTGCCAGAAGCCCTCGACGGCCTGCTGCTGGTACGGCCGCAGGGCCCAGCCGTCCTCGGCCAGGTCGATCCGGTGCGCCTCCCCGTCCACGTACCCGGCGAGGTCCTCCGCCGGCCAGCCCAGCTTCAGCAGCGTCTGCTTGATCTGCCCCCGCTCCGAGGGGTGCACGACCACCGTGTCCGGGTCGATCCGCTCCCCGACCAGCGGCTGCACCTTCTTCGACCGGAGGATCTCCTCCAGGACCGGCCGGTCGGTGGTGGTGAGGACCAGCCCGTGCGCCGGGTGCTTGGAGAGCGTGAGCCGCCCGTACCGGGCCATGGTCTCCGCGATGTCCACGAGCAGCGCGTGCGGCACCGGATAGCGCGAGAACTCCACCAGCGCGTCCACCACCTGCTCGGCGTCGTGCCCGGCGGCCCGCGCGTTCCACAGCCCGAGCGGCGTCACCCGGTAGGTGTGGATGTGCTCGGGCGCCCGCTCCAGCTCGGCGAAGGGCGCGATGGCCCGCCGGCACGCCTCGGCGAGCTCGTGGTCGACCTCCAGGAGCAGTGTTTTGTCGCTCTGGACGATGAGAGGTCCATTCACCTGTGATCGGGTCCTTCCGGCCTGGCGGGCCGTCCCGTGACGGCCAATCCTCCAGTGTGCCGGAAGCGGGCCGCTTGTCACGGCCGAGGCGGCGCGGCACGGCCCCGGCCGGGGCGTCCTGGGGGACGTTCCGGGCGGGGCCGTGGTGGGGGTGACGCGGAAGGGGGTCAGCTCAGGGCGGTGAAGGAGTTCCAGCCCGCGCCGAGGGCGACGCGGGTGTCGTAGCCCGCGCCGGTGGACGGGTAGAGCCACAGGCCGCCGGCGGCGTCGCGGGCCGTCAGGTCGGCCAGGCCGTCGCCGTTCACGTCGCCGGGGGAGACCACGGCGGTCATGCCCTGCCAGCCGGAGCCGACCGGGACGGGGCGGGTGAACGGGGCGCCGGACTGGCCGGTGCCGGGGTAGAGCCACAGGCGGCCGTCGGTGCCCCGGCCGATCAGGTCGGCGGTGCCATCGCCCGTGACGTCACCGGCGCCGGCGAGCGTGTCGAGGGTGTTCCAGTTCGTGCCGACCTTGATCCGGCTCAGGAAGCCCTCGCCGGTGCCGCGTCCCGGGTACAGCCACAGGTCACCGGTGGCCTTGTCGCGGGCCAGCAGGTCGCCGCGGCCGTCGGCGGTCAGGTCGCCGGCGCCGATCACGGTGTTGTAGGCGTCCCAGCCGCCGCCGAGGTCCACGTCACCGGTGGCGCGCAGCGCGTGGAGCCGACCGCCGGAGATCTTGAGGGCGGTGCCGTCGGCGCCGTCGGTGAGGGAGGACGCCCAGATCACGGTGTCGGTGGGCCGGAGCGGGTTGCCGAGGGCGTGGAAGCCGATCGGGTTCTCGAAACCGGTGTGGGAGCCGTTGACGCGGTAGTACACGAGGGTGCCGTCCGCCGCCTTGGCGAGCAGGCTGCTCTTGCCGTACGTCCCGTTGGGGGCGCTGTCGCCGGCGAGGCCGAGGGCCTGGTGGAAGGGCTTCTGCACGAGGGTCGAGGCGCCGAGGCGGCCGTCGCCGAGGCCCGGATACGTCCAGGCGTTCGGGCCGGCCTTGTCACGGGCCAGGAGGCTGACGGATCCGTCGGCGTCGCCCAGGGCGAGGATCTCGCCGAACCGGTGCCAGCCGGTGCCGACGGTGACGGGCTCGGCGAAGGCGGTGTTCGGGTTGCCGGTGCCGGCGTGGAAGGTGAGGAGACCGCCGCTGCGGGCGACCACGTCGCCGAGACCGTCGCGGTTGAGGTCGTAACCGGTGACCAGTTCCCGGTTCAGCAGGTCGCCGGCGGCCGGGCCGGAGACCGGCGTCGGGCTGCCGTACGGGCTGGTGGTGCCGGCGGTGCCGGTGCCCGGGTAGACGTGGAGGGTGCCCGTGGTGGCGCGGGCCAGCAGGTCGAGGCGGCCGTCGCCGGTCAGGTCGCCCGCGCCGAGGACGGTGCTGAAGACGTGCCAGCCGCCCGAGGTCCAGCCGGTGGCCGTGGCCCCGGTGCCCTCGGCGGTCCAGAGCGCGGCCCCGCCCTGCGTGCGGATGGTCAGCAGCTCGGGCTTGCCGTTGCCGTCGAGGTCGCCGACCGGGACGACCTCCTTGAAGTCGCCGCCGACGGCGCCACCGTCGGCGGTGAAGGTGAACCGGGCCTCGGTGCCGTCGTCGAAGCGGACGGTCCAGCCGCCCGCCGGGGCACGCTGCAGGAGGTCGTCCGTGCCGTTCGCGTTCAGGTCGAGCCGGGGGCCGGCGGCCCGGGCGGCGGCCTCCGGGCCGAGGGGGACCGCGGTGCCGCTGCCGGGGTTCGGTACGGCGGGGACGACGGCGGCGGGCTTCCCGGAGGCCACGGGCGGCTCGGCGGCGACGGCCTGGCCCGCGGTGATCATGCCGGTGGCGAGAGCGAGGGCGGTGCAGCCGGCGAGACGGAGACGGCGGGCGGTGGCGCGGGCAAACATGTGAGTGATCCCCCCCGGGACGTGGTGTGAGGCCGCCCGTTCCCGGGAGGCGTGCATCACGTTACGGCCCGGAAAACCGCTGGTGAAGGGGGATTTGGGGGTGCGGGCGGGGCTGGAGCGGCGTGGTGATGCCGCTGTGACAGGACCGCGACATCGCCCGTGGGAATGGGGTATTCCGCTGCCCGTACGGAGGCCCGTGTGCCGCGCCCGCCGCCCGCCCGGCCCACCTGCCGCGCCCGCCGCCCACCCGGACCGCGGGCCCGTCCGCATCCGTCCCGCTCCCGGCCCTACACCTGGTCGTCCGCCAGTTCCGCGACGCCCGTGATCCGGTGCAGCGGGTAGGTGCGGACCTCGTCGGCGGTGTGGTCGTACCCCGTCACGAAGCCGCCTTCCACCCGCACCGGGGCGATGACCCGCTGGCTCGCCGCGCCCTCGGCGTTGACGTAGCCGATCCAGACGGCCGAGCCGGTGAGCGCGGCGGCCTGGACGGTGGCCAGGGTCTCGGCGGCGGAGGTGCGCGGGAGCGCACCGGCGGCGGGGGCGGCCGGTTCCTTCCGTACCGCCGTCGCCGCCCGGTCACCGGCCCGGATCGCCCGGACCGCCGCGCCGAGCAGGGTCGCGTCGGGGGCGGGCGGACCGTCCGGGACGGGCACGGGGGCCGTACGGGCCGGGGTGCGGTACGCGTCGGCGCGGGTGATCAGGACGTCGCCCTCGGCGGACTCGGCCGCCGGCGCGTACCCCATGGCCCGCAGCCCGTCGAGCAGCGCCGCCGGATCGGCCTGCGCGGCCAGCACGGTCGGGGCGAGGCGGCGCAGCCGCAGGGAGGCGGAGCGCCGGTCGGCGAGGATCTCGCCGAGGAGGGTGTCGTCGTCGCAGCGCACGTACGCGGAGGCGGCGCCGATCCGCAGGTGGCCGTGCTTCCGCGCCACGTCGTCGATCAGGTAGGCGAGCGGCTGCGGAACGGGCGTGCGGGAGTGCGCGGTGAGGAAGTCGTGCAGCTCGGAGGCGGTCCGGCCGGTGTCCAGGGCACGCCGTACGGAACCGGGCGTGAACCGGTACACCGTGGCGCCACCCTTCGATTCCACGTCCGCCAGGACGGCGAGCGCGTCGGCGAGCGGACGCAGCAGCGGGCCGGGCGCGACGGCGGTCAGGTCGGCCTGGAGGAGGACGTGGTCGACGGGTTCCGGCAGCAGCGGCGCCAGGAGCTCCGCCGCGCGTTCGGCCGCGACCGAGAGTTCGACCTCGCCCGCGTGGCCGGCGGGGTCGGCGGCCTCGGCGAGCGGCAGGTTCAGCAGGGCGCGGGCCGGGGTGGAGAGGGCACCGCGCCCGGTGATCCCGAGCAGCTCCGCCTCCTCCAGCGTCCACCGGGCGATCCGGGCCCGCAGGTCGGGTGCGGGACCGCCCGGGCCGTGCCCTGAGGACCCGGGTGAGCCGGTGCCGTACGGCGGTGCGCCGTGGCCGCCGGAACCGTACGGGCCCTGCTGTCGGCCGCCGGGCCTGCCCGTGCCGCCCGCCGGGGCCGCCGGCTCCTGAGGGGCGCCGGAGGGGGTCCGGCCTCCGGGGCCCGCCGCGCCCGCGCTCCGCAGGGGCCGCTCCCAGGCCAGCCGGGCGAGCACCGTCTCCGGGTCGGCGGCGGAGCCCGGCGGCAGCGCCGCGAGGAGGGTGAGGACCCGGTGGCGGACCTCCGGGGCGGGCGCCCGGTCCAGGTCGGGGCCGAGCGCCGACAGGGTCCGGCCGCGCGCGTCCTGCCCGCCGACCAGGCCGGAGGTGCGGGTCGCGGTGAGCCAGGCGGTGACGAGCCGCGCCCAGCGCTCGGCGGGCGGCAGGTCGAGCCAGTCGTCGTAGGCGGGGGTCGGCGCGTACCGCTCGTCCGCCTCGCCGTCCGAGGCGAGCAGCCCCGCGCCGTGGCAGAGCTCCAGCCAGAACGCGGCCACCGGTTCGGTCACGTCCAGGGCGGCGGCGGTCCGCTTGAGGTCCCGTACGGCCAGACCGCCCGCGCGCAGCACCGGCGGGCCGCCCCGGTCCCAGGACTTCAGCAGCTCCTCGACCGTGGCGAGCGCCGCGTAGGCCTGTCCGGCGGCGGCGCTGTCCACCACCTGGGGGCGGTACTCGCGCAGCACCGCCGGACGCGGCGGCACCGGCTCCGGGTGCCGGTGCGCCCGCCCGCCCCGCAGGTGCAGCGCCACCTCGCGCGGCAGCACCATCGTCCGCGGAGACACCGGGAGCAGCAGCCCCCGGTCGCGCAGCCAGCGCACCGGTGGCGTCGGGTCGGCCGTCACCTCGCCGTACGGCGGACCCCACACCAGCCGGTCCAGGACCGCGAGGGCCTCCGGCGGGGCGGTGTCCAGGAGCGCGCCCATCCGCGCCCGGTCGGTGAAGAGTTCGGTGAGGGCGGCGACCGCCGAGACGGGGTCGTGAGTCGCGGGCAGTCCGGCCGCGGTGAGGAGCTCCTGCACCCGGCCCGGTGACATGCCGGACGTGGCCTCGGCGACCGTCGGCCCGAGGCCGGTGGGGGAGGGGTGCTGCGGCGAGGGCGCGAGCAGCTCCCGCGCGGTCCGCACCAGCCGCAGCCGGTCGTCCTCGCCCCACACCAGCGCCTGTTCGCGCAGCAGCGCGACCGCGCCGGGCAGCGCGGCCTCGATCCGCGCGTCGCCCTCGTCGCCGGTGAGCAGGGCGAGGAGCACGGGGTACGGGGCGGGATCCGGGGCCACGGCCAGCGCCTCGGCCGTCTGGAGCGCGAAACGGTCGAGCCGCTCCAGGGCGCGGACGACCGAGCCGCGCGTGCCGGCGCGGGTGGCGAGCTGCGTCAGGTCGTTCGGGACCGGCGACAGCAGGTCGGGGCGGGCGCGCAGGAGCGCGGCGAGCCCCTCGTCGCCCCGCGCGCGCAGCGCTTCCGCGAGTGTGCGCGGCGGCGCGGTGGCGCCGTTCCCCTCGGGACGTCCTTCCGGCACGTGCGCCTCCCGGTCGAGCTCGCCGATCCCCATCCGCACCACGTTAGCCCCTGTTCGGGCGCACGCAGGCGCTACCGTCGACGCGTAGCGGGCGCACGGGCCGTGGAGGGGCAGCATGGGCATCGAGAGCGACCAGTTGGTCTTCGACTATCTGAGCCGGGTGGGCGACGTGGCGCAGCAGCGCCATCTGCCCGCGAGCGACCGGGCGCGCCTCGTGTCGGAACTCCGGGACGAGATCGACCGGCGGCGCGCCGGGCGGGGTGGTCGGAACCCGGCGGCGGTACAGGGCATCCTCGGTGCGCTCGGCACGCCGGACGAGGTCGTGGACCGGGTGGGCCGGACGGACGGGCCGGACGCCGGGCGGGGACGTCCCGACGGCGCGGACGGCCGTCCGGACACCCCGGTGGAGGGGGCGCCCGCCCCCGGCCCGGAGATGACGAAGGCGTCCGTCCCCCGCCCGCGTACGGGCGGGGCGCCGGCGGACGAGGACGACGGTCCCGCCGCCGGCGGGGAGACGGACTGGTGGCGGGCCGGCGAACCCGAGGCACTGCCGCCCGGCTTCTTCGGCGGCATCGAGGCTCCCGAACTCTTCGCGCCGCCCGTCCCGGAGGAGGACGAGGAGGAGTCGCGGGACCCGGAGGAGGACGGCGGAGGGAAGCGGCGCCGGCTCTCCCGGCTGCTGCGCCGGCGCCGGCCCGCCGGGGCCCCGGAGGCCGTCGGGGACGCCGCGCCCGCCGCCGGCGCGGTGGCCGTGGAGGCCGCCCGGGGCCGCCCGCTCCTCGCGAACCCCTTCCTCCTTCTCGCCGCCCTGCTCCTGCTCGGCGGGGCCGCCTTCGGTTCGCTCCTCGCCCTCGCGGCCGGCTGGCTCCTCGCGTACGCCTCCCGCCGCCTCACACCCGCGGAGACCAGGACCGCCGTCCTGGTCCTGCCGGGCCTCGCCGCGGCGGGCGGGATCGCCTGGCTGTGGGGCCGCGTCGACGGCCGCTGGGGCGCCCCGCTCGCGCAGGGCGGCGAGGCCATGGGCGTGGCGATCGGCGAGACCTGGCCCTGGGTCCTGCGCGGCGCGGCCGTCGCCTCGGCCCTCTTCCTGATCTGGCGCTCGCGCACACACTGACCGGGCCCGGCCCGGCCGGGGACGACGAGCACCGCGCAGGGCACGGGCGTCACCCGGAGCGGCGCACCGGCCCGCCCCGCCTCAGCCCGTGACCGGCGCCTCCGCGTCCGCCCGCCAGGGTGCGCCCGGTACCACCAGCGGTGATCCGGTCACCGGGTCCGGGACGACGACCGCGTCCAGGCCGAAGACCTCGCGTACCAGGTCCGCCGTGACGACGGCGCCGGGCGCGCCCTCCGCCACGATCCGGCCCTCCTTCATGGCGACGAGGTGGTCGGCGTACCGGGCGGCCTGGTTCAGGTCGTGCAGGACGACGACGACCGTCCGGCCGCGCACCCGGTTGAGCCGGCGCACCAGGTCGAGCACCTCCACCTGGTGGGCGATGTCGAGATAGGTGGTCGGCTCGTCCAGGAGCAGCAGGTCCGTCTCCTGGGCCAGGGCCATCGCGATCCATACTCGCTGGCGCTGTCCGCCCGACAGCTCGTCCACGGACCGGTCGGCGAGCGCGGACACGTCCGTGCGTTCCATGGCCTCGACGACCGCCCGCTCGTCCTCCTCCGACCACTGCTTCCACCAGGCCTGGTGCGGCTGGCGGCCCCGGGAGACCAGATCGGCGACGGTGATCGCCTCGGGCGCGACCGGTGTCTGCGGCAGCAGGCCGATCGCGCGGGCGATCCGCTTGGTGGGCAGCCGGGCGAGTTCCCGGCCGTCGAGGAGCACCGCCCCGCCGGCGGGCCGCAGGAGCCGGCCGAGGGCCCGCAGGGTGGTGGACTTGCCGCAGGCGTTCGGGCCGACGATCACCGTGACCTTGCCGTCGGGGATCGCCAGGTCCAGCTCGTGGACGACCGTGCGGTCCTCGTAGGCGAGGGTCAGCCCGCGCGCGGCCAGCCGGCCGCCCCCCGCCGTACCCGCGCCGCCCTTCGTACCGGGAACCGGATCACTCACGCCTTGCCTCCTGCGGTGCGGCTCCGGACGATGAGCCAGATCAGATACGGGGCGCCGACCGCCGCCGTGAGGACACCCACCGGCAGTTCGACCGGCGAGAACAGCCGCCTGCCGAGCAGGTCGGCGAGGACCACGACCGCCGCGCCCGTGAGCGCCGAGCACAGCAGCGGGATCTGCGCGGTCCGCGTCATGCGCCGGGCGACCTGCGGGGCGAGGAGCGCCACGAAGTCGACCGGTCCCGCGACGCCCGTGGCGACCGACGCGAGGACGACACCGACGGCGACGAGCCCGAGCCGTACCCGTCCGAGCCGCACGCCGAGGGCGGTCGCCGTGGAGTCGTCCAGGGAGACCGTCCGCTGGGCGCGGGCCGCCCACAGCACGGCGGGCAGCATGATCAGGAGCGTCCAGCGGATCGGGGCGGACTCGTCCCAGCCGCGCCCGTTGAGGGAGCCGGTCATCCAGATCTGCGCCTGCTGGGCCACCAGGTAGTCGCCCTTGGTCATGAACAGGGTCGTCAGGGACCGCAGGGCGATGGCGAAGCCGATGCCGATGAGCACGAAGCGGGTCGCGTGCAGGCCGCCGCGCCAGGCGAACACGTACACGAGCGCCGAGGCGAGGACGCCGCCCGCGATCGACAGGTAGGGCAGCGCCGTGTACGAGGTGAGGCCGAAGGTCATCGCGGCGACGGTGAACGCCCCGGCGCCCTGGCTGATGCCGATGATGTCGGGGGAGGCGAGCGGGTTGCGGGCCACGGTCTGGATGAGGGCGCCCGCGATGCCGAAGGCCGCGCCGACCGCGAGGGCGACGACGAGCCGGGGCGCGCGCAGCTCCTCCACCACGAAGGCGGCCGGCGAGTCCTGCCCGAGCAGCACCCGTACGACCTCGGCGGGCTCGACGAACCTCTCCCCGACGCAGAGATACGCGACGGAGGCGGCGGCCAGGAGCAGCAGCAGGCCCGTGGCGACGGCGGCCGAGCGCCGGTGGACCAGGAAGGAGGTCCGGCCGGCGCGGACGAGTCCGTAGCCGGCGGGGCGGACGGCGGCCCGCCTCCCGGGGGTGGCGGTGGCGGTCACGCGGGCACCGCCTTGCGGCGCACCAGGGTGACCAGGAACGGCACGCCGATCAGCGCGGTCATCACGCCGGCCGGGACCTCGCCGGGCGGGAACACGATCCGGCCCGCGACATCGGCGACGAGGACCATCACGGGCCCGAGGAGGGCGGCCATCGGCAGCACCCACCGGTGGTCGGAGCCGACGACGGCCCGCGCGATGTGGGGGACGGCGAGGCCGACGAAGGCGACGGGCCCGGCGGCGGCGACGGCCGCGCCGGTGAGGACGGTGGCGCCGGCGCCCCCGACGATCCGTACCGTCGCGACCCGCTGCCCGAGCCCCTTCGCCACGTCCTCGCCGAGCGCGAGCGCGTCCAGGCCCCGGGCGACGCAGACCACCAGAACCGCCCCGAGCAGCAGGAACGGCCAGATCTGCCCGGCGATGGTGGCGTCCCGCCCGTCGAGCGAGCCGATCTGCCAGAACCGGAACTCGTCCAGCGCCGAGGCCTTGGTGGTGAGCACGCCGGTGGTGAGGGAGAGCAGCAGCGCGTTGATCGCGGCCCCGCCGAGCGCCAGCTTCACGGGCGTGGCGCCCCCGCGCCCGCCGGAGGCGATGGCGTACACGGCGACGGAGGCGAGAGCGGCGCCGAGGAAGGCGAACCACACGTATCCGGAGAGGCTGTGCACCCCGAGGAAGGCGATGGCGCACACCACCGCCACCGAGGAGCCCTGGCTGATGCCGAGGATGCCGGGGTCCGCGATCGGGTTGCGCGTGATGCCCTGGAGGGCGGTGCCGGCGAGCGCGAGCGCTGCGCCGACCATCAGCCCGATCAGGGTGCGGGGCAGCCGGAGCTGCCGTACGACCTCGGCGTCGTCGCCCGGGGCGCCGTGCAGGAGCGCGTCGAGGACCACCGAGGGGGCGACGGCGCGGGCGCCCACGGCGAGGCTGAGGAGGACGGCGAGGAGCAGGGCGACGACAGCCGCCGTGGTCGCGAGGACCCGTCTGGAACGGAGAGCGGCTGGCATGGAGACCCATCGGGGGTGGTACGCGGCCGGGCGCCCGGGAACGGCGGCCGGAGGGGCGGGCGGGTTCGGTGAGGCGTGGCTCAGTCTATGCAGCGCCCCATGGCCGAAATCGAACACCCGGCACAATGGCCCCCATGACCTCCGCCCCGTCGCCGTCCCCCGCTCCCGCGCTCCCGTCGCCGGCCCCGGTCTCCCCGTCCCGGCTCACCGTGGGCTTCGACCTCGACCTGACGCTGATCGACTCCCGCCCCGGCATCAAGGCGGCCTGGGAGGCGTTCTCCGCCGCGTACGGCGTGCCCGTGGACGCGGACCTCGTCGTCAGCCGGCTCGGGCCGCCGCTGGAGCACGAGATGGCCCACTGGGTGCCCGCGGCGCAGGTGCCGGAGATGGTCGCCCGCTACCGGGCCCTCTACCCCGAGTACGCCGTCGAGCCGTCACCGCCCATGCCGGGCGCCCTGGAGGCGGTCCGGGCCGTGCGCGCGGCGGGCGGGCGGACGCTCGTCGTGACCGCCAAGAACGGACCGCACGCCGAGCTGCACCTGGCCCACCTGGGGATCGAGCCGGACGCCGTCGTCGGCGGCCTGTGGGCCGAGGGCAAGGCGGAGGCGCTGCGCGCCCACGGCGCCGGGGTGTACGTCGGCGACCACGTCGGCGACGTGCGCGGAGCGGCCGCGGCCGGCGCCCTCTCGGTGGCCGTCGCCACCGGCCCCTGCGCCCCCGCCGAGCTGCGCGAGGCGGGCGCGGACGTGGTCCTGGCGGACCTGACGGACTTCCCCGCCTGGTGGGACTCCTACCGGGCCTGAGCCGGGGAGGCCGCGCCGGCCCGGGCCTGGCGGCGCTGGGCGGCGATCGACCGCAGCACGCCCGCGCCGGCCAGCAGGAAGCCGACGCCCATCAGCATGGACACGCAGTAGGCGACCGTGGGGAACGGGTCGGTGCCGAGGAACAGCGGAGCCACGGTGACCAGCGTCGCCAGCGCGCCGACCGCGAAGACGATCACACCGGTCTTGACGAGGCCGTCGCCCGGAGCGCTGTCGTTCACCGGTGCGGCGGGGGTTTCACTACGCATTCCGCCAGGGTAGTTCCCAGGCCGGGGCTCCACATCGGCGGCGTCTTGTCACCGGCCCCCGGACCCTTAACCTTGGTGGCGGCGGGTCGGTCGGCCCGCTGTTTGCCATACCCATCCGACGAGCAACGAGTACGAGGACGAGGACGGACGTGCCTACCGGCAAGGTCAAATGGTTCAACAGTGAGAAGGGCTTCGGCTTTCTCTCCCGCGACGACGGCGGTGACGTCTTCGTCCACTCGTCGGTGCTCCCCGCCGGGGTCGACGCGCTGAAGCCGGGACAGCGGGTGGAGTTCGGCGTCGTCGCCGGCCAGCGCGGTGACCAGGCGCTGTCGGTGACGGTCCTCGACCCCACCCCGTCCGTCGCGGCCGCGCAGCGGCGCAAGCCCGACGAGCTGGCGTCCATCGTGCAGGACCTGACGACGCTCCTGGAGAACATCACGCCGTCCCTGGAGCGGGGCCGCTACCCCGACAAGACGCACGGGAAGAAGATCGCCGGCCTGCTGCGGGCGGTCGCCGACCAGCTGGACGTGTAGCGCGCCCCTCAGGGGAACGCCAGCGCGTCGGGGCCGAGGGGCGGTACGAGCCCCTCGGCCGCCGCGCGGGTGAGGAGCCCGCGGACCGCCGCGTACCCGTGCTCGCCGAGGTCGGCGGTGAACTCGTTGACGTACAGGCCGATGTGCTGGTCGGCCACCTTCGGATCCATCTCCTGGGCGTGCTCCAGGACGTACGGGCGCGAGGCCGCCGGGTCGTCCCAGGCCATCCGTACCGACGTACGGGCCGCGTCTGCCAGCCGCCGCAGCGTGTCCGCGCCGAGCGAGCGCCGGGCGACGATCGCCCCGAGCGGGATCGGCAGGCCGGTGGTCGACTCCCAGTGCTCGCCCATGTCGGCCAGGCAGTGCAGCCCGTAGTTCCGGTACGTGAAGCGGGCCTCGTGGATGACGAGCCCGGCGTCGACCTTGCCGTCCCGGACGGCCGGCATGATCTCGTGGAACGGCATCACGACGACCTCCCCGACCCCGCCGGGCACGGCCTCGGCCGCCCACAGCCGGAAGAGGAGGTACGCGGTCGAGCGCTCGCTCGGCACGGCCACCGTCCTCCCGGCCAGGTCGGCCCCGGTGCCGGCGTCACGGGTGAGCACGAGCGGCCCGCAGCCCCTGCCGAGGGCGCCGCCGCAGGGCAGCAGCGCGTACTCGTCCAGGATCCAGGGCAGCACGGCGTACGAGACCTTCAGGACGTCGTGGTCGTCCGCGCCGCTCTCCGCCCACCCGTTGGTGACGTCGATGTCGGCGAAGGTCACGTCCAGGCGCGGCGCGCCGGGGACGCGGCCGTGCGCCCAGGCGTCGAAGACGAAGGTGTCGTTCGGGCAGGGCGAGTAGGCGATCTTCAGTTTCACGCGGGTGCCTCCACGGAGCCGGGACGGGACCCGGAACCGGATGCGGACCCGGAACCGGGGGCGGTGTCGGGGACGGTGGCGGCCCGGGCGCCGGGGACCGCGGCGAAGCCGGTACGGGCCAGCCGCCCGAACCCCTCCCGCAGCGCGGCCAGGGCCTCGCCGATGCGCCACGCGGCGCGGTCGCGCGGGCCGACCGTGTTCGACACGGCCCGGACCTCCACGACGGGCACGCCGTACGCGGCGGCGGCCTCGGCCACGCCGAAGCCCTCCATCGCCTCGGCCGCCACGCCCGGATGACGCTCCGCCAGCTCGGCGGCGCGCCGGGCGGTGCCGGTGACGGTGGAGACGGTGAGCACGGGCGCCACGGTGTACGGCACCCCCGCACCGTCCAGGGCGTCGGCCAGCGGCCGGGTCAGCGTCTCGGGCACCCGGTGCACGGAACGGCCGAACCCGAGCTCCTCGACGGCCAGGTACCCGTCGGGCGTCTCGGCCCCCAGATCGGCGGCCACGATCGCCGCCGACACGACGAGCGACCCGAGCGGCGCGCCCGGCGCGAACCCACCGCCGATCCCGGCGGACACCACGAGGTCGTAGGGCGCGGCGGCTCCCGCCACGGCGTCCGAGGGACGGGCCTCCCGCAGCGACGCCGTCGCCAGGGCCGTGCCCGTCGCGGCGGCGGCGGCCGCGGGGCCGACCCCGCCGACGAGCACGTCCACCCGTACGGCGCGGGACGCGCCGGCCGGGAGGAAGGTGTGGCGGCGCAGGGTGAGGCCGCCCGGCAGGGCCACGGCCCGCGGGCCGCCGGGCGGCAGGCCGGCGGCGACGGAGTCCGCCTCCGCCGCCACGGCCGTCACGATCAGGATCCGGCGGGCCACCGCCGGATCAGGAGTCGGACTCAGGAGTCCTTCTTCAGCTGGAAGTGCCAGATGCCGGTCAGCTTCTTGCCGGTGTTCTCGACGATGGTCACCTGGGTGGTGTTGGTGCTCTCGCCGCTCTGGCTGGAGAAGAAGGCGCTGGCCGGAATGGTCCGGTACGTCTTCTTGTACGGCTCCGGCTCGGCCTGCTGGCCGCCCAGGAAGATGGTCCAGCCGTGGTCCGCGATCTCGGGGTCGACCCCGAAGCGGATCTTGTCGTCCATCGCCACGGTGATGGACTTCTCGGCCTTCTTGTTGAGGCACTGCTGGATCTGCGACTCCTTGATGGCCTCACCGCCGTTGTAGCAGGCGGCCTCGGAGTGGACCGAGTCGGTCCCGACCGTCACGGTCGCGAGCGGAGTCGGCTTGTCGCATGCGGAGAGGACGAGGAGCCCGGCGGAGACGGCCCCGAGGGCGACGGCGGCCCGGCGGCGCGAGCCGGTGAAGAACGCAACGGTCATGAGCCGAAGGCTATCGGGCCGCGCCGCCCGCGCCACGCGGGGGTACGGCGTGCCGCCGCCCGGACCCCCCGGACACCCCCTACGCCACCCGGTTCGGGGTGCGGCCCTCGGCGCCGGGGCGGGGGCGCCGGGCCGCCGACAGCAGGCCCCGCACGGCGAGCAGCGCGCCCAGGCCGAGGATCGCGGCGGCGACCGCCATCCCGAGCGGGCCGCTCAGCGGCAGGGCGATGCCGATGCCGCCGCCGATCACCCACGCCATCTGGAGGGCGGTCTCCGACCGGGCGAAGGCCGAGGTCCGCACCTGCTCGGGCACGTCCCGCTGGATCATCGCGTCCAGGGACAGCTTCGACAGGGCCTGGGTGAGGCCGGCGACCGCGCCGAGGATCGCGACCATCACGCCGCCGAAGAAGACGGACGTGCAGACGGCGGCCGTGAACACCGTCGTGATCATCGTGGCGATGATGGTCTCGGGGCGGTGGCCCCGGTCCCGCAGCAGCGAGCCGACCGCCGTGCCGCAGGCGTTGCCGACGCCCGCCGCCACCCCGACGATGCCCAGGGAGACGGCGGCGCTCTGCCCCGACAGCGGGTGCTCGCGCAGCAGGAACGCCAGGAAGAAGATCAGGAAGCCGGCCAGCATGCGCTGCGCGGCGTTCGCCTGGAGGCCGTGCAGGACCGACGGGCCCACCGTCCGCAGGCTGGGCCTGCGCTCCCCGTGGGTGAGCAGGTGCGCCCGCCGCTCGCCCTTGTCCGAGTCCACCTTGTGCGGCATCCGCAGCGCCCAGAACGTGCCGAGCAGGAACAGCGCGCACGCCCCGTACAGCGGCCAGCCGGGGCCCACCATCTGGAGTCCGGCGCCGACGGGCGCGGCGACGCCGGTGGCGAGCAGACCGGCGAGCGTGACCCGTGAGTTCGCTCTGACCAGGGAGAAGTCCGACGGCAGGAGCCGGGGGACGACGGCGCTGCGGACGACTCCGTACGCCTTCGAGGCCACCAGCACGCCGAGCGCCGCCGGATACAGCTCCAGGCCGCCGGTGGCGACCGCGCCCGACATCATCACGGCGAGCACCGCGCGGGTGAGCATCGCGCCCGCCATGGCGGCGCGCCGCCCGTGCGGGATGCGGTCGAGCAGCGGACCGATGACGGGGGCGAGCAGGGTGAACGGGGCCATGGTGACGGCCAGGTAGAGGGCGACGCGCCCGCGGGCCTCGTCGGTGGGCACGGAGAAGAAGACGGTGGAGGCGAGGGCGACGGTGATCATGACGTCGCCCGCGCCGTTCACGGCGTGCAGCTCGATCAGCTTGCCCAGCCCCGACTCGCCCGCGCCCTGCGCGTGCGTCGCCCGCCGGATGCCGCGCGCCGTACCGGTGAACGGCAGGTGCAGGGCACGCCCGACCGACCGGCCCGCTCGACGGAGCGGCCCGGCGTGCTCGTGGGACCGTGCGGCTGCCACTCCGTCATAGTGCCCCACGGGTGCGCCCCGCGAACCGTGGCGCGGCGGGTGGGGCCCCTGCGGGCCGGGCTCGCGGGGACTCCCGCGAAGGCCGCGCGGCGCGCACCGGGTACGGGCCGCCGCACCCGCCGGAACGGCGGTGCCGCAAGGGGAGTCGCACGGTTCGGGACCCGGGCGCCGCACGGCTTGTCGTACGAGTGGCGGCACGGTCCGGCACCGGTTCACCGGCGGGTTCCGCACGGGCCGGAGCCCGGGCGTGGCGCGCCGCCGGGCGTCCGCGATACGGGCCACTTGGGGCGGGCAGGTGGGCGGCGGCCCGCGAACGGGGTAGCGTGCGTAGCGCGCCACCGGCGGTTGCTCTCGGCCGCGCGCCTCTTCGGCATCCCGCAGAATGGATGACGATAGGTGTGCCCGAGACGCGCGAGACAGGTCGGGTGCGGACGTCGATGCGGCCCTCCGGTCCGCTCCGCCCGCCGCCCGAAGCCTCGCTCCCGCTCCTCGGCCGGCGCACCCGTGAGACGGCGTAGGAGAGAAGCGAGACCTGTGAGTGCTGCGACGACGCGAAGCCGTACCCCGCGTACCCCGCGTACCCCCGACCGCCTGTGCGCCGAGGCGGTAGACCTCGCGAGGGCGGCCGCCGAGGAGGCGGCCGCACCGGGAGTCGTCGGCGAGTACGCCGGGGCCGTCGCGGAGGGCGACCGGGTCGTCACGCACTTCTTCGAGTCCCGTGAGCCGGGCTACCGCGGCTGGCGCTGGGCCGTCACCGTGACCCGCGCCTCCCGCGCCAAGAACGTGACGCTCGACGAAACCGTCCTGCTGCCCGGCGCCGACGCGCTCCTCGCCCCCGAGTGGGTGCCGTGGAGCGAGCGGCTGCGGCCCGGCGACATGGGCCCCGGCGACCTGCTGCCCACCGAGCAGGACGACCTGCGCCTGGAACCGGGGTACACGGGCGAGGACGCGCCGCCGCCGAACTCGGCCGTCTCCGAGGAGATGGCCGAGCACCTCGACGCCGAGGACGCGGAGATCACCGACCGCACCCCGTCGCGGGGCGCCATCGCCTCGGTCGCCGAGGAGCTCGGCATGCGCCGGGCGCGGGTCCTCTCGCGGTACGGGCTCCACGTGGCGGCCGACCGCTGGGACGAGGCGTTCGGCGCGAAGACGCCGATGGCGCAGGCCGCGCCCGCGTCCTGCGAGTCCTGCGGCTTCCTGGTGCCGCTGGCCGGTTCGCTGCGGCAGGCGTTCGGCGTGTGCGCCAACGAGTTCTCGCCGGCCGACGGCCGGGTCGTCTCCCTGTCGTACGGCTGCGGCGGCCACTCGGAGGCCGCGGTCATGCCGAAGCCCCCGCGCCCGGCGCCGCCGGTCCACGACTCGATGGCCGCGGACGTCTTCCCGCTCCGCCCCTCCAAGGACTCCGGCTCCACGACGGAACCCGACGCGACCTCCGAGGACCTCGGCCACTCCTGACCCCCCGCGCGGTGACCTCCGGGCACGGACCCGGGGGGCCTTCGGGGTCGCCCGGTGACGGGCCGCGGGGGTGGTGGCGGGCGCGGTACCTTCGGGCCCCGGTGTACTCACCGGTCCGCACCACACACCACCCCGCAGAGTGGAGTCAGACGTGAGCGTCAGCGTCCGGACGACGACCGACGGAAGCGATCCCTTCGGCACCGCAAGGCTCCGGCGGGGCGTGCTCGACGCCTGGGCGGCCTCGCCCGCCCGGTTCCGCGAGGACGCCAACGCCGAGGAGGACCTCGCCCTCGGCGGCTACCGCGACCGCCTCGTCGTCGAGCTCGCCCAGAACGCCGCCGACGCCGCCCACCGGGCCGGCGTCACCGGCCGCCTCCGCCTCACCCTGCACCCGGCGGGTCCGGACGGCCCCGCCGTCCTCGCCGCCGCCAACACCGGCGCCCCGCTGGACGCCGCCGGTGTCGAGTCGCTGTCCACCCTCCGCGCCTCCGCCAAGCGCGAGCACGCCCCCGGTGCCGTCGGCCGCTTCGGCGTCGGCTTCGCCGCCGTCCTCGCCGTCAGCGACGAGCCGGCCGTCCTGGGCCGCCACGGAGGCGTCCGCTGGTCCCTCGCGGAGGCCCGGGAACTCGCCTCGGACGTGGCCCGCCACAGCCCGGGCCTCGGCGACGAACTGCGCCGCAGGGACGGCCACGTACCGCTGCTCCGGCTGCCCCTGCCCGCCGAGGGCACCGCCCCCGAGGGGTACGACACCGTCGTCGTCCTCCCGCTCCGGGACGCCGCCGCCCAGGCCCTCGCCGAAGGCCTCCTCGCGGCCGTCGACGACACGCTCCTGCTCACCCTTTCGGGTCTCACCGAGATCGTCGTGGAGACGGCCGGGACCGTACGGACCCTCACCCGCTCCGAGCGCGACGGCTACACGCACATCGACGACTCGGCGTCCGGCGCCCACCGCTGGCGGACCGTCACCCACGGCGGCCCGCTCGACGCGGACCTCCTCAAGGACCGCCCGGTCGAGGAGCGCCTGCGCCCCCACTGGTCCGTCACCTGGGCGGTCCCCGTCAACGACGACGGCACTCCCCGCTACCCCCGCAGCGCCCCCGTGGTGCACGCCCCGACGCCCACCGACGAACCCCTCGGCATCCCCGCCGTCCTCATCGCCTCCCTCCCGCTCGACACGGCCCGCCGGCACGTGGCGCCCGGCCCGGTCACCGAGTTCCTCGTGCAGCGCGCGGCCGACGCGTACGCCGAACTGCTCGCCGAATGGCGGCCGGTGACGCCCGCCGCGCTCGACCTCGTCCCGGGCCCGCTCGGCAAGGGCCACCTGGACGGGGCGCTGCGCGAGGCGATCCTCGACCGGCTGCCCCGGGTCGCCTTCCTGGCCCCGGCCGTGCCCTCCGAGTTCCTGCCGGCGCTCCGCCCGGTCGAGGCGGAGGTCGTGGAGGGTGCGGGGGCCGAGACCGTACGGGTGATGGCCGAGGTGTTCCCGACGCTGCTGCCTGCGGGGCTCGAGCGGCGGCCCGAGCTGCGGACGCTCGGCATCGGCCGGGTGCCGCTGACCGAGGCCGTCGACCGGCTCGCCGGGGTGGACCGGCCGGCGGCCTGGTGGTGGCGGCTCTACGACTCCCTCGCGGGCGTCGACCCCGACCGGCTGACGGGCCTGCCCGTGCCGCTCGCGGGCACCGGCGAGGACGGCGCCCGGGTCCGTACCGCCATCGGCCCCCGCCAGGTGCTGCTGCCGCAGGACCGCACGCCCGCGGAGCTGACCCGGCTCGGCCTGAAGGTGGCGCACCCGGACGCGGCGCACCCGCTCCTGGAGAAGCTGGGCGCCCTCCCCGCGACGCCCCGCGCCGTCCTGACCACCCACCAGGTGCGGCTGGCGGTCGCGGCCTCGCTCGACGTGGGCGAGGTGTGGGACGAGGACGTGGACGCGCCGGACGCCGAGGAGCTCGCCGAGACCGTCCTCGGCCTGGTCCGGGACGCGGAACTCGAACCGGGCGACGAGCCGTGGCTCGCCGCGCTCGCCCTGCCCGACGAGGACGGCGAGCTCACCCCGGCGGGCGAACTGGTGGTGCCCGGCTCGGCCTTCGCCGCCGTCATGCGCGAGGACGAACTGCCCTTCGTGGACGCCGGCCTCGCCGCCCGCTGGGGCGAGGGGCCGCTCGCCGCCTGCGGGGTCCTCGCGAACTTCGCCCTCGTCCGCGCCACCGACCTCGTCCTCGACCCGGACGAGCTGGAACCCCGCGAGGGCGACTACCCCGAGCCGGACGACGCCGGGCTCCTCGACGCCGTCGACGTGTGGTGCGAGGACGTCCTGGACCGGCTGCCGATGACCCCGGTGCCGCCGGTGGCGACGGAGATCGTGGCCGTCCGCGACCTGGACCTGGTGGACGACGACGCCTGGCCGCAGGCCCTGGCACTGCTCGCCCGGCCGCCGCTGCGGGACGCCCTGATCCAGCCTGTGCGGGTCCTGCTGCCCGACGGCACCACGGAGAACGTCCGCTCGTACACCGCCTGGTGGCTGCGCGACCACCCCGTGCTGGACGGCCGGCGGCCCGCCGGACTGCGCGCCGCCGGCACCGACCCGCTCCTCGTCGGCCTGTACGACTCCGCCGACGCGACCGGCTTCGACGACGAGCAGGTCCTGCGGGCGCTCGGCGTCCGCACCTCCGTCGCCGCGCTCCTGGACGAGCCGGGCGGCGCGGCCGAACTCCTCGGCCGCCTCGCGGACCCCTCCCGCGAGGTCACCGGCGCCCAGCTGCACGCCCTCTACACGGCCCTCGCGGATCTGGACCCGGAGCAGGTGACCCTGCCGGACGAGCTGCGCGCGGTCGTCGACGGCGAACTCGTCGTGGTGGACGCCTCGGAGGCGCTGGTCGCGGACGCCCCGGACCTCCTGCCGCTCACGGCCGGCCTGCCGCTGCTGCCGGTCTCCCCGTCCCGGGCGGCCGACCTGGCGGACCTGCTCCAGGTACGGCGCCTGAGCGAGACCGTCGAGGCCGAGGTGACCACGGTCGGCGAGGAGCACGAGGTCCCGGCCGCCGTCCACGCCCTCCTCGGCCCGGCCACCCCCGCCACGTACATCGAGCACGAGGAGCTCCGCGCGGCCGGCCGTGAACTGGACTGGCGCCTCACCCCCGACGGCGTGCTCCACGCCGCCACCCTGGAGGGCGTGGCCGCCGGCCTCGCCTGGGCCACCGCCCAGTGGCCCCGCCGCTTCGAGGTCGCCGCGCTCCTGGAGGACCCCTCCCGCACGGCGGAGCTGGCGAGGGACCGCTGGTTCGACTAGGCGCCCCGGCGTGGGAAGCCCGCCGCCGACCGATGAGTTTCCGGCGGGCTCCCGGTCTCCCTTCCCAGAAGCCCGCCACCGGGGCCGCGTGCCCCCAGAACCGAGGATCTCCGATGCGCACCCTGATCAGCTCCGCCTTCGTCTCGCTCGACGGTGTCATGGAGGCGCCGGGCGGCGAGCCCGGTTACCGGAACGCCGGCTGGACCTTCAAGGACATCGCGTTCCTGCCCGAGGCGTACGAGATCAAGGGACGCGAGCAGAAGGAGGCCTCGGCCATGCTGCTCGGCCGGGTCAGCTACGAGGCGTTCAGCGCCGTGTGGCCCGGCATGGAGGACTTCGCCGACTACAAGGTCATGCCGAAGTACGTCGTCTCGACCACCCTCGCCGACGGTGACCTGGTGACCGGCTGGGGCGAGACGACGATCCTGCGCTCGCTCGACGAGGTCGCCGCCCTGAAGGAGACGGAGGGCGGCCCGGTCATCGTCCACGGCAGCGCCACCCTGAACCGGGCCCTCGCCGACGCGGACCTGATCGACCGCTACCACCTGCTGGTCTTCCCGGTCCTGCTGGGCGCGGGCAAGCGCCTGTTCAGCGCCACCGACAAGGACGCCCGGAAGCTCCGGCTGGTCGAGCACGAGGCGTACGCGAACGGTGTCCAGAAGAACGTCTTCGACGTCGTCCGCTGAGGCGGCGGACACCCCCCTAGGCCGGGACCTTCCGGTCGACCCACCGCCAGGCGGCCTCCAGGAGCGCCGCTCCCGCCGCCGCCACGGCGACCGCCGCCCAGGGCATGGTCGCACCCACCAGTTTCAGGGCGAAGAACTCCTGGAGCCAGGGCACGACGAGGACCAGGAGGAACGCGCCGCCCATGGCGGCGACCAGGGCGATCCGCCACCACGTGTAGGGACGGGCGATGATCGCCAGCACCCACATGGAGACCAGGAAGAGGGTGAGGGTGGCGGCGCTGGTCTCGGCGTTCAGCGCGTCCGGGCCGGTGTAGTGGTGCCGGGCGAGGAGGTACGTCGTGAAGGTGGCCGCCGCGGCGATGACGCCGCCGGGGATCGCGTACCGCATCACCCGGCGGACGAAGTGCGGTTTCGCCCGCTCCTTGTTGGGCGCGAGGGCCAGGAAGAAGGCCGGGACGCCGATGGTGAGGGTGGAGAGCAGGGTCAGGTGCCGGGGCAGGAACGGGTACTCGACCTGGGTGCAGACCACCAGGATCGCCAGCAGCACCGAGTAGACCGTCTTGGTGAGGAAGAGGGTGGCGACGCGGGTGATGTTGCCGATGACCCGCCGGCCCTCGGCGACCACGGAGGGGAGGGTGGCGAAGCTGTTGTTCAGGAGCACGATCTGCGCGACCGCCCGGGTCGCCTCCGAGCCGGAGCCCATGGAGACGCCGATGTCGGCGTCCTTGAGCGCGAGGACGTCGTTCACGCCGTCCCCGGTCATGGCGACGGTGTGCCCGTGGGACTGGAGCGCGGCCACCATGTCCCGCTTCTGCTGCGGGGTGACGCGCCCGAAGACCGCGTTCCCGTCGAGGACCTGCGCCATCTCCTCCCGGTCGTCGGGCAGCTTCCGCGCGTCGACCGTGTTCTCGGCGCCCGGCAGGCCGAGCTTGCCCGCCACCGCGCCGACGGAGACCGCGTTGTCGCCGGAGATCACCTTCGCGGCGACGTCCTGGTCGGCGAAGTAGGCGAGGGTGTCGGCGGCGTCGGGCCGCAGCCGCTGTTCCAGGACCACGAGGGCGGTGGCGCGGGTGCCGGCGGCCACGTCGGGGGAGTCGAGCTCGCGGGTGGTGCGGGCCAGCAGCAGGACCCGCAGGCCCTGCTCGTTGAGGTGGTCGATCTCGCTGAGCACCGGGTCCCCGGGCGGCAGCAGCACGTCGGGCGCGCCGAGCAGCCAGGCGGACTCCTCGCCGTTGCCTTCGCTGAACGCGGCCCCGCTGTACTTGCGGGCGGAGGAGAAGGGCAGCGCCTGGACGCAGCGCCAGTCCTCGGCGTCGGGGCAGGCGTCGATGATCGCCTGGAGGGAGGCGTTGGGGCGCGGGTCGGACGCGCCGAGCGCGCCGAGCACCTTCCGTACGTACGCCTCGTCGGCGCCGTTCAGCGTCCGCAGCTCGGTGACGTCCATGCCGCCCTCGGTGAGGGTGCCGGTCTTGTCGAGGCAGACGACGTCCACGCGCGCGAGTCCCTCGATGGCGGGCAGCTCCTGCACGAGGCACTGTTTGCGCCCCAGCCGGATGACGCCGATGGCGAAGGCGACGGAGGTGAGGAGCACCAGGCCCTCGGGGATCATGGGGACGATGCCGCCGACGGTGCGGGCGATCGAGTTCTTGAAGTCGGTGTCCTTGACGACGAGCTGGCTGATGACGAGGCCGGTCGCGGTCGGGACCATCATCCACGTGACGTACTTGAGGATGGTGGAGATGCCGCTGCGCAGCTCGGAGTGGACGAGGGTGAAGCGGGACGCCTCCTCGGCGAGCTGGGCGGCGTAGGCCTCGCGGCCGACCTTGGTGGCGGTGAAGGCGCCGCCGCCGGCGACGACGAAGGAGCCGGACATGACGGTGTCGCCGGGCTGCTTCACGACCGGGTCGGCCTCGCCGGTGAGGAGGGATTCGTCGATCTCCAGGCTGTCGGCCTCGGCGACGACGCCGTCGACGACCACCTTGTCGCCCGGTCCGAGCTCGATGAGGTCGCCGAGGACGATCTCGGAGGTGGAGATCTCGCCGGAGAGGCCGTCGCGGCGGACGGTGGGCCTGGCCTCTCCGATGACGGCGAGCCCGTCGAGGGTCTTCTTGGCGCGGAGCTCCTGGATGATGCCGATGCCGGTGTTGGCGAGGATGACGAAGCCGAAGAGGCTGTCCTGGATCGGCGCGACGAACAGCATGATCACCCACAGGACGCCGATGATGGCGTTGAAGCGGGTGAGGACGTTGCCGCGGACGATGTCGGCGGTGGAGCGGCTGGAGCGGACCGGTACGTCGTTGACCTCGCCGCGTGCGACGCGTTCGGCGACCTCGGCGGAGGTGAGGCCGGCGTTCCGGTGCACGACGGGAGGGCCGGCCTCCGTCGGCCCGCCGCCGTCGGTGTCGATCTTCGCCCGCTGAGTCATGCTTCCGACGGTACGACCGGAAGGGCGCGCTCACCCGCCGAGCGGTCGGAAGATCAGACCGGGGGAGGACGGAAATGGTCCCCCGGTACGACGAGCCGGCCCGGGAACCCCGAGCCGGACCCGTGCACGTCTCCGGGGCGGCTCCCTACGCGGAGGGGGATCCCTCCCCGGACCCGGTCTCCGGGGCCGCCGCGCGGGCCGCCGCCTCGTGACGCTTGATCGCCGCGTCCCGCTTCCGCACGTACCAGATGCCGATCAGGCCGAGCCCGCCGCCGGCCAGGCAGGTCCACACCCACCAGGTGAGGTCCCGGTCCTCGAACCAGCCGTAGAAGGGCACTTGGACGAGGAAGAGGACGAACCAGAGGATCGTGCCGCCGGTGATGGTGCCGACGACCGGCCCTTCGAGGGGCTCGGGTGCCTCGTGCTTCGGTGATCCCGAAAGAATGCCGGTCATGCGGCTCAGTCTAAGCGGCCGAAATCGGGGTCTACGCGCGGAGATGGACGCCCTCTCGTTCATGTGTTCATACTGAAACGGTTTGCCTGTGGCGGGTTTCCTTCGTATGAACCGCCAATAAAGGACATCCCGTACGAGGACTCCCAAGGACTCCCATGAGCACCACGGCCACCGCCAAGGCCTCCCCCGAGCCCGGCGGCCCTCAGCCCACCTCCGGCCTCGACCGCTTCTTCAAGATCTCCGAGCGCGGTTCCACCGTCGCCCGCGAGGTCCGCGGCGGCTTCGCCACCTTCTTCGCGATGGCCTACATCATCGTGCTGAACCCGATCATCCTCGGCAGCGCCAAGGACATGTACGGGAACCAGCTCGACGGCGGCCAGCTCGTGACGGCCACCGTCCTCACGGCGGCCTTCTCGACGCTCCTCATGGGCGTCATCGGCAACGTGCCGATCGCCCTCGCCGCCGGCCTCGGCGTCAACACGGTCGTCGCCCTCCAGCTCGCGCCCCGGATGTCCTGGCCGGACGCCATGGGCATGGTCGTCCTCGCCGGCGTCGTCGTCATGCTGCTGGTCGCCACCGGCCTGCGCGAGCGCGTGATGAGCGCGGTCCCGGTCGGCCTGCGCAAGGGCATCGCGATCGGCATCGGCCTCTTCATCATGCTCATCGGCCTGGTGGACTCGGGCTTCGTCTCCCGCATCCCGGACGCCGCGCACACCACGGTCCCGCTCCAGCTCGGCGGCGGCGGCCACCTCACCGGCTGGCCGGTCCTCGTCTTCGTCCTCGGCACGCTGCTGACCCTCGCCCTGCTGGTCCGCAAGGTGCCGGGCGCCATCCTCATCTCGATCGTCGTCATGACGCTCGTCGCCATGGTCATCGACGCCGTCGCCAAGGTGCCCTCCTGGGGCCTGACGACCCCGAAGTGGCCCGGCAACCCGCTCGCCACGCCCGACTTCGGCCTGGTCGGCGAGGTCAGCCTCTTCGGCGGCTTCGGCAAGGTCGGCGTCCTCACGGGCTGCCTCTTCGTCTTCACCGTGCTGCTGTCCTGCTTCTTCGACGCGATGGGCACCATCCTCGGCGTCGGCGACGAGGCCGAGCTGATGGACAGGAACGGCAACTTCCCCGGCATCAACAAGGTGCTGCTCGTGGACGGCCTGGCCGTCGCCTCCGGCGGCGCGACCTCCTCCTCGGCCACCACCTGCTTCGTGGAGTCCACGGCGGGCGTCGGCGAGGGGGCCCGTACCGGTCTCGCCTCGGTGGTGACCGGCGGCCTCTTCTCGGTGGCGCTGTTCCTCACGCCGCTGGCGACCATGGTCCCCTCCCAGGCGGCCACCCCCGCGCTCCTCGCGGTCGGCTTCCTGATCCTGGCCGGGTCGGTCAAGGACATCGACTGGAGCGACTACACCATCGCGGTGCCGGCGTTCCTGGCGATGCTGATGATGCCGTTCACGTACTCGATCACGAACGGCATCGGCATCGGCTTCATCACCTTCAGCGTGCTGCGGCTCGCCGCGGGCCGGGGCCGCGAGGTCCCGGTGGCGATGTACATCGTGTCGGCGGTCTTCGTCTTCTACTACGCGATGCCGGCGCTCGGCCTCACGTGATCCGGTGGCCCGGGGACGCGCCCTCGGGCGCCGCCCCGGCCCCGTAGAACTTCTCCGTCTCGTCGACGGCGGTCTTGAACCGCTCGTCGAAATCCTCGCGAACGAGCGTCCGGACGACGTAGTCCTGGACGCTCGTTCCTCTTTTGGCGGCGTGACTCCGGAGCCGGTCGAGCAGCTCACCGTCGATGCGCAGGCTGAGCACTGTCGATCCCATGCCGTTCAGGGTCGGGGCAGGCCGGGCCCCCTCGCGTCACTTTCCGGATCCGACTCACTCGTTCGGGTGATACATGGCGCCGGAAGCGTGAAGCGCGCCCGCGTGGTTTCACGCCCGCCCCAGGCGCCACGGGGGTACCCGTGTGATGCGCGCTACGTCGGGGTGTGACCGTTGGTATTTAGCGAGAGTAATGAGTTAAGCTAACGACTATGCCAGATCTGTCCCACGGTTCGCCCGACGACGCCGCGGCCGTGAACGCGCTCCGCTCCTCCGTCATGCGCCTGAGCCGACGCCTCAAGCACCAGCGCGTCGACGAGTCGCTCAGCCCGACCGAGATGTCGGTGCTCGGCACCCTGTCGCTCTGCGGTTCGGCCACCCCCGGTGAGCTGGCCCGCAAGGAGCACGTACAGCCGCCCTCGATGACCCGCATCGTGGCGCTGCTCGAAGCCAAGGGACTGGTCCGGCTGGAGCCGCATCCCGACGACCGCCGGCAGAAGGTGGTCAGCCCGACCGAGCGGGCCGAGACCATGCTCGACGAGTCCCGCCGCAAGCGGAACGCCTGGCTGGCCGCCCTCGCCGAGGGTCTGGACGAGGACGAGTGGGCCCGGCTGCGTGCCGCCGCCCCGGTCCTGGAGAAGCTCGCGCACCTGTAGACCGAGAGCCCGAGGAGGCGACGCACTTTGAGTACGGGACCCGGAGCAGACTCCGCACCCGTCCACAAACCCGATACCAACACCCCCCGCCCGGGCAAGGGAACCTTCTCCTCGCTCGAGATCCGGAACTACCGGCTGTTCTTCACCGGAGCGATCGTCTCCAACACCGGTACGTGGATGGCCCGGATCACCCAGGACTGGCTGGTCCTGAGCCTCACCGGCTCGGCCGCCGCCGTCGGCATCACCACGGCCCTGCAGTTCCTGCCGATGCTCCTCTTCGGCCTGTACGGCGGGGTCGTCGCCGACCGCTACCCGAAGCGCCGCCTGCTGCTGGTCAGCCAGGCCGCCCTCGGCCTGTGCGGGCTCGCGCTCGCCGCCCTGACCCTCTCCGGTCACGTCCAGGTCTGGCACGTCTATCTGATCGCCTTCCTCCTGGGCATGGTGACCGTCGTCGACAACCCGGCCCGGCAGTCCTTCGTGTCCGAGATGGTCGGCCCCGACCGGCTCCGCAACGCGGTCTCGCTGAACTCGGCGAACTTCCAGTCGGCCCGGCTCATCGGTCCCGCCGTCGCCGGTGTGCTCATCGCGGGCGTCGGCAGCGGCTGGGCGTTCCTGCTCAACGGCCTGTCCTTCCTCGCCCCGCTCGCCGGCCTGATGATGATGCGGACGAGCGAACTCCACAAGGTGGAGCGCGCCCCGCGCGGCAAGGGCCAGCTGAGGGAGGGCCTGCGGTACGTCGCCGGGCGGCCGGACCTGATCTGGCCGATCGTCCTCGTGGGCTTCATCGGCACGTTCGGGTTCAACTTCCCGATCTGGCTCACGGCCTTCGCGGACGACGTCTTCCACGTCGGCGCAGGGACGTACGGCTTCCTCAACACCCTCATGGCGGCCGGTTCCCTCGTGGGCGCCCTCGCGGCGGCCCGGCGGGGCTCGACCCGGCTGCGGATGCTGGTGGTCGCGGCGGGCGTCTTCGGCGTCCTGGAGATCGCGGCGGCGCTCGCGCCCGCCTTCTGGCTGTTCGCGCTGCTGCTGGTGCCGATCGGCATGATCGGCCTGACCGTCAACATCACCGCGAACTCCGCCGTCCAGATGGCCACCGACCCGGCCATGCGCGGCCGGGTGATGAGCCTGTACATGATGGTCTTTGCGGGCGGCACCCCCATCGGCGCGCCGCTGCTGGGCTGGGTCACCGACACGTACGGCGCCCGCGCGGGCTTCGCCACCGGCGGCCTGGTCTCCCTCGCGGCGGCGGTCGTCATCGGGCTGGTCCTCGCCCGGGTCGGCGGCCTCAGGGTCGCGGTCGGCTGGCACCACGGCCACCCGAGCGTCCGCTTCGTGCCCGTACGCCGTGAGCGCCTGGCGACGGCGGCCTGACGGGGCGGGACGTACGGCGAAGGAGTACGGACCCGGGTGCGCGGCCGCCACCCGGACCCGGTCCCTTCCCCGTACGGCTCCCGTCCCCGTACCGCCGCCGTCCGCCCCGTGCCGGGCCGGCGGTGCCACACTCGGCCCATGAGGCTTTTCGCCGCCGTGCTCCCGCCCGCCCCGCAGCTGGCCGAACTCGCGGAGACCGTCGACCGGCTGCGCCGGCTCCCCGGGGCCGACGGGCTGCGCTGGACCTCGCGGCCGGGCTGGCACCTCACCCTCGCCTTCATGGGTGAGGTCGACGACGGCCTCCTCCCCGACCTGTGCGACCGTCTCGCCCGCGCGGCGCACCGGACCCCGGCCTTCCCACTGCGCCTCCACGGCGGTGGCCACTTCGGGCGGCGCGCGCTGTGGACCGGCGCGGCCGGTGGCCTGGACGAGCTGCGGCTGCTGGCCGAGCGGGCCGACGCGGCCGCCCGCCGGGCCGGGGTGGCGATGGACGAGCACCGCCGGTACCAGGCGCACCTGACGGTGGCCCGGCAGCGCGCCGGGGACGTGGACCTGAGGCCCTTCCTGGACGAGCTGGCCCGTTTCGAAGGCCGCCGCTGGCAGGTGGCGGAGCTGGCGCTCGTCCGGTCGAACCTGCCGGTGAGCGGGGTGCCGGGGGAGGGGCCCCGGTACGAGACGGTCGAAGGCTGGCCCCTCGGGCGCGGAGGGGAGGACGGGGCGGGGGGCCGGGCCGGGAGCGGGCCGGGGAACGCGGCGGGTTAACCTCGTCGGGTGGACCCGAAGACTCGAAACCGGATCATGGCCGGTGTGCTGGTGCTGATGTTCGCGATCATCGCGGTGACCTCGGTGGTCGGTCAGTAACCCCTTGCTTCGAGCGCACTCCAGGCAGTTGGCTTGCCCCTCATGGAGTACACGCAGCTCGGACGCACCGGACTCAAGGTCAGCCGCCTCGTCCTCGGCACGATGAACTTCGGACCTCAGACGGACGAACCCACCAGCCACGCGATCATGGACGCGGCGCTCGACGCCGGCCTCAACTTCATGGACACCGCGAACGTCTACGGCCAGACGGCGGGCAAGGGGCGCACGGAGGAGATCATCGGCTCCTGGTTCGCCCAGGGCGGCGGGCGCCGGGACAGGACCGTCCTCGCCACCAAGATGTACGGCAACATGGGCGCCGACGGCGCCGCCTGGCCCAACCACGACAAGCTCTCGGCGGTCAACATCCGCCGGGCCGTCGACGCGAGCCTGAAGCGCCTCGGCACCGAGTACATCGACGTCTACCAGTTCCACCACGTCGACCGCGCGACCCCCTTCGACGAGATCTGGCAGGCGATCGACGTCCTGATCCAGCAGGGCAAGATCCTCTACGCCGGTTCCTCCAACTTCCCCGGCTTCAAGATCGCCCAGGCCAACGAGGCCGCCGCCCGGCGCGGCATGGTCGGCCTGGTCAGCGAGCAGTGCCACTACAACCTGTACGAGCGGCGCGCCGAGATGGAGGTCATTCCGGCGGCGCGGGAGTACGGCCTCGGCGTCATCCCCTGGTCGCCGCTGGCCGGCGGGCTGCTCGGCGGCGTCCTCGGCAAGGAGGCGCAGGGCGGTCGCCGGGCGGGCGGCCGGACCGCCGACGCGCTCACGGACCCGGCCGTGCGGGCCCGCGTCCAGGCGTACGAGGACCTGCTCGACAAGCACGGTCTGGCGCCGGGCGAGACGGCGCTCGCGTGGCTCCTGAGCCGTCCGGGCGTCACGGGCCCGATCATCGGCCCCCGCACGCCCGAGCAGCTGACGGGCGCCCTGCGCGCCCTCGAACTGGAGCTCCCCGACGAGGTCCTGGCGGGCCTGGACGAGATCTTCCCGGGCCCGGGCCCGGCCCCGGAGGCCTTCGCCTGGTAGGCGAGTGTCCCGTCCGGGCGGGCGGGCGCGGGGCCGGTGGCCGGTGCCCGCCCGCGCCGGGGGCCGGGGCTCACCGGCCACGGGTTCGCGGCGAGGCCGGCGTTCGGGTCCGCCCCCGGCCGGGGTAAGTTGAACGCGTTCAAGACGTCGAGTCGTGGGGGCGGTCATGCGGGTCACCGTGCGGGAAATCGTTCATCCGTGGCAGATCGGCCTGGCCGCGTGCGCCGTGGCCGTCCCGCTCGTGCCGGTCCTCGCCTCGGGGGACCCGTTCTTCGTGCTCCCCTTCGTGTTCGCGACCGCTGTGCTGACCGCCGTACCGCTGTTCCTCCACTCCCGGCCCCATGCCTTCCGGTGGGTCGCCGGGGCCGTCTCGGCGGTGCTGCTGCCGTGGTCGGTGTTCGGCTCCTGGGTCGGGATGCTCGTCTTCCTCCCGTCGGTCCCTCTCCTGCTCCTCGCGGCGTTCTCGGACCCGCGGCAGTACCCGAAGGCCGCCGGGTTCCTGGCGGGGGCCGGTTGCGCGTCGGCGGTGGTGGTGGCGCTGTTCTGGTGGGGCCGCGGGTACTGAAGCCCGCGCGTCGTCGGCACCGCCGCGGCGAGTGTCCGCCTACGCGTGCGCCGGGGCGAGTGGGCGGTAGGGGCCGCCGAGCGACCAGGCGCGGTGCATCGCGCCGGCGAAGGCGGCGGCCAGTTTGTGTTCCCCCGTCGGGCCCGGATGGGTGCCGTCGTAGGTGTCGGCGTCCAGGTCGTACGACTCCGGCACCGCCGCCAGGAGCAGGGGCGAGCCGGGCGAGTCCAGGTCCGCGAGCGCCCGGGCGAGCAGGTCGTTGAAGCGGGCGCACTCGGCGGCGAACGGGGCGTCGTAGGTGGCGCGGACGTTGGGGATGACCGGCAGGAAGACCGCCCGCACGCGCGGGTCGGCGGCGCGGGCCGCCGTCACGAACGCCCGGACGTTCTCCTCCGTCTGGTCGCTGTTGGTGTAGAAGCCCAGGTCGATCAGGCCCAGGGAGACCAGCAGCACCTGTGCCCCGGTCGCCGCGACCGTGTCCCCGATCACCGGGGCCATGTGCAGCCAGCCCTCCCCCCAGCCGGCCAGGTGCCGGCGGGCCGGGGCGGGGAAGTCGGGGTCGGCGTACGCCTCGGAGACGGGCGCGTCGGCCGCCGGGTCGTACAGCGCGGTGCGCGGACCGACGATCTCGTACGCGCCGGGCAGCGTGGCCTCCAGGTGCTGCCACATCCGGTAGCGCCAGGTCCAGTCGCCGGCGCGTCCGATGGTCATGCTGTCGCCGACGAACAGAAAACGCATGGTCATATCATCGCGGACGCCCTCGGCCCGCTCGACGTGATCCGGGCCACGGGCACCCCCGGCTCGCCGGTGCCTCAGGCGTCCAGGAAGGACGCCACCCGGCGCGCGAACCACTCCGCGTCGTCGTGCCACGGGTAGTGGCCCGCCCCGGGCAGGACCGCCAGTTCGGCCCGCGGAAAGAGCTCCGCGTACGCGGTGGCCGTCGGCACCGGGGTGTTCACGTCACCCTCCCCGGCGACCACGAGGACCGGCCGCGCGAAGGCCGCCAACGCCGCCCGCGTCACCGCCGGTTCGAAAGCGCCCTCGCTCCCGTGCACCGCCGCGCCCTCCGCGTTCCGCCGCCGCGCCGACGCGGCGTGCCGCTCCCGGGCGGACACGTCCCAGGTCCCGTGGAAGAAGGGCGCGACCGCCTCGAACGTGCCGGCCGAGCCGCGCCCCGCCGTCAGCTCCTCCAGGGCCGCGTACGCCGGGCCGAACCACGGCTCCGCGCTCCGCAGCCGTGCCGCCGCCAGCCGCGCCTCCCCGGGGGTGTCGATCCCGACGGCCGCCGTGCCCGGGGTGACGAGGACCAGCCGGCCGACCCGCTCCGGGTACCGCGCCGTGTACAGCGCGGCCAGGTTCGCGCCCGCCGAGTGCCCGAGGAGGTCGACCGTGTCGAGCCCGAGACGGACGCGCAGCGCCTCCACGTCCTCCACGAGCCGGTCGCAACGGTACGAGGCCGGATCGTCCGGCACCGCCGAGTCGCCGGTGCCGCGCGGATCGAGCCGGACCAGGCGGCGGCGGGCGTCGAGTCCGCCGAGGTCGCCGAGGTAGGCGGAATCCTGGAGCGGACCGCCCGGCAGACAGACCAGCGGGGCTCCGGTGCCGGAGGTGTGGAAGGCGAGTACGGTGCCG
The DNA here is from genome assembly GCF_042900905.1 of Streptomyces sp. NPDC012827. Lineage (NCBI taxonomy): Bacteria > Bacillati > Actinomycetota > Actinomycetes > Kitasatosporales > Streptomycetaceae > Streptomyces > Streptomyces sp. NPDC012827. Next base: position 394,655 of record NZ_JBIBBY010000004.1, on the reverse strand, counting down.
TCGGGCGCGGGGAAGAAGGACATGGGCGCGACCATGACAGCCGTCTTCTGCCTGGTCAACCGGGATTGCCCGCACCGTGGCAGGCTTGAGGGCATGCGATCTGCTCTCCGTGCCCTCGGCGTGGCCGCGGCCCTGGCCCTGCTCCCCGCCGGGCCCGCCCTTGCCCAAGGGCAGGAGCCCGACCGGGACTTCACGATCGGGGACACCCGGATCACCGAGTCCAGCGGCCTCGCCGCCAGCCGCGCGCACCCCGGTGTCTACTGGACGCACAACGACCAGGACGCGCCCCTGATTTACGGCATCGACTCCCGTACGGGAAAGACCGTCGCGACCCTGACCCTGTCCGGGGTCGGCACCCCCCGCGACATGGAGGCCATCGCCGTGGGCCCCGACGGGGACATCTACGTCGGGGACATCGGCGACAACCTCGACGGCTCCTGGGACCACGTCTGGATCTACCGCTTCCCCGAGCCGAAGACCCTCGGCGACCGCACGGTCGCCGCCCGCCAGTACACCATCCGGTACGCCGACGGACCCCGCAACGCCGAGGCCCTGATGGTCCACCCCGACACCGGCCGCGTCTACATCGCCAGCAAGAACGAGGACGGCGGCGGCCTCTACGCCGGCCCCGAACGGCTCTCCACCTCCGGCCCCAACGTCTTCCGCCGCGTCGCCGAGGTCCCCTGGGTCACCGACGGCGCCTTCTCGCCCGACGGCGAACACCTCGTCCTGCGCGGCTACTTCAGCGCCCGCGAGTACCCGTGGCGCAACGGCCGCCCCGAGGGCGACGGCGCCTCCGTCGGCGCCCCCTTCCAGGGGCAGGCCGAGTCGGTGACGTACACGCTCGACGGCTCGGCGTTCATGTTCGGCTCCGAGGGCCGCGACAGCCGGGTGATCCGGGTGGACCGCACCCGCGCCGACCACCCCTCGCAGGAGCAGCGCGGCACCCCCGACCGGCCGGGCGCCGCCTCCCCGACCCCGCCGGCCGCCGGTGGTCCCGGCGGTGAGCAGGGGAACGCCACCTTCGGCTTCCTGGTCCTCGCCGGTGCCACCGCGCTCGTCCTCGGCGCCAAGCGCCTCCTGCGGCGCGGCGGCGGCCGGGGCGGCGAGTGACCGCCCCCGGGGCGAGACTGGAAGGAGACCGCCGGAGTCCCGAAGCCGGGCGGGGAACGGTCCCCACGAGGTGTGGAGGAATCATGACGGCATTCAGGCGCGAGGACACACCCGTCGCCATCGAAGGCGGTGGCGTCGACTTCCGCACGCGCGAGGCCGGGGGCGGCCTGTCCGTCGCCTTCATCCACCTGCCCGAGGGCACCGACATGGGACCGGCGCTCAAGGGCCTGGAGGACGACCTCTGCCAGTGCCCCCACTGGGGCTACGTCCTCAAGGGGAAGATCAGGATGCGGACCGCCTCGGGCGAGGAGTTCTACGAGGCCGGGCAGGCCTACTACTGGGGACCCGGACACGCCCCCGAGGCGCTCCAGGACACCGATGTCGTGGAGTTCTCCCCGACCGCCGAGTTCACCGCGGTGATCGACCACGTGAAGGCGCAGTCGGCCGCCGGCTGAACCCCGGAGCCGTACGGCGTCACGCGACGGGGCCCGGTGCCGGACGCCTCACGCGTCCCGCACCGGGCCCCGCCGGAAAGGAAACCCGCGCCGCCGCGGGGACCCGCCTACAGCTTCTCGATCACGTGGTCGACGCAGGCCGTCAGCGCCCGCACGTCCGCCGGGTCGACCGCCGGGAACATCGCGATCCGCAGCTGGTTGCGGCCCAGCTTGCGGTACGGCTCGGTGTCGACGATCCCGTTCGCGCGCAGCACCTTCGCGACCGCCGCCGCGTCGATCTCGTCCGCGAAGTCGATCGTGCCGATGACCTGAGAGCGCTTCGCCGGGTCCGTCACGAACGGAGCCGCGTACTTCGACTCCTCCGCCCAGCCGTACAGCGCCTGCGAGGACTCCTTCGTCCGGGCCACGGCCCAGTCGAGACCGCCCTGGCCGTTGATCCACTTCAGCTGCTCGTTCAGCAGGAAGAGGGTCGCCAGCGCCGGCGTGTTGTACGTCTGGTTCTTCAGCGAGTTGTCGATCGCCGTCGGCAGCGAGAAGAACTCCGGGACGTGCCGGCCGGACGCGTGGATCCGCTGCGCCCGCTCCAGGGCCGCCGGCGAGAACGCCGCCAGCCACAGGCCGCCGTCCGCCGCGAACGACTTCTGCGGGGCGAAGTAGTAGACGTCCGTCTCGGCGATGTCGACCGGCAGGCCGCCCGCGCCCGAGGTCGCGTCGACCAGGACGAGCGCGCCCTCGTCGGCGCCCGCGACCCGCTTCAGCGGGGCGGCGACACCGGTGGAGGTCTCGTTGTGCGTGAAGGCGTACACGTCGACGCCCGCCTCGGCCACCGGCTCGGGGTGCGTGCCCGGGTCGGAGGAGATCACGGTCGGCTCGGCCAGCCACGGGGCCAGCTTCGCGGCCTTCGCGAACTTCGAGGAGAACTCGCCGAAGGTGAGGTGCTGCGACTTGTTCTCGATCAGACCGTGGGTCGCGATGTCCCAGAAGGCGGTCGAACCGCCGTTGCCCAGGATCACTTCGTAGCCCTCGGGCAGCGAGAAGAGGTCACGGATGCCGGCACGCACTTCGCCGACCAGGTTCTTCACGGGAGCCTGGCGGTGGGACGTGCCGAGGAGGGAGGTGCCGGTGGCGGCCAGGGCGTCCAGCGCCTCCGTACGCACCTTGGAGGGGCCCGCGCCGAAACGGCCGTCGGCGGGCTTGATGTCAGCGGGAATCTGGATCTCAGCCACGAGCCGGAGGGTATCGGGTCGGAAGGGGTGGGGCGGCCGGATGTCCGCCGGATGAGACGAAGTCTGGGACATCCTGGTCCTGTGGGAAGACACGACGCACTCGCCGCCGCCCTGCGCTCCGCCGTCGCCGGAGACGTCGACTTCTCCGCCGGCGCGCGGGCCCTGACGACCATGGACGCCTCCAACTACCGCCGCGTGCCCGCCGGTACGGTCGCCCCGCGCGACGCCGCCGACGTCGCCGCCGCCCTCGCCGTCTGCCGGGAGCACGGCGTGCCCGTCGTCGCGCGCGGCGGCGGCACCTCCATCGGCGGCCAGGCCACCGGCACCGGCGTGGTGCTCGACCTCACACGACACATGGGACGGCTCCTCTCCCTCGACCCGGACGCGCGCACCGCCGTCGTCCAGCCCGGCCTCGTCCTCGACCGGCTGCGGGAGGCAGCCCGCCCCCACGGGCTGACCTTCGGGCCCGACCCGTCCACGCACAGCCGCTGCACCCTCGGCGGCATGATCGGCAACAACGCCTGCGGGGCGCACTCCGTCGCCCACGGGACCACCGCCGACAACGTGCGCTCCCTCGAAGTGATGACCTACCGGGGCGCGGAGCTGACGCTCGGGCGGGACGGGGCGGGAGCCCCGCCCGGCCTGCTCGACCTCGCCGGCCGGCACCTGGCCCTGCTGCGCACCGGCTACCCGGACGGGCTGCCCCGCCGCATCTCCGGGTACGCCCTCGACGCCCTGCTGCCCGAACGCGGCCACGACGTGGCCCGCTCCTTCATCGGCAGCGAGGGCACGCTCGGGGTGGTGACGGAGGCGACCGTACGGCTCGTTCCGCTGCCCGCCGAGCCCGTGCTCGTCGTCCTCGGGTACGCGGACGAGAGCGCGGCGGCCGACGCGGCGGCCGGGCTCCTCCCGTACGGGCCCCTGACGGTCGAGGGCATGGCCGCCGACCTGGTGCCGGGCGGCGGGCGGGGCCTGCCGAAGGGCGGGGCGTGGCTGTTCTGCGAGACCGACGGGGAGGCGGCGGCCCGCGCACTGGTCCGGGCGGCGGACGCGGTCGACACGGCCGTGGTCCGCGACCCGGCCGCGCAGCGTGCGCTGTGGCGCGTCCGCGAGGACGCGGCCGGGACCGCCACCCGGGGCCCCGGAGGCGGAGCCGGCCCGGGTCCGGACGGCGACGCCCGAGCCGGGGGAGCGGGCCGGGCAGAGGCGTGGCCGGGCTGGGAGGACTGCGCGGTGCCGCCCGCCCGCCTCGGCGCCTATCTGCGGGAGTTCCGTGCCCTGCTGGCCGAACACGGCCTCCGGGGCGTCCCCTACGGGCACTTCGGCGAGGGCTGCGTCCACGTCCGCATCGACTTCGACCTGTGGACGGCGAAGGGCGTACGCGAGTTCCGCCGCTTCTCCGAGGCCGTCGCCGACCTCGTCGTCGCCCACGGCGGCTCGCTCTCCGGCGAACACGGCGACGGGAAGGCCCGGGCGGAACTGCTCCCGAAGATGTACGGACCGGAACTCGTCGGCCTCTTCGGCGCCGTGAAGGACCTGTGGGACCCGGACGGCGGCCTCAACCCCGGCATGCTCGTCCGCCCCGAACCCCTGGACTCGGGCCTGCGCTTCACCGGCCTGCCGCTCGCCGGACCGGGGCGGGAGGCGGCCCGCTGCGTCGGCGTCGCGAAATGCCGCACCGGCGGAGCGGCCCCCGCCCCGGCGGCCGGAGCTCCGGTCCCGGCACCGGCGCCGGGCACGGGCGTGATGTGCCCCTCGTACCGCGTCACCGGGGAGGAGAAGCACTCCACCCGGGGCCGGGCGCGCCTGCTGCACGAGATGGCGCTCGGCGAGGTGATCACCGACGGCTGGCGCTCCGAGGAGGTCCGTGAGGCGCTCGACCTCTGCCTGTCCTGCAAGGGCTGCCGCAGCGACTGCCCGGTCGGCGTCGACATGGCCGCGTACAAGGCGGAGTTCCTCGACCGGCACTACGCGGGCCTGTCCGCCCTGCGCAGGCCGCGCGCCCACTGGACGGTGGGCCGGCTGCCGCACTGGCTCGGCGTCTTCGGACGCGGCCTGAACGCGGCCCTGCGTCTGCCGTTCGCGACCCGCCTCGCCGGGATCACGCCCGAACGGTCCCTGCCGAGGGTGGCGGAGCGTTCCTTCACCTCCTGGTACGGGGAGCGCGGCTCGACCCGCCCGCCCGCGCTGACCCTCTGGCCCGACACCTTCACCGAGCACCTGGCCCCCCAGGTCGGGCGCGCCGCCGTCCGGGTCCTGGAGGCGGCGGGGCTCGGCAGCACGCTGCCGCCGGGCCGGGTCTGCTGCGGGCTCACGTACGTGTCCACCGGCCAGCTGCGCGCCGCGCGGAGGGTCATGCGCCGCGCCCTCGACGTCACCGAGAACATCCGGGGACCGGTCGTGGTCCTCGAACCCTCCTGCGCGGCCACCCTCCGCACCGACCTGCCGGCCCTGCTGCCGGACGACCCCCGGGCCGGGCGTCTGGCCGCGTCCGTACGCACCTTCGCGGAGGCCCTGGAGACCCTCGCGCCCGACTGGGAACCGCCGCGCCTCGACCGCCCCGTCACCGGGCAGACCCACTGCCACCAGCACGCCGTCCTCGGCGACGCCGCGGACCGGCGGCTGCGTGCCCGCGCCGGGCTCACCGGCGACCTCGCGGGCGGCTGCTGCGGCCTGGCGGGCGACTTCGGCGTCACCCCCGGCCACTACGAGGTCTCCGTCGCCTGCGCCGAGGACCAGCTGCTCCCTGCCCTCAGGGCGGCCCCCGAGGACGCGGCCGTCCTCGCGGACGGCTTCTCCTGCCGCACCCAGATCGGCGACCTGACCGACCACCGGGGCCGCCACCTCGCGGAACTCCTGGCGGAGGGCCTCCGGGAGGGGCTGGAGGACGGGTAGGGGGCTGGGGCGCGGGGTTCCGGGGGCGGCCGCACCGCAAGCCCGCGAAGCAGGGCACGCCGTTGTGCGCCGCCCGCTGCCGCGTGCGCCTCGTGACCCACGTTCCCCCGATCGAAGGGAGGTTCGCTCTTTCGGGCCCCGCGCCCCGCCGGGCCCGTTACGCTCCGCCACAGCCGACAATGGGGGTGAATTCCTCGTGGTCAACGTCCGCGATCTGGATCCGAGCGCCTCACCGCTGAGCTACTACGGATCCGAACTCCGCCGCCTCCGCGAAGCCGCAGGCCTCCGACAAGCCCAGTTGGGCGAGATCGTGTACTGCACGGGCTCCCTCATCGGCCAGATCGAGACCGCGAAGAAGGTCCCCACCCGGGACTTCTCCGAGCGCATCGACGCCGCCCTGATGACGGGGGGCGTGTTCTCGCGCCTGATCGGCCTCGTGCTGCGGAGCCAGCTTCCGAACTGGTTCCAGCCGTACGCGGAGATGGAAGCGAAGGCCGCGTACATCTCCACGTACCAGTGCCAGCTCGTCTACGGCCTGCTGCAGACGGAGGCGTACGCCCGTGCCGTGCTGAGCGTCGAGGGCACCGACACACTGGACGAGAGGGTGGCGGCCCGCATGGAGCGGCAGCGGATACTCGACCGCGACCACCCGCCCGTCCTCTGGGTCGTCCTGGACGAGGCCGTCCTGCACCGGGAGATCGGCGGACCGGAGGTGATGCGCGAACAGTTGGCGCACCTGCTGAGCTTTGCCGACAACCCGTGGGTGCACATCCAGGTGCTGCCGAACACGGTGGGAGAACACCCTGGCCTACTCGGCTCCTTCAACCTCCTGCGTTTCGAGGACGACCCCGACCTCTTCTACTGCGAGACCTACGACTCGGGTCACATGACCGCGAATTCCCAGGTGATCAGGGAACGTTCCGTCGGTTACGCTCGCCTTCAGGCGATGGCGCTCTCGCCAGAGGATTCCGCCACGCTGATCGCGCGCGTCATGGAGGAACGGTATGGACCCGGTGCAGTGGCGTAAGTCCTCGTACAGCGGCCCCAATGGTGGCGACTGCGTCGAGTGCGCCCCCCTCGGGTCCGTCGCCTGGCGGAAGTCCTCGTACAGCGGGTCCAACGGCGGCGAGTGCGTCGAGGTCGCCGATCTTTCCGCCCACGTCGCCGTGCGGGACTCCAAGGACCCCGCCGGGCCCCACTTCCGTGCCACGCCCGCCGCCTTCGCGGCGTTCGTCGTCGCCGCCGCGCAGGGGCGGCTCGGCTAAAGCTCTGACGGTTCGGCGCGGATGATGTCGCGGGCCATGGCGACCAGCGCGGCCGTCGCCGGATGCGGGAAGGCGTCGCGCCAGGCCAGGAGGACCGGGAGCGGTGGGGCGTCGGTGAGCGGGCGGTAGGTGACGCCCGGGTACGGGTGGAGCGCGGCCGTGGAGGCGGAGGTGACGCCGACGCCCCGGCCGGCGGCGATGGCGGTGAGCCAGTCGTCGGTGTTGGCGACGGTGAGGGTGCTCGTCGGGCGGGCCGCGGGCGGCCAGAGGGCCGGTGTGGTGGTTCCGGAGACGGTGTTGAGGACCACCGTCTCGCCGGCGAGATCCGCGAGGGCCAGGGAGGGCCGGGCGGCGAGGGGCCCGTCGGCGGGGAGCGCGGCCACGCGGGGTTCGGTGGTCAGTTCGGTGGTGACGAGGCCGGGGGCCTCGACCGTGCCGCGCAGGAGGGCGGCGTCGACCTCGCCCCGGGCGAGACCGGCCGTGCGGTCGTCCACGCGGAGCAGCTCCAGCGGGGTTTCCGGGTGCTCGCGCTGCCAGCGGCGGAGCAGGGGCGTGGTGTACCGGCCGAACGCCGACCAGGCGTGTCCGAGGCGCAGGGGCCGGTGGCGGAGACGGGCCGGGTCGACGGCCGCTTCGAAGGCGGCGAGGGCGGCGGCCGCCCGGTCGCGGAAGGCGTGCCCTTCGGCCGTGAGGGCCAGGTGGTGGGTGGAGCGGTCCACCAGCCGTGCGCCGAGGTGCTGTTCGAGCGCGGCGAGCGTGCGGGAGACGGCCGGCTGGGTGAGGTGGAGTCGTGCCGCCGCCCGCGTCAGGCTCGACTCCTCCGCGATGGCGAGAAAACAGCGCAGATGACGCAGCTCGATGCTCATGCGTCCGGAGCATAACCCCAGCGCAATCGGCATTTCCCGTGCCGCGCGGAGGGCTCGTAGCGTGAAAGCGGAATGCCGACGACAGTACGAGCGTGGTCCAGTGTGATGTACTGGGAGTCCAGCCTGCTGAACTGAACGTGTGAGGAGTCGCCCCCGTGGACAGCCCGGTCAAGGACGTCATCCCGGCCGCGCCGGTCACCACCCCGGAGGTGGCGGCCGTCCCGGACCCGGCGGGCGGGAGCGCGGGCCACCGGTTCGGGCCCGTCGCGCTCGTCGTCGCCGGCGGCCTCTCCGTCCAGTTCGGGTCGGCGGTCGCCGTGCTGCTGATGCCCCGGGCCGGTGCGCTCGGTGTCGTGACGCTGCGGCTCGTCCTGGCCGCCGCCGTGCTGCTGATCGTGTGCCGGCCGAAGGTGCGCGGCTACGGCCGCGCCGACTGGGGCACCGTCGTCGCCTTCGGCACCGCCATGGCGGGCATGAACATCCTCTTCTACCAGTCCGTCGACCGGATCCCGCTGGGCGCCGCCGTCACCCTGGAGGTGCTCGGCCCGCTCGCCCTCTCCGTCATCGCCTCGCGGCGGCTGCTCAACCTCCTGTGGGCCGGGCTCGCCCTCGCCGGTGTCGTCCTCCTCAGCGGCGGCGGCTTCGACCGGCTCGACCCGGCGGGTACGGGCTTCGCCCTCGCGGCGGGCGCGATGTGGGCCGCGTACATCGTCTTCAGCGCCCGGACCGGCCGCCGTTTCCCGCAGGCCGACGGACTCGCGCTGGCGATGGCGTTCGGTGCGGTGCTCACCGTGCCGTTCGGCATCGCGGAGGCGGGCGACAAGCTCCTCGTACCGTCCACGATCGGTCTCGGCCTCGCCGTCGCGCTGATGTCCTCCGTCCTGCCGTACACGCTGGAGATGCTGGCCCTGCGGCGGCTGCCCGCGCCCACCTTCGCCATCCTGATGAGCCTGGAACCGGCCATCGCGGCCACCGCCGGCTTCCTCGTCCTCAGCCAGGCCCTGGCCGTCACCGACGCCCTGGCCATCGCCCTCGTCATCGCGGCGAGCATGGGCGCGGTCCGCACGCAGGTGGGGCCGGCCCGCTCCCGCCGGAAGGCGGCGGACCGCCGGGGCGCCTGAGCGGCGCCCGGACCGGAGCGGTGACCGGCCGGCCCGTGCGGGCCGGCCGCACCGGCGACCCGCCCGCCCGTCGGTCCCCGGCCGTCCGCTCGCCGGCTCTTAAACTGCCGCGCATGATCGCCGAACTGCAGTGCGTCGTCCTCGACTGTCCCGACCCGAGGGAACTCGCGGAGTTCTACCGCGCGGTGCTCGGCGGGGAGGTGGACAGGCCCGACGAGCGCTGGGAGCCCGACGACAGCTGGACCACGCTGCACGTGCCGAGCGGACAGGTGCTGTGCTTCCAGCGGGCCGCCGACCACCGGCCGCCGACCTGGCCGGACCCCGAGCGCCCGCAGCAGTTCCACCTCGATCTCCAGGTCCCGGACCTCGACGCGGCGCAGGAGCGGGTCCTCGCGCTCGGGGCGCGGCTGCTGGACGACGGCGGCGGCGACCGGGTGTGGCGGGTGTACGCGGATCTCGCCGGCCACCCGTTCTGCCTGGTCCGGCACCGTCCGTCCGGGCGCTGACCCGATCCTGTCGGACCTTGGCCGCCGGGCTGTTTCGGCGCCCCGCCCCCGGCGCGGACGATGGAGCCGTACCACCGACGCGCGGCAACCGCCGCCGTCCCGCCGAGGAGGGGAGCCGGGCATGGCCCTGGAGATGCGAGACCGGTGCGAACGCTGCGGGACGGCGGGCCTCGGCCCGGACGGGTCCGCCGCCATCTGCTCGTACGAGTGCACCTTCTGCGTGCCGTGCGCCGAGGCCATGAGCGGTGTCTGCCCCAACTGCGGCGGCGAACTGGTCGCCCGCCCGCGCCGCGTGGCCCCGGCGTGACCGGGGACCTCTACACCAGCGCCCCTTCCACCGCCGTGTAGGTGACGCCGTGGTCCGCGAGGGCCTCGGAGACGACGCCGGGTCGGGCGGTGAGGGCGAGCAGCAGGTGTTCGTCGCCGATGGTCTTCTCGCGGCGGCCGAGGCAGACCCGCAGGGAGCCTTCGAGCACCTTCTTGGCCTCGCGGGTGAAGGGGCGGCGCCCGGAGCGGCGGGACGTGGGCGGGCGGTCGTGGGTGAGGGCGCCGGTGCCGTGGGTCTCCTCGACGCGGGCGACGATCTCCGTGACGTCGATGCCGAGACCGGCGAGCGCGTCGGTGTCGGCCTTCGACAGGCCGCCCCGCCGGCGCGCCTCGGTCAGGGCGGCCTCCAGGGAAGCGCGGCGCGGGCCGGTCAGGCCCAGGGCGCGCAGGGCGGTGGCGGCCCGGGTGTCCTCCTGGTCGAGAAGGGCGAGGAGCAGGTGCTCCTCGGTGACGGTGGGGGCGCCGAGGCGTTCGGCGCGGGTCACGGCTCCCGTGACGACGGCCCGCGCTCCCGGCGAGAAACGTTCGAACATCAATGCCTCCCGTGCTTCTTGTGGACGGCCTGGCGGCTGACGCCGAGTTCGGCGGCGATCTCCTGCCACGACCAGCCCTGGGCGCGTGCGCTGCGGACCTGGACGGCCTCCAGCTGTTCGAGGAGGCGCCGCAGCGCGGAGACGGCGCGCAGGCCGACCCGGGGATCGCGGTCGCCCGCGCGGGCGGCGAGATCGGTTGCATCGCTCATGCTGTCAACTTAGGTTGACGCCTCCCGCTTGTCAACCGAAGTTGACGACCGAGGTGCTGTGGGAGATCAATTCAAGCAAGCATGCTTGCTTGTTTTCGGGTTGGCTGCCATGCTCCAGGGCACGCCGTCGTGTCCCGAGCCCGCGAGTCTCCCGAGGGGAGCGCACCGTGTCCGACCCCGCCGCCGTCCTCGCCGATCTGCGCGAGGAGAGCGAAGAACTCGACGCCCTCGTCGGCAAGTTGAGCGCGCAGGGGTGGTCGGCCCCCACCCCCGCGCCCGGCTGGACGATCGCCCACCAGATCGCCCACCTCGCCTGGACCGACCGGGCCGCGCTCCTCGCCGCCACCGACGCCGAGGCCTTCGCCGCGGAGACCGAGAAGGCCCTCGCCACACCCGACCGCTTCGTGGACGAGGGCGCGGAGGAGGGGGCACGCCTGCCCCCCGCCGACCTGCTCGCCCGCTGGCGCACCGGCCGGGAACGCCTCCAGGACGCCCTGCGGTCCGTGCCGCCCGGCGCGCGGTTCCCCTGGTACGGGCCGCCCATGAGCGCCCCCGCCATGGCCACCGCCCGTCTGATGGAGACCTGGGCGCACGGGCAGGACGTGGCGGACGCCCTCGGGGTCGTCCGCACGCCGACCGCCCGGCTCCGGCACGTGGCGTGGATCGGCCACCGGGCCCGCGACCATGCCTACCTCGTCCGGGGCGAGCAGGCCCCCGCCGAACCGTTCCGCCTCGAACTCACCGCGCCCGACGGCACCCTGTGGACGTACGGCCCCGAGGACGCCGCCCAGCGCGTCACCGGACCGGCGCTCGACTTCTGCCTCCTCGTCACCCAGCGCGTCCACCGGGCCGACACCGCGCTCGTCGCGCACGGCCCCGACGCCGAACACTGGCTCGGCATCGCCCAGGCCTTCGCCGGACCGGCGGGACAGGGGCGCGCCCCGAAGGGAGCCGCGGCGTGACCCTGCGGATCGGCAACGCCTCCGGCTTCTACGGCGACCGCTTCGACGCCGTCCGCGAGATGCTGACCGGCGGCGAACTCGACGTCCTCACCGGTGATTACCTCGCCGAACTCACCCTCCTCATCCTCGGCCGCGACCAGCTCAAGGACCCCTCCACCGGCTACGCGAAGACCTTCCTGCGGCAGATGGAGGAGGGGCTCGGCCTCGCCCACGAGCGCGGTGTCCGCGTCGTCACCAACGCGGGCGGCCTCAACCCCGCCGGACTCGCCGGCGCCCTGCGCGCCCTCGCCGCGAAGCTCGGCCTGCCCACCCGGATCGCCCACGTCGAGGGCGACCGGCTGCCGCCCGGACCGGGCGTCCTGACCGCCAACGCCTACCTGGGCGGAGCCGGGATCGCCGCCTGCCTCACCGCCGGCGCCGACGTCGTCGTCACCGGCCGGGTCACCGACGCCGCCCTCGTCACCGGGCCGGCCCAGTGGCACTTCGGCTGGGGGCCGCAGGAGTACGACCGGCTGGCGGGGGCGGTCGTCGCCGGGCACGTCCTGGAGTGCGGCGCCCAGGCCACCGGCGGCAACTACGCCTTCTTCGCCGGGCACGACCCGCGCACCTTCCGCCGCCCCGGCTTCCCCCTCGCCGAACTGCACGCCGACGGCTCCTCCGTCATCACCAAGCACCCCGGCACCGGCGGCCTGGTCGACCTCGGCACCGTCACCGCCCAGCTCCTGTACGAGACCTCCGGCGCCCGCTACGAGGGGCCCGACGTGACCGCCCGGCTCGACACCGTACGGCTCACGCCGGACGGGCCCGACCGGGTACGGATCGACGGGGTGCGCGGCGAGGCCCCGCCGCCCACCCTCAAGGTCGCCCGCACCCGGCTCGGCGGCTACCGCAACGAGGTCGTGTTCGTCCTCACCGGCCTCGACATCGAGGCCAAGGCGGCCCTGGTGCGGGCCCAGGTCGAGGACGCCCTCGCGCCCTCCCCGCCCGCCGGCGTGCGCTGGGAACTCGCCCGCACCGACCGGCCCGACGCCCCCACCGAGGAGACGGCCAGCGCCCTGCTCCGGCTCGTCGTCAGGGACCCCGACCCCGAGAAGGCGGGGCGCGCCCTGACAGGGGCCGCGATCGAACTGGCCCTCGCCAGCTACCCCGGCTTCCACGTCACCGCCCCACCCGGGAAGGGTTCCCCCTACGGGGTCTGCGAGGCGGTGCACGTACCCGCCGCCTCCGTCCCGCACACGGCCGTGCTGCCGGACGGCACCCGCCTGGAAATCCCCCCGCCCCGGCCCCCGGCCGCCCCCGCGCCCCCCGTCCCCGCCCCGGAGCTCCCCCCGCCCCTGCCGCCCGGGCCCGTGCGGCGCGTCCCGCTCGGGCGGATCGCCGGGGCCCGCAGCGGCGACAAGGGCGGGGACGCCAACGTCGGCGTGTGGGTCCGCACCGACGAGGAGTGGCGCTGGCTCGCCCACACCCTCACCACCGACCTCTTCCGCACCCTCCTCCCGGAGACCGCCGGCCTGGCCGTCACCCGCCACGTCCTGCCGAACCTGCGGGCCCTCAACTTCACCGTCGCCGGAATCCTCGGCGAGGGCGTCGCCTCCCAGGCCCGTTTCGACCCGCAGGCCAAGGCCCTCGGCGAATGGCTCCGCTCCCGCCACACCGACGTACCGGAGGTCCTCCTGTGACCGTCCTCGCCTCCGCCCTCGACACCGGCGGACCCGACCACGCGGCGCACCGGGCCGCCATGCTGGAGAAGCTGGCCGCCCTGGAGGCCGAACACGCCAAGGCCCTCGCGGGCGGCGGCGAGAAGTACACCGCCCGGCACCGCCGGCGCGGCAAGCTCCTCGCCCGCGAGCGCGTCGAGCTCCTGGTCGACCCCGACAGCCCCTTCCTGGAACTGTCCCCGCTCGCCGGCTGGGGCAGTGACCACACCGTAGGGGCCTCCCTGATCACCGGTATCGGGGTCGTCGAGGGCGTCGAGTGCCTGATCACCGCCAACGACCCGACCGTGCGCGGCGGCGCCTCCAACCCGTGGACGCTGAAGAAGGCGCTGCGCGCCAACGAGATCGCCTACGCCAACCGGCTCCCCGTCCTCTCGCTCGTGGAGTCCGGCGGCGCCGACCTGCCGTCCCAGAAGGAGATCTTCATCCCCGGCGGGGCCCTCTTCCGCGACCTGACCCGGCTGTCCGCCGCCGGCATCCCGACCGTCGCGGTCGTCTTCGGCAACTCGACGGCCGGCGGCGCGTACGTCCCCGGCATGTCCGACCACACCGTGATGATCAAGGAGCGGTCGAAGGTCTTCCTCGGCGGCCCGCCGCTCGTGAAGATGGCGACCGGCGAGGAGAGCGACGACGAGTCCCTGGGCGGCGCCGAGATGCACGCCCGCACCTCCGGCCTCGCCGACCACTACGCCCTGGACGAGGCCGACGCGCTGCGCCAGGCCCGCCGGATCGTCGCCCGCCTCCACCACCGCAAGGCCCACCCCGACCCCGGGCCCGCGCAGCCCCCGAAGTACGACCCCGAGGAACTCCTCGGGATCGTGCCCGGCGACCTGAGGACGCCCTTCGACCCGCGCGAGGTCATCGCCCGGATCGTCGACGGCTCCGACTTCGACGAGTTCAAGCCGCTGTACGGGACCAGCCTGGTGACGGGCTGGGCACGGCTGCACGGCTATCCCGTAGGGGTCCTCGCCAACGCCCAAGGGGTGCTGTTCTCGGCCGAGTCGCAGAAGGCGGCGCAGTTCATCCAGCTCGCCAACCAGCGCGACATCCCGCTCGTCTTCCTCCACAACACCACCGGCTACATGGTCGGCAAGGAGTACGAGCAGGGCGGCATCATCAAGCACGGCGCCATGATGATCAACGCCGTGTCGAACTCGAAGGTCCCGCACCTCTCCGTCCTCATGGGCGCCTCCTACGGGGCCGGCCACTACGGGATGTGCGGCCGGGCCTACGACCCCCGGTTCCTCTTCGCCTGGCCCAGCGCCAAGTCCGCCGTCATGGGCCCGCAGCAGCTCGCGGGCGTCCTGTCGATCGTCGCGCGCGCCTCGGCCGAGGCGAAGGGGCAGCCGTACGACGAGGAGGGTGACGCCGCGCTGCGGGCGCTCGTCGAGGCCCAGATCGAGGCCGAGTCCCTGCCCCTGTTCCTCTCCGGCCGGCTCTACGACGACGGGGTCATCGACCCCCGCGACACCCGCACGGTCCTCGGACTGTGCCTCTCCGCGATCCACACGGCACCGGTCGAGGGCGCGCGCGGCGGCTTCGGCGTCTTCCGAATGTGAGGCCTCTGGTGATCAAGACCGTCCTCGTCGCCAACCGGGGCGAGATCGCGTGCCGGGTGTTCCGTACCTGCCGCGCGCTGGGCATCGCCACCGTCGCCGTCCACTCCGACCCGGACGCGGGCGCGCTGCACGTCCGCCAGGCCGACGCGGCGGTACGGCTGCCGGGGGCCACGCCCGGGGAGACGTACCTGCGCGGCGACCTGATCGTGCGGGCGGCGCTCGCGGCGGGCGCCGACGCCGTCCACCCCGGCTACGGCTTCCTGTCGGAGAACGCCGGCTTCGCGCGGGCCGTGCTCGGCGCCGGACTCGCATGGATCGGCCCGCCCCCCGAGGCCATCGAGGCCATGGCGTCCAAGACCCGCGCCAAGGAACTCCTCGGCATCGCGCCCCTGAAGGACGTCACCGAGGCCGACCTGCCCGTCCTGGTGAAGGCCGCGGCGGGCGGCGGCGGGCGCGGCATGCGGATCGTGCGCGAACTGGCGGCGCTGGAAGCCGAGTTGGCGGCGGCCTCGGCGGAGGCGGCGAGTGCCTTCGGCGACGGCGAGGTCTTCGTCGAGCCGTACGTGGAGAACGGCCGCCACGTCGAGGTGCAGCTGCTGGCCGACACCCACGGCACCGTGCTCACGTTCGGCACCCGCGACTGCTCCCTCCAGCGCCGGCACCAGAAGGTGATCGAGGAGGCCCCGGCGCCCGGCCTGTCGGCCGCCCTGGAGGCGCACATGCGCGACACGGCCGTGCGGGCGGCGAAGGCCGTCGGCTACTTCGGGGCGGGCACGGTCGAGTTCCTCGTCGCCGGCGGCCGGGCGCACTTCCTGGAGATGAACACCCGCCTCCAGGTCGAGCACCCGGTCACGGAGGCGGTGCACGGCGTCGACCTGGTCGCCCTCCAGATCGCCGTCGCCGAGGGCCGGGCGCTGCCCGCCGCGCCGCCCGCCGCGCCGCGCGGCCACGCGGTCGAGGCCCGGCTCTACGCCGAGGACCCGGCACGGGACTGGGCCCCGCAGACCGGCGTCCTGCACCGCTTCGAGATGCCGGGCGCGCGGGACGCCGGGACCGGCGCGCCCTCGGTCCGGGTCGACACCGGATACGTCTCGGGTGACGCCGTCACCGTCCACTACGACCCCCTGCTCGCCAAGGTGATCGTCCACGCCCCCACCCGGGAGGAGGCGCTGCGCAAGCTGGCCCACACCCTGGAGCGGGCCCGGATCCACGGGCCCGTCACCAACCGGGACCTGCTCGTCGCCTCGCTGCGGCACCCCGAGTTCACCGATCCCGCCCGGCTCGACACCGGCTTCTACGACCGGAACCTGGACACCCTGACCACCACCCAGCCCGGCGAGGAGTACGCGGCCGTCGCCGCCGCCCTCGCCGGGGCCGCCGCCCGCCGGGGCCGCTTCGGCGGCGCCTGGCGCAACGTCCGCTCCCAGGACGAGGTGCGCGTCCTCGGCGGCCACGAGGTCCGCTACCGGCCGACCCGCGACGGCGGCTACGAGGTTTCCGCCCCCGAGGGCGTCCGGGTCGTGGCGGCGGAACCCGGCCGGGTGAGCCTGGAGATCGCCGGCGTCGTCCGGCACTTCGACGTCACGGCGTACGAGGACGGGAACGGGGGCGGCGGCACCGTCCACGCCGGGCCGCACCGCCTCACCGCCCGCCCCCGCTTCGAGGACCCGCGTGAGCGGACCACGGCCGGTTCGCTGCTCGCCCCCATGCCCGGCACCGTCGTCCGGGTCGCGGACGGCCTCGCCGTCGGCGGCCCGGTGACCGCCGGCCAGCCGCTGCTGTGGCTGGAGGCCATGAAGATGGAGCACCGCGTCACCGCTCCCGCCTCCGGCACGCTCACCGCGCTCCACGCCGCCCCCGGCCGCCAGGTCGAGGTCGGTGCCCTGCTCGCCGTCGTACAGCCCGCCGCACCGGCCGGGACCCCGGCCGCCGCGTCGCCGGGCGCGCCGTCCCCCGTACCGACCGAAGCACAGGAGGACCCGTCAGCATGAGCACCGACATCGAGCCCGCCGAGCACACCGCGCTCCGCGCCGCCGTCTCCGCCCTCGGCCACCGCCACGGCCCCGGCTTCGACCGGGCCACCCTGTGGGCGGAGGCCGGGAAGCTCGGCTACCTCGGGGTGAACCTGCCCGAGGAGTACGGGGGCGGGGGCGGCGGCATCGGCGAACTGTCCATCGTCCTGGAGGAGGCGGGCGCCGCCGGGGCCCCGCTGCTCATGATGGTCGTCTCGCCCGCCATCTGCGGCACGGTCATCGCCCGCTTCGGCACGGACGCGCAGAAACGCGCGTGGCTGCCGGGCCTGGCCGACGGCACCCGCACCATGGCCTTCGGCATCACCGAGCCCGACGCCGGATCCAACGCGCACCGCATCACCACCACCGCCACCCGCACCGAGGACGGCTGGGTCCTGAACGGCCGGAAGGTCTTCGTCTCGGGCGTGGACATCGCGGACGCGACGCTGATCGTCGGCCGCACCGCCGACGCCCGCACCGGCAGCCTCAAGGCCTGCCTGTTCATCGTCCCCAGGGACACGCCCGGCTTCGGCCGCCGGCACATCGAGATGGAGCTCGACGCCCACGAGAAGCAGTTCGAACTCACCCTGGACGACGTGCGCCTGCCGGCCGACGCGCTCGTCGGCGACGAGGACGCGGGCCTGCTCCAGCTGTTCGCCGGGCTCAACCCGGAGCGGATCATGACGGCCGCGTTCGCGATCGGCATGGGCCGGTACGCCCTCGGCCGGGCCGTGGCGTACGCGAAGGAACGGCAGGTGTGGAAGGCGCCCATCGGCTCCCACCAGGCCATCGCCCACCCGCTCGCCCAGGCCCACATCGAACTCGAACTGGCCCGCCTGATGATGCGGAAGGCGGCGCGCCTGTACGACGCGGGCGACGACACGGGCGCGGGCGAGGCCGCCAACATGGCGAAGTACGCGGCGGCGGAGGCGTGCGTGAAGGCGGTCGACACGGCCGTCCACACGCTCGGCGGAAACGGCCTGACCAAGGAGTTCGGCCTCGCCCGGCTGATCACGGCGGCCCGGGTGGCACGGATCGCGCCGGTCAGCCGGGAGATGATCCTGAACTACGTCTCCGTCCACTCCCTGGGCCTGCCCAAGTCGTACTGAACGGCGACGGCGCAGGCGGCCTGGACCGCCGTCCCGCCCGCCGATTTCGGTAAACCGGCCCCCGCTTGTGGAGGACCTGTGTACGCTCCCGCCACTTCGCCCTAGCGGCCCGATCCCTCCGGGAGCACCCACGTGTACCAGCACAACACGCCGTACCCCCCTCCTCCGCCCTGGGCTCCGCCCCGCCGCTGGTGGCAGCACCCCGCTCTGGTCGTCGTCCTGCTGGTGATCTTCCCGCCGGCCGGTATCGCCCTGGCGTGGCTGAGCCGCTGGAGCACCCGGACCAAGATCGTGGCCACGGTCCTCTCGGCCCTGTGGTTCCTCCTCGCCCTGCTCATGGACGACCCCGAGCAGCGGAAGACGGAGGACCCGAAGCCCGTCTCGACGGCCACGGCACCCGCCACCACGGAGCCCCCGAGCCCCAGCCCCACCCCGACCCCCACTCCGGCGGCCGCGTCCTCGTCGGCCGCGCCGTCGACGGAGCCGGCGCCCGAACCGACGACGGAGGCGACGACCGAGGCGCCCGAGCCCACCGCCGTCCCGACGACCGAGGCGCCCGCACCGACGCGGACCGCCGTGGCCGTGCCCACGACCACCCGCGCCCCGGCCCCGCGCCAGACCACCCGGCAGGCCGAGACCGCCGAACCGACCGAGACGGCCGACGAGTCGAGCGTGTACTACGCCAACTGCTCGGCCGTCCGCGCCGCCGGAGCCGCCCCGATCCGCGTGGGCGACCCCGGCTACGCCCGTCACCTCGACCGCGACGGCGACGGCGTGGCCTGCGAGCGCTGACGCACCGGACCCCGGGGGCCCAGGGCCCCCGGGCCTCCCGGCCGCCCCCGGAACCATGCGGGCGTGCCTGCTTGTTTCCCGGGGTACGGAAAAGGTCTGCCCACGCCGTACCGGTATCCGCGATCCCGGCGCTCAGCCCCCGCCCCGCCCGCCCTCCCGCGGGGCGGCGCCCGGAACGCACCTCCGTCGAGAGTTGAGGAACCGCACGTGACCTTGATCAGCAGCACCGAGGAGCGGGGCATCGCCACCCTCGCCCTCGACTCCCCGGCCACCCGCAACGCCCTCTCCGCCCCCCTCGTCGGTGAACTCGCCGACGCCCTGGCGGCCTGCGCGAAGGACCCGGCCGTCCGGGCCGTCGTCCTCACCCACACCGGCACCACCTTCAGCGCGGGCGCCGACCTGAAGGCGCCGCCGAGCCCGTACGCCTTCGTCGACCTGCTCCGGCGGATCGTCGAACTGCCGAAACCCGTCGTCGCCCACGTCACCGCCGGCTCCCACACCCGCGCGGGCGGGGTCGGCATCCTCGGCGCCTGCGACATCGTGCTGGCGGGCGAGGGGGCCGACTTCGCCCTCACCGAGGTGCGGCTCGGGGTCGCGCCCGCCGTCGTCTCCCTCACCCTGCTGCCGCGCCTGGAGCCGCGCGCCGCCGCCCGCCACTACCTCACCGGCGAACGCTTCGGTGTCCCCGAAGCCGTCACCATGGGGCTCGTCACGGCCGGCGAGGAGGCTCTCGACGGCATCCTCGACGCCCTGCGCGCGGCCTCCCCGCAGGGTCTGCGCGAGGCGAAGCGGCTGGTCACCGCTAGAGTCCTGGAGACCTTCGAACGCGATGCGGAGGACCTCGTGCAGAGGTCGGCGACGCTGTTCGCCTCCGCCGAAGCACGCGAAGGGATGACGGCCTTCCTCGAACGACGGGACCCCGCATGGCGGCTGTGACCGCACCCAAGCAGGACCGGAGCCGCGCCACCCGGCAGCGGCTCCTGGAGGCCGCCGTGTCCTGCCTGGCCGAGCACGGCTGGGCGGGCTCCACGGTGGCCGTCGTCGCCGAACGGGCCGGCGTCTCCCGGGGCGCCGCCCAGCACCACTTCCCGACCCGCGAGGACCTCTTCACCGCGGCCGTCGAGTACGTCGCCGAGGAACGCTCCCAGGCCTTGCGCGCCCTGCCGGCCCGCGACCGCGAGGAGGCCGTCGCCGGCATCGTCGCCCTCTACACCGGCCCCCTCTTCCGGGCCGCGCTCCAGCTGTGGGTGGCCGCCGCCCACGAGGACCAGCTCCGCGACCGGGTCGCCGAGCTGGAGGCCCGCGTCGGCCGCGAGTCCCACCGCATCGCCGTCGAACTGCTCGGCGCCGACGAGTCCCGGCCCGGCGTCCGGGAGACCGTCCAGGGCCTCCTCGACATGGCCCGCGGCCTGGGCCTCGCCACCCTCCTCACCGACGACACCCCCCGCCGCGAACGGGTGGTGTCCCAGTGGGCCCGCCTGGTCGGCGAGGCCCTGGACGGCTAGGTTCTGTCTCCCGGTCAGCGCACCCCGAAGCGCTCGGCCCAGTCGGCCACGTCCGCGGTCGTGACGTTGCCGCCGCAGATCACCAGGCCCAGCCGGGCGTCCTCGCCGACGCGCGTGAGCACCCGGCGGGCGGCGGGCAGCAGGCATCCGGCGGCGGGTTCGGCCCACACCTTGGCGTGCTCGGCCAGGTCGAGGGTGCCCCGCACGGCCTCGGCGTCGGTCACCGTGACGACGTCCGTGACCAGGGCGCGGACGTGCTCGTAGGTGAGGGGCGAGACGCTGGGGGCGCTCAGCGTGGAGACGACCGAGGACAGCTCGACCGGCACCGGGCCGCCCGCGGCCAGCGCCGCCGACATGGCGGCGGCGCCCTCGGTCTCCACACCCCACACGCGGACGCCGGGGCGGAGCGCGCGCAGGGCGGCGGCGACACCGGCGATCAGGCCTCCGCCGCCGATGCTGACGAGGACGTCGGTGAGCTCGCCCGCGTCCTCGGCGAGTTCCAGGCCGACCGTGCCCTGGGCGGCGACGACGGCGGGGTCGTCGAAGGGGTGGACGGCGGTGAGCCCGGAGGCCCGGTACTCGTCCATGAGGGCGAAGGCCCGGCCCATGGTGTCGGCGAGGACCACGTCGGCGCCGGCCGCCTTGGCGATGTCCACCGCGCGGGCCGGGGCGGACCGCGGCATGACGACGGTCGCGCGGACGTCCAGCGCGCCCGCCATCACGGCGAGCGCGATGCCGTGGTTGCCGCCGCTCACCGCGACCACCCCCGCGGCCCGTTCGGCCTCGTCGAGCGAGAGGAGCTTGGCGGTGGCCCCGCGCGCCTTGAACGAGCCCGTGCGCTGAAGCAGTTCGAGTTTCACGGTGACGTCCGCGCCCAGGAGGGCGGACAGCCCGACGCCGGGCAGCGTCGGGGTCCGTACGACGTGGTCCTTGATGCGTTCGGCTGCGGCTTCGAGGTCCGCGACAGTGGTCAGCACGCGACCACTGTGCCCCACGGGGCCCGTTCGCGTCGCCGGTCAGACACCCGGGATCTCGCGGGCCCGGAAGGCGTCCCGTACGGCCTGCGCCGCGCCCGCCCCGTACATCCGCTCCGCCGTCGCGACCGTCGTCCGCGCCGCCGCCGCGAAGCTGGTGCCGGCGGTGAAGCCGAACTGCGCGTTGATGATGATCCGGTCGGCCGTGCGGGCGCCGAGCGACCGGCGGATGTCGAAGAGGGCGCGCGACCAGATCTCGCCGTCCGCGTGGACCTCGCCCTCCCGGTCCGCGTACGTCTTCGCGCTGTCCAGGCGGCGCAGGCAGTGCGGGGCCTCGCTGTAGCCGGTCGCGTCCCAGTCGGCGACGCAGGCCTGCTCGGCCTTCACGGGCCAGCCGTACTTCGCGGCGGCGTGGGTGCCGACCGCGACGGCCAGGTAGTCACCGAAGGCCTCGCCGATCGAACCGGCCTCGACGGAGGTGCCGAAGCCGGGGACCTGCGCGTGGTGCACGGCGTGCCCGTACTCGTGCAGGATCACCTCGGCGTCCTCGGCGTCGTCCACCCCGCCCTTGCCGAAGCGGATCTCCGCCTTCTTGTCGGTGAAGTACGAGTTGTCGGCGCCCCACTGGTTGAGCCGCACCGGCTGCACCCGGTCGTTGGCGCCGGGCAGTTCGGTGCCGAAGCCGAGGCCCTGGAGGTACTCCTGGCCCTCGTTGACCCAGAAGTACGCCATGACCTGCTCGAACTGGTCCTGGGAGCGGTCGTACGAGGCGGCGTCGGCGACCTTCGCGGGGGCGCCGGTCTCCGAGCGGACGGTGACCCACTTCCCGGACAGGGTGCCGCTCGCGTCGAGGTTCCGCAGGGTGGCCAGGGCGTAGGCGGAGGCGGGCACGTCGGTGGCCGCGTCCTTGTGGTCGGCGAGGGTCTGGTCACCGGTGGACTGGACGGGGTTCACCATGAAGACCCGGCCCTGGGGCAGGGGCGCGGCGCTCGCCCCCGTGAGCGGGAGCAGGGCGGTGGTGGCGACGGTCGCGGCGACCAGGCCACGGAACGAGCGGCGGCGGGACATGGACATCCTCCTGCGCGGGGACGCGGCGACGAGATGATTGGCATGGGCGTGTCATGCGTGGCGGCGATCTTCGCGCACCGCCGCCGCTTTGAACAGGTCCGCGCCCCTCGCCGCACTGTGACCCGGGCCACAGGCGCGGGGGCCCGCCCGCAGTACCCTGGTCGCATGCCTCTGCTCGTACGCCGCCGCCACGTGGACTTCGTCCGCGTCACGAGCATGAGCTGTCGCCGCTCCGCCTGACCTGCCGGGGCCGTCACCTCCGTCACCCCGCCGGGTCCCTCATCCGAGCCCTGTCGACCGGCACCCGCGGCCCCCGCCCCACCCCTGGCGGCCGCCCCGGGCACCCGTACACCCCGCGGACGCACCCATGACCCACAGCAGCACCCTCGGCACCCCTCCCCAGGCGACCCCCGGCACCCGTGCCACCTCGCGCGCCGGCGCCCCGGCGGCCCCCGCCGCCCCGCGCAGCTCGTACGCCTCACAGCTCCCGATCGTCGACCTCTCCGCCGCCGGCCGGGGCCCCCAGGCCCGCCGGCTCCTGCACGCCCAGCTCCACTCGGCCGCCCACGACGTCGGCTTCTTCCAGCTCGTCGGACACGGCGTGACCGAGGCCGAGACGCAGGCCCTCACCACCGCCATGCGCGCCTTCTTCGCCCTCCCCGAGGCCGACCGGCTCGCCCTGGACAACATCAACTCGCCGCACTTCCGCGGCTACACCCGCATCGGCGACGAGCGCACCCAGGGTGCCCGCGACTGGCGCGACCAGCTCGACATCGGCGCCGAGCGCCCCGCGCACACCCCCGCCCCCTGGGAAGCCCCCTACTGGTGGCTCGAAGGCCCCAACCAGTGGCCCGCCGCCCTCCCCGGGCTCCGCACCGCCGCGCTCCACTGGATCGACCGGCTCAGCGGGGTCGCCGCCCGTCTCCTGCACGAGCTGCTCGCCTCCATCGGCGCGCCCGCGGACTTCTACGACGACATCTTCGGCCCCCACGCCCACCCGCAGCTCAAGCTGGTGCGCTACCCGGGCAGCAGCGGCGAGGGCGACGACCAGGGCGTCGGCGCCCACAAGGACTACGGATTCCTCACCCTGCTGCTCCAGGACCAGGTCGGCGGCCTCCAGGTCCAGCGGGAGGACGGGGACTTCCACGACGTGCCGCCGCTGCCCGGAGCCTTCGTCGTCAACCTCGGCGAACTCCTCGAAGTCGCCACCGACGGCTATCTCGTCGCCACCAACCACCGGGTGGTCTCCCCGCCCGGCGCGACGGAACGCTTCTCCGTCCCGTTCTTCTACAACCCGCGGCTCGACGCCCGGATCGCCCCGCTCGACTTCCCGTACGCCTCACAGGCCCCCGGCGTCACGGCCGACCCGGCGAACCCGCTGTTCGCCGAGTACGGCTACAACGCCCTGAAGGGCAAGCTCCGCGCCCACCCGCTGGTGGCGGCCCGCCACCACGCGGAGCTGCTCCTGCACCCCGAGGGTCAGCCGGCGATGTCGGCGTAACCCTCGATCTCGCGCGGGTCCCGCTGGCCGGGACCCGTGTAGCGGGCCGAGGGACGCACCAGGCGGCCGGTGCGCTTCTGCTCCAGGATGTGCGCCGACCAGCCGGCCGTCCGGGCGCACGTGAACATCGACGTGAACATGTGCGCCGGGACCTCGGCGAAGTCCAGGACGATCGCCGCCCAGAACTCTACGTTCGTCGCCAGGACCCGGTCCGGGCGGCGGTTGTGCAGCTCCTCCAGCGCCGCCTTCTCCAGCGCCTCGGCCACCTCGAAGCGCGGCGCCGCCAGCTCCTTGGCCGTGCGGCGCAGGACGCGGGCGCGCGGGTCCTCGGCGCGGTAGACGCGGTGGCCGAAGCCCATCAGGCGCTCGCCCTTGTCGAGGGCCTGCTTCACGTACGCCGTCGCGTCGCCGGTGCGCTCGATCTCCTCGATCATGCCGAGGACCCGCGAGGGCGCGCCGCCGTGCAGCGGGCCGGACATGGCGCCGACGGCGCCGGACAGCGCCGCCGCGACGTCCGC
The DNA here is from genome assembly GCF_042900905.1 of Streptomyces sp. NPDC012827. Taxonomy (NCBI): domain Bacteria; kingdom Bacillati; phylum Actinomycetota; class Actinomycetes; order Kitasatosporales; family Streptomycetaceae; genus Streptomyces; species Streptomyces sp. NPDC012827. Next base: position 370,424 of record NZ_JBIBBY010000004.1, on the reverse strand, counting down.
GCCGGTGGAGGCGATGACACGGGCGGTGAAGGTGGACGCGTTCATGCCGTGCTCGGCGGCCGAGGTCCAGTACGCGTCGACGGCCTTCACGTGCTTCGGGTCGGGCTCACCGCGCCAGCGGATCATGAACCGCTCGACCACCGACTGCGCCTTGTCGATCTCGCTCTGCGGCACCATCGGCAGCCCCTGGCCGCGCGCCGACTGGGCGACGTACGAGAGGGCCATGACGGCGGCGCGGGCGAGATCGTCACGCGCCTCCTCGGCGGAGATGTCCAGGAGCGGTTTGAGGCCCCAGACCGGCGCGAGCATGGCGAGCGCGGACTGCACGTCCACGCGGATGTCGCCGGAGTGGACGGGGATCGGGAAGGGCTCGGCGGGCGGCAGACCGGGGTTGAAGGCGCCGTCGACCAGGAGGCCCCACACGTTGCCGAAGGAGACGTGGCCGACGAGATCCTCGATGTCGACGCCGCGGTAGCGGAGCGCGCCGCCCTCCTTGTCGGGTTCGGCGATCTCCGTCTCGAACGCGACGACTCCCTCGAGCCCGGGTACGAAGTCGGACATCAGGCGGCTCCTCTATCGATGATCGATCAACCGGGTCACGGTCGATGGCGGGATTCAACAGTCGTCCGACCGAAGAGTCTGTACGGTTCCGATGATGCGGGGAAGCGTGACATCCGGCACACTGCGCCGAACCGGCGAGGGAGGGTTAGCGGCACGCGGTGCCGGGCAGACTCGGCCGCTGCGGCAGGATGATCCCGTGACCGACGCCCCGGACCCCGCCGACATGCGCGAGCAGTACCGCACGATGGAGCTCCATCCGGCCGATCTCGCGCCCGACCCGATCGCCCAGTTCGCGCGCTGGTTCAAGGAGGCCGCCGCCGACCCGGCGATCCACGAGCCCAACGCGATGGTCGTCTCCACCGCGACGCCGGACGGCCGCCCCTCCTCCCGTACGGTCCTGCTCAAGCACTACGACGAGGCCGGCTTCGTCTTCTTCACCAACTACGGCTCCCGCAAGGGCACCGAGCTGGCCGCCAACCCGCACGTCGCGCTGCTGTTCCCCTGGCATCCGCTGGCCCGCCAGGTCATCGTCACCGGCCGCGCCGCCCGCACCGGCCGCGAGGAGACCGCCGCCTACTTCCGGACCCGGCCGCACGGCTCCCAGCTCGGGGCGTGGGCCAGCGACCAGTCCCGGGTGATCGGCTCCCGCGCCGAACTCCTCGCCCGGTACGCCGACCTCGCCGCCCGCTACCCCGACGGCCAGGAGGTCCCGGTGCCCCCGGAATGGGGCGGCTTCCGGGTCGTCCCGGACACGGTGGAGTTCTGGCAGGGCCACGAGAACCGGCTGCACGACCGGCTGCGGTTCGCACGCGCCGAGGACGGCTCCTGGTACGTCGAACGCCTCTGCCCCTGAGGCCGGGGACCGCCGGGAAACGCGGACGACCCGTGAGCCTTGGTCCCGTCCGCCTAGGTTCGGACAGGAGCCGGCCGGACTGACCGGCGACTCACGGGTCGGGTGACTGCGTTGGTGTTCGGCAGAGGGCCTGCCGAGGTGCACAGAGTGCGACGGCAGGCCTCAGCCCGCAGTCACCTCACGAGTCCGAAAAGAAACCATGTTTTCGGATCACCTCCTTTCGCGTGTACCCCCACCCTAAGAACCCTCCCGCGTCCGCTCAAGGGATTTATTCGAGGCGCCTGCCGGGCGCCCGTCAGGCGTCCCGCCGGGTGACCGCCCACCAGCCGGCGAGGAGCGCCGCCGCCGCCCACAGCGCCGTCACGCCGAGCCCCGCCCAGGGCCCGAGGCCCCCGACCGGGTCCTGGTGGAGGATCTGCCGCCCGGCGCGGTCCGGCAGGTAGTCGGCGACACCCGCCGAGACGTCCCCGATCACGAAGGAGACCATGAGCAGGAACGGGATCAGCAGGCTCATCACCGCCACCGCGCTGCGCAGCAGGAACGTCAGGCCCGCCGCGAACAGCGCGATCAGGGCGAGGTAGAGGCCCGCGCCGAAGCAGGCCCGCAGCGCCCCCGGCTCGCCGAGCCCGATGGCGTGCTCGCCCGCGAAGGCCTGCCCGGAGAAGAAGGTGACGAACGCGGTCACGAGCCCCGTGCCGAGGGCGGCCACGGCCACGACCGCCGTCTTCGCCGCGAAGAAGAGGCTCCGGTGGGGCACGGCGGCGAGCGAGTTCCGCACCGCCCCGTGGACGTACTCGGACGAGACGGCCGTCGCGCCGAAGGCGATGGCGGCGATCTGCGCGAAATTGATCTGGAAGAGGGCGTCGGCGACCGGGTCGCCCGCGCCGTCCGGCTCCGGGCCGCCCACGGTGGCGTACAGGAGCACGTTGAAGACCAGCGCGACGGCGAAGACGGCGAGGAGCGACCCGAAGCTCGACCGGACCGATCTGATCTTGATCCACTCGGAGTGGAGCACGGCGGTGGGGGACACGGTCAGACCTCCTGCGTCGGCGGCGTACGGGGGGTGGCGGCGAACTCGGCGGCACCGGCGTCCGTCGTGAGCGCGAGGTACGCCTGCTCCAGGGAGGCGCGTTCGTCGGCCAGTTCGAACACGGGGATGCCCTCGCGGGCGGCGACGGCCCCGACCTGCTCGGCGGTCGCGCCCTCCACGAGCCAGCGGCCGTCGCCGTCGGCGCCATCGGCGACGGCGTACCCCCGGCGCGCGAGCGCGGCCCGCAGCGGGACGGGATCGCCGGTGCGCACCCGCACGCGCGCGTGGCTGTGGGCGTCGATGAAGTCCCGCATCGGCACGTCGGCGAGGAGCCGGCCCCGGCCGAGGACGACGAGGTGGTCGGCGAAGGTCGCCGTCTCGTTCATCAGATGGCTGGAGACCAGGAGCGTGCGCCCCTCCCCGGCGAGCCGGCGCAGCAGCTCGCGGATCCAGACGATCCCCTCCGGGTCGAGCCCGTTGGACGGCTCGTCCAGCAGGAGGACGGCGGGGTCGCCGAGGAGCGCGGCGGCGATGCCGAGGCGCTGGCGCATGCCGAGCGAGAAGGTGCGGACGCGGCGCCGGGCGGCGCTCGCCAGCCCGGTCTCCTCCAGCACCTCGTCCACCCGCCGGGCCGGGATCCGGTTGCTGACGGCAAGGGCCCGCAGGTGGTCCCGCGCGGTCCGGGAGGCGTGGGCGGCCTGCGCGTCGAGCAGGGCGCCGACCGTACGGAGGGGCTCGTCGAGCGCCGTGTAGGCGCGGCCGCCGACCGTGGCGGTCCCGGAGGCCGGCCGGTCGAGGCCGAGCACGAGCCGCATCGTCGTGGACTTCCCCGCCCCGTTGGGGCCGAGGAAGCCGGTGACGCGGCCCGGTTCGACGGCGAAGGTCAGCCGGTCCACGGCCCGCTTCCCGCCGTACTCCTTGGTGAGGTCCCTGACGTGGATGCTGGTCATGGCCCCAGCCTCGCCGCCGGGCCGCCTCCGGCCATCCCCCGCGCGGGGAGAGCGCCTCCCCCGGGCGGGGGAGCCGCCCGACGCGGCCGCGCTGCCAGGATGGAGGGATGCCCGGACCCCTGCGGCCGCTGCTCCGCGCGGTCACCTACACCCGCTGGCTGCACCTCCTGGTGGGGGCGGTCGTCCCGCTCGGCTGCGGCCTGATCCATCCCGGCCTCGCCGACCCCGGCCCGGCCGGCTGGGCGCTGGTCGCGCTCCTGCCGGTTCCGCTGCTCGCGGTGGTGGCCCTGGTCCCGTCGGTCCGGCGCGCGGAGGGGCTCCAGGCGCGGCTGATGCTGTTCCCCGGGGCCCACGCGCGCGTACGGACGCCTCACGGCGGGTCCGCCGGCACGCGCGTACCGGCCGGAGAGGGGGACGGCGGCAACGCCGGGTTCCCGGCCGGGGACCCCGGCGTCTCCGCCGTCCCCTCCGCCTCGTGGACGGACCGGGCGAGGACGGCCGCCTGGCTGGTCCTGCGGGCCGAGGCGGGCCTGGTCACCGTGTTCCTGTCGGTGTGGCTGCCGCAGGTCGCCCTGACGCTGGCCGGGACGGCCGTGGAGGACCCGATCGCGGGGGCGCCCCTGCCGTCGCCCACCGGCGGCCCGGCCGCCGCCGTCCTCGCCCCGCTGCCCGTCCTCGCCCTCGTCGCCGTGGTCGTCACCGGCGGCGGACTGATGGCCGGGGCCGCCCGCCGCCTCCTCGGCCCGTCGGTCAGGGAGCGCCTGGCGGCCCTGGAGGAGCGCACCGAGCGGATCCTCGAACGCAACCGCATCGCCCGGGAGCTGCACGACTCCCTGGGGCACGCCCTCACCCTCGCGGTGGTGCAGGCCGGAGCCGCGCGGGCCGCCGCGGATCCGGGGTTCACCGACCGGGCCCTGGAGGCGATCGAGGAGACGGGCCGCGCGGCCCTGGAGGACCTGGAGCGGGTGCTGCTCCTGCTGCGCGAGACGGGCGGCCCGCCCGGTTCCCGGCCGGACCTGGCCGAGGCGGACCGCCTCCTCGACTCCGCGCGCTCCTCGGGCGCCCGGGTGGGCGCCGAGGTGACGGGCCCGCTGGAGCACGTGCCGGGCCCCGTCTCCCGCGAGGCGTACCGGATGCTTCAGGAAGGCCTCACGAACGTGCTGCGGCACGCGGGCCGGGTCCCCGTGGACGTCCGCATCGCGGTGGAGGACGCCCGGCTCCGCCTCGAGGTCCGCAACTCCCTGGGAACACAGGCCCCGACGGGGACGGGCACGGGCAGCGGTCTGCGCGGGATCCGGGAACGGGCCGCGCTCCTCGGCGGCTCGGCCCGCGCGGGCCGCGACGGCGACGCCTGGGTCCTGCGCGTCGACCTCCCCCTCCGCTGACCGGGCCGTACGCCACCGCCTCCGCGTGCCGGAGCCGTCCGGCACCGCCTACGCTGACCGGATGCCGATCACCGTCCTCCTCGTCGACGACGAGCCGCTGGTACGGGCGGGCCTGCGTGCCGTCCTCGACGCACAGCCGGACATCGAGGTGGTGGGCGAGGCGGCCGACGGGGCCGCCGTCATCCCCCTCGTCCGCAGCCTGCGCCCCGACGTCGTCGCCATGGACGTCCGCATGCCCCTGATGGACGGCATCGAGGCGACCGAGGCGGTGCTCCGCACGGTCCAGGACCCGCCGAAGATCGTCGTGGTGACGACCTTCGAGAACGACGAGTACGTGTACGGGGCGCTGCGCGCGGGTGCCGACGGGTTCCTCCTCAAACGGGCCCGCCCGGCCGAGATCGTGCACGCCGTCCGGCTGGTGGCCGAGGGCGACTCCCTCCTCTTCCCGGCGGCGGTACGGCAGTTGGCCGCCTCGTACGGCCGGGGGAGCGGCGGCACGGCGGCCCGGACCGCCCTGGAGCGGGCGCGGCTCACCGAGCGCGAGGCGGAGGTCCTGCGGCTCATGGCCCGTGGCCTGACGAACGCGGAGATCGCCGCCCGCCTGGTGGTGGGCACGGAGACCGTCAAGTCCCATGTGAGCGCCGTCCTGGCGAAGCTGGGGGCCCGGGACCGCACGCAGGCGGTCATCGCCGCGTACGAGTCGGGCTTCGTCTCCCCGGGCTGAGCACCGCGCTCGGATCGCGCAAGGATTTCGGCGAACCCGGTGTGTCCTGGGTCACGTTCCAGTTGAATGGCCTCACCAGGGATGACCAGGGGGGATACGGGGGGAGTGCCGACGTGAGTGCCTTCACGGAGTCCACGAGCGACACCGCGCCCGTGCCGGGAGCGGGCGCCGATCTGCTGGCCGCGCTGCTCGACGGCATGGACGCGGCGCTCTGCGCCTTCGACGCCGGCGGGACGGTGACCCACTGGAACCGCGAGGCCGAACGCATCCTCGGCTGGCCCGCGACGGAGGCCGTCGGGCGGCGCGGCTTCGCCGGCTGGGCGGCGCGCAGCGCCGACGCCGAGGACATCCTGGCCCGGCTGATGCGCGCCATGAGCACCCCGGGCCGGCAGGTCCACGACCTCGCCCTGCTGCGCAAGGACGGCGGGCGCGTCCTGGTGCGCAGCCAGTCCGCCGGGGTGCGCGGCGCGGACGGCGCCCCCGCCGGGGTGTACTGCGCCTTCAGCGAGGTCCACGTCCAGGTCGATCTGGAGCGGTCCGTCGCCCTGAGCGAGGTCCTGTTCGGCGAGGCCCCCTGGGGTCTGGTCCTCGTCGACGCCGACCTGCGCCCGGCGGTGGTCAACGGGCACGCCGCCCGCGCCATCGGCACGGCGCGCGCCGCCCTGCTCGGCCGCCCGCTCGGTGACGTGGTGCGGCAGGGCGTCGACGAACTGGAGGGCGCCCTCCAGCACGTCCTCGCCGAGGGCACCCCGCCCGCGCCCGCCGACGTGTGGGTGACGGTCACCGGGCCCGGCGGGGACCGCCGACGCTGCTGGCACAGCGCCTTCCTGCGGCTGGCCTCGCCGCTCTCGGAGGAGCCGGTGCCGCTGGGCGTGGCCTGGCTGTTCCAGGACGTGACGGAGGAGCGGCTGGCGGCCCGGGAGGCCGACCGGATGCGGTTCCGGTGGAGCCAGTCGCACCGGGCGGGGCAGGCGGCGGCCGAGTGCGAGGACCCCGCCGAGGCGGCGGCGCTCCTGCTGGACTTCGCCCTGCCCGGTTTCGCGGACCACGCCCTGGTGGACCGGGTGGCGGGCGAGCGGCGCCTCACCCGCGCCCTGGCCACCCCGCCCGCCGTGCCCGGCCCGTCCGCGCCGGTCACCGGCGGCGGCATCCCGCTGCGGTACGGCCCCGCCCACCCGGCGCTCCAGGCGTGGGACCGGGCGGGCGCGGTGCGGGCGAGCGCGGGCCGTACGGCGGAGGTGTGGGCGGACGCGCACCAGTGGCCGGGCGGTGTGGCGCACGCCCTGTGCGTGGTGCTGCGCTCCCGGGGCCGGACGCTCGGCGTGCTCACCTTCCTGCGGTCGGCCGGGCGCGCGGCCTTCGACCGCCACGACGTGACGTACGGCGAGACGGTCGCGTCCCGGCTGGCGGCGGTGCTCGACCTGTCGCCCGCTGACGGCTGACGGCGGGCGCGGGCCGGGCGGTGCCGTCCGGCTCCGTACCGGCTCAGCGCCGGTAGAAGATCCGGTCGGCGTACTCGGTCATGACGCGGCCGTTCCACTCGTGGCCGCCGTCGACGTTCCCCGAGCGCAGCAGCGGCGGCTCGATGCCCCGCCGGACCAGTTCCTCGGCCGCCGCCGCCATGACCGCCTGCATGAGGGCGCTGGTGACGACGGTCGACGCGGGTGCGAAGGGCGCCTCGACGCCCTCGTGGGTCAGCTCGGCGTCACCGACGGCGATCTTCGAGTCGAGGACGACGTCGCAGTGGTCCTTCAGGTACGTCCCCGACACGTGGCGGGACCGGGTCTCCGTGGCGTACGCGACCGAGGTGACGCCGATGACCTTGAGTCCGAGCGCGCGGGCGTTCATCGCCATCTCGACCGGCAGGGCGTTGCGCCCGGAGAGCGAGACGACGATCAGGACGTCCCCGGGCCCGGCGGGGGACGAGTCGAGGACGGCGCCGGCGAGCCCGTCCACCCGTTCCAGGGCGGAACCGAGCGTCGCGGGCATGACGTCGACGCCGACGACCCCGGGCACGGCCAGCAGGTTCACGAGGGCGAGGCCGCCGGCCCGGTACACCACGTCCTGGGCGGCGAGGGAGGAGTGACCGGCGCCGAAGGCGAAGAGGCGGTTGCCGGCGGCCACGGCCTCGGCGATCAGGGCCCCGGCCTCGGCGATCTCGGCGGAGTCCTCGTCCCGGACCCGCTGCAGCAGGCCGATCGCGGCGTCGAAGAACTGTCCGGCCAGCTTGCTCTCGCCCATGGCGGCGACTCCTTCTGCTCGTGGTCGCCGCTCACGGTGCGGTCTGGACCTTTGCTCTGTCAATACCGCGATACCGCCGTGAGACCCGGTTGCCGTTGCGATGCGTCAGAATTGGTGGAGGGCCAGCGCACGACTCATCGAGGGGCACGTATGTCCGGACTGATCGACACAACGGAGATGTATCTCCGCACCATCCTCGAGCTCGAGGAGGAAGGCGTGGTCCCGATGCGCGCCCGGATCGCCGAGCGGCTCGACCAGAGCGGCCCGACAGTGAGCCAGACCGTGGCCCGGATGGAGCGCGACGGCCTGGTGGCCGTGGCGAGTGACCGCCATCTGGAGCTGACGGACGAGGGCCGCCGCCTCGCCACCCGGGTCATGCGCAAGCACCGGCTGGCGGAGTGTCTCCTCGTCGACGTCATCGGTCTGGAGTGGGAGCAGGTCCACGCCGAGGCCTGCCGCTGGGAACACGTGATGAGCGAGGCGGTGGAGCGCCGGGTCCTGGAGTTGCTGCGCCACCCGACCGAATCGCCCTACGGGAACCCGATCCCGGGCCTGGAGGAGCTGGGCGAGAAGGCGGAGGCGGAGTCCTTCCTGGACGACTCGATGGTCTCGCTGGCGGAGCTGGACGCGAGCGGCGAGGGCAAGACGGTGGTCGTCCGGCGCATCGGCGAGCCGATCCAGACGGACGCGCAGCTGATGTACACCTTGCGCCGCGCGGGCGTGCAGCCCGGGTCGGTCGTCTCCGTGCGCGAGTCGCCGGGCGGTGTCCTGGTCGGCTCCAGCGGCGAGGCCGCCGAGCTGGAGGCGGACGTCGCGTCGCACGTCTTCGTCGCCAAGCGCTGACCCCGGCGACGGCCGGCGGACGCGTGAGGGGTGCCCCCGTGGCACCCCTTTCGCGCGCCCGGACCGGGGCGGCGCCCCCCGGTCAGAGGTAGGGGGCGGCGATGCCCCGCACGCCGAGCGCGAGGATGCCGAGGCCGAGGGCGAGGTAGACGACGTGCTTCACCACGGTCCACGCCGGCGGCTCGGGGAAGGCGCAGATGCCCGGTTGTTCCGGGTCGTGGACGAGGTGCGCGGTGACCGCCGAGCGGCCGCTGTGACGGACGTGTTCGTTGCCGCTGGTGTCGGTGTACGTGAAGTAGCCGTGCCGTTTCCCGTTGGGGTAGGTGCCCCGCGTGGCGATGACGGTGATGCCCCGCCGGGCCAGGTTCACCCGCGTGCGGGCGCTGTCCACGGTCCCGATGACGCAGCACAGGCCGACGAGCGCCCCGAGGACGGACAGCACGGTGACGAAGGCGTCGGCGATGCCGTGGGTGCCGCCGACCCAGGCCGTGTAACCGACGTAGGCGAGCAGGAGGGCGACGCCCGCCGTCCAGTACGGCCAGTTCCTGCGGGCTTCCTTCTCCTCGGTGTCGCCGTCCTTGATGAGTACCTGGGGGGAGATCACGTTCCCTGGACATGTACGGAGGCGGTCCGGTTGTACGGGGGGCGGATCACGAAGAGGTATCGCCTCGGCTCGCGGGGGTGACGGCCCGCCGGGCGCCCCGTTTTACGCCGGAATGGCCCCGCGCTCGCCCTCGGCGTGCCACGCTGGAGCGAACCGCGCGCCGCGAGACCGTCAGGGATGCGGGGAGGGGTGGGGCCATGCGACCGGCGAGGGCCGTACGCCGACTGCCGGACGCCCCGGGCGTGAGGGGCCGCCGGACGGTACGGGGCCCCGGCGCCGTGGGGCGCCGGGGCCTGTCCTCCCCTGTTCCGACCTGGAGCCCCGAGCTCTCAAGGTCGTTCCCTTCGGACCGATTTCCCCGAGCGGTCCGCCTCCCGCTGAAGATCTCCCCTCGGCAGCGGGCGTCAATCCTTGAGCCGTGTCACTCGAACGAGGGGTGTTGGACGGCAGGAGCGCATTTTCGAATACGAGTTCGATAGTCTGGCGTGGTTGGACGGGAAAGAGGGGGTGCCAGGGATGGCGCGACGACTCGACGTCACCGGGGCCGACGGCGTACGCCTGGCGGCCTGGGACTTCACACCCCGGGCCGCCGCGCGGACCGGCCGCCCGGCGCCCCCGGAGGCCGTACCGCACGGCACCGCCCTGCCCGCGCAGGCCGGGCCGGAGCCCACGGACCCCCAGGGGCGGGGGACCGCCCGGCGCACCGCCTCCGCCGGCGGTCCCGGGGTCCTGCTCCTCCACGGCCTCATGGGCCACGCCGGCCACTGGGCGCGGGCCGCCCGCGCCCTGGCCGGCGGGCACCGCGTCGTCGCCCTCGACCAGCGCGGCCACGGAGCCAGTGACAAGCCCCCCGAGGGCCCCTTCACCCGCGAGGCGTACGTCGCGGACGCGGCCGCCGCCGTCGAGCAGCTCGGCCTCGGCCCGGTCACCCTCGTCGGCCACTCCATGGGCGCCCTCACCGCCTGGCAGCTGGCGGCCGAACGGCCCGACCTGGTCCGCGCCCTCGTCATCTGCGACATGCGGGCCTCCGCCCTCGGTGCCGCCTCCCAGCGCGCCTGGCAGGACTGGTTCCGCGGCTGGCCGGTTCCCTTCCCGTCCCTCGACGCCGTCCGCCGCTGGTTCGGCGAGGAGGACCCCTGGGCCGAGCGTCCCCACCCCGCCCGCGGCGCCTTCTTCGCCGAGGTGATGGCCGTCCACGCGGACGGCTGGCGCCCGGTCATCGACCCGGCCCAGATGCTGACCTCCCGCGAGACCTGGGTGCACGACGCCCACTGGGAGTCCCTCGCCCAGGTCCGGTGCCCGGCCCTCGTCGTACGCGGCCTGGACGGTGAACTGGGACGCGCCGAGGCCCAGGAGATGGTCCGGGTCCTGCCCCGGGGGGTCTACGCGGAGATCCCGGACGCCGGGCACCTCCTCCACTACGAGCACCCCGAGGCCTGGGCCGAGACCGTCGAGCCCTTCCTCACCGGGGTCCTGACGGCCTGAGGCCACCCCGCCGTCACCGGTCCGCGCGCCGCCGGGTAGGGTCCGCTCCCGCGGCGCGTCGAGGTCTTCTCCGCGCCGTTTTCAAGAAGGAGAGACTTTGCGCACTTCACTGCTGCGGCGCCTCGTCACCACGGTCACGGCGCTGGGGCTCACGTCGCTGGGCATGGTCGGCGCGGGCGCGGCGCCGGCCCAGGCCGCGGTCAGCGACTGCCCGTCGGGTTACTTCTGTGCCTGGAAGTCCGACAACGGCACCGGCACGATGTACAAGACGAACACGAACGCGCCGACCCTGGGCAGCTGGGACAACACCTTCCGCTCGGTCGTCAACCGCACCAACAAGTTCGCCTGCCTGTACGACGACCCGAACCACGGCCTCGTGGGCGGTGTCACGGTCGTCGAGTCCAGCCCGTCGGGCAGCGAGTGGGGCGGCCCGGGCAGCGACTCGATCAGCTCGGTCAAGTTCGTCCCCACCGAGCGCGAGTGCGTGCTCCCCGCCTACCCGACCTGGCACGCGGCCACCGCGCCCAAGGCCGCCGGCTTCGGTGACCTCAACGCCGACCGCGTCTCCGACATCGTGGTCCGCGACACCGCCGGCCGCCTGTGGTTCCTGCCCGGCGACGGCTCGGGCAAGCTCGTCGGCACCGGCGGCTGGAACGTCTTCAACAGCCTGATCCGGCACGGTGACTACAGCCGCGACGGCCGCGAGGACGTCATCGCCCGCGAGACCGCCACCGGCAAGCTGTGGCTGTACCCCGGCACCGGCACGGGCACCCTCGGCGCCCGCACGCTCATCGGCACCGGCGGCTGGAACGCCATGAGCCGGCTCGTCGCCTTCGGCGACCTCAACGGCGACACCCGCGCCGACCTCGTCGCCGTCGAGAAGTCCACCGGCAAGCTGTGGCTCTACCCCGGCACCACCAGCGGCACCCTCGGCGCCCGCGTCCTGCTCGGCACCGGCGGCTGGAACGGCATGAACGCCCTGGTCGGCGCCGGTGACATGAACGGCGACGGCAAGCCCGACCTGGTCGCCCGCGAGGCGTCCACCGGCAAGCTGTTCTTCTACCCGGGCCGCACCAGCGCCTTCGGCCCGCGCGTCATGATCGGCTCCGGCGGCTGGAACGCCATGGAGACCATCCTCGGCGTCGGAGACTTCACCGGCGACGGCAAGCACGACCTGACCGCCGTCACCAACGAGAACTTCGACAGCGACACCTGCTACGCCGACGGCTGCCTCGTCCGGTACACCGGCGCCGGCACCGGCGCGATCGCGCCCGGCTCCGTCGACGCCGACGACTGGTGGAACCTGAACGGCGCCTTCTGATCCGCCGTCCTCCGGTCCGTCCGTGACGGCGCAGGCCCCCGCCCCCACCGGGCGGGGGCCTGCGCCGTACCCCCTCCCTCGTACAACCATTCGCCTCACGGCGAGTCTCATCCGGTGCGGCGCACGGTGCGCCCGCTGACTCCTGGAGGAAACGCACGTGCCTCTGGCCCGTTCCACCCGACGCCGACTCGCCGCGGCCGTCACCACCGTCCTCGCCGTCACCCTCGGCGCGGGTGCCCTCACTACCCCCGCGCAGGCCGCCCCCGCCACCACGGTGACCGCGACGACCACCGACCCGGTGTCCGTCCGCTACCCCGGGTCCGCCACGCTGACCGCCGCCGGCGTGACCGGTTTCCTGACCCGCGACCAGAACAACGTCAACCGTTGGCAGCGGTACGCGGACGGCGGTGGGCAGGCCTACGACGGCCGCGTCGAGCAGACGTCCACGCGCACCACCGACTACCTCGTCCACAGCGGGCTCCACCAGGTCACCCAGCGGAACCTGCACACCTTCGGCGCGCTCGACGTCCCGCTCTCCTCGGCGCCCGACGGCCCCAAGTACGCCGGAGCGGCCGGTGACGCCGTCTTCACCACCGTCACCGGAGGGACCGGCACGGTCCTCCGCAAGCACACCGAGGCGCAGCCGAACACGGCGGTCACCGGCCTGCCCGCCGACGCGACCCGTGTCAAGGTCGCGCCCGGCACCCCGGACCACGCCCTGGTCACCTTCGCCCAGGGCACGGCGGCCAAGTGGGGCCTCCTCGACCTCGCCACCGGCGCCGTCGGCGCGATCCGGGACGGGATGACCGCCCCCACCGCCGACCGTGCCGTCTCCACCACCCACGTCGCCTGGGCCGAGGGGGACAACACCCAGCAGCCCAGGCTGTTCGTCCTGGACCGCGCCACCGACGAGGTGCGGGAGATCCCGCTGCCCGACGTGTGGAGCGGCGACCTCCGGATCGGCCTGGTCGGCGGCTGGATCGTGTACGGAGAGGGCGGCGGGTTCCGCGCCCCGCAGCAGACCGCGCTGCACCCCGTCACGGCCCGCCACCTGGCCACCGGTACCACGGTCGAGCTCCTCGACCACGTGCTCTCCTCCGCGGCCGCCCCCGACGGCAGCCTCTACGTGCGCGGCGGCCTCCTCGGCCGGGGCGAGGGCCTGTACAGGATCACCGCCACGGGCGACGAGACCCCGCGGGCCGTCATGGTCGCCACGACCGGCGAACCCACCGAGGCCGTTCTCACCGCCGACCACGCCCCCCGGACCGTGGACCTCGACCAGGCCGACGGCGCCCGCTTCGCCTGGGACTTCTCCCGGGAGCTGGAGCAGGTGACGGTCACGCTGCGCCACGTCCGTACCGGGAGAACGGCGCACACCTACGTCCACACGATGAACTCCGGGCGGCTGACGTACGACTGGAACGGCCACCTCGGTGACCGGGCCATGGCCGCCTACAACGGCGCCTACACCTGGCAGGTCACGGGGAAGCCCGCCAACGGCCTCGGCCCGGACCTCGACGCGCGGGGCACCTTCACGGTCGTCCGCGAGCCCGCCCCGCACGACTTCACCGACAACGGCACCCCCGACCTGCTCACCCGGGACGCCGCCGGCCGCCTCTGGCGCACCGACACCCTCCACAGCCCCGAGTACGGCGAGTTGATGCCCGCCGAGCCCAAGGCCTCCCTCGGCTCCGGCTGGAACGTCTACGACCGGATCGAGGCCACCGGCGACCTGGGCGGTTCCGCGGTCGGCGACCTGCTGGCCCGTGACACCTCCGGCGCGCTCTGGCTCTACCAGGGCACCGGCACCGGCGGCTTCGCCGGGCGCGTCAAGGTCGGCACCGGCTGGGGCATCTACGACAGGATCACCGGCGGCTCCGACCTGACCGGCGACGGGAAGAACGACCTCCTCGCCACCGACCGGTCCGGCGGCCTCTGGCTCTACCCGGGCACCGGCAACGCCACCGCCCCCTTCTCCGCCCGCAAGAAGGCCGGTACCGGCTGGGGGATCTACAACGACCTCACGGCCACCGGCGACCTCGCGGGCACCCCCGCCGGCGACCTCGTCGCCCGCGACACGGCGGGCGTCCTCTGGCTCTACCTCGGCAAGGGCGACGGCACCTTCGCGCCGCGCGCCCGGCTCGGCGCCGGCTGGAACGCGTACCGCCACCTCGTCGGCGTGGGCGACGCCGACGACGACGGCCGCGCCGACCTCCTCGCCCTCGCCCCGCACACCGACAACTGGCTCTACCGGGGCACCGGCGACTGGCGGACCCCCTTCGCGCCGCGCCAGTCCGCCCTCTCCTTCGTCCCGACGGACGGCACCCAGCCCGTCGCCTGACGAACGCTCGTGCAGAAACCCCGGGGCGGGCGCGGAATCCTCCGCGCCCGCCCCGGGGCGTACCGTACGGGCCCGTCAGCCCTTGCTGACCGCCTGGAGGATCTCCGGGAGGCGGGCCGCCATACGCGGGGCGACGGACTTCAGCCCGGCCCACGCCAGCAGCGCCCCGTACAGCACACCGGCCGGCAGGACGAGCCACAGCAGGTCGTGCAGGCCGGCGACGTGGAGCCAGATCACCAGGCCGATGAGCGGGGCGCAGAGCACCGGGCCGGCCAGCATGCCGCCGAAGACCGCGCCCATGGCGAGCCCGCCCTGCCCCGCCGCGACGTTCCGGTGGGAGTCCTGCGGGATCGAGTACGGGAAGCGGACCGACAGCACCGCGCCGAGCGCCAGCATCGCCCCGATCAGGGCGAACGCCACCCCGAGGCCCTCCGGCAGCTGTGAGAAGTCCCCGAGGATCGCCGCCGTGCCGACCGCCACCACCACCGTGTACGGCACGGTGATCACCAGCAGGGCCAGGGCACGGTCCCGCAGTTCGGCGTAGGCGCCGGCCGGTGAGGAGATGGTCTGGGAGACCATCCAGAACGCCGAGGAGTCCTGCCCGAACTGGTTGAACATCTGCATGCCGAGCATGCCCGAGGCGAACGACGCCCAGTAGATGCTGCCCGCGCCCTGGTAGGCGTTGAACACCGGCACGAGCGCGCCGATCGCGAGCGCGGTGACCCAGGAGGCCTTCGTCTTCGGGTCGCGCCCGATGTAGCGCAGACTGCGCTCCATGACGGCGCCCGTACGGCCCTCCGGCAGCAGCCGCGCGAGCCGCCCCCGCCCGTCCGTCGCGTCCTTGGTCACCGTGGCGGCGGCGAGGGTGGAACCGTCCGGCTCGACCATCAGCCGCACCAGGCTCCGCCGCCACCACACGAGCAGCAGCACCAGCGCGGCGACGGTCAGCAGCAGCCGCCCGGCCGCCTCGGCGTACGCGCCGTCGCCCGCGTCCCCGATCGCGGCGAACGCCGCGGCGGGCGGCAGCCACCCGGCGACGGACGCCGCCGGGTCGAGCACCGACAGGTCGCCGGACCTGCCCAGGCTCTGCGCCCCGAAGTTGATCACCTGCATGCCGACGGCGATGAGCAGACCGCTGAGCAGGGCCAGGTCACGGCCCTTGCGCGAGGTGAGGAGCCGTACGTTCGCGGCGGCGACCGCACGGGACAGCGCCACGCACACCAGGACGGTCAGCGGCACCGCGAGCACCGCCACCACGGTCCCGGCCGCGTCGTCGGCGAGGGCCAGGGCGGCGCCGATCGCGAGACAGAGCGCGAAGAACGGGCCGATGCCCACCAGGGACGCCACCAGCAGCGCCCGGACCAGCGGCTGCGGCCGCAACGGCAGCATGACGAGCCGCGACGGGTCGAGCGTCTCGTCGCCGCCCGGCACGAACAGCGGCATGACCACCCAGCCGAGGGCGAGCAGCGCGATGACGAGGACGGAGACCGTGCCCGCCGCCGATCCGCCGCGCAGCAGCAGGAACGAGAGCATCATCGCGACCGCGATCAGCAGCGTCACCACGATCGACGTGATGTACACGGCGGTCCGGCCGCTCGACTGCCGCAGCCCGTTCCGGAGCAGCGCCAGCTTGAGCCGTACGAAGACGGAGGTGAGGGAGGACGCCGGCGCGGGGGAGGGGACGACGGCACTCACCGCGCGCTCCCGCCGGCCGCGCCGTCCGGTCCGGCCGCGGTCGCGCCCGTACCGCTGCCCAGCCAGTCCAGGGAGTCACCGGCCGCGGCGCGCTCGTTCGCCCCGACCAGCTCCAGGAACGCGGCCTGGAGGGACGGCGCGTGACCGCGCACCTCGGCCAGCGGGCCCTGGGCGCGGATGCGGCCCGCGGCCATCACGGCGACCCAGTCGCACAGCGACTCCACCAGCTCCATGACGTGGCTGGAGAAGACGACGGTGGCACCGGAGGAGGTGTACCGCTCCAGGACCCCGCGGATGGTCTGCGCCGACACCGGGTCGACGCCCTCGAACGGCTCGTCCAGGAAGAGCACCTCCGGGTTGTGCAGGAGGGCGGCCGCCAGGCCGATCTTCTTCCGCATACCGGTCGAGTAGTCCACGACCAGCTTGTTCTGCGAACCGGTCAGATCCAGGACGTCGAGCAGCTGTGTGGCCCGCTTGTCGACCTCGGCGCCCGGCATCCCCCGGAGCCGGCCGCTGTACGCCAGGAGTTCACGCCCCGACAGGCGCTCGAAGAGACGCAGCCCCTCGGGCAGGATGCCGATGCTCGCCTTCACCCGCGCGACCGACTCGGGGTCGCGCCACACGTCGTGGCCCGCGACGAGCACGCGCCCGGCGTCCGGCCGCAGCAGACCGGTGATCATGGACAGGGTGGTCGTCTTGCCGGCCCCGTTGGGGCCCACCAGGCCGATGAACTTCCCCGCCGGCAGGACCAGATCGATCCCGTTCACGGCGATCTGCTCACCGAACCGCTTCCACAGTCCCTCCACCCGAACGGCGGGGGGCGCCCCCGCCCCCCGCGGGGGGGCCCCCCCCCCCGCCCCACCCGCAAAATGCGGGGGCCGCCGGGTGTTTGAAACCATGCGGTTGTCCCCGGGGGTAAGGGGTGCCCCAAAAGGGGGGAGGGCC